>NZ_CP134227.1:3020161-3624193 GCF_031656915.1 Nocardioides marmorisolisilvae | reverse complement strand
GAGTCCGATGCACACGATGCCGACAGCAAGGGCGGCCGCCGCCGCGAAGACAGAGCTGAGAAGTTGACGCAGGGCCGTAGATGCCGACTTCATCGCACATCCTCGCCCGTGGACACTGAGCTAGTCATGAGGAGACCTATTTCCTCCTTGGACAGTGCCCCGCGGACCCAGGGTTGTGACAGGTGCCCGTCGGACATCACCGCGATCCGGTCAGACAGCGTGAGGATCTCATCGAGGTCTGAAGAAATGAGCAGGACTGCTCCGCCAGCGGTTCTGAAGCGTTCGATGGCCTTGTACACGAACTCGACTGCGCCCAGATCTAGTCCTCGCGTTGGTTGCGATGCGATCAGAAACGACGAGGGGCGGCCGAGTTCGCGTGCGATGACAATCTTCTGCTGATTGCCGCCCGACAGGCTGCTGGCCGGGTGTTTGACGTTCGCCGCGACGATGCCGTATTCGGCGGCCACTGCTTCCGCATGCATCCGGATCTCCGGGCGCCGCAGGATTCCAGCACGGGTGAACCGCTTGACGTCTTTGCTGATGAGATTGTCGGCGACCGACATCGCCAGGTTGAGACCTGTTTGCTGACGGTCCTCAGGGATCACGGCCCCTCCGGCATCGATATATGCGGCGACCGAGCCGGGCGTGAGGGTATGCCCGTTCAATGCAACGCAACCGGTCGTCTGCAGTTGCATACCCGACATCACCCGCACGAGCCCCGTCTGCCCATTGCCATCGACACCGGCGACGCCGAAGATTTCGCCGCGCCGGATCGAGAACGACACGTCCTTGAGCGACGTGCTTCGAACTGCGGTATCAAGGCAGATCCGGTCGGCCCGGAATACGACATCGCCAACTGCCGGTGCCATGAGGGCCGTTGGCAGGCTCACGTCACGGCCAACCATCATTCTGGCAAGCTCCGCCGTCGTGACGTCCTCCGTGTGAACTACTCCCTCGACCCGTCCGTTGCGCAACACGGCGCATTGCGAAGCGACTTCGATGGCTTCGGCGAGTTTGTGGGTGACGATGACGATGCTCTTCCCTGAGCCAGAAAGGCGCTTGAGGATCGCGCCCATGTCCCGCCATTCCTGTTCGGTCAAGACCGCGCTGGGCTCGTCGAAGATCAACGTGTGAAAGTCGCCGCACAGCAGCTTCGCGATCTCGACTCGTTGCCGCTGCCCGACCGATAGATCCTTGATGAAAGCGTCTGGCTCGAGGTGAAGGTCGTATTCCTCCGACAAGGATCGCAGGGCGTTCTTGACCTCGGACGCAAGGCGGTTTGAGGACCAGTGGCCCGAACGGGTGAGGGCGATGTTTTCCGCGACCGTCATGTCGTTGACGAGCATGAAGTGCTGGTGGACCATGCCGATTCCAGCCCGCTGCGCGTCCTCGGGCCGACGGAAGCTCCGCGGCGTGCCTTTGACTCGGATCTCGCCTGAGTCCGGCCGGGTCAAACCACACAATATGCTCATCAGGGTCGACTTTCCGGCGCCGTTCTCTCCCAAGATCGCGAGCACTTGCGCTTCAGGGATGGCGAGACTCACGTGATCGTTGGCGACAACTTCTCCATAGGTCTTGCAGATCTTGTGAGCTTCCAGCGCGAGCGTCGTACCTGTTGCGCCATGAGCCACCGTCACGTGAGTTCGCCATCCCTTCCGGATGCCTGATCGCTGCTGGTCAGCTCGTCGGAACGATGACCGCGCTGGAGTTGACCTTCGCGGTCAGTTCCTTCACATAGGCGGCTTCGTTCGCGATCGATGAGCACAACCCCACAGTCTGAATTCCGTCTTCAAGGCCGATCTGTTTGCCACCGGCGGGGAGTGACTTGTTCACGAAGCTCTTGACCTGGAATTCGACTAGTGCGCTGTAGTTCTCGTCGGCGAACCCCACGCCGCCCCCGGTGCAGCTGCGCAGGGAGCCGGTAAAGACCTTGACGTCCTTTCCAGAGCTCTTCGCCGCTTGGAGGACGCCAGTCCAGCCCGAGTCGAGGAATGCATCGACCACGTCGGCGCCGTTCGCGAACTCCGCAGCCGCGGCCGAGGACGCCGCTGCAGGATCGGCATATGAGCCAGCGAAGCTCGACTGGACCTTGATACCGGGGACTGCGTATTTCGCTCCGGCGGTGAATCCCGCCTTCGCCTGGGTTGACGGCGGATCCTGGGGCCCGCCGACGAATGCGACCGTCCCCGTCTTACTCAACTTCGCCGAGATTGCGCCGATCAAGAAGGCTGAACTGGCGAAATTGATGCCGTAATAGTGAAAGTTGGCTGGCACATCCTTGGAGGCTGGTGGCTGCGAGCCAACAAACTCCACCTTGGGATACTGCTTTGCGATCTGGGCGCCGACGTCGGAGAACTCGCCAGAAGACAGCAGGACGAGGTCGTTCGACTTGGCCAGGTTGGCGAACCCGGTCTGTTGCTGAGCAGGCGTCTTCAGGTTCTGCACGACCGAGATCTTTCCGTCGTACTTTTTCGCCGCTGCCTCCAGTCCGTCGTAATACCCTTGGTTGAAGCCCTTGTCATTGATGGGCCCATTCAGCGCCAAGCCGATCCGCAGCTGGCCCGAACTGGTGCTGTCGTGAGAGTTTGCGCCCGAGCTGGTGCCTTTGGTTCCGCTGGTGCTCCCGCATCCAGAGAGTCCCATGGTGATCGCCACGCTCAGCGCCACCACAGCGCTTGTCTTGCGTCGCATTTCGGTCTCCAATTTCTTGTGCGCGTTTGTTAGGGGCAACGGTGCGTTCGATGTGATGCGACTGCCTGCGTTCCGGCGCTTGGCTAGCAAACGCAGACCTCTCTCAGAGCTTGGGGATCTGTTTGTTCCCGTGCTCCAGCCCCCTCCCGGCCTTGTGTGCCAGGGGACCGTCATCGATGAAGCTGTCCTCGTTCGCAGCGGCCCTGTCGCAGTCGCGGTGCTCAAATGACGGACAGACGGAGTTTGTCGCTCCTCGGCTGTGAATTAGGATTAACCTAGAGTTGAAGTGTGATCTTGTCAACACTCCAGCCGTTCGATGTCCGGAAGTCCCACATCGACGGCGCATCACGGGCAAACAGACTGTCCTCGCTGACGGGGAGGTCCCGAGCGGCATAGGTGAAGTTTGGTTCACATAGTTGAACGAGGCAACGGGGCCTCACGTCGATCGGCGCGGAATTGCGCCGAGTGCTGGTGTGCCCGGGTGGACCTCAGCGGTTCAGCAGGCCGAGGGCCGCATCGACGATGGCGGCAGCGTCAATGCCGTGGATCTGGTAAGCCTCGTCGAGGGCGCTGGACTGGCCGAAATCGGTGACTCCCAAGCTGCGGATTGGATCGCCCCTGACACCGGCGAGGAAGGCCAGTGTGTGCGGATGCCCGTCTAGCACCGCCACGATCGGGGTCGGCGTCGTTGCTGGGAACAACTCCCCGACAATCGACCCCCCGTGACCGGGCACTCGGAGTCCTCGCTGCTGGAGGGACCGGAACACCAAGTCCGGGCTTGTCAGACAGACCACCCCCGCAGTGAGGTCGTAGGCGCTTAGCGCGTTCGCCGCTGCGATCACCTCGGGCATGATGGCACCGACTCCAACGAGGGTGACGTCGTCGGTCGCGGAAGACCGCAGCCTGTATCCGCCGGAGATCGCCTGGCGGCGACGACGTTCCATCAGATGGCGGTCATCGGAGGGCTCGGACAACTCGGGTGGGATCGGACGTGTGGAGAGGCGGAAGTAGTGGGAGGTACCCCCCGGAACTCCAACGCTCTTGATTGCGTGCAAGAAGGTCCACTCAAGATCCTGGGCGAACGCCGGCTCCCACGCCACACAGCCGGGTTGCTCCAGCCCGATCGAGGGCGTGGTTATCGACTGATGCGCACCGCCCTCAGGCGCAAGGGTCACTCCGGACGGCGTGCCGACCAGGATGGACTGCCCACCGGCATAGATCCCATAGGACCAGGGTTCGAGCGCCCGTCCAACAAACGGGTCATACAGGGTTGCGACTGGGATCAGTCGTTGACCCCACCGGCTCCAGGTCGTCCCGAGTTCGCCAAGTAGCCCGACGAGGTTCACCTCGGCGATTCCCAATTCGATGTGCTGGCCAGTCATCTGCTCCGACCAGCGCAGTACGCGATCGGGGTCGTCGGCGAACCAGTCGTGGCGGCTGTGCGCCGTCCAGACACCGGTCTTGTTGATCCAGCCGCCAAGGTTGGTCGACGACGCGACGTCGGGGCTGCAGGTCACCAACCGTTGCGCGACCTCCGGCGCATCGCGCACCGTGTCGGCCAGCAGGCGCCCCAGGGCGGCCTGCGTTGACAACGGCTTGCGGTACGGGTGACCGAGCGAGGTCGGCACATTCAGCCTTGCTTCGTCCACGGCCGGCGTTCGTTGCAATGCGGCACTGCGCTCACGACAAAGCTCGTGCTCAGGGGTTCCGGGGTCGAACGGGCGCCAGGGATCGTCCATTGACATTCCAAGGCTGTCCGCCAGCGCGTGCATCTGCATCTCGGAGAGCAGAGCCGAGTGGTTGTTCGGATGACCTTCCGTGGGCAGTCTGTTCCCCTTGATCGTGTACGCGAACACGACGGTGGGTCGTTCCGGATCTGCGTTGTCGAACGTGTCGACCAGGAGCTCGAGATCGTGCCCTCCAAGGTCTCGAACCGCCGCGGCCAGCTCCGCTCCACTAAGGCTCGCCACAAGTGCGCGCAGCGCATCGCTGCCCCCGGGGGTCACGACACGATCGTGCAGTTCCGTCTCGGGCGCGCGGAGGATGCGCTGGTACTCCTCGTTGGGCATCTCCGTCAGCCGGGCGCGTAGTTCTTCGCCCGCGGGGCGGGCGAACAGCGCCTGCAGTTGACGACCCCAAGGAAGGGTGATGACCTGCCAACCGGCAGCAGCGAACATGGCTTGTAGTCGGTAGGTTTGGATATCGGGGACCACCCGATCTAACGATTGACGGTTGAGGTCAACGACCCACATGAGTTCGCCGAGCGAAGCCACCGAGGGGTCAGCCACGGCCTCCCAGATCGCGCCCTCGTCGAGTTCGGCATCGCCGAGGAGGCTAATGAACCTCCCTGCTCTTGGTGTCTGCGGGAAGTGGGAAGCAACGTAGCGGTGCGACATAGCGGCCCAGAGCGCCGCTGTGGCCCCGATCCCCACCGAACCGGTTGAGAAGTCGACGGAGTCAGGGTCCTTCAAGCGACTCGGATAGCTTTGCAGGCCGCCCTTCTCTCGGAGGGTCGGTAGGTACTTCGGGTCCAGGTCGCCCAGCAGGTAGTTGATCGCGTGCAGCACCGGCGCGGCATGCGGCTTCACCGAGACGCGGTCCTCGGCCGTCAAGCAGTGGAACCAAAGGGCAACCATGATGTCGACCATCGACGCGGAGGAGGCCTGATGACCCCCGACCTTGACACCGGTGTTGTTCGGTCGCCCGCGATTGGCCGCGTCAACAATGGCCGTTGACAGCCACAACACCTGGTCAGCGACCCGCCGCAGCACGGTGGCCTTGCTGGTCGGCGGCGAAGCGAATTGCTCCGGGAAGCTCAGTTGGGTCACGTCGCGTCCTCTCAACGGCGATGGGAAAGGATGACAGCCGCACCCCAGCCGATGGGGTACCTGAGCACCTTGAAGGCTCGATTCGGTTGATTGTGGGCGGCTCGTCTGGCATTGTTCGCCCTTGATCACGCTCCTAGAGATCGAATCATGCTGAGGGGATTGTGCCGTGCTCGATGAGACAGATCGGCGGATCGTCGAACTTCTCCGCAAGGACGGCCGTGCGCCGGTTGCCCAGATCGCGCGGGCGGTGAACCTGTCCCCGGCACCGGTCGCCCGCCGAATCGAGCGCCTCGAACACACTGGTGTCATCCGGGGGTACACAGCCCTCGTCGACGATCGCCTTGGAGGCGCCGTCGAGGCATTCACCGAGATCCGGCTCGAGGGCAGCGCGGAGACGGGTGAGATCGCGCAGATTCTCAAGGACGTGCCCGAGATCGAGTCCTTCTACACGATCGCTGGCGATCCTGACGTCCTTGTGCGGATACGCGTCGAGGACGTCGATCACCTGCAGCGCGTCGTCAACAAGATGCGACGCACGGGGCGACTGACAGCCACCAAGACTCTGATCGTCATGTATTCATGGAATCGCGCCGGATGACGCGGCAGCCTTCAGAGGCGCGCCCGTAGCACGTACTTCTGGATCTTCCCGGTCGCAGTCTTGGGCAGCTCGTCGACGAGGACGATCCGTTTGGGCACCTTGAATCCGGCGAGTTTCGTACGGACGAAGTCGATGAGTTCAGTCTCCTCGATCCGAACGTTATTGCGCGCAACGACAAACGCGGCAGGCACCTCACCCCAGTGCTCATGCGGCATCGCAACGACCGCCACCTCGATAACGTCGCCATGCGTGGACAGGGCCTGCTCGACCTCAATGCTGGCGATATTTTCACCGCCGGAGATGATGATGTCCTTGGACCGGTCCCGTAACTCGATGTAGCCATCAGGGTGCATCACGGCGAGATCCCCGGAGTAGAACCAGCCATTGCGAATGGCCTCGTTCGTCGCTTCGGGATCCCGGAAATAGCCGCGCATCACATTGTTGCCACGCAGGGCCACCTCGCCGACCGTCTCCCCGTCGGCGGGCACATCGTTACCGTCGTGTCCAACCACCCGAGCGTGACCGCCGAGGACGTTGGCATTGCCCTGACGCGCCTTCAGCCTTGCCTGCTCCGCGGCGGGTAGCCGAGACCATTCGGGCTGCCAGTCGCAGACCGCTGCTGGCCCATACGTCTCGGTCAGGCCGTACAAGTGCGTCACGTCGATGTTGAGGTCGGCAAGCTTCGAGAGAAGCGTGGGTGAAGGCGGCGCACCTCCCGTGGCAACTCGCAGGGCCTGCTCGGAGATCACGGGCCGAGCGAGCTCATGCCCAATCAGGCTGATGAGGACCGTGGGTGCGGCATTGAGGTGCGTGATACCGAGATCGTGGACGAGCTCCCAGATGCGCCCCGGATCGACGGCATCGAGACAAACGTGGGTTCCGCCAACGGCGGACACGGCCCATGGGTACGTCCAACCGTTGCAATGAAACATGGGCAACGTCCAGGGGAATCGCGTCCCCATACTCAGATGATTGTGCGCGACCATAGCGAGCGCCTGAAAGTACGCACCCCGATGGTCGTACATCACCCCTTTTGGGCGACCAGTCGTGCCACTTGTGTAGTTTATCGACAAGAGATCGTGTTCATCTGGAATCTCGCGCATCGTAGGCTGCGCTGACGCGATGCTCCGCTCATACTCCGTTGCGCTCATCGCCGGCACATCGAATTGCGCTGCCAAATCTGCGAGGACGTCGTCGACGAGAACTAAGCTCACGCCGGCATGAGCCAGCAGCGGAGCAATCTCGATGGGTTTGAGGCGGTGGTTAATCGGAACCAGGACGGCCCCCACCGCCGGGACCGCATAGTGGGCCTCCAACATCATGAGACTGTTACGCGCCAGGGTGGCAACGCGATCCCCGGCGCGGATCCCACGGGCTTCTAAGGCTCCGCCAGCGCGGCGACATCGCTCGGCCATTTCCGCATAGGTGAAGCTGCGGTCGCCGTCAATGACGGCAACGCGGCCAGCAAACATGGCTTCTGATCGCCGGAGAAACTCCAGGGGTGTTGCTGCTACGTGCATATCACTGCCTCTCGCTGGTTCCAGTTCGAGAGAAGCCTCAGTCGGCATGAGCAAATCGTCCGGTCGCTCGTGGCCGCTTACGCCGCATCATCGGTCGTATGGACATCCATCGATGCTGTCTTGTACTTTGTCAACGGCCAAGTTGCGGTCCCCGCTGGTGGCCAACTGAAAGTCCCCACCCTTCGCGGTGAGTTCAGCTGGTCTTGAGTCGTGTTCCTCCGTTCGCTCGGGCCTGTTTCATCCGGTAGGAGTCGCCGTCGGTGACGACGGTGTGGCAGTGGTGCAGGAGCCGGTCGAGCATGCTGACCGCGGTGGTGTGCTCGGGCAGGAACCGTCCCCAGGACTCAAACGGCCAGTGCGACGCGATCCCCAGCGAGCGGCGCTCGTAGGCGGCCGCGACGAAGCGGAACAGCAGCTGTGCCCCGGTGTCGTCCAGCGGGGCGAACCCGAGCTCGTCGACGAGCACGAGGTCATGGCGCAGCAGGTTCTCGATGAGTTTCCCGACCGAGTTGTCGGCCAACCCTCGGTAGAGGGTCTCGACGAGCTCTGCGGCGGTGAAGTACCGGACCCGGTGCCCGGCCTCGACCGCGGCGATCCCCAAGGCGATGAGCGTGTGGGACTTCCCGGTGCCGGCGGGCCCGATCAGGCAGGCGTTCTCCGCAGCGCGGATCCACTCCAAGGAGGAGAGGTAGTCGAACGTCGCGGCCGGGATCGAGGAGGCGGCGACGTCGAAGTCCTCCAGGCGTTTGGCGACCGGGAAGGCGGCTTGTCGCATCCGGGTGCGGACGTTGGACTCGTCGCGGGAGGCGATCTCGGCCTCGACCAGGGTGCGGAGGAACTCCTCGGGCTTCCATCGTTGGGTCTTCGCGGTCACCAGCAGCTCGGGTGCCAGTCGGCGCATCGCGGCCATCTTCAACCGCTTCAGACCCTCGTTCAGGTCCGCGGGCAGCGGCGGCGGAGTCGTCGCGGTCACGACACCTCACCGCCCTCGAGCCCCTCGATCGGCGGCTGGATGGCGTAGGCGTCCAGCGACCTGGTGGGCACCGTGGGCAGGGTCATCACCAGCGCCTGACCCGCGGGTGTGGGCCTGGGGCCATGTCCGTTGGTGGCCAGGATCGAGCGGACGTCGTCGGCGCGCCAGCGGCCGAACGCGACCGCTCGCTCGAGTGCCGCGAGGAGCGGGCCGGTGCCGTGCGCGGCACCCAGGGTGAGGACCTCGGCGATCTCGGTGCCCAGCTTGGTGACCCCGGCCGCTGCGGCCCCGGTCAGGAACTGCTCCGCGACTCCTCCCAGTGCGAGGAACTCCCGCTCGGCAGGCGTCCTGGCGCGTGCTCCCCGGGCCGGCGTGGTGGGGCGTGGCCGGTCGTAGTGAGCATCCTCGATGCTGACCTCGCCCGGCGCCACCAGCCCGTGTTCGGCGTGGACCTCGCCGGTGACCGGCTCGACCACCCGCAGGATCCGGTCGCGTTCGTCGACCAGCACCGTGACGACGGTGCCGATCAGCCGGTTCGGCACCGAGTAGCGGGCCGAGCCGAACCGGATGCAGGACAGCTTGTCGACCTTCCGGGTGGTCGGCTTCGGACCGACCTCCAGCCGCAACGACGGCAACTCGCCCAGCAACTCGGCCTCGGTGGCCAGCCGCTGGACCGGAACCGCGTGGATCTCCGAGTGCACCGCCGCGTTGACCTCATCGCACCAGGCGACGGCCCGCTCGTTCAGACCTGCCAGGCCACCGGCCCACGGGTCGTCGTCGAGCTCGAGCGGGACCAGCAGGTCGTCCTTGGCGTAGCCGACCAGGTTCTCCACGATCCCCTTGGACTCCGGGTCAGCGGCATGACAGAAGTCGGGCCGGAACCGGTAGTGGGTCGCGAACCGGACGTAGTCCGGCGACGGGACGACAACGTTCGCGACCACGCCACCCTTCAAGCAGGCCATCCGGTCGGCGAGCACGACCTTCGGGACGCCGCCGAGGGCCTCGAAGCACTCCGCCAGCATCGCCAGCGTGGTGGCCTGCTGCTCATCGGCGGCGAACCGGACGAACCGGAACCGCGACCACGCCAGCACCGCGCAGAAGACGTGGACCTTGCGGCCCGCGAGGACCTTCTCACCCCAGTCGATCGCGAGGACCTCGCCGGGCGACCAGACAGCCGGACGGCGGCCACCCGCACGGACCTGACCCTGACGCCACTCCCGCTTCGCCTGGGCGACCAGGCGCCGGAAGTTGCGGTCCGACCCTTCATAGCCCGCCGCCCGGGCGGTCGGCAGCAGCCGCTTCGCGCTGATCCTCCCAGCAGTCTTGGCGACCTTCTCCGCGACCAGCTCGGCCACGCTCTCGTAGTTCCTGCTCCGCTGGACCCGCACCGGCGGCGCCGAGCCCACACCGCTGGCCTCGTGGGCCTCGATGATCCGTCGCACGGTCTTGTGGGTCGTGCCGCAGATCGCGGCCGCTCCCCGGTAAGTGCCCACGTCTCGGTAGGCGGCAATCACGTCCATTCGTTCCTTCGCGTTCTTCAATGGAGACCCCTGCGTGGTGCTCGGTGACTGGTTGGCACCGCCACCGTCACCACGCAGGGCCCTCACCGTCGGCTACGACACGACGCGAAGGGTGGGGACTTCTATCCGGCCACCAGCGGGGACCCGAACCTGGCCACCAGTGGGGACTTTTTCATGGCCACGGACATGTACTTCTCCGACGCGTCCGAAGACTTGCATGCAGGGTCCAACCTGTAGAGACCTGACGCAGTTTGCACGCTTCATTGGTCCGATTTGAGCGGGGCACAAGGTGCGAGGGCCGCCTGTTCCGTTCGCCCCGAGATTGGAAACCCTGCGGGGGGACACCCGTTGACATGACTGGATACGCAGCCGGTTGGCACACCAGCCGACACCCCCTCGCTCGGGTGGCGATCCGCAATGTCGGAGTCGTCGCTGTCGTGAGCCGTCACCTCCCTCAAGCCCCTCGATCGCGGGCTGGATGGCGTAGGCGTCCAGCGACCTGGCGGGCACCGTGGGCAGGGTCATCGCCAACGCCTGACCCGCCGGTATGGGCCTGCGGCCATGTCCGTTGGTGGCCAGGATCGAACGGACGTCATCAGCGCGCGAGCGGCCGAACGCGACCGCTCGCTCAAGTGCCGAGATGAGTGGCTCGGTGCCGTGCGCGTCACCCAAGGTGAGAACCTCGGCGATCTCGGTGCCGAGCTTGGTGACCCCGGCCGCGGCGGACCCGGTCAGGAACCGTGGTCGGCGGTGCAGCCGGTCTGTGAGCCGGACATCGACTCCCCTACGCGACGTCACCATCGGCAGCCAGTTCGTGGAATGCCTTGGCCAGCGAACGGACCAGGTTGGATCGGCCGGGCGCGTCGGTGAAGAAGTAGTCGGCGATCTTGTTGTGGGCGCCTTGGTTGTCGGCGACAGCGTCGACCACTGCTTCGTCGAAGTCGGGACTCTCGCTGAACTGTTTGATCGAGTTCACCCGCGCCTGCTGCACCAGGGACTCGTTCTCCAGCATCCGGTCGATCAGGCCGCGCACGAATGTCTCGGACTGGCTCTGCGCGAACTCCTCGGCGCCGAACAGGTCGTTGAGCCGCTCGATGACCTCCTGGAGAGCGACCAGCTTGGGGTCCTTCTTCTCCGCTGAGCCGGCCTCGGTGAGGCCGTGCAGGCCGATGCGGGCGCCGAGGTCGAGGTCGGTCTTGCCCTTGTCGACCTGGCGTACGGCGAGCAGGGAGAGCGAGGACAGGTCGATGTCGTCGGCGTCGGTCCTCTCGTGGAGGCGTTTGTCGAAGAGCCGGTAGAAGATCGACCTCTTCTCCAGTACGGCGCTGCCGTAGTCGATGATCTGGCTCATGAAGTCGTAGACCCGAGCGAACGTGCCGAGGTCCTTGCGGAAGATGGCCAACGCATCCAGCTCGCCCTTGTCGTCGGCGGCCTCGGCGGTGTTGCGGCGGGTCGTGAAGCGGGTCAGCGCGGGCGCGAACGCGGCGTCGAGGGCCTGGTTGCCCTTGCCCTTCACCCACGCGTCGACGACGGCATCGAGGTCGGCTTCCTCATAGATGCGCGCCTGGTCGAGCTTGCCGGCGATGTCCCAGACCAGATTCGGGTCGGTCGAGGTCTCCAGAAAGGCGTCGGTGAAGTAGGGCTCGAACGCCGCCTGGATGTCCTCGGGCTGATTCACGAAGTCGACGACGCTGGTGGTGTCCTTCACCTGACCCGACGGGGTCCGGTAAGTGCGGTTGAGCCGCGACAGGGTCTGTACGGCGGTGACACCGGACAGCCTGCGATCGACGTACATCGCGCTCAGCAGCGGCTGATCGAACCCCGTCTGGAACTTGTTCGCAACAATCATCACCTTGCGGTCATCACCCTGGAACGCCTTGCGCAAGTCACCCACACCCGGGTTGAGCGAGGCCTCGGTGGCGTCCTCGATGCCGTACTCCGCATCGCTGATCGAGCCCGAGATCGCGACCAGGGTGCCGATGTCGTAGCCCTTGGCCGCGACATACTTGTCGATCTCGCGCTTGTAGCGCCCCGCGGCCACCCGGGAGTCGGCCACCACCATCGCCTTGGCATGCCCTTCGAGCAGCGGTGCGACGTTCTCCTGGAAGTGCTCGACGATCAGCGCCGACTTCTGGGCGATCGTCTGCGGGTTGAGCTTGACCCACTGCTTGACCCGCTTGGTCGCCTCGGCCTGGTCCACCTCGCGCTCGGCGCCGGCCTCGCCGGCCACCTTGAAGGCGAGCTGGAAGGAGTGGTAGCCGCGAAGTACGTCGAGGATGAACCGCTCCTCGATGGCCTGCTTCATCGAGTAGACATGAAAAGGCACCGGGCGGCTGTCCACTGATCCCTCAGGAACCCGGCCGAACAGCTCCAGGGTCTTGGCCTTCGGGGTCGCGGTGAAGGCGAAGTAGGAGATGTTCGAGGAGTTCGCGCGCCCGGTCGCCTCGGCAGCGAGCAGCGCCTCCACATCGATCTCGCCGCCGTCCTCCAACGACTCGAGCTCCTCGGAGGTCAGCACCGCCTTGAGCTCGGTCGCGGTGCGGCCGGTCTGCGAGGAGTGCGCCTCATCGGCGATCACCGCGAACCTCTTGTCCTTCAGCCCGGAGTTCTGCCGGATCTCCTGCATCGCGAACGGGAACGTCTGCATCGTCACGACGATGATCAGCTTGCCGTTGACCAGCGCCTTGGCCAGCAGCCCGGACTTCGAGGTCGCGCCCTGCTTGCGGGCCTCGTCGATGTCGATCGCGGTGACGATGCCCGCATCGTTGTCGATCTGCTTGATCGCCTCCTGGAGCTGGGCGTCGAGCACATTGCGGTCGGTGATGACGATGACGGAGTCGAAGACCTTCTGGTTGTCCACCTGCAACCGGGCCAGCCGGTGGGCGGTCCACGCGATCGAGTTGGTCTTGCCCGACCCGGCCGAGTGCTGGATCAGGTACCGGCGTCCCGGACCCTCCTCGGTCACGGCCCCGGTGAGCCGGGTGACGGCGTCCCACTGGTGGTAGCGCGGGAAGAGCAGCGTCGTCGACTTCTCCACCGCTCCCGAGATCGGGTCGCGGGAAGTTCGGGTCTCCAGATGCAGGAAGCGGCCCAGGATGTTCAGCCAGGCGTCACGCTCGAAGACGTCCTCCCACAGGTATGCCGTCGTGGACTTGCCTCCCGACGCCGGCGGGTTGCCGGCACCACCGTCGAGGGTGCCCCGGTTGAACGGCAGGAAATGGGTCTTCTCCCCCGCAAGCCGGGTGGTCATCCAGACCTCGTCGTTGGACACCGCGAAGTGCACCAGTGCGCGGGTGCCGAACCCGAACATCGCCTGCGGCTTGCCGGTTGCCGGGTCCTTGACCGGACGGTCCTTCTTGTACTGGTTGATGGCGTCGGTGACGGTCTGGGTGAAGTCCGTCTTCAGCTCCAGCGTTGCCACCGGCAGGCCGTTGACGAAGAGCACCAGGTCGAGCGAGTGCCGGGTGGCGGTCGAGTAGTGCACCTGCCGCATCACCCGCAGCCGAACTTGTGAGTACCGCTGCGACGTGGCCGGGTTGAGCGTCGACTCCGGCTTGAACTGAGCCATGTCGAACCGAGCCGAGACGTGCTGGAAGCCCTTGCGCAACACGTTGAGCGTGCCGCCACCCGACTCCAGCGGGGTGTCGAGCACCTTCACCAACCGGTCCAGCACCTGCCCCTCTTCGGCGACCGACCCGTTCTTGACCACCTTGGCCAGCTCGTCGGGCTGCGTGTCGGCCAACCAGCCGAAGACGTCAGCGGGGAAGAGCGCCCGCTCCGCGTCGTACCCGTCGTCGCTGGGTGAGTACAGCCAACCGTGCGCAGCCAGATGCTCGGAGATCTCCTGCTCGAACTTGATCTCGTTGTGGTCGGCCATGGTGACGGCTCAGGCCACCGGCTCGAGTTTGGTCACCTTGGGCACGCCCGCGGCGCGCTCACGAGCGAGGTCGTACGCCGTCTGCATGGCCAGCCACGCGCGGGCCGTACCGACCCCCGCCTCCTCCAGGCGCACGGCCAGGTTCGGACTCACCCGGGCATGGGCATGCAGGACCCGGCTGAGCGTCACCCGGGACACCCCGAGTCGCTCCGCAGTCTCCCCGACGCTCAGACCGAGCTCGGCGAGCACGTCCTCACGCAGAACGGTGCCTGGATGGACCGGGGTCTTCATCACCATGATCATGTCCTTTCAGCGGTGGCGCTGCGTTCAGTGGTAGTCCTGATAATCGACGAGCTCGACGTCGGTGTCGACGAAGCGGAACGTCACCCGCCAGTTGCCGTTCACCCAGATCGACCAGTGTCCGGCGAGCTTGCCCTTGAGCTGGTGCGTGCGGAACGACGGGATCGCAAGGTCCTCAGCGGACTGCGCCACGTCAAGGACGGAGAGGATGCGCAACAGCTTGTCGACATGCGCCGCCTGCACCCCCTTCTTGGACCCGTCGCGATACAGCCGCTCCAGGCCCTTGTGCCGGAACCCGACGATCACTGGATCAATGTATCGCGTAACGATATGCGATACAAGAAGTCAGCATATGTCCGGATCATCAGTCGACCTGCACCGACGGGACACCACCGACAGCGCTCAACGCGGCCCGCAGTCGCCCCTCGGTCTCGATGAGCCAGTCAAGCCAGGCATCCCATTGCGATTCGTCCCTGACGTCGCAGTACCCGTCGCGCACCACCTCGACCCGGGTCGACTTCCTACCATCGACTAGGTCCCAACGCAGTGGTGCGCCGAACGCCGCCTCGAGCTCCGCTCGTCGTGCATGCAAGGCCTGAAACCGGGCCACGTTCAGCCCGGCGTCGGGGCTATCGAACACCAGTTGTACTGCCAGACCACGCTCGGTGAACGCGGAGCAGTAGGTCGCCCCTCTCACTCGAGCCGACTTGGCGAACCACGAGTTCTTCGTGGACTGGGTCGATGAGGTCCAGTTGGGGTGGGCGGCCTTGAGTCGGTCCCGGAACCGCTCCCAGAAGGCCCAGTAGGCCCGCACGCGTTCGCTGGTCTCGCCGGACACCGCAGTCGCCGCTCGCACCTGCTTGCCCCAGTCATTGGGCTGCACGATCAGTCGAAACGCCGGCGCGGGCTCCGAATCGCCGATCTTTACGACGTGGATCTCGACGCCGAAGAACCGGGTGTTCTCGTCGGTGCGGTCGTTGAGCCAGTCCAGCGCGGCTCGATGCTCGGGCCGGAAGCCAGTGGTCACCCAGACGATCGTGGTCGGGTCGGTGCCAGCGGCATAAGTCAGGATCTGACCGAGATGGGTGTGGTCGGAGATCTCGAGCTGATTCTCGACAATCACGGTTTGACCGGTCGCTTCGTCATGCCCCATCAGGTCCAGGCTGAAGTCGCCCACGGGGTGCTCGGCGACCTCGAGGACGAGATCCATGCCGAGCAGATCGCTGAGTACGTCGACGTTGGCCAGCAGCCACGGCGTGAAGTTGAGCGCCTCGTATGGCCAGACTTCACGGGCCGGGACCGTCGTCAACCGACCGAGCGAAGCCGGGGCGTCCATCACGCCGAAACCTCGTCTTGTAGGTCAATCTGGCCAGTCACGGCCGCAGTGATGAGAGCGGAGCGGCGCTCCCGGGACAGCTCGATGAACCGCTCGGACTCGGCGATGAGGGTGTCGATCTTCCCGGTCATCAGCGCGGTCTGCTCCACCGCTCGACGCTGAACGCTGTGGTCAGGGACCGGGATCGCGACTTCGCGCATGATGCTCGTGTTTAGGCGTGCACGCGTAGCGCCACGAGCTAGGAGCGCGATCTGATTGCGGCTCTGGGGCGCCGACAGCGCCCATGCCAAATACTCTGAACTCACGGACTGCCTGGGGCGCACGCGGTAACAATCCGCCTTAACGATGGCGGGTCCAATATCGGGAACAACAGCAGCCCGACCGAGCGGCATCCGCTCGTCCCCAAGTCCGGCTACGACGACATCCCCCACCCTGACGGCATGCGCCTCCAGCTCCTGCGCGTACTCCAAAGAGATGTAAACGGCATCACTGCTCTTGAACTCGTTGATGCCGATGTTGCCGAGACGGACTACGCGTGCGCCTTCGTCAACGTAGTGCGCAGATGTCAGCGACGATCCGAATGGGCCGTCGACTATCGACGAGATCACGCGCCTGATGGAGACGATCGGGGCAGAGCCAGCCAACGACCGATACACGTTTGCCCAGGCCACGTCGCGTCGCTCATGAAGGAGGTCAACAAGGCGCTGCTGCTCCTCGACGAGCGTGTCAATCCGGGAGGTCTCGAGGTCAAGGTATGCGACGACGGCTTGCTGATCGGACGCACTCGGCACAGCAACGTCCAGGTCACCCAGATCGCGAATGTTGAGGCGGGGCGTCCTCACATTCCCAGCGTCGATCCCACCGATGCCCTTGACCAGACTCGCCATCGCGCTCACAAACGGCTGACTTGTCATTAGGTAGGACAGCCAAGCGCGATCGACTCCGCTCGCGACCTCAAGTACTGCATAGTCCGGACTAACGAGCCCGTCCTCGGGCGCAATCCCAAGAGCCCCTTGGAACGCTCGCATCCTGTTGATGACGAGGTCGCCGTCTCGACAAACCTTGTAGCTGGACAAGTCGGCCGCGGTAGATGCTTCACCTGCCGGCTCAACGCGACGCTGCACACCGGAGTAGATCGAAACCGACATGCGCGGCAAGGTGGAGTCCGCCATTCCAGCGCGAATGTCGACCTCGCTCAGCACCCGTTTGAGCCGGGTCAACGAAGTCACCCCTCAACCTCGCGTAGAAGATCCAGGATCTTGGCGACCTGGGCTTCCAGATCCCGATCGATGTCGGCAAGCGAGCGCGGTGGGGCGTACGTGTAGAAGTGCCGGGTGAAAGGGATCTCGTAGCCGACCTTGGTCTTCTTAGCGTCGACCCAGGCGTCGGGGACGTGCGGGAGCACCTCGGCGTCGAAGTAGGCGTCGATGCCGCCGGCGTAGGTGAAGGGGATGTTCTCGGTGTCGCGGAGCTTGCTGTCCGGCTTGGGCTTGCCCTTGGCGTCGAGCACCGGCTTGCCGTCCTCATCGAGGAGCGGGCGTTCGACGGTGATGGTCCAGTAGCCGAAGTCGCCTATGTCGAAGATCTTGGAATGTTCGGACCCGGTGAAGGCGTCGTACAGCTTGACGATCGTGTCGCGGTCGGCCGCACCGACCTCGCGGCCCTTGGCGCCGAGGTTCTTGCGTAGCTTGGACCAGTATCCGGTGGCGTCGATCAGCTGGACCTTGCCCTTGCGCTCGGGCGCCTTGGTGTTGTCAAGGATCCAGATGTAGGTGGCGATGCCGGTATTGAAGAACATGTTGGTCGGTAGCGCGACGATCGCGTCGACCAGATCGGACTCCAGCAGCCAGCGGCGGATCTCGCTCGGCCCCGACCCGGCCGCGCCGTTGAACAGCGGCGAGCCGTTCAACACGATGCCGGCCCGGCCGCCGCCGTCCTTCGCGGAGTGCATCTTGTGGGCGAGGTGGGTCAGGAACAGCATCTGGCCGTCGGAGACCTGCGGTAGTCCGTGGCCGAAGCGGCCCTGCGGGAACTGCGCGGCCTCGGCCTTCACGGATTCTTGGGCGGCCTTCCAGTCCACGCCGTACGGCGGGTTGGACATGCAGAAGTCGAAGGTGCGACCAGCGAACCGATCGTCGGAAAGCGTGTCGCCGAGCTGGATGTTGGAGGCATCCTGGCCCTTGGCGAGCATGTCGGACTTGCAGATGGCGTACGACTGGTCGTTGATCTCCTGGCCGTACAGCGCCAGGCGCGCTTTCGGGTTGCGCTCTACCAGTCGTTCCTCGGCGACCGAGAGCATGCCACCGGTGCCGGCGGTGGGGTCATAGATCGACCGGACCACGCCCGGCTCCAGCAGCGCGGTGTTGTCCTCGGCGAACAGGAGGTCCACCATCAGCCGGATCGCATCTCGTGGGGTGTAGTGCTCGCCGGCCTCCTCGTTGGAGGCCTCGGCGAACTTGCGGATCAGCTCCTCGAAGAGATCGCCCATTGCAGAGTTCGGCACCATGTCGGGGTGCAGGTCTACCTCGGCGAACTTCGAGACGACCAGGTAGAGACGGCCCTTCTCGTCGAGGGTGGCGATCTCGTTCTCGAACTTGAACCGTTCGAAGACGTCGATGTTGGCGGAGAAGCGCGAGATGTAGTCGATCAGGTTCGACCGCAGCTGATCGGGCTCATTGAGCAGCGCGGCAAAGTTGTAGGCGCTGGTGTTGTAGAACCGGAAGCCGGTCTTCTGGCGGACCTGTACGTCGAGCGCACCGCCACTGTGCTTCTTGGCGAGTTCGCGGACAGTGACGCGGCTCGGCTCGAGGATGCAGTCGAGCCGCCGCAGGATCGTGAACGGCAGGATCACCCCGCCGTACTGGTGCGGCTTGTAGACCCCCCGTAGCTGATCCGCGATGGACCACACGAAGTTCCCCAGACTGCTCAACTCGACCCCTCTTCCGATTGACTGACCCGATCCTGCCGGATAGGTCCGACCCATCCTGCGCCACCCGCCCAGCGTCGACGTCAAACAGCAGCAAGCATCTTCTGGATCGCCTGGCGGGTCACGCCCAACTCACGCGCAACGTCGGCCTGGGAGTACCCGGCCTCGACCAGCTCGCTGATCAAGTCGCGCCGCTGCTCAGCCAACTGACGCGCCAGACGGGCGTGCGCCAGCGCAGAGCTTCGAAGGTCTCGAAGTCTCTCGAACTTCTGGCGGTCTTCCTCGGCGACGGGCTTCGGTGTCATGGGCCGATGCTGACAGCCTGCAGCTATCGCGTCAACCCCCGGTTGTCATCCGTGGTGCAAGAGGTGTGAAGGCTTGCGACTTCGTCGCTGCGGTGGGGGATGAGAATCGTGGTGTCGCTCGGCGACGTCGGGACACACTGGTGCGGGTTGAGCCCGTAGAGGTGTATGGCGTGGGGTCTTCGGGTGCCTTTGGATTGTTGCTGCGAGCACGTGGGTCTGTATCCCGGCAGAAGACCTTCCGAGCGACACCCGGCCAGCCTTCCGGCGGGCCGGTTTGACCGGAAGGAGCTGATCGAGATGGAAGTGCTTTACGACCGGGTCGCGGGTTTGGATGTCGGCAAGGCGTCGGTGACGGTGTGCGTCCGCACGCCGGGCGCACGCCGTGGGCGACATCAAGAGACTCGGACCTTCAAGACGACCACGGGATCGCTACTGGTGATGCGGGACTGGCTCGAGCGCGAGGGCGTGACCATCGCGGCGATGGAGTCGACCTCGACGTACTGGAAGCCGCCGTTCTACTGCCTGGAGGAGGTCATGGATGTCTGGCTGTTGAACGCAGCGCACATGAAGGCCGTGCCTGGCCGGAAGACCGATGTGCGCGACGCGGAGTGGATCGCGCAACTGCTCGAACACGGCTTGTTGACACCCTCGTTCGTCCCGCCCCCCGAGATCCGCCGGCTCCGGCTGCTGACTCGATACCGAGTTCAACTGCAAGGTGACCGGACCCGGGAGATCGTCAGGTTGGAGCTGATGTTGGAGGACGCTTCGATCAAGCTGTCGGTGGTTGCCTCGTCACTGAAGACGGTCTCGGCACGGGCGATCTTGGCCGCGATGATCGCGGGAGAGACCGATGCTCTGGTCTTGGCCGATATGGCCAAGGGCAAGATGCGGTCGAAGATCCCGGACTTGGCCCAAGCATTGGAGGGTAACTTCGACCGACACCATGCCCAGCTGGCGCGCTCGCTGCTTGATCGCATCGATCGGGTCGAACGCGCCATGCGCGAGCTCGACCTCGCAATCGAAGCTGCCTGTGAGCCGTGGGCGCACCAGATCGAACTGCTGCAGACCATTCCCGGCGTTGGCCCGAAGGTCGCACAGGTCATCTTGGCCGAGACGGGCGGGGACATGTCGAAGTTTCCCAGCGCGGCGCACCTAGCATCCTGGGCAGGCTTGTCCCCGGCGATCTATGAGTCGGCTGGCAGGCGCACCCCCGCGGGTCGTCGCCGCGGAAACAAGTGGCTATCGGGGATCCTGGTGGAGGCCGCCGGATCTGTCGGCCGGATGAAGGGCAAGAACTACCTGGCGGTCCAACACGCCCGGCTGACGCGCCGCCGAGGGATGAGTCGGGCCCAGGTAGCGGTCGCGCACTCGATCCTGACCACCGCCTACTACATGCTCAAGCGAGACCAGCCCTACAGCGACCTCGGCCCGCAATGGCTGGAGAAGCGCAACGAGGAGGCCCACACCCGGCGACTTGTCACCCAGCTCGAGAAGCTGGGCCACACCGTCGTACTCGACCAGGTCAGCTGAGCCGCACGAGGAACCAAAGTGTCGGGCTGCCGCCCGACGCGCTGACGCGCCTGTGCAACTACAGGTGATTCACGGGTCTGTGACAGACCCTCCGTCCATCCTGATCAGGTCGGGTTCCGTGCCCAGTCGGAGTCCCAACTCCGGTTGGCTAGTGCTGGATCGGTGGCGCTTCCACGTCCAGTCCATCTGAACCATCGATCGGTGGAGCATGCGGGACCATCTGCGCCGACAGCTGGGCAGTGGGCCTCCGTCCAGGAACGAGGTGCGCGCGACAACTTGAGCATTCGCCGTCGCGGCCCGCGTTTTGCTCGGAGACCGCGCTGCGGTCGAGTCGCCTGATCCCGCAGGGGTCTCGTCTCGGCGTGGTGCCCCGCCACCGACTTGAGTCAGCGGCCGAGCGGCATCGGGTCCGGGGCCTTGATGGTGCCGAGCTGGAGGCGTGCGCCGTACTCGTCGCGGACGCCCCAATGCTCGGCGAGCCGGCCGCCCTCAGTGCGGTAGATGTGCGCGGTGGCCATCGAGTAGCTCCCGCCCTCCGCACCCGGTCCGTGCACAGCGTCGACCCCGACGCCGTGTGCCACCGCTCGCAGCACAACCCGGTCCTCGGTCGAGAACACGTCCTCGATGTCGTACCTGATCCGAAGCACCTGGGTGACGAAGATGAGGATCTGCCGGTAGCCGGCCGGGCCCGGTGGAAGGGGAAACGGTGAGCCGTGATCGACGAAGTCGTCGGTGACCAGATCCTCGAGACAGTCCAGGTCACCGGAGTTGATGGCGTCGAAGACGCGTAGGGCCGCCGCCTGCGCTTGATTCGGGTTCATGGCTACACTCCTACAGGGATTGGAATGTTATTCCAATGGAATTGGAATCTAACGAACTAGGGGCGGCATGCCAAGGCCCTACGACAGCTCCATTCGGATCGAGCGTGCGCGGCGGACCCGGGCATCGATCGTGGAGACCGCGCGTGACCTGCTCCTCCACGGCGGGTACTCCGCGATGACCGTCGCCACGCTGGCAGCTGCGGCGGGGGTCAGCCCGCAGACGGTCTACAACTCGGTCGGAAACAAGGCGGCTGTGGTCAAGGTGGTCTATGACCAGATGATGGCCGGTGACGACGCGGCCGTGACGATGAGCGACCGACCGGAGTTCCAAGCCATATTTGAAGCCGGCGACCGGCCTGCGTTCGCGAATGCATACGCCGGTTGGGTACGGCTTCTCGCCGAACGGGCCGGGCCGCTGCTCGGTGCGCTCCTAGCGCACGGCACCGACGCCACCCTCCTCGAGTTCACCGCGACCATCGAGCAGGAACGGTACGTCGGCACGGCCCGCGCGATCACCGGAATGCGCGACCGGATCGGTCTCCCCGAGCACCACGCGGACGAGAACGGCTTGCCCTGGTTGATCGACGCGGTGTGGACCCTGAACTCCCCGGACTGCTACGACCGGCTGGTACGTCGTCGCGGCTGGTCGCCGACCGAATACGAGACCTGGCTCGCCGGGCAGTTGATCGCGCTACTCGACTGAGCCGGCCCGATCCCCCGACATCCGACAAGGGCGCGACTGGCACCGCGAGCGACGCGGATATTTCCGTGCGGCACTACGAGCCGACCAGCTGGCGATGCGGTCAAAGAACTGCGCCGCGCGGTGCTATCTCGACGGTGGCCACGCCCCTCCCGTAGAGCACGAGCAGCCGGCCACCATGGGTGCAGCGAAGCGCGCCGGAATCATTCGCAAGGGTTGCGACGACTCGCTCGATGACCTCGTCCTCCTCGCCATCACCCTCAAACCTGACGTCGAGTTGATCACCACTCACGAGGCGAACCCGCAGCTGAATCTCTGACATGGGCTTACACCTCGCATCCTGTCGCGCCGACAGTGGGCTCCGGCCATCCGCCAGTCTGCAACGGTAGACCCCACTCGCGAAACGCCTTCGACGGCGGGTGCGCAAACGCTGTATGACGCGCGTCGATGGGCGAAAAGCGGCCTACAAAGAAGCCGCAATCGACTCGAGCCCGGTGATCAGCTCGTCGAGGTCGCCCGCGCTGAGTACGTCATAGGGCGGTCTTGCCAGTTCGTCGGTCTGGCTCTCGATCTTCTCCCGGAGGTCGCGACCAGCGTCGGTGAACCACCCTTCGGCGTCCACGAGTCCGCGTGCCCGCAACCGGTCGACGACTGCGACCACCCGTGCCGGGGGCAGGTGGTTGATCCGACCGAACTCCTCGGCCCGCATCCCCATGGTGAGCGCCATCAAGACGTGGGACTCGCCGCCGCCGATGCCGTGGGCGGCAAGGATGATGTTGTGGCCATCTCCGCGGTGCTCGCGTAGGAGTGTCGCCGCGTGCCACAGCCTCGCCACCGGGTCCCTGGGCACGGCCAGTGCTCGAAGTCCGGCATACAACGCCCGACCCTCGATCGGCGCGCTGACCGCCGCTCGGGTGGCGAGGTCGGCAACGTGCGCAACCCGGGGAGAGTTGGCGAGGTTCCCGATCCGCTGCCGCAGCGCCGCGGCGCTACCCCGCTCGCGCACCGCGATCGCCTCCTGCGGCGTGGTGATGCCCCAGACCCAGGGAATGTGGCGCGCCACCTCGCCGTCGGCGAAGTTGTAGAAGACCGCGTCCACCACCTCGGCAGGCGCCAACCCCAACGGCGCGGCCCGGCCTGCGAAATATCCGTCCCAGTAGTTCCGCATACCGAGGGCGAGGAACTCCTCGGTCGGACCCTGGGAGAACGTGGTCGTGGCGATCGGCTCGATGAGTTCGAACACGCGGTGGATCTTCGACTGTGGGTGCGGCATCGGTCTGCATCCTCCGTTGTCGTGGCGGCGCCTTCCAAGGCGACCTCTCACGCTAACCACGAACGAGGCGCTCGGATACGACACGAGGTCGCGGCATCCGCGGCGGTGTGACGCGGGTCCGTCTGGGTTGCAGATATCGCACGGACCTGGTCGTGTCGAACCAGCGGAGCGTGCGGCGTTCGAGCCTCAGACCGATGTGACGGCCCTCGCCGACGACACTGGCCCGAACTGTTCCGATTCAGGAGATCATCCGCTCCCCTGCTTTGCCTTCCGTTCAGCTTCTTGTGCGTCGGTCACCCATCTGACAACCTGACGCCTCTGCCGCCATTCACCGAGCCGCCAACGCAAGCCCGTGCGCAGGAACATGTGAACTCGGTTCTCAGCGATGTTCAGGGTCTGCGCCACGTGGCTGTCCGGCATCGCCCAGGACTCCTGGCCATCGGATCCTCGAATCTCCTCGACAGCCGACCAGTAGGCCTCAGCGGCCTCTGACAACGATCTGGTCACCCGTTCCGGCACGCCCGCCTCACGCAGGTAGACGCGCAGCCGGCCCAGATACACCTGAAAGCTCATCCAGCCGTCGGGTTCGCTCCTCGACCAGACTTGGCGACTCAGGTCGGCTAGCAGGTCACCTGCCGCAAGACGACGGGTGTACCCACCTTCCGAGCGCTGTAGGAAGAACGTCAGCAAAGCGCCGATCACCAATGTGACGATCGGCAGAAGTCGATCCAGTACGTCAACGTCCATGGCGCTTAGGCTGCCATGGCGAAATGACGCGACTTGCAGACAGGCTCATTAGGCCGGGTCGGACTCGGCAGTAAGTGGCACGACGTCTGCCGGGCCGGGATGTTCGACCGTACTGATGGTCGGGTCTTCGTACGAGAACTTGAACTCCGTGAACCGACGGACGTAGTCCTTCGGCATCTCATTGTCGGCGACGATGAACTGAAGTCGGTTCGGGACGACGCCTACCTGTGTTACGAATCGCGAGTACATCTGGCCAGAGATGTCCTCGGTGCTGCTGACCGCCAACCGCGGGCTGTCGATCATCAAGAACGCCGGGTACGCGGTGTCGTTGAGACGTATGGCGACCGCCACGAGCGACATCCAGTACGCGACCTGTGTTGCTGTCGCGATGCCGCCGGCGGAGCTGACTTGGTTGAAGGGCTGTCCGTCGAGCAGCGGGAGGTAGGTCTTGGGGTCGATGGTGGCGCCTTGGCTGGCAGGGATGCGGAACGCTGCGACCGTCGTGGCGAATTCGTCGGTGAGCTGGCTGAGCACGCTGCGTCGTCGCTCGTCCAACGCGGACTTCGCAGCGCCGATCGCGGTCTTGAGTGCGCTGCGCTGGCTCTCGAGTGTCTCGGCCACGGTTTGGAGGTCGCTGGCCCTGTCCCAACGCTGCAGGACCTCTTCGAGATGCTCTTGTTGTGCCTTGGCGCGTGCGGCCTTGGCTGCCGCGTCGGTGTACGCCTGGAGGCGCGGTGTGACCCGGTTCGCGGTGCGCCTCTCGATCTGGGCAGTCAGGGAGCTGACCAGGTTCCTGCGGTTCTGAACAGCTTCGGCGGCATCGCTAGCTTGCTTCGCGATGACCGTCAGCTGCAGATCGACCTCTTCGACCTGGTCGACTAGTTGGGCCGTCTCGTACTGGCCGCGTGTGAGGTTCTTGACGCTGTCGTGCTGCATGCAGACGCGGCACACGTCGTCCGGTACCTGGCGTTGGTTCAGTGACTGAGTGCAGCGGGGGCATACGACGAACTCGATGTTCGCGAGCCGCTGCCCGGCACTTGCCATCTGATGGAGGCGCGTGATGTCTTGTTCGACTTGGTGACGCTCAGCGCGGTACTGCGCTTCTTCGCGGTCCAGTGACGACACGAGCTCTTGCGCGTCGTTCAGGGCTCGCTCGCTGTCGGTCAGCAGTTCGCGAAGGACCTGGGTCTCGCGGTCGACGACCTCTTCGACCTCGCTCGCGAGGTGGATGAGGGCGTCTTGCCCCTCCTTCTCCTCCTTGATTGCTTGAGCGAGTGCCAGTTCTGCGTCGATCCGCAATTTCATGCCGCTGTGGGTGAGGAACTGGTTGATGGTCTCGGCTTCACGATTCGCCTCGGCGACCTTGCCGTTCAGGTCGTTCAGCTCCGACTGCATGTCGAGGACCTCGGCGTCGGTGAGGCCGAAGAGAAGCTCGAACACTGACTTTCGTTTCGGCTCGTAGTAGGTGTCTCTGCTGCCAGCGATGTCCTGGTTGATGGCCGCCTGCGGCACGTACATGTACTTGAACAGGTCGTAGAACGTGATGAGCGCACCCTTGCGGCTGCTGCCAGGTGAACGCGCGGCGGCCCGCATCGTCGTCGACAACCCGAGCGCACTCAACAGGATGCCGCTGACCGTTGTTTCCTTGTCGCTGCTCACGGCGACCTTCGGGCGAACGTCACCAGTAATCAGGTCGGTGACCCGCATGTTCTTGCGCCGGTCGCCATCGAGCTCACGGCTCAACTGGAGCCGCTCGGTTCCGACCTGAATGCTCAGATGGACCTCGGAAACGTTCTTCGCTGCCACCGGCGCGATGAGGCCGTCGCCACCGAGCGCGAACTTGATGAGCTCGAACAGCGTCGTCTTGCCGACACCGGTGTCACCGGCAAGGACAGTCAGATCGTCAGTGAAGTTGTAGGTGACCGGCCCTTCGACGGTCTCCAGCCTGAACTGGTCGATCCGAAATCGGCTGGTCACGAAATCACCTGACGGTGCGGCCGATCCATTAGCTCTGCAAGCCTCTCGTAGATGAGTTCCTTTAGCGCGTTTCCGGTCATGCCGCGTGACGCTTCCGCGATCGCAGCGCACCGGTCAGCGACCTCATGCCACACGCCGTCTCCGGCGAGCTCGGTCGCTAACTGCTTCCCAAGAGGGGTCGGGAGAAGCGAGACGCTTCCACGCGCACCGGTGCCGTACTTCAACAAGCCGCGGGCGACCAGCGCACCGATGACCGGGTAGTACCGGTCATCCCAGGGCCCGTACTTGTACCTCGTCATCGGGTCCTGAACCGTCGTCGGGTTCGACAGGTCTTCTTCACTCAAATGCATCCGCTCATCCGGTTCAAGGTCGTCAAGAACCGCGGTCGCGAGTGCGGGGTATCGGACGAAGAAGTCGAGCTTCGCGAGCTTGGTCAGCCCATCCAGCTTCCGGTTGTGCTTCGGTTCCGCAGCCACCGCCGCGACCAGCAACAGCACCCGAATCTGGTGATAGGCAAGGTCGTCAAGTTCCCACTGGAGCTCATCGAGTTCCTCGAAAGACCGGGTCATGACGATGCCTTCTCTGCCGTCTCGCGCATCACAGTGTCAGCGTCAAAGCTCGGCGAGAACCACACCAGGCACTTGTTCGACAGCTCCGCGACACCACCAAGGAGCAGGTTTGAGTCCAGGCCGTGCGCCTTCGCGTTGCCCTCAAAAGCATCGATCCGCACCTGAACCGCAGACCACAACCTCTGACCCCACGGTTGAGGGCCCCCGGACACCGCGGCCGCTTCTTCGTCCGCAATCCGATGCAACGCGTTCTCAACGTTTCGACGTGCCGTGACCTTGCTCGGTCCCGAATTCACCGTGCGCCAGTGCGAACGGAACTGAAGCCGCAAGCTCTCGGCACGCGCAATCGCGGTGTCCGAACAACCGCCGGCGCTCATCTTTACCGCAACCTTCGACGTCAGGACCTTTTTCGGCAACCGCCGATACCCAGACGGGTTCGCAACCGCCACACCGACAATCGTCTCCACATCCGCCAACGTCAGCATCCGCTTCTCGAATCCGGGCTCATCCCTGGCGCCCAACACCAAAGGCAACGCCGCCCGAGGCTCTGGACCCGCAGCCCGCATCCGCTCCCGGACCACGTTCATCAACGCCTCCCAGATCGCGTCAGCCGCTTCCGCATGACCCAACGCCACAGCCACCGGCATTGCGTACCTATCGCCCGCTGAGTACGCCAAGTCATCCCGGAACGGGCGACTGTGAGTGAACCGAAGAACGCGAAGAAACGCAGCAAGGGTTTCCGCACTCTCCGGAACGAACACAATCTCCGACTTCGGGTCCGCCGACTTCGCCTTCACCGTCCGCCGCCGGACAATCTCAGCCGCCAACTTGGTCAGGATCCCCTCGAACTCCCCAAACTCAAGGTTCCCCTGCTGGCCGGCGAAGTGCTCACAGGCCTTCTCGAGCTGGCGTGCGTCGCCACTCAAGCTCGGGGTCGTCATCACCCGGCACGTCGGTGACTGCTTCAAAGCAACCCAGCGGTCGAACAGATGCAGGACACCGCCATCATCAAGCACCTGCTTCAACGTGCTGTACGTACCGAACTCACGCTCAAGATGCTTCGCAGAAACAATGTCCGCATCGTCACCCAGTAACAGAGCCCAGTCTTCGTGGTGTTCACAGATCAGCTCGACCGCAACCTCGCCGATTGTCCGCCCGGCCTTTAGCAGCTCGGTGTAGACCGCGAGCAGATCAGCGGTCGCCATCGCGCACTGCCAATCGAATCTGTCCATTGCCTCCGCGCCCGCATCGTCGGGCGTAGGCGTGACCTTCAAAATATGGCCCTCCTGACTGATCTGTGGGTTAGTTGCGGCCCGGGAGGGCGGGTCGGTGCCCGCCGAGGGTGAGCATCGCCAGCGCGATCAATGCCTCGGCGGAGTGGAACCCGAACGCCATCCTGGTCAGCAGCCGGATCTTGGTGTTGGTCGACTCGATCAGCCCGTTGGACAGGTTGTGCTCGATCGCGGCGAGGATCCGGGAACGGTGCTTGACGATGCTCTTCTGCAGTTTCACGAACGCCGGGATCCGGCAGCGTCGCGCCCAGCTGATCCACCGGTCCAGGGCCTCGGCGGCTGCCGCGTGGGGTAGTCGGAAGACCAGCCGCAGGCCTTCTTTGAGCAGATAGGCGCGATACAACCGCGGATCGGTGGCCGCGATCCAAGCCAGCTTGGTCTGCTGGTTCTCGGTGAGATCTTCGGGGTTCTTCCACAACGAGTAGCGGGCTCCCTTCAACGACTTGGCCCGTTCGCTGCCCGGTCGCGGCGGTGCGTCGGCGCGAGGACGTCCACGCGGCCGCTTGGGTTCGGTTCTGGCCTGCTTGCGGGCGTCGTTCCACGCCTCACGCCGGACCTCATCGAGCGCCTCGGTCGCCCATTTGACGATGTGGAACGGATCGGCCACCCGGACCGCGTTCGGGCACCGCCCGGCGACGATGGTGTCGATGAAGTCGGCCCCATCAGCCGAGACGTGGGTGATCAGCTTGCAGCGTTCTTCGCCGAGGAGATCGAAGAACTCAGCGACGGTGGCGCTGTTGCGTCCCGGTGCGGCCCAGACCAGTCGCCGCTGGTCGTGGTCGACGACGACCATCAAGTACTTGTGCCCGCGCTTGTAGCTGATCTCGTCGATCCCGATGCGCCGCAGCCCGGCGAAGCGGTCGTGCTGGGTCTCGATGTCGGCCCAGACCCGGGAGATGATCGAACCCACGGTGCGCCAGGCGATCCGCATCAGCTCGACCACGCATGACTTCGAGGCCTGGGTGGCCAGCCATGCCACCTGATCATCGAAGCTCAGCGTGTGGCCGGCGTCGTGGCGGGCCCAGGGCACGTGGGCGACCACCACGCCATGGGCCCGGCAGGTCACCCGCGGCGCGTCAGCCTCGACCATCGCGACCATCGTGCCCAGGTCCAGCGCCCGCCAACGCCTCCTGCCCGCACCGGCGTCATAACCCGGACAGCGTCGCCGACAACGCCCGCAGCGGCCACGCTGCCGCTTGGTCGGCCGCACGTAGGCGACCAGCACCTGGTCGTCCTCGTCGAACTCGACCCGCTCGATCACCGTCTTCTCGACCCCGAACACGCCCCGCCATAGGCTGACATCACGCACGCCGCTCTCCTGTGCACCTGGTTCCTGTTCCTAGACAGCTCAGAAACCTAGACAGGAAGCGGCGTGTGGCTCGTTCAGGCGCGCTCAGGCACCCACAGGTACGTCAGGAGAGCCCAAAATATGCGCAGGCGTCATCGCGGTCGCCTGGGCAGTGTCAGTCACGAACGCCAATCTAGGTGCCGCGCGAAGATCTCGCATGACTTCCGCGGTTGCCTTCGCAATCCCTACGCCGGTGCACCCTCCCAGCGCGGCCACGACATTCGGTGTTCAGACGCGGACTGCGCCTGTCCTGAGCATTCACCGTGTTTCAGGACCCCTTGAACTTCGTTGAGCGATCAGGATGTCCTGCGTCAATCTGGGCCGAAGCGACGCACATCGCGTTCGTCATGGTGCGACGCACGAGCCGGCACGAACGTTGCGAGCCATGCATCCCATGCCAAACGCCGCTCGATGTGCGGGAGATGTTCGACCTACCCTCGAAGCATGGACTTGGGTACGGCAGATCAACTGGCACGGCATTATCTGGACGGCCTGCTCGGACGTCTGGCGCACGTCCGTGCTACCGGCGAGACCGCCCGCAACGTCGCTCAGCGTGTGTGCCCCGATGACGAACTCGTCCTCGCGTGCGCCGGCCTTATGCACGACATCGGCTACTCCCCCGCGCTTTCGGCGACTGGGTTCCACCCGCTCGACGGTGCGCGGTGGTTGCGGACGCTGGGCGAGGAACGTCTGTCGTGTCTGGTGGCCCACCACAGTGGCGCCCGCTGGGAGGCGGGGGTGCGAGGGCTGAGTAGCGAACTAGACGAGTTCCCGCTGGAGGACTCAATCGCAGCGGACGTTCTGACGTTTGCCGACCTGACCACGGGCCCCAGGGGAGATCAGGTCGACATCGATCAACGGATCGCCGACATCCGGCGGCGGTATCCGCGCGAGCATCCAGTCACCGTTGCATTGGCGAGATCGGAGCCACACCTCCGGGAGGTGGTCGCTCGAGTACAGGGTCTTCTCCCAGCGCCCTTGCTCAACTGATGAACGGTTGTGGTCGGTCTTCAAGGAAGTGCTTGATCCGCAACCGGATCGGCCCGTGAATATCGAGGTCGGCTAGTTCTGAGGGAGCGACAAAGGCGACCTCGAGCGACTCGTCGCTGGTCTGAGCGCTCCCGCCAATGACCTTGCCGGCAAAGCAGACCGAGAACTCCTGGCGTACCTCGCCGTCCGAGTACGCGGCGCGGTGGTTTGGATCGCAGTAGATGCCCACAAGGCGGCCGAGCTCAATCTCATAGCCTGTCTCCTCGCGGGTCTCGCGAACGGCCGTGTCGCGGATCGATTCTCCCGGCTCCATCTTTCCGCCTGGAATGCTCCAGAACCCGCTGTCACTGCGTCGTTGCATCAGGATCGATCCGTCGCCGTTGACCACCACGGCCGAGGCCGCTGGCACAAGGCTGTTTGCCGCCGGCGCGTCCGGATCGTCGTAGTAATCGATGCGCGTCATGCCTGAGAGGGTACGGCGATTGCGCTGGACCAGACCTCATCGAAGTGCTTCGCGAAGGTGTCGAAGATGCCGTGATCGCCAAGACGACGCAGGTGCAGGGCGGGAGACTCGAAGCCACCCCGGCGAAACAGGTGCGGTGTCACCACCATCTGGTCATCGAAGCGGAAGACCGAGTTGTACATCGGCTCGTGATGAAGCCGCAGATCCGCAACCTCACACAGTGCGACCGGGCGGAACCTCGTCAGCGCGTTCTGGATGCGCGCCACCAGCCCACCGTCCTGGTGCTCCTCTGCGTCTCGTGCCGCGACCTCAGCAGAGGAGGGGTCCGCGAGCGCCACCCGTACCTGGCATCCATCCTCGGCCTTTGCCACCAGGCGCTCTGCCAGCCCTGGGTATGCCTCGGTGAGAAACAGCGCGGCGTAGCCGAGGATGCACACCTCGCGACGGCTGTCGTCGATGAGCTTCGTCCACAGCCTGCGGTCTACCTCGGCGCGCCGGGCATAGACCGCAACGATCTCCGCCGTGCTCCCGGCGCCTGCCGATGTCTCGACGGATGTTGTGGGCCACAGATAGGCCTCGTCCTCGTCGAGCAGCTCCGCCACTGCCCAGCGGAATCGCTGATGGGGAACACGCCCATTGAGCCAGCGCTGAACTGTCTTGGGATCGACACCCACTGCACGCTGGAGATCCTCCACCGATATGTGCGTCCGGACCATCGCTGATCGCAGCCGTTCGTTGCGCACGTGTTCCACCTCCGGACGAATCCAGACTAGCACGAGCCGTCCTAAAACGTCCCACCAGGCGGTTTCAGCGTCCCGGGCCGCGCGGTGAAATCGACGTATCAACTGGCCTATCGGGAGGTCTACCAAATGTCGGATGCACACGTCGCAGAGCAGAGGGCAACTACGTCGGGCACCGCACCCATCGGCGCCGTCGCAGACCGAATCAAGGATGGCCAGCTGATCCAGCAGCATGCTCCGGCAGTACGTGAGCTGGCGGGACTGCCCATGCTCATCCCCGTGCCACGGGCCGCGCGGCTGCTCGGCATCAGCCGCTCCGCGGCATATCGCTGCGCCGCCTGTGGCGACCTTCCCACCACCCATCTCGGCGGACGCGTCTACGTGATCACCGCGAAGCTCGAGGAGTTGCTCTCGGCATGAGCGGGAACGTGTCACGTCGCCCGTCGGGTGAGTGGGAGTACCGATTCGAGGTCGGCCCCGACCCTTTGACCGGACGACGCCGACGGATGACCAAGTCTGGATTCCCGACCAAGCGCGCCGCCGCTCAAGCGATGAACAAGGCCATCAACGCCCACCTCCAAGGGCGGAGCGTCAAGAACTCGAGACGGACCGTCGAGGACTTCCTCGACGAGTGGCACGCAGCCGTGCGGGGAGCGATCAGGCCGTCGACCTGGGTGAACTATCGCAACTACCTCGATGCCTACGTGATCCCCGTGATCGGGCAGACCGCGCTCCAAGACCTCACGGCGGTCCGGCTCAATCTGCTCTACACCCACCTGCTTCAGCGGGGCCGGGTCAAAACCAGCGGCGGGCTTGCCCCAAAGACCGTGCAGAACGTCCACCGGATGCTTCACCGTGCCCTGCGAGATGCAGTCAAGTGGGACCAGCTTCCGCGCAACTATGCCGAGGACGCCGAGCCGCCGCGCGCCCCAAGGCCGCGGCCGACCATCTGGACTCCGGAGCAGCTCGGCCAATTCGTCCGCCATGTCGAGAGCGACAGGTTCTACGCACTTTGGCTGCTGGTCGCGACGACCGGGTTGCGTCGAGGTGAACTGGCCGGGCTGCTTCGACACGATGTCGATCTGCACCTCCGCCGGGTGTCCCCCAGCACGCCCCGCGTCGTCGTGGCGGGACGGGCCGTCGAATCCCAGCCGAAGACAGCCAGCGGCGTTCGCAACCTCGCCCTCGATCCGGACACATGCGAGGCGCTTCGTGAGTACTTCATCACCTGGGACACCGAACGCGAGTTGCTCGGGCAGGACACCCAGCTGCTGTTCGTCTGGGCCGACGGCCGCCCCCTGCACCCCGACACGATCACCGCTCTGTTCCACGGGCACTGCAAGTCAGCGGGCCTGCCCCGCATCCGGCTGCACGACGTGCGGCACTCCTATGCCAGCGCTGCGCTCAAGGCCGGCATCCCGGCCAAGGTGATCAGCGAGCGCCTCGGACATTCGACCGCCGCGTTCACGCTGCAGACCTATACGCACGTCATCCCCGGCATGGATGCCGTGGCTGCCGACGCGGTTGCGCAGCTGATCCTCGCCCCGGCGCCGACCGAGATCGGCGAAGTGGACGGCAGCATTCTCGGCAGCATCGACGACTCCAAGGGCGACCAGAAAAGCGAAGAACCCGCTGACCTTCAGCAAAACCGCAGGTCAGCGGGCCCTTCACAAAGTAGCGGGGGCAGGATTTGAACCTGCGACCTCTGGGTTATGAGCCCAGCGAGCTACCGAACTGCTCCACCCCGCGTCGCGTAGGCACAAGGTTAGTGGACAGTGTCGCAGGCGCAAAATCGGATCCAAGGACAGCGCAGGCACCGAGGTCGGCCATGCGAGCGGTGGCGACGGCCGGCCGCGGGTGAGCAGCAGGACCCCGGGCTGGTCACCGCGCGCGATGGTCGTTGGGGTGCGCACGCGCAGGGTCGGCGCAGAACGGCCCCGGCGCCGCACAACTGACCGGGTACGCCGCACGAGGATCAGCAGCGCGGGTCAGCGAGCCGGGGTCAGCCCAGACCGAGCAGCCCACTCGGGCTGCCGGTCGGGCTTGGCTGCTCGCTCGGCGAGGACGACGCGGCCGGGGGCGTCGGTGACGGGGTGCCACTGGGAGCGGCGGTCGATGACGGTGTCGGGGTCGACGAGGGCGTGGGGGTCGGCGTGGGCGTCGGCGTGGTCGTCGAGGTTGGCGTCGGCGTTGGGGTCGGCTTGTGCCGCGGCTTCGAGCCGCCGTCGATCCGGGTCCAGGAGGTGCCGCTGTGGGTGTCGCTACCTCCGGTGTACGACGAGATCGGCTCGCCCGCGATCAGCTCGAACACGGTGATCGCCACGGCTGCGATCAGGAAGAACCCGGCCGCAAGCAGGGCCACCCGACGCCACGGCAGCGCCGCGAACCGGGCGCCGAGCCCGGGCCGCTCCGGTTCGACCTCGCCGTCGAGCTCGGCCCGGGCGCGGGTCAACTGCTCCTCGGCGTGGGCCAAGTGCGCCTGGGCCGCGGCGGGGCTCATCCGCCGGCGGCGCGCCCGACGTACCTCCGCCTGGGCAACGCCCACCTGACGCAGCGCGACCGTCCGGTTGGCGACGCGCTCCCGACTACGGTTCAGCCCCTGGCTGTAGAGGTTGCTGGTGATCGACACGATCACGCTGCCCAACGCCGCACCCGCCAAAGTGCCGGCGGCGCCGAGGGTGGACAGCAGCACCGCCGAGGACACCGCCGCCAACGCCCCCGCAATGGTGCGCAGCCAGTCGATCCGGAGCCGCTCGTGCTCCGGCTGCTGCTCCGGAGCGCCGGTCATCTGCTGCCGGCGGCTATGGCCTGCTGGACCAGCCGCTCTCCCTGCCTCACGGCCTTGGCGTAGCCGGCGAGGTCACCCTGGCGCAGCAGGTCCTGGCCCTGCCGGAACTTCGCGTCGGCGCGCTGCAGCAGCCGGAGTGCGTGCTCGGGCAGCGCCGCACCCCCCTTGCCGCCGTTCCCCTTCGTCGTCGTGCCACCCTTGCCGCGCGGGTGGGCAGTCTTCGTCGACCCGCCCTTGCCCTGGTCGGACTCGGTCACACCCAGCACGTCGTCCAGCGCGGCCGACAACGTGTCGCCGATCCCCACCTCCTTGCCGAACGAGACCAGCACGAACCGCAGCGCCGGATAGTTGCCGGTGCCGCCGGCACGCGAGGTGTAGACCGGCTGGACGTAGAGCAGTCCACCGCCCACCGGAAGCGTCAGCAGGTTGCCGTACTCGATCTTCGCGCCCACGCGCTTGAAGGCCTGCAGCCGATTGGCGATGTGGTCGTCGGAGGCGAACTGGTTGGCGATCTGCGACGGCCCCGGCACCTGGGTGTTGTCCGGCAGCCGGAGGATCTGGAACTTGCCGTACGTCGACGGGTCCTCCGGATCGGCCCCTACGGAGATGAACGATGCCAGGTTCTGCTTGTTCTTCGGTGTGTAGACGCTGGTCAGCGAGAACACCGGCTTGCCGCCCGACTTGGTCGCCACCGAGAGCCGGTACGGCGGCTGCAGCCGGGTCGCCGACGACGGGTCATTGGGCACGTCCCAGCGGTCGTTGTCGTTGAAGAACGTGGTCGGGTCGGTCACGTGGTAGTCGGCCAGGATGTTGCGCTGCACCTTGAACAGGTCCTCGGGGTAGCGCATGTGCGCCAGCAGGTCGGGCGGGATGTCCGACCGCGGCTTCACCAGGTGCGGGAACGCCTTCTCCATCGCCTGCAGGATCGGGTCGGACTGGTCCCAGGCGTAGAGCGTCACGGTGCCGTCGTACGCGTCCACCGTGGCCTTGACCGAGTTGCGGATGTAGTTGATCTGGTCGGTCGGCAAGGTGGCGTACGTCGACCGGGGGTTGATCGCGTCAGAGGTCATCTCCTCCATCGACCGCGACTCGGAGTCGGCATACCGGTCCGAGACGGTGTAGCCGTCGAGGATCCACACGATCCGGCCGTCGACGACCGCGGGCAGGGCGTCGGAGTCGACGGTCAGCCACGGCGCGACCTTCTGCAACCTCTCGCGGGGCGAGCGATCGTAGAGGATCTTGGAGGCGGCGTGCACCCGCGAGGACAGCAGCAGGTTGGAGTCGCCGAACTTCGCGGCGTAGAGCAGCTTGTGGAACAGCGACCCGATCGGGACGCCACCCTTGCCGGCGTACGTGGTGGTCGTGGACCTCCCCGAGTCGCCGGTGCCCTGCGGGCTATCGAGCTCCACGTCGTGGCCGCCCGGCGCCTTGCCCACGACCGAGTAGTCGGGGCTGTTCTCGCCGAAGTAGATCTGCGGGCGGTACTTGCCCAGCACTCCCTTCGGGGGGATGTCCCGCTCGGCCCAGACCGGTGAGCCGTCGTTGCGCACCGGCTTGTCCTGGGCGTTGCGCTGGTTGCCGTAGGCGGCGATGATGCCGTAGCCGTGGGTGTAGACGGTGTGTTCGTTGGACCACTTCTGCTCGGCCCCGGGCAGGCCGGCCAGGTGCATCTCCCGGGCCGCCACCACCATGTCGCGCTCGCGCCCGTCGACCTCGTAGTGGTCGACGTCGAGGACGCTCGGCACGCTGTAGTAGCCACGCACCTGCTGCAGTTGCTGGAAGGTCTCCGAGACCAGCATCGGGTCGACGAGCCGGATCCCGGGCAGCGATGCGGCGTCCCGGTTGCTCTGCTGCGGGCTGAGCGTGGTCTTGGCGTCGTACTCGGTCACCGAGGTGCCGTCGAGGTCGTAGGCCGCCCGAGTCGCCGCGATGTTGTGCGCGATGTACGTCGACTCCTTGTCCGGCTCGTTCGGCTTGACCTGGAACTTCTCCACCACGGCAGGCCAGATCAGGCCGAGCAGCACGGCCGACAGCGCGAACAGCGCGATCCCGACGCCGGGCAGCAGCCAGGTGTGCCGCCAGACGTTGGCGAAGAACAGCACCGCGCAGATCAGCGCGATCGCCATCAGGATGTCCTTGGCCGGCAGTACGGCGTGCTGACGGGCATAGGTCATCCCGGTGATCAAGCTGCCGTCGTTGGTGGTCAGGTCGTAGCGGTCGAGCCAGTAGTCGACCGCCTTGACCAGCACCAGAACACCGAGCAGCACGCACACCTGGGCCTGCGCGGAGCGGGAGAACCGGTCACCGGGCGTCTGCAGCCGGATGCCGCCGTAGAGGTAGTGGACCAGCACCGCCGCGATCAGCCCGAGGATCACCGCGGTCATCAAGAAGTCGACGACGAAGTGCCACCACGGCAGGGAGAAGACGTACCAGCCGATGTCCTTGTGGAAGTACGGATCGGTCTTGTGGAAGGGCACCCGGTGCCGCCACATCAGGAAGTCGCGCCACTGGCCCGCGGCCGAACTGCCCGCGAACAGGCCGATCACCACACTGATCGCGACCATCAGGACGCGACGTACCGGGGTGACCACCTCGCGGTAGCGGTCCAGGCCCGCCTGCTCGGGCGAGCGCGGCCGGAACATCGGGCGGAGCCGGAAGGCGACGGCGAGGTTGCCTCCGACCACCAGCGCCATCAGTACGCCGAAGCCGCAGAACAGCGCCACCTTCGTCCAGACCAGCGTGGTGAAGACCGACGAGTCGCCGAGGCTGGCGAACCACAGCTTCTCGGTCCAGATCGAGGTGAACACCGAGAACGCGATCAGCAGCGCCGCGATCGCGACCAGGGTGAGCACGATCGGACGGGGTCGCCGGCGCGCCGGGCGCACCGCAGCCACCGCCGCGTCCTCGTCGTCGAAGAAGTCGCTCACGCGGGGTCCCTCGGTCGTGGTGCGCAGGAGCCCAGCCGAGGAGCGGAGCGTCGTGCCCAGCTCGGTGTCCCCGCGGGAAGGCACGCGAGGGACGATCTCGTGGGGTGGATCATCGGGGCTGCTCTCCCTCGGGTGGGCCTGGTTCAGGCTCAAGGGTGGCATGGAGCAGCTCGAGCAGGCCCGGAACCAGGTCGTCACCGACCAGCACGGACTGCGGCTCGTCGTGGGAACGCAGCCGCAGCGCACACCAGGAGCCACCCGCGCGCGTGGCTCCGGCGACGATCCGCACCTCCTGCCGCGCAGGGTGTCCGGCGACGAACTCCGCGGCGTCCTTGGACCCGGTGGGGATCTGTGCCTCGGCCTCGGGCGGCAGCAGCAGCCGCTCGACCACCGCGGCGCAACCGACGACGCCGCTGGGCCAGACGATCCGCTCGAGCAGCTCCTCGAGCTCGTCCGCGCCCAGCTCCTCCTGCTGGACCGAGGTCAGCTCCCCCGCATCCTCGAGCAGGGCGGCCAGTCCGGGCTCGCGTTCGAGCAGCTCGGCGGTCGGCACGAGGGCGAACAGCTGCGCCGGCCGGTCCCAGCCTGCCTCGGAGGCGTGCTTCTCGAGCTCGCGGACCACGCGGGTCAGTTCGGGGTCGGCGGCCCGATCGGTCGCGGCGCTCACCGTCGGCACCCGGGCAGCTCGGCGTTCGGGTTCTTCGTCCAGGCCTTCAGCGCCGCCAGCGCCTGCGGCATGGTCGTCACCCGCACCAGCCGCATCTTCGACGGGTCCCAGTGCCCGCCGAGCGCCTCGGCGCAGTTGCCGGCCGGCACGAAGAACAGCTTCGCGCCGTCTCGTTGGGCACCGACCATCTTCTGCCGGATCCCCCCGATGGGGCCGACCCTGCCGCGAGCGTCGATGGTCCCGGTGCCGGCGACGATCTTGCCGCCGGTGAGTGATCCAGGGGTGAGCACGTCGTACACGCCGAGGGAGAACATCAGGCCCGCGGACGGCCCTCCGATGTTGCTGCTCAGGTGCAGCCCGACGTCGAAGGGGAAGCGGTACGACGGGCTGATCCCGACCCCGACCCGGGACTGGTGCCGCATCCGGCCCTTGGGGCCCAGTGGCCCGGTCGTCACCGGCACCTGCAGACGGCGGCCGGACCGGTCGACGGTCACGGTGACCCTGGAGCCCGGAGGTCGCGTCTTGATGTGCCGGACCACGGCGTCGGGGTTGCTGGTGCGCACCCCGTCGACGGCGACGATCAGATCGCCCGGCTTGAGCCGCCCCTTGGCCGGGCCCTTCCGGTCGACCGTCGCGATCTTCACGGCAGTGGTGTACTTCACGTGCAACTCGCGCAGCGCCGCCGCGACCGCATTGTCCTGCGACGACGTCATCTCCGCGGCCGACTCCTGCCGCACCGACGAGGTGGTGTCGGTGCGCTGGTAGATCACGTCGTGGGGGTAGACCCCGTCGTTGGGATCGACCCAGGCTCGGAGCGCGTCGAAGAGGGTGACCTTCTGGTCGATCGCGGTCTCGTAGACGGTGACCAGCCGGATCCCACCGTCGTCACGGAATGCCTTGTGACCGGAAACCGTGATGATCTGCTTCTTGCCGTTCGAGCCGAGCACGTTGATCGTGGGACCGGGCGAGAAGACCGTGTAGCCGACCGGCCTGCTCAACGACGTGCCCGCGAGCACGACCAGCAGCACCACCGCCAGCAGGGTGGCCACGGTCCGTCGGCTCATGGCGAAACCCTCTCATCCGGGATCAACCGCAGCGCACCTGCCCGGACCCGGAGCCGGGCGGCGGATCGGGTCAGGCCGACTTCCTGGTCCGGACAGCGACCCCGGTGCTGCGGTCGCGCGGCGTCGTCCGTCGTACGGCGGCGGCCGGGTGCTCACGCAGGATGGCCTCGGCGAACCGCTGCTGGGCGCGCTCCTGCGCGGCCTCGCTGCGATCGGACAGCGCCGGCCGGTCGCGGCCGACCCAGCCCACCCACAGCATCGCGACCACCGTCACCGCGACGGGCGGCAGCAGCCAGAGCAGGATCGCCATGGGCCTATGGTCGCGCCTCACCGGGCAGGAAATCCGTCAGGACACGCGGATCCGGCTCACGCGTGGGCGACCCACTCGTCGGTGCCGTCGGTGAAGACCTGGTGCTTCCAGACCGGGACCTCGCTCTTGAGCCGGTCGATCAGCGTGCGGGAGGCGACGTACGCCTGGTCACGATGGCCGGCGGAGACCGCCACCACGACCGCGAGGTCACCGACGACGAGCTTGCCGACCCGGTGCACCGCAGCGACCGCGACCACGTCGTCATGAGCAGCAGCCACCGACGCGGCGACCTCACCCAGCCGCTCGGCCGCGCCCGGGTGCGCGGAGTAGTCGAGGTGATCGACGCCCGCGCCGTGATCGCTGTCGCGGACGGTGCCGACGAAGAGGTTGAGTCCGCCGGCCGCCGGGTCGGAGACCGCCGCCAGCACCTCGGCGGGGTCGAGCGGATCGGTACGCAGGTCCACCAGCCGGACCCGGGTCGGATCGGACGGCGTGGTGGCGCTGGTCGGGGTATCGCTCACGTGCCAAGGCTACGCGGCCGATGTGCACCGGCCGGTACCGTGGAGGCATGGACGACACGCCCGACCAGCCCGGCGAGAACGACCCGCAGAACCCGTTCAAGGGCACCCCCTTCGAGCAGCTGTTCGGGGCCGGCGGAATGAATCTCGGCAACCTCGACCTGTCCGGCCTGATGAGCCAGATGCAGGCGATGATGACGCCGTACGACGGCCCGGTGAACTGGAGCCTCGCGACGGACGTCGCCCGTCGTACCTCCGCGCAGAGGCCCGACCCGAGCCCCGACCGCGCGGACCAGACCCGAGTCGCCGACGCGTTCCGGCTGGCCGACCACTGGCTCGACAGTGCGACCGTGCTGCCCTCGGGCGTGACCACGACCGCGGCGTGGAGCCGCGCCGACTGGATCGAGCAGACCACCCCGGTCTGGCGGGTGCTCGTCGAACCGGTTGCCCAGCACGTCGTCTCGGCGATGGGCGAGGCGATGCCCGAGGAGGCTCGCGCGATGGCCGGCCCGCTGATCGGGATGCTGTCCCAGGCCGGTGGCGCGATGTTCGGCAGCCAGGTGGGGCAGGCGCTCGGTGCGCTGGTCGGCGAGGTGCTGACCGCCTCCGACATCGGTCTCCCGCTGGGACCGGCCGGCACGGCGGCACTGCTGACCGGGAACGTCGCCGCCTTCGCCGATGGACTCGACGTGGAGCCGCACGACGTGCTGCTCTACCTCGCCCTGCGCGAGGCCGCCCACCAGCGGCTGTTCGGCCACGTGCCGTGGCTGCGCCAGCACCTCATCTCCTCCGTCGAGGCCTTCGGTCGCGGGGTGCACATCGACATGAGTGGCATCGAGGAGGCGGTGAGCGGCCTCGATCCCAGCAACCCGGCCGCGATCCAGGAGGCGCTGTCGGGCGGGCTGTTCGAGCCAAGGAAGTCGCCTGAGCAGGAGGCGGCGCTGGTGAGGCTGGAGACCACCCTGGCCCTGGTGGAGGGCTGGGTCGACGAGGTCGTCGGCCAGGCCACCGCCGAGCGGATGCCCGCCGCCGCGAAGATGCAGGAGGTGATGCGTCGTCGCCGGGCCGCCGGCGGTCCCGCCGAGGAGACCTTCGCGGCCCTGGTCGGCCTCGAGCTGCGCCCCCGCCGGCTGCGCGACGCGTCCACCTTGTGGGGCTCGCTGCGGTCCCGGCAGGGCCAGGAGGGTCGGGATGCGGTGTGGGCCCACCCCGACCTGCTGCCGAGCGCCGCGGATCTCGATGACCCGCTGGGCTTCCGCGACGACCTTCCCGACGCGGAGGAGCTCGACGACGACGTGTTCGACCGGGCGGTCCAGGAGCTCCTCGACTCCACCCCCCCGACCGACGAGCCGGGGGCAGACGACCACCCCGACGGGACGTGAGCGCGCACGACGATGCGCTCGCCGAGTTGCGCGCATGGGTGGCCCCCTCGGCCGAGCAGGAGGCGCTGCGCGCGTCGTACGTCGCGCACCTGGGGGCGCACCCCGACGGACTGCTCAAGTCCTGCCATCCCGCGCACCTGACCGCCGGCACGTTGGTGCTCAGCGAGCGCGGTGACCGGGTGCTGCTCAACCTGCATGGCAAGGCCGGCCGCTGGTTCCACTTCGGTGGCCACCTGGAGGCCGACGATGCGTCGCTGGCGGCAGCCGCGCTGCGCGAGGCGACCGAGGAGTCCGGCATCGAGGGGCTGGTGCTGTGGCCCGCCCCGGTCCAGCTCTCGTCCCACCCGGTGCCGTTCTGCCACCCGGGCACGACTGTGCACCACCTCGACGTGCGCTACGCCGCCCGGGTCCCCGCCGAGACGGCCGCGGTGATCAGCAGCGAGTCCCTGGACGTGCGCTGGTTCGACGTCGACGATCTCCCCACCGACGAGCCGGACATGGTCGAACTGGTCCGGCTGGCCCGGCTCGTCGCTCGCTGAACGTCGTACGGCTGCAAGGTTGCGCCGCCTCGGCGCCGTACGGCTGCAAGGTTGAGCCGCCTCGGCGCCGTACGGTCAGTCGCAGGGGGCGATGCCCAGGGAGGCCGAGGCGCTGACGCCCTCGAGGTAGCCCTTGGCGCGCTCGGCCCGGGGGAACCGATCCACCCAGTGCCAGAAGCGTGCGTTGTGGCTCGGCTCGAGCAGATGGGCGAGCTCGTGCAGCAGCACGTAGTCGACCACCCACGCCGGCATCGGCTGCAGTCGCTCCGACATCCGGATGGTGCGGTCGGTCGGCGTGCACGACGCCCACCGGGTGGTCATGTTGTCCACCCAGCGCACCGACACCGGCTGCGCCCTGCCGTGCAAGTACTCGCGCGACAGCTCGCGCGCCCGCCGGATCAGCTGCTCGTCGGTGCGGTGCTTGCGGCGCTCGCTGCGGTCGAGCCGGGCGATCATCTGCTCGACCCACCGGGCCTCCTCGGCCCGGGTGAACCGGGCCGGGATCATCACGATGACCTTGCCGTCCGGGCCGTCTTGGCGGTACGCCGACACGGTGCGGGTCCGACGCCGGGACCGGCGTACCTCCACCTCGGGTGTGGGTGGCTCCTCGCGCTGGCCGGCCATGGAGCAGAAGGTACCTCCCGTCCGCACCGACGGCTATCCGGTTCGGGCCCAGGCCAGCAGCCGGTCGACCGGCCAGGTGTTGACGATCCGATCCGGGTCGATGCCGAGCTCCTCGGCGCGGGCGCAGCCGTGGATCTGGAAGTCCAGCTGGCCGGGTGCGTGGGCGTCGGAGTCGATGGAGAAGAGGCAGCCGATGTCCAGCGCGAGCCGGATCAGCTCGGTGGGCGGGTCGCGGCGCTCGGGCCGGGCGTTGATCTCGACCGCGACGTCGTGGGCGGCGCACGCCTCGAACACGGCCCGCGCGTCGAACTCCGACTGCGGCCGCACCCCCCTGCCGCCGGTCACCAGCCGACCGGTGCAGTGCCCGAGCACGTTGGTGAACGGGTTGGCGCAGGCCGCGACCATCCGGCGGGTCATCGCGGCCGGATCCATCCGGAGCTTGGAGTGCACCGAGGCCACGCGTACGTCGAGCCGCGCCAGCATCTCCTCGGTCTGGTCGAGCGAGCCGTCGTCGAGGATGTCCACCTCGATGCCCTTGAGCAGCCGGAACCCTTCGACAGGCTTCGGGATCGGACCGACCGGCTCAGGGACCGCGCGACCGAGGTGGTCGTTGACGGCGTCGACGACCTCGAGCTGACGTTGTAGCCGGGCCACGCTCAGCCCGTTCGCGACGGTCAGCCGCGGAGAGTGGTCGGTGAGCACCAGGTAGTCGTGGCCCAGCTCCATGGCGGTGAACGCCATCTCCTCGATCGGCGAGCCGCCGTCGGACCAGTCGCTGTGCGAGTGCAGGTCGCCGCGCAGCGCCGCGCGTACGGCGAGACCTCCCTCCACCAGCGGGCCGGCCTCCTCCGCCTCGAGCTTGGCCAGCCGGGCCGGCATCCGTCCTTGCACCGCGTCGGAGATCACTGCGGCCGTCGACGCGCCGATCCCGGGGAGCTCGCGCAGGGTGCCCGCCTCAACCCGGGCGGCGAGCTCGTCGCCGGGGACGGGCAGGATCGTGGCGGCAGCAGCCCGGAACGCCTTGACCTTGTAGGTCTCCGCGCGGGATCGCTCGAGCAGGAAGGCGATCCGGCGCAGCGCGGCCACCGGGCCGTCGTCGTACGAGTCGGGCATCAGTCCTCCTGCTCCCGGCGGTCACGGCGGGCGCGATACTCGCGCAGCACCGCCTCACGGATCTTGGGGATGACGATCTCCTCGCGCCGGATCACCCGGCGTCGGCTGACCAGGATCGCGACGGTGCCGCCGGCCCAGATCAGGTACTGCAGCCCGAACGCCCACTTGAACGCCGAGAGCGAGTAGTCCGACCCGTGTCCGGGGGTGAGCAGGTCCAGCGTCACACCCATGGCGTACATCAGCGACAGCGACGCCACGAAGCCGCCCACGTTGACGATCCCGCTCGCGGTGCCGATCCGCTCGCTGGGGTTGAACGTCCGGGCGAAGTCGAACCCGATCATCGACCCAGGGCCGCCGGCCGCGATCGAGACGACGAGGACGACCAGCACCCACAGCGGCGCCTGCCCGGGCCACGCCAGCACGAGCGTCCACCCGGCCACGCAGCTCAGGGTGATGCTGAGCACCATCCATGAACGTCGCAGCGGGTGCCGGGCGACCAGTCGACCGAGCAGCGGTGAGACCACCGCGCCGGCGGCGACGTTGACGGTCAGCAGCATGCTCGCGGTGCCGCGGGACTGGCCCTCCCCGGAGATCAGGAACGGGAATCCCCACAGCAGCGTGAAGACCGTCGGGGAGAACTGGGTCGTGAAGTGGGTCCAGAGGCCCAGCTGGGTGCCGGGATGTCGCCAGGCGCCCTTGATCTGCTCCCACGCCTGGGCCAATCCGGGGGCCGTCCGGTGCTCGACGTCCTCCACGCGCAGCGCCACGATCACCAGCACGGTGACCAGCGCGCCCAGGGAGGCCACCAGCTCGAAGGACCGCGTCCACCCTGACGAGCCCAGCATCGCGGCCAGCGGGATCGCACTGAGAACGCCGCCGAGCTGGCCGAAGATCCCGGTCAGCTGGGTGATCACCGGGACCGTCCGGCCCGGGAAGGTGTCGGTGACCACGCGCAGCACGCTGATGAAGGTGACCGCGTCGCCCGCCCCGATCAGGATCCGCATCAGCAGCGCCGTGGACACCGAGGTGGAGAACGCCAGGCCGAGCTGCCCGAGGGTCATCAAGACGCCGCCGGCGATGATCAGCCGACGGGCCCCGACCCGGTCCAGGAGCACGCCGACGGGGATCTGCAGGCCGGCGTACACGATCAGCTGGACGACCGTGAACGACGCCAGGTCGCTCGCCGAGGCGTGGAAGCGGTGCGCGGCCGGGATCACCGCGACACCGAACGAGGTGCGGTTGAACACCGCCATCACATACGCCGCCAGACCGATCAGCCAGGTGACGTACGCCGCCCGCGGCACGCGCTGCTCCGCGGTCACCGGCGCCCCGTCTCGATCAGCTCCGCGGTGATCGCGGCGCGCAGCGGGTCGTGACGCGCATCGAGCGCGTGCGCGGGGTCCGACCAGTGCGTGCGCGGGTAGAGCCACACCGGATGGCCGACCAGATCGACCGGCTCCCAGCCGTAGCGCGGCCACACGTGCGCGTGCAGGTAGGGGTCGGTGTTGCCGAGGATCTCGATGTTGACCCGCCGGAACCCCGGATCGGCGGCGGCACAGGCCCGTTCCACCGCGGCGGCCAGCCGGGCCACCGAGTCGAGGTAGTCGGCGCGGGCGGTTGGCGCGAGGTCCGAGAGTCGCTCCACGGCGGGGTCGTCGGTGAGCAGCACGCAGTAGCCGGGGAGCCACTGCACGTCGCCGATGACGGCGAACCCGGCCGGCACCCGGGCGAGCACGGTGGGGTTCTCCCCGCGCAGGGCGGCGCCGATCCGGTCGCTGCGCCAGTCTCGGGGACCGTCCTGTGGCCCGTCGTGTGGCCCGGTCGCGGGCGTGTCCTCGGGTTCCGCGCTCAGCACCGGCTCAACGCCCTTCCTCCACATGTGATCCACAACACACGGCCGGTCGTCCACACCTTTCCACAGGGTTGTCCACAGGTGGTGGACAGGTCGGTCGCCAACCGCATTGACCGGCCGGCGCACTCCCCCTAGGTTGGCACTCATTGAGGCCCTCGACGACCTCGAGGTTGCGTTCGCAAGGGGAAGGCAAACGCAGCTGCAGGGATCGTCGAGGGCCTCGTCTCCGTCCCGACGTCGGGCAGCGCGGGCTCAGTGGCCGCGGAACCGCGGGGCACGGCGCTCCCTCGCCGCGGCGATGCCCTCCTGGAGGTCGGCGGTCGCCATCGTGACCGGCTGCGCGAGCGCCTCCCACTGCAGGGCGGACTCGATGTCGGCGTGCCCGTCGCGCAACGCCACCGTGGTGTAGCGGGATGCGATCGGCGCCGTCGCGGCGATCTCGGTGGCGGCGGCCAGCACCTCGGTCTCGAAGCGCTCGGGGTCGAGGACCCGCGAGACCAGCCCCAGGGCAAGCGCCTCGTCGGCGTCCACCGTCCGTCCGGTGAGCAGCAGGTCACGTGCCGTGGCCGGGCCGACGACGTCGGGCAGGAGATGGGTCGCGGCCATCCCCGGGTGCATCCCGAGCTTGACGAACGGCGCGGACAACCGCGCCCCGCGTGCCGCGAAGCGCAGGTCGCAGGCGAGCGCGACGCACAGACCGGCCCCGATCGCCGGCCCGTTGACCGCCGCGATCGTGGGCACCTCGAGGTCGCGGATCCGCAGCCAGGCGCGATAGAACCCGATCATCCGGCTGCGCAGCCGGTCGACCCCGGCGTCCGGCTCGGAGGCGATCCAGCCGGTGTCGCCACCGGAGCAGAACGCCGTCCCTGCGCCGGTCACCACGACCGCGCGTACGTCGGGGTCCGCGGCGACCGCATCGAGCGCGCGGCCCCAGGAATCGGTCATCTCCGCCGACATCGCGTTGCGCTGGTCGGGGTTGTCCAGGGTGAGTACGACGACGCCGTCGCTGGGCCGACGCACACTCAGGTGCGCCAGATCCAGCCCGGCCAGGTCGGGCACGTGGGTCATGACGGTGAGGCTACTTTGCGATCCGGGCCGCGTGGTCGCGCCGGGACACGCCTGGCGCCGGCTCGCCCCGGTGCACGGAATCCCCGCCGCAGTCGACTAGTGTCGTAACCGGTCCGCAGGCCGGACCCCGGCGGGACTTCCCTGCAATCCCCGCCGCGACGACCACGAACAACCAGAACAAGGAGGCCGTCATGGCGGAGACCTGGAGCGGCGAGTTCTACTGCGTGAAGTGCAAGGAGAAGCGCGAGGCCGAGGGCGAGGTCAGGGTGAACGACAAGGGCACCCGGATGGCGAAGGCCGTCTGCCCCGTCTGCGGCACCAACCTCAACCGGATCCTCGGCAAGGCCTGAGCTTCACGCCGCATCCGATTTCGCGAAGGCGGATCCCCCTCGGGGGGTCCGCCTTCGCGCGTTCGCCCGCTCCGGGCGAAGCCCTGTGGACGGCCGTTCGACGGGTGCGGCCGCCCGGCTCTACCGTCTGCGGATGCTCCGCCATCCGATCCTCGCCCCCGGGCTGCGGGTCGTCGACCGTGGTCGTGGACTGTTGCAGATCGGGATCACCGCCGACCGGTGCGCGGTCCTCACGCGCAGCGCCGCGAACACCCGCCTGGTAGAGGCGCTGCTCGCGCGCGACACCCTGCCCGACGACCCGGAGGCGCGCAGCACCCTCGACGAGCTGGTGGCGGCGGGCCTAGTCGTGGACGCCGATGCCGAGCAGCCGGTGCGCGCCCGGATCGCCGTGCACGGAGACCTGGGCGCCGCCGCCTCCGACCTGGATCCGGGCGCGCTCCTGGACGCCGCCGGCCTGGCCCGTCACGACCCGTCCGCCGCGGACCCGGGCGATGCCGCCCTGGTGCTCAGCCGTGGCGAGCTCGACCGTGACCTGCTCGACCCGCTGCTCCGGTCGCGGACGACGCACATCGCGGTCCGGTTGGTCGACGGGGCCGCGGTGCTCGGTCCACTGGTCGTCCCCGGCGTGACGGCCTGCCTGCGCTGCCTCGACGAGCACCGCGCGGACGAGGACCCGGGCCACCACGCGGTGGTCACCCGGTACGCCGCGGCGTCCGGCCGGCCCCGGCCCGATGCCGTGGCGGATCCGGTGGACCCCCTGCTCGCAGTGCTGCTCACCAGCTGGGCCCTGCACGACCTGGCCGGTCATCTCGGCGGCGCCCGGCCGGCGACCTGGTCCACCACGATCACCGTCGACGGCGCGCTGAGCGGCATGGTCGCCGCCCGCTGGCTGCGTCACCCCGGCTGCGCGTGCGGGTGGACCGACGAGGCCGCGCCGGAGGACGCGCGCCCATCGGGCAGACTGGCGGGGTGAACGACCTTCCCCGCAAGGCGGTGGCCCGCACCGCCCGACTCGCGGCGCTGCCGCTGGGGTACGCCGGCCGCAGCGCGGTCGGTCTGGGCAAGCGGCTCGGCGGCGCGTCGTCCGAGGCGGTGCTGACCGAGATCCAGCAACGCACCGCCGAGCAGCTCTTCCGGACGTTGGGCGAGCTCAAGGGCGGGGCGATGAAGTTCGGCCAGGCGATGTCGATCTTCGAGGCAGCGCTGCCCGAGGAGCTGGCCGCGCCGTACCGCGAGCAGCTGACCCGCCTGCAGGACTCCGCACCGCCGATGCCGACGATCATGATCCGGCAGCGGCTGGCCGAGGATCTCGGCGCGAACTGGCACGAGCACCTGGTCGACTTCGACGCCGTCCCCGCGGCGGCCGCCTCGATCGGGCAGGTGCACAAGGGCATCTGGGTCGAGCCGGGGGCGGGGACCGGTGACCGCCGCCTCGGGGTCGCCGTCAAGGTCCAGTACCCGGGCGCGGGCGAGGCGTTGCGCTCCGACCTGCGACAGCTGGCCCGACTGGCTCGCTCCCTGGGCCCCATGGTGCCCGGCATCGAGGTCAAGCCGCTGCTCGCCGAGCTGCAGGCGCGGGCAGCCGAGGAGCTCGACTATGGCCTCGAGGCCGATGCGCAGCGGACCTTCGCGGCCGCCTACCGCGACGACCCGGACATCGTGGTGCCCGACGTGGTGGCCGGCAGCCCGCACGTCCTGGTCACCGAGTGGCTGGAGAGTCCCGGGTCGCTCGCCCAGGTGATCCGGGACGGCACCCAGGAGGAGCGCGATCACTACGCCGGGCACTTCGTCCGGTTCCTCTTCGGCGGGCCGTCGCGCACCGGGATGCTGCACGCGGACCCTCACCCGGGTAACTTCCGTCCGCTGCCGAGCGCCGACGGCACGCCCGGACGCCTCGGCGTGCTCGACTTCGGAGCCGTAGCGCGACTGCCGGAGCGTGGCCTGCCCCGGTCGCTGGGCGCGCTGATCCGGATCGCGGCGATGGACGACTACGACCAGCTGGTCGACCAGCTGCGCGAGGAGGGGTTCATCCGAGAGCGGATCCGCCTCGACGCCGACCAGCTCCGCGCCTATCTCGGCCCCTTCATCGAGCCGGCCGCCGAGGAGACCTTCCAGTTCTCCCGCCAATGGATGCGTCGACAGTTCCGGCGCCTCAACGACCCGCGCGGGGAGGCCTACGCCACCATGCTGCGGTTGAACCTGCCGCCGTCGTACCTGCTGATCCACCGCACCTGGACCGGCGCCATCGGGGTGCTCAGCCAGCTCGAGGCCGAGCTGCCGTTCCGCGCCCTGCTGGAGGAGAACCTGCCCGGGTTCGCCGACCCGCGCTAGCCTGCAGCCCACTCACCAGTGGTCGGAGTCCAGCTTCGCCTCCATCGACCGCAGGTACTCGCGTGAGCAGCGTGCGCAGAACAACTTGAGCCGCCCCTGCTCGGTGGCCGAGGTCCAGCTCACCGGCGGCTGCTCGCCGGGCTCGGTGCTGCCGCAGAAGTCACAGGTCACCACGACGCCACGCTACGTCGCGCGCTGGACGAGCGCACGATGCCGCGCGGCCGGGACGCTGGGCTCCGTTGCGCTGGCCCGGAGAGCACAAGGGGCCGGTTCCACCACAGTGGTGGAACCGGCCCCGTGCCCGCAGGTGCCTCGCTGCCCACTACAGGGCGCGGGCCAGGGCCAGCCGCGCCTGTGCGGCGGCGCGCTCCGCCCTGCGGGAGAGGCGCTTGGCCCGAACGAGCTGCTGCTCGCGGCGGGTCAGCTGCGCCTCCCGGAGGCGCGCGCCGACATGGGCACGCGCCAGGTCCTCGTGGATGAGGTGTTCCATGGTCTTGCTCCGATCAGGTATTCCGGTCATGGTGTCTGGTTGCTCAGGCCGCGACGACAGCGTCCTTGCGGGGCCGACCGCGGGGGCGCTTGCGGGGGATCACCACTCCTTGGAGGAACAGTTGGCCGCCCCACACACCCCACGGCTCACGGCGCTCGAGCGCACCGGCGAGGCACTCGGCAACGACCGGGCAGCTCGTGCACAGGGCCTTGGCGAGCTCGACGTCGCTGGGTGACTCGGCGAAGAACAGCTCCGGGTCCTCCCTGCGACAGGGCAACCGTTCCGCCTCGTCCGCCTGGGCGGGGTCGAGAGCACTGGTGCTCATGTGCTTCCTCCTACTTTTCGAACTTCTGCGAGCAACTGCGGGTTGAGAACAGCCGGGCGAGATCCGGTGCCGGAAAAACAGAACGGCCGCGGATCCCTTGGTGGGTTCCGCGGCCTGGAGGTTGCCGGTCGTCGAGTCAGGACTCGTCAGATCGGTGGACTCCAGGTGCGGGGACCCGCGTCGAACTTCGGCTCGGTCACGAAACCGGCGGTCAGATCGACGGCACCACGCGTGCGGCGGAGGGCAGCACCGGCGTGGGAGGGCACGACGCAAGCGGCCGCGGCGGAAGGCATGGCGTAGCCACGGTCGATCGTCCAGATGCTGGTGTTGTTGCTCATCGTCGGTGCACCTCCTTCGTGCTGGTCGGGCGCCGGAGTTGTCAGCTCCGTGGTGCGCAAGTCGTGAGGGTCAAGTTACGCCGCCCTCATTCGGGCGCGCAAATCATTTAAGGAAGCCCCGAGCTGGCCGCCGTTCTCAGGCCAGGATCGCCAGCACGTCGTCGGCGTACTTCTCCAGCTTGGAGGGGCCGATGCCGTTGATCCGCAGCAACGCATCGCGGTCGGTGGGCCGCACCTCGGCGAGGGCCTCGAGGGTGGCGTCGGAGAAGACGACGTACGCCGGCACGCTCTCGGCCTCGGCGCGCTCCTTGCGCCACGACTTCAACGCGTCGAACAGCGACTCGTCGTACGGGACCGGACAGTCCTGGCAGTAGCCGCGGTTGCGCTCCCCCGAGGTCGCCAAGGGACGCCGGCACAGCTTGCAGACCGCGGCCCGGCGACTGCGTGACCGGCGCGACGAGCCGGCCGAGCCCCCCGCCGGTCGGTCGGTGGCCGAGGCCGGGCGCAGGCCGTCGAGGAAGCGCGAGGGCCGGCGCCGCGCCTGGCCCCCGGGGCTGCGGGCCAGCGACCAGGACAGCCACAGGTGACGGCGCGCACGGGTGATCCCGACATAGAGCAGCCGGCGCTCCTCCTCGACCGCCTCGGGCGTGTCCGCGTAGGTGATCGGGAGGGTGCCCTCCTGCAGTCCGCAGCAGAACACCGCATCCCACTCCAGCCCCTTCGCGGCGTGCAGGGTGGCCAGGGTGACCCCCTCGGCCACCGGGGCGTGCTGCTCGTGGGCGCGACGATCGAGCTCGGCCACGAAGCCCTCGAGGGTGCCCGCGAGCTCTGCCTCCGCGTAGTCGTCGGCCTGGGAGACCAGCGCCATCAGCGACTCCCACCTGTCGCGGGCCTGCCCACGCCCGCCGGGCGCCTCGGACGTCCAGCCCATCCCGGCGAGCACGGCACGGACCCGCGGACCGACGTCATCGTGGGGAGCTTCGCCGGCCCGGGCCTCGGCCCGCAGCAGGGCGATCGCCTGCCGCACCTCGCTGCGGTCGAAGAAGCGAGCCGCCCCGCGGACGACGTACGGGATGCCGCGAGCGGCGAGCGCCTCCTCGAACCCCTCGGACTGGGCATTGATCCGGAACAGCACGGCGATCTCCCGCAGCGGCACGCCCGCGCGCTGCAACCGCAGCACCTCGGCGGCGACCGCCTCACCCTCGGCGACCTCGTCGGGGAGCTCGTGCCAGGCCACCTCGGGGCCGGACTCGTGCTGGGGGCGCAGCTCCACGCCCCGAGTGGAGCTGCCCCTGGTCAGGGCGTTGGCGGTCGCGATCACCTGCGGGGTCGAGCGGTAGTTGCGGACCAGCTCGATGCTGGTGGTGCCGGGATGGCTCGCCGCGAAGTCGGTGAGGTAGGAGGCCCGGGCGCCCGCGAACGAGTAGATCGTCTGCGTCGGGTCACCGACCACGCAGATCTCGTGACGCCCGCCCAGCCAGAGCTCGAGCAGCGCCGACTGGATCGGGCTGACGTCTTGGAACTCGTCGACGACGAACCACTTGTACTGCCGGCGGACCTCGGCGGCGACCCGCTCGTCCTCGGCCAGCAGCGCCGCGGCGCAGAGCAGGACGTCCTCCATGTCCATCCGGCCCTGCTCCCGCTTGAGCTCCTCGTAGGTCGCGAAGACGCGTGCCACGGTCGGCGCATCGAGGCCGGTGACCTCACGGTGGCGGGTGCCGGCGAGGCGCGGGTAGTCGTCGGGGAGGACGTTGCTGACCTTGGCCCACTCGATCTCCGCAGCGAGGTCCCGCAGCCGGGCCTGGTCGACCTGGAGCCGGTTGCGCCGGGCGGCCACCGCGACGATCGGGATCTTGGACTCGATCAGCTGGGGCGGGGCGCCCCCGTAGACCTTCGGCCAGAAGAACCGGACCTGGCGCAGCGCAGCGGAGTGGAAGGTCCGCGCCTGCACGCCCGCAGCCCCCAGGCCGCGCAGCCTGCCGCGCATCTCCCCGGCGGCCCGGGTGGTGAAGGTGACGGCCAGCACCTCGGTGGGCTTGTAGACGCCCGATGCCACGCCGTAGGCGATCCGGTGGGTGATCGCCCGCGTCTTGCCGGTGCCCGCGCCGGCGAGGACCCGGACCGGGCCTCGCAACGCCTCGGCGACCGCGCGCTGCTCGGGGTCGAGGGCGCTGAGCAGCTGGTCGGGCGATGGCAGGTCTGCGGTCACGGGGGCGGGCACAGGGAAGGATCTCCGGGTCGGGGTTGTTGTGTGGTCACACCCTAGGCGCGAGGAGCGACAGTCTGATGAGTGCCGTCACGATGTACACCACCCCCTGGTGCGGATACTGCCACCGGCTCAAGGGTCAGATGGACCGGGCCGGGATCGCGTACGACGTCGTCGACATCGAGCAGGACCCGGCGGCCGCCGACATCGTGATGGCTGCCAACGACGGCAACCAGACCGTGCCCACGCTGGTGTACACCGACGGCACGGCACAGACCAACCCGTCGTTGAAGCAGGTCCAGGAGAAGCTCGCCGCCCTGGCCTGAGCCTCGGCACCGGCGGTCTCAGCGACGCGCCCGCCACCGACGTACGGCGATGCCGACGCCCACGGCCGCCAACCCCGCGGCGACCAAGCCGGGCCGGGCCCGCAACCTCCGGTAGTCCTCGGAGACCACCGGCCAGACCGCGTCCTCGATCAGCTTGCCCGCGTCCTCCGGGGTGGCGCGCAGCTCGGCGACCGGGATCGGCGCGGCGAAGGAGACCTGGACCCGGCGCGGCAGGTGGAACCGGCGCTTCTCGGTGCCGGTGATCGCGGTAGGCACGATCGGCGCGCCGCCCTCGATCGCGATCCGCGCGGCCCCTCGACGAGGCTGGCCGAGCTCCGCCGGGTCGGACACCCGGGTCCCCTCGGGGAACAGCGCGAGGGCGTCACCGCGCTCGAGGATCGCCAGCGCGGTCGCGATCGCCTCGGAGTCCGAGGCGCCTCGGCGTACCGGGAAGCCGCCCAGCGAGATCAGCAGCTTGCCGGCCCGGCCCTCGAACAGCTCCGCCTTGCCCATGAAGTAGATCCGCCGGGAGAGCACCGCGGAGATGAAGAAGGCGTCCCAGAAGCTCTTGTGGTTCGGGGCGATCACCACCGGGCCACGGGCCGGCACGTGCTCCTTGCCGGACACCCGCATCGCGAACAGCATCCGCAGGACCGGCATCAGGACGATCCGCACGAAGAAGTACGCGACCCGGCCCGGGCCCTTGCGGGCGATGTCGTGGGCCTGCTCGTTGCTCATCCGGCGCGTCGACATGGCCGAAGCCTGCCGGGTGCCGCTGCCGCAGTCCAGCAGCGAGTCCGGCCGGAGAGCTCCTCAGGTCCAGGAGCCGGGAAGCTCGTCGCCGTACCAGTCGACGATGAGGCGCCGCGAGATCGAGACCCCTGCCGGCACCACGACGGTGCCGTCTGCGGCGCCGGCCAACGCCTCGGCACGACTGAACCAGCGGGCGTCCTCCAGCTCGTCTCCGTCGACCTCGATGGTGGTGCTGACTGCACGAGCGGTGAAGCCCAGCATCAGCGAGGCGGGAAACGGCCAGGGCTGGGACCCGAAGTAGGTGACCTCGCCGACCCGGATGCCGCTCTCCTCCAGCACTTCCCGGCGTACGGCGTCCTCGAGGGACTCCCCTGGCTCGACGAAGCCGGCCAGCGTCGACCATCGGCCTCGTGGCCAGACCCGCTGGCGGCCCAACAGCGCCCGGTCGTCGTCGTCGGTCACGAGCATGATCACCGCGGGATCGGTGCGCGGGAACTGGTCCCGTCCGCAGGACGGGCAGTGCAGCACATGCCCTGACTGGGCGGGCTGCAGCGCTGCCGCGCAGCGCGGGCAGAACCGGGTCGAGGCGTGCCACTCGGCGAGGCCGACGGCGTGCACGACGTACGACGCGTCCGCGTCCGGGAGCCGGCCGAGGACCGCGCGCAACCCGACCCAGTCCTCGCCGTCGGCGAGGTCCCGCGGCGCGACGACGGCGAACCGGGCGCCGTGCTCGTCGGCGCCGAGGAACGCCCGCAGCCCATCCGGCGCCTCGGCCGACGAGGTCCAGGCGACCTCACCGCCGGGCGCGTGCAGCCGGGTGCCGGCCACGGCGAGGACCCGGGTGGCCGGGTCGGCCCAGGCCTGCTCCAGCCAGGCGTCGTCGGTGCGGCGGTCCGCGGCGCGGTCGTGGGCGCCCACGGGGATCAGCTGGTCAGCCATGCGGTGAACGCCCTGGTGTCGTAGGGCCGGCCGAGGAAGTCCGCGACCAGTGCAGCCGCGTCCCGGGAGCCGCCGGGCGCCAGCACCCGGTCGCGGTAACGGATCGCGACCTCGGGCGCGAACAAGTCGTCGGGGTCGAACGCGGTGAACATGTCCTTGGCGATCGTCTTGGACCACATGTAGGTGTAGTAGGCCGACGAGTAGCCCTCGAGGTGGCCGAAGCCGGCGTGGAAGTGGGTGCCGGGAAGCGGCGGGAGCAGGGAGTACTCGTCGTAGAGCTCGAACAGCCGGGCGGTCAGGTCGGCTGGCCGCTCCTGGTGGAACCGGTAGGAGACCGCCGCGTAGAACATCTGGGTGCGGGCCAAGAACCCCTTGCCGAACTCCTCGGCCGCGCGCATCCGCTCCACCAGCGCGGCGGGGATCGGGTCGCCGTCGGCGTTTGTGGCGAAGCTGCGCAGCACCTCGGTGTCCCAGGCCCACTCCTCGAGCATCTGCGACGGCGCCTCGACGAAGTCCCACTCGGTGGCCACTCCGGAGAACCGGACCCACTCGTGTCGACCGGCGAGGACATGGTGGAGCAGGTGGCCGAACTCGTGGAACAGGGTGACCACGTCGCGGTGCTCCATCAGCCCGCGGGGGAAGTTGCAGACCAGCACCCCCTCCGGCAGCTGCCGGCCGCGGACGCCGGGGCGCAGGTCGAACTGCGCCGCGTGGTTGTACTTGCCCGCCCGCGGGTGCAGGTCGAGATGGATCCGACCGAGCAGGTCGCCGTCGAGGAGCACGTCGTACGCCGTGACGTCGGGGTGCCAGCTCGGCGTCGCGACGGGCTGGTACTCGACGCCGAAGAGGCGGCCGGTGACCGCGAGCAGCCCGTCCCGAACCTTGGTGAAGTCGAGGTAGGAGCGGACCTCGTTGGCGCTGACCCCGAAGCGCTCCCGCTTCAGCTCCTCGAGGGCATGCCGCCAGCTGACCACGTCGACAGTCTCGCCGACGGCCTCGGCCAGCTCGGCGACCTCACTGCGTCCCGCCTCGTCCGCCTCGGCACTGATCCGGTCGATGAACTCGGCGATGGCCGGGCCCGACCCGATCATCTTCACCTCGGCGTCGTACGAGGGCCAGTCCGGGTAGCCCAGCAGCGTGGCTCGCTCGTGGCGTACGGCGAGCAGGTCGGCGAGCACCTGGTCGTTCGCCGGCCAGCCGAGGTCGAAGAAGGTCGCTCCGACCGCCCGCCGGGCCTCGGCGTCGGTGCTGAAGGTGAGGAACGGGTGGGTCTCGGTGTAGTCGGTGCTGATCTCGACCTCGCCGTCGACGGCGGGGTGGTCGGCGATGAAGTCGGCGGGCAGTCCGGCCAGGGCCGAGACCGGCACCTTGGTCGTACGGCGGCCCTCGCGGATGTTCCGGGCGAACGCCTGCCCCAGCGCGGTCTCGCGGTCCCGCAGCTCGCGCACCCGGTCCCGCACGTCCTCGTCACGATCGACACCGCTGCGCCGGAACTCGCGGAGGGCGTCGGCCAGCACCCGTCGGGCGCCGTCGTCGAGGGGGTCGGGGCGCACCGACTCCAGCCGGGCGAAGACGCTCGCGTCGAGGGTCAGGTCGGTGAGGAACCGGCGAGCCTCCGCCTCGAGCTCCTCGGCCGTGGACCGGACCTCCTCGTCGGGGTGCACCGCAGCGGCCAGCGAGGTGACCGCCAAGACGTTGGCGACCTCGATGCCCGCGTCGTTCCACAGCTGCAGGATCGCCGCATGGCCGTCGGACGCCTCGCGCAGCGTGGCCACGACCTCGCCGGCGCGGCCGAGACCCTCGCGCACCCGGTCGCGTAGCCAATCGCCCCAAGGGTCGGTCGCGGCCGGGAGGGACAGCGGGGTGGGCTCCATTCCTGCGAGGGTAGCGCTGCCGGGCGGGATCGTCGGAGGCATGTGGCGACAGCTAGGTTGGGCGAGGTGAGCACGCACCTCGGCGCCGAGCCCGGACAGATCGCCCCCACCGTGCTGCTGCCCGGTGACCCTCTGCGCGCGAAGTGGATCGCGGAGACCTTCCTCGAGGGCGCACGCTGCTACTCCGAGGTGCGCGGCATGCTCGGCTACACCGGCAGCTGGCGGGGCATCCCCATCTCCGTGCAGGGCTCGGGCATGGGTCAGCCGTCGATGTCGATCTACGTCAACGAGCTGTTCTCCGACTACGACGTGCAGCAGGTGGTCAGGGTCGGGTCCTGCGGTGCGCTGGTCGACCGACTGTCCCTGCGCGACGTCGTGATCGCGTCGGGCGCGTGTACGGACTCGGGGATGAACCGGATCCGCTTCGCGGGCCTCGACTACGCCCCGGTGGCCGACTTCGACCTGCTCCGGGCCGCGGTCGACACGGCCCGCCGCCGCACCGACGTGACGACCCACGTCGGGCTGCTCTTCTCCGGCGATGCGTTCTACTCGCCCCGCCCAGAGCTGCTCGAGCCGTTCGTGGCCCACGGGGTGCTCGCGGTGGAGATGGAGGCCAGTGCGCTCTACACGCTGGCGGCGGCGTACGGCCGGCGGGCGCTGGCGGTGTGCACGGTCAGCGACCACATCGTCACCGGCGAGCAGACCAGCGCGCTCGAGCGGGAGCGCTCGTTCGGCGACATGGTCGAGATCGCCCTGGCGGCGATCCAGGACGTCGCCGAGGAATAGCCCGCCGACCCCCACTCAGGGTCGCAGCAGCGCCTCGAGCGCCGACCGACCGGGCAGGTCCGCGGGCTCCACCGTCTCGCCCGAGCGGACGTAGTGGAACGCCGCGCGCACGCTGTCCACGGGGACGCCGGCCAGCTCGGCCCACGCCAGGCGGTAGATCGCGAGCTGCAGCGGGTCGGCGCTCTGGGTGCGGTTGGTCTTCCAGTCGACGACGAGGAACTGCTTGTCGGGGCCGTCCGCGTCGAGGTAGACCGCGTCGATGCGACCGCGCACCACCTGCCCGGAGAGCACCAGAGCGAACGGCGCCTCGACGGCGAGCGGAACCCGCTCGGCGAACGGACCCGCCTCGAAGCGCTCGACCAGGGCAGCGAGCTCGGCCTCGTCCTCGATGCCGGTGTCGGCCCGGCCGGGCAGGTCGTCGGGGTCGAGCAGGCCCTGCTGTCCGAAACGGGCCTCCACCCAGGCGTGGAAGCGGGTGCCGAACCGGGCTGCGGGCGACGGCGGTCGTGGCATCGGCCGGGCCAGGTCGCGGACGAAGCCCTCGGGGTCCTCCCGCAGCCGGACCATCGCCGTGGCCGACAGGCTCGACGGCAGGGGTACGCCGAGCCGGCCGCCGCGCTCGGCCCGTGCCTCGGCCAGCAGCCGGTCGAGCTCGTCGTCCCAGTCCTGCACCCGGGCGGCCTCGACCATGTCCAGCCCCTCGTCGTCGACGGCCCTGGGGACCGACTGGACCAACGCGGCCGCCGCCTGCCGCAGGCCGGCTTCCCGACCGAGCCCGCGGGCCGGCCACGGAGTGCCGGCGTCCCTGCCGAGCAGGGGGTTCGCGGTGCCCCGCTCCGGCCGCTCCAGCCATGCGACGGTGCCCTGCCAGCCCTCCACCGCCTCGCGCACGAGTGCCTGGTAGGCCGACGGCCCGAACGGCGTCGAGCGCTGCCCCCAACAGTGCGAGCTCACGTGCAGGTGTCGAGCGGCGCGGGTCAGCGCGACGTACCCCAGCCGGCGCTCCTCGGTGGCGTCGTGGTCCCGGGCGTCGGCGCGGTAGGCGTCGAGGGCGGCCTTGTCGTAGCCGCGGAGCTGGGGCTGGTCGACGGCGTCGCCGCGCAGCATCGCCGGCAGCACCGCCGGCGAGGAGGTCCACAGCGTCCGCGACCGGTTGGACGGGAATCTGGTCTCGCACATGCCGACGCAGAACACCGAGTCCCATTCCAGGCCCTTGGCGCGGTGCACGGTCAGGAGCTTGACCGAGTCTGCCTCCGTCGGGGTGGCCAGGTCCAGGCCGCTGCCCTGCTCGTCCTCGGCGGTCAGGTAGGCGAGCAGCGCCGCAAGGGTCACCTCGCCGTCGACGGCCTGAAACTCGCCGACGGCCTTCACGAACAGGTCGAGGTTGTCCCGGCGCGCGGGTGCGGCGGTGGAGACGGCTGAGGCGAGCTCGACATCGACGCCGGTGACGTCGATGATGCGCCGGACGAGGTCGAGCACCGGCTCGCCGGCACTCGCGCGCAGCATCCGCAGCTCGGCGGCGAGCAGCGCGAGCCGTTCCCGCGCTTCGGCGGAGTAGGGCGCGTCACCGGGGTCGTCGAGTGCGTCGGCGAGCGCCGGCACCTCGGCCGGATCGACCCCGTCCGCGATGGAGCCGAGCTCCTCGAGGATCTGCACGGCCCGGGCGTCGCCCGCCGCGGCGACCCGGGACGGCGCCCCGCACAACTCAGCGGCACGGGCGCCGAGGAGTGCCAGGTCACGGGGCCCGATCGCCCATCGGGGGCCGGTGAGCAAGGTGAGCATCGCGGCGTTGTCGGTGACGTCCTCGAGGAGGGAGAGCACCGCGACCACGCCCGCCACCTCGGGGAGCCGCAGCAGGCCGGACAGCCCGACGATCTCCACCGGGACCGAGGCCGCGGTCAGCGCGTCGTAGCAGGCCGCGGCCGTGGCGTTGTCGCGGGTGAGCACCCCGATGTCGGACCACAGCCCGGTGTGGGCTGCGCGGACCGCGTCGGCGAGCCAGGCCAGCTCCTCGTCCTGGGTCTCGAAGACGCGGGTCGTGACGTCGCCGTCGCCCGCCTCCTGCTTGGCCTCCAGGGGGGTGACGGCGGGCAGCCCGGCGTACAGCGGCCCGGCCAGCGCGTTCGCCACCTGCAGGATCCGCCGCTCCGAGCGCCGGTTGACCGTCAACGGCAGCACCGGGACCTCCCCGGTCGGCGACGGGAACGTCTCGGCGAAGCCGAGGATGTTCGACACCGACGCACCCCGCCAGCCGTAGATCGCCTGGTGCGGGTCGCCGACCGCCATCACGGGGTGACCCAGGCCGTGCTCGGGGTCCGGCCCCGAGAAGAGCCCCGCCAGCATCCGGGCCTGCGCCACCGAGGTGTCTTGGTACTCATCGAGCAGGACCACCTTGAACCTGCCGCGCTCGAGGGCGCCGACCTCCGGCTGCGCGGCGACCAGCCGGGCGGCCAGGGCGATCTGGTCGCCGAAGTCCATCAGGCCCAGGTCGGACTTCAGCCGTCGGTACGTCGTGACCAGGCCGAGCAGCTCGGTCCGCCGGTCGATCGCGGAGATCGCCTTCTCCATAGCCTCCCGGTAGGTCTTGCGGTCATTGCCGGCGCGCTCCTCGGCCAGCGCGGCCATGAACCCGTGGCGCGCCTCCGCGTCCGCGGCACGCACCTCGTCGGGACCGACCAGGTGCTCGGACATCGCCGCGTCCAACGCGAGGATGTACTGGATCACCGTCGGCGGGTGGTCGCTGAGCTGCTCGACCTCTCCGGTGAACCGCGCGACCGCGCGGGCGCCGAGCTGGTAGCGCGAGGCGTCGGTGATCACCCGGGTGTCCGGCTCGTGGCCGATGCGCAGTCCGTGCTCGGTGAGCAGGTTGGCGGCGTAGGCGTGGTACGTCGCGACCGTCGGCTCGAGCTCCTCCTCCATCTCGTCGTCGGACGCGCCGGGCAGCGGCCGGGGACCGGTCAGGGCGCCAGCCGCCAGGAGCGCCTCGCGAATCCGGCCACGCAACTCGCTGGCGGCCTTGGTGGTGAAGGTCAGGCCGAGCACCTCCTCGGGGCGGACCTGGCCGGTGACCACGAGGTGGACGACGCGGGCGGCCATCAGGGTGGTCTTGCCGGACCCGGCGCCGGCGATCACCACCGCCGGGGTCAGCGGCGCGGAGATCGCCGCCCACTGCTGCGCGCTCGGGGTGTACGGCGTGCCCATCACCGCGGCGAGCTCCTCGGCGGACCGGATCGGCCGGGGTGTCGGCCCCGTCGGCCGCGTCGGCCGCGATGGTCCCGCGGTCATTGGCTGACCACCGATCCGGCGCCCTTCGCCGGACAGATCGCCACGAACGCGCAGGTGCGGCAGAAGTCCCCGGGCGTCGCCCAGAACACCTCGCTGCGCAGCGTCCGGGCCACCAGCTCCAGCTGCTCGCGCAGCGCCTCCCGATCGGGGCCGTCCGCCGCCGGTGCCGGCTGCGGCTGCACCACGGCGGCCTCGGACTCGTCGAGCGAACCGAGCTGGACCAGCTCGGCCCCGCCCGAGTGCGCGTCCGGATGGAGCTCCTCGACCGCGCCAGCGTCGACGGCGTACTGGTAGAGGGCGAGCTGGAGGTTGCGCGTCACCTCGACGTTGCTCGGCCGGTTGCGATTGGTCTTGAAGTCGACGACCACCACCCGCTCGTCGCGGTCGACCTCGAGCCGGTCGGCGAAGCCGCTGAGCCGCACCCGCTCCCCCGACGCCAGCTCGACCTCGGTCGAGAACCTGGTCTCGGTGCCGAGCAGTCGGCGGGAGTCCTGGTAGTGCCAGTCCAAGAAGCGCTCCAGGGCCAGCCGGATCCGGGCGTGCTCGCGATCGCGCGACCACGGTGTGCGGAACTCGAACCGCTCCCACACCGCGTCCACCTGTGCCATCAGCGCGTCGATGCCCACGCGACCGTCGGGCTCTGGCGAGATGTCGCCGCGGGCCACCCGGTCTGCGAGCGCGTGCACCAGCTGGCCCACGCTGGCCGCCTGCGCTGCCGGCTGCACGCCGCCGGCCTCGCGCTCGAGGAACCAGCGCATCGGGCACCGGCTCACCGACTCGAGCACACTCGCGGAGACGGGCACCGGACCGTCGGGGTCACGCAGCGGCCGGCCCGCAGCGCTCTGCGCACGGGTCCCCCACCAGGAGGCGGGATCGGCCTGGGGGACCAGGGGCCGCTCCCCCACGTGTTCGTCCGCCAGTCTCGCCAGCCGCCGCGCCGCGGCAGCACGCAGCGCAGAGGATGTCTCCGGGTCGGCGACGGTGCGCCGCAGCTCGGCGACCAGGCCTGCCAGGGACAGCGGCCGGGGTGGGCGACCCTGCACGTGGCGCACCTCGACGCCGAGCTCGTCGAGGAACCGCGACGGCTGCTCTCCGTCGTCGTCGGAGGAGGCGACCGCGGTCACCACGAGCCGCTCCCGGGCTCGGGTGCAGGCGACGTAGAACAGCCGCCGCTCCTCGGCGAGGAGCTCACGGGTGCTCACCGGCGGGACCAGGCCGTGGGCGCCGATCCGGTCCGCACGCAGCAGTGTCGCCCGGCGTTGCAGGTCGGGCCACGACTCCGCCTGGACGTGTGCGACGACCACCAGCCGCCACTCCAGACCCTTGCTGCGGTGCGCGGTCAGCAGGCGTACGGCGGCGCCCCGCACGCCGCGCTCAGCCAGAGTGTCACCCGGGATCTGCTGGGCCGCGAGGGTGGCCAGGAAGTTGCGCACCCCCTGGTGATCCCGCTGCTCCTCCGCCCGCGCCGCGGCCTCGAAGAGTGCGACCACGGAGTCGAGATCGCGGTGTGCGCGCCGGGCGGTGCCGCCGCCCCGCTCAGCGGCGGTGCGCAGTCGTCGTGGCCATCCCGTCGATGACCAGAGTGTCCACAGCACCTCCTCGGCGGTCCCGCCGGCCGCGACCTGCGCCGCGGCGGAGACCAACAGGGCGTTGAGCGCCCGCGCCTTCGTGGCCTCCGGGCTGTCGACACCGTCGAGGAAGCCGTCCTCGAGCACGGCGCGGCGGACCAGCTGCGGTGACGGGGTCGGCCGCTCATCGGTGGCTCGCTCGCGGGCGCGCAGCCGACGCGCCAGCCGGCGTACGTCGGCGGCGTCCAGACCCCCCAACGGGCCCATCAGCAGCGACTCCGCCCTGGCGGCATCGACGTGGCCGATGTCGCCGGGGTCGTCGTTGTGCAGGTTCAGCGCGGCGCGCAGGGCGTCGAGCAGCGGAGCCGCCGCGGGATCCTGGACGAGGGGAAGGTCGTCCCCGGCCACCTCGACCGGCACGCCGGCGGCCAGCAGCGATCGCCGCAGCGAGGGGAGCTGGGAGCGTCCCGACCTGACCAGCACGGCCATCTCGTCCCAGCCGATCCCGTCCTCGAGGTGGGCCCGCCGGAGCAGGTCGGCCAGGTGCTCGGCCTCGGCCCGGTCGGTGTCATAGGTGCACACCTCGGCGCGGCCGTCGCCGTGTTCATCGGCTGCCGCGACCGGGGCCAGGAACGCGCCCCGGGCCGCCTCGGGGATGCTGCCGGTCAGCGGCAGCCGGCGGGCGACCCGCTGCGTGGCGGTGAGCAGCCGGGGCCCGAACCGGCGCGTCGTGCGCAGCGCGACCACCGGTGCGGGTGAGCCGTCGGCGCACGTCATCTCCCGCGGGAAGTCGAGGATCCCGCGGACCTCGGCACCGCGGAACGCATAGATCGACTGGTGCGGGTCGCCGACGACGACCAGCTCGCGTCCATCGCCGGGCGCGCCGGTGCCGGCGAGTGCCCGGAGCAGCGCGACCTGACCGGGGTCGGTGTCCTGGTACTCGTCGACGAAGACGTGCCGGAACCGCGCCCTCAGCTCGGCACGGTGGGACTCCGCCTCGATCACCGCTCGGCGGATCAGGTCGGCGTAGTCGGTGGCTCCCTGGCTGTCGAGGACGGTGAGGTACTGGTCGAGGAACAGCCCGGCCGCGACGAATTCGGGCAGGTCGTGCTCGCGACCGAGCGCGCTGAGCGCGGGCCCGTCGAGGCCCTTCTCCCGGGCTCGGGACAGCACGTCGTGCACCTCGCGCGCGAAGCCGCGGGTGCCGAGGGCGCGGCCGAGCGACTCCGGCCAGCGCACCGACTCGGGGGTCTCGGTGAGCAGTTCGCGCAGCACGACGTCCTGCTCGGGCGCCGACAGCAGCCGCAGCGGCGCGACGTAGAGCTCGGCCGGGGCGTACTTCCGGATCAACGCGTAGGCGAAGGAGTGGAACGTCGAGCACATCGCGGTCGAGGTCGTCCGGCCGACCCGCGCGGTCACCCGGTCGCGGAGCTGCTCGGCGGCCTTGCGGCTGAAGGTGAGGGCGAGCACCGAGGCGGGGTCGGCCCCGCGACCCTCGATCCGCTCCACGATCGTCTCGACCAGGGTGGTGGTCTTCCCGGTCCCGGGTCCGGCGAGCACCAGCAGCGGGCCACCGGGGTGCTCGACGACCCGGCGCTGCTGCTCGTCCAGTGTCGGTGCGGTCGGTGGCGCGGTGGGCGGGAGCAGGGTGTACGCCGGCTCGCGGGTCTGCTCGGGTCTGGCGCTCACGGGGACCACTCAAGCATCTGGTGCCGACACCTCGCCGGGCTGGACCGGGCCCGCTCCGGACCCGGTCGGACGGGGTACCCCGGAATTGACGATGGGCCCTCGCAAGTATGAGTTGCGAGGGCCCATCTGGATGACCGGATCACGGTGACGCTTCCAGTCGATGCACTCCTCGACTCCGATCCCCGCAGTTTCGTCACCCGACCGCGGCGGCGAGTCTCCTCGCCGGGTGGATCCTCGTCTCCGAGCCATCCCGCTCTCCCCGGAGGGATTGCGTGAGAGAAGTTCTATGCCTCGGATCACATCGCGCGCAAGGGGTTTCGCGAACTATTTCGAGGAATTCTGTCGATACCGGGTGTTCTCCACAGACTTGCCTCCCTCGTCCACAGGGCCTGCGCGCAGCCGCCGCGACCGGTGGAGAACTCTGTGGATTCAGGACCCGTCGACCCCGTCATGGTCAGGCTCGGGGACCCAGACCGCACGACGGAGGTCGACCGCACCGGAGGGTCGCAGCGGCGTTCCCTCCTCGAGGTAGGCCTGGCGCGCGACGTCGTGGTGGGAGGCGGGCAGGGTCCCGTCGGAGCGGATCACCCGCCACCACGGCACCGGGCCGCCGTACTGCGCCATCACCGCGCCCACCTGGCGCGGTCCACCGCGACCGACCGCCTCGGCGATCAGTCCGTAGGTGCTCACCCGCCCGCGGGGAATCTGCTCGACCAGGGACAGGACGCGCTCGACGTACTCCTCGCGCTCCACGCCGGAACCGTAAGGCCGGCGGCGACCGGGGCGCTATAGAAGGCCGAGCAGACCGCCGCCGCCGCTGGGTGGCGTGAACGGGCGCCCGGTCGCGAGTCGCAGCCCGGCCATCCCGTGGCTACGGGCGAACCGGACCTCCTGGTACAGCGAGCCGACCCCGTTGGAACCGGTGTTGGGGAAGATGTCCAGTGTCGACAGCACCCCGATGGCTCCGCCCCGGCGATCCAGGAAGCCGCTGCCCGAGTCACCGGGCACGCCCGGGGAGCCGGTGCGCACCGTCATCGTCCAGGTCGACCGGCTCTGCACGGTGCCCGACTTGGCCTGGGTGCTGCCGCGCAGCGACGAGCTGCCCAGGCTGTAGACCGGTGCGCCGACCGCCGGGAACTGGCGCGCGAGCCGGACCGGACCGCCCATGCCGGGGACCGACGGACTGACCCGGCTGAGGTACTTGCGGTCCACCCGCACGAGTGCGAGGTCGTTGTAGCCGCACGCCCCGGCCGCCCGGGTGTGCGCCCGGTGCATCGCGATCCACGAGCTGTAGGCGAGCCGGCCGGTGCCGACCTGGGTCCCTCCACTCAGCAGGTTCGCGCCGGTGACGAACTGGACCCTCGTGCCCAGCGGGTACGACGGCGTGGTGCATCCGTTGGTGTCGCTGTCCGATCCCTTGCCGGCACAGTGCGCGGCCATCCCGACGTACACGCGCTTCGGGTGGCCCTTCTGCCGGTAGACGAAGTTCGCGGTGCACTGTGCGCCGGCGATGATCATCTGCACGCCCGGTTGGATCGGCCGGCCGGCGGCCGACGCGCTCGGCATCGGCGCGACCAGGACCAGCAACGGAGCGAGCACGGCGAGCGCGAGCAGGGCGGTACGACGGAGGGTCACGTCGTGTCCAACGCACCAGCCCACTCGCGGGCTACGCCCCCCGCGTACTCAGTACGACGGCTGCGAGGGATCGATCTGGTTGACCCAGGCCACCACGCCACCGCCGACGTGCACGGCGTCGTCGTACCCGGCGCCCTTGACGACCGCGAGGGCCTCGGCCGAGCGCACCCCGGACTTGCAGTGCAGCACGACCTGGGTGCCGGAGTCGACCGCCGGGAGCTGGGCGAGCGCGTTGCCGTTGAGGAACTCGCCCTTGGGGATCAGCACCGAGCCGGGGATCCGGTTGATCTCGAACTCGTTCGGCTCCCTGACGTCGACGAGCACGAAGTCACGCGCACCCTCCTCGCGCTCCTTGAGCATGTGCTCGAGGGTCACGACCGAGATCGTCGAGTCGGCTGCCGCGTCGGCCGCCTCCTCGCTGACCGCACCGCAGAACGAGTCGTAGTCGATCAGGCCGGTGACGGTCGGGTGCTCGCCGCAGAGCGCGCAGTTCGGGTCCTTGCGGACCTTGAGCTTGCGGTACTCCATCTCCAGGGCGTCGTAGATCATCAGCTTGCCGACCAGCGGGTCGCCGATGCCGGTGAGCAGCTTGATGGCCTCGTTGACCTGGATCGAGCCGATGGACGCGCACAGCACGCCCAGCACCCCGCCCTCGGCACAGCTGGGCACCATCCCCGGCGGCGGCGGCTCGGGGTAGAGGCACCGGTAGCAGGGCGCGTCGGCGCTGCTGCCGTCCTCGTTGGTCAGCGTCGGCCAGAACACGCTGGCCTGGCCGTCGAAGCGGTAGATCGAGCCCCAGATGTAGGGCTTCTTCAAGAAGAAGGCGGCGTCGTTGACCATGTAGCGGGTCGCGAAGTTGTCGGTGCCGTCGACGATCAGGTCGTAGGGCTCGAAGATCTCGAGCACGTTGTCGTTGTCGAGCCGCTCCTCGTGCAGGATCACCTCGACCAGCGGGTTGATCTCGGCGACCGACTCCTTGGCCGAGACCGCCTTCGCCTTCCCGATGTCGGACTGGCCGTGGATCACCTGGCGCTGCAGGTTGGACTCGTCGACCTCGTCGAAGTCGATCACGCCGAGGGTGCCGACGCCGGCCGCGGCCAGGTAGAGCAGCGCGGGGCTGCCGAGTCCGCCGGCGCCGATCACCAGGACCTTCGCGTTCTTGAGGCGCTTCTGCCCGGCCATGCCGACGTCGGGGATGATCAGGTGGCGGCTGTAGCGACGTACCTCGTCGACGGTCAGCTCTTCGGCGGGCTCGACCAGCGGTGGCAGGGACACGACTCTCCTCGGGCAGATCTTCGGGCGGACTTCTCCGATGGCTCTCGTCAGGCACAACCATCGGACCGCTCTCCATGTTCCCCGGCGGGTTCCTCCGGCGGGCGCGCGTCCCGGCATCCGGTACGGCGTACCCCCGAGTAGGCTCCGCCCCGTGACGACGCAGCTGCCCACGGACGGGTCCGAGAAGCCGCGGGGCGGCCGGCTGCCCCGGCGCGCGCGGCGCACCCAGCTCCTCGGCGCCGCCCTGGAGGTCTTCGTGGCCCAGGGCTACCACGCGACCGCGATGGACGACATCGCCGAGCGCGCAGGCGTCTCGAAGCCGGTGCTCTACCAGCACTTCCCAGGCAAGCTCGAGCTCTACCTCGCGCTGCTGGAGCAGTCCTGCGAGCAGGTGATCGTCAGCATGGCGAAGGCTCTGGAGTCCACCGACGACAACAAGCAGCGGGTGGCCGCCACGGTGACCTCGTTCTACGAGTACGTCGCCCGCGAGGAGGGCGCCTTCCGCCTGGTCTTCGAGTCCGACCTCACCAACGAGCCCGCGGTCCGGGAGCGGGTCGACCGGGTGACCACCGAGTGCGCCGCGCTGATCACCCCGCTGATCCACGACGACACCGGGCTCCCCGAGGAGCACTCCCAGCTGCTGGCGGTCTCGCTCGTGGGAATGGCTCAGGTGAGCGCTCGGTTCTGGCTGGACGAGCGGCTGCACGAGCAGGCCGGCATCGACCAGCGCCAGGCCGCCGCGCTGGTGGCGGGGCTGGCTTGGCGCGGCATCGGCGGCTACCCGATCAGCGACTGACCCGCATCCCACCCAACGACTCACAGGAGGTCCTCCGATGGAGGTCAAGATCGGCGTCCAGAACGCCAACCGCGAGCTCACGATCGACACCACGCTCGACGCCGACGAGGTCCAGGACGCGGTCTCGAAGGCGATCGCCGACGGCACCGTCCTCGCGCTCGCCGACGCCAAGGGACGCCGGATCGTGGTGCCCGCCGAGAAGCTCGCCTATGTCGACATCACCACCTCGGTGGCGGGCCAGGTCGGCTTCCGCTCCTGACCGGGCCGGAGCAGTCCGACACGCGAGGATCGCGCGGCGAGGTTTGCCGGGCGGCCCGACGGGCCATCATGGTGGCCGGCGGGCAGCAGGTTCGGCTGTTGCCCACGAAACGGTTCGGAAAGGAAGCGTCATGGGACTCGTTCTCTGGACGATCATCGGCGGCGTGATCATCGGCTTGCTCGGAAAGCTCGTCGCCCCGGGCGGGAGGGACAACATTCCGCTCTGGTTGACCGTCATCTGCGGAATCCTGGGCATCCTGATCGGCAACTACATCTACAAGGCGATCTGGGGCTACGGAGGCACCAGCGGCATCGACTGGTGGCGACACATCTGGCAGGTCGTCGTCGCGGCGATCCTGGTGGTGATCGCTGCCGGTGTCACCGGCCGCACGAAGCACGCCTGAGCAACGCCACACGTCCCATCCGCGCGCCCCGCACGCCATCGCGCGTGCGGGGCGCGCGGCGTCAGGAGGCGAGACCGAGCTCGGCCATCCGCTGGGTGTGGTTCTCGGTGAGCCTGCTGAACATCCGGGTCATCGCGGCCAGGTCGAGGCCGGGGCGGTCGGTTCCGCCGGCCAGCAACGCAGCGAGCGAGTCCCGCTCGGCGGCCACCCGCTGCCCCTGGGAGAGGGCCTCTCCCATCAGCCGACGACCCCACAACGCCAACCGACCGGCCACCCGGTGGTCGTCGGCGATCGCCTGCTTGACCCGGTCGACGACGAAGTCGGCCTGGCCCGCGTCCTGCAGCGAGTCCATGATCAGCTCCCGGGTGCCGGCATCCACGAATGCGGCGATCTCACGGTAGAAGTCGGCGGCCAGGCCGTCCCCGACGTACGCCTTGACCAGGCCCTCGAGCCAGTCGCTCGGCGCGGTCTTGGCGTGGAAGGCGTCGAACGGCTCCACGAAGGGCGCCATCGCGTCGACGGGGTCGGAGCCGAGTTGGGTGATCCGGTCCATCAGCGGCTGGACGTGGCCGAACTGGGCGGTCGCCATGCTGTCCAGGGCGAGCTTGTCGGTCAGCCGCGGCGACAGCTTGGCGTCGTCGACCAGCCTCTCGAAGGCGGACAGCTCGCCGTACGCGATCACGCCCATCAGGTCCACGACAGCGGCCCGGTAGGCGGGGTCGGAGAAGGCGATCGGCTCGCTCGGTTCGCTCATGGGGGCAGGGTACCGATACCATGGCCATCAGATTGACTCTGTCGCCCGGGCCCTGATCCCAGTGAGGGCGACATGACGGGACGGTGTGGACGCCCCAGATGACAAGGGCCCACCACATCCGAAATCCCAAGAGAACAGGCAAGATCCTGACCACATTCCGAGAGCTCGGGGTGCTCCCCGAGATCGCCGACGCGCTCGAGCGCGTGGGCATCGTGACCCCGTTCGCCATCCAGGAGATGACCCTCTCCGTCGCTCTGATGGGCACCGACTTGATCGGACAGGCCCGCACCGGCACCGGCAAGACGCTGGCCTTCGGCATCCCCGTGATCCAGCGCAGCGTCGCCCCGCACGACCCCGACTACGAAGAGCTCGTCGCTCCCGGCAAGCCGCAGGCACTGATCGTGGCGCCGACCCGCGAGCTCGCGATCCAGGTCTCCGGCGACCTCACGGTGGCCAGCGCCGACCGCGGCATGCGGGTGCTCACCGTGTACGGCGGCGTCCCCTACGAGCCGCAGCTCGACGCGCTGGAGACCGGCGTCGACATCGTCGTGGGCACACCCGGCCGGCTGATCGACCTGATGAACCGGCGCGCGCTGGACATCTCCCACGTCAAGAGCCTGGTGCTGGACGAGGCCGACGAGATGCTCGACCTCGGCTTCCTGCCCGACGTCGAGAAGCTGCTCGCCAAGACGCCCGAGACCCGGCAGACGATGCTGTTCTCGGCCACCATGCCGGCGGCGATCGTGGCCCTGGCACGCACCCACATGCGCCACCCGATGAACATCCGCGCGGAGTCGTCGTACGAGAACGCGACGGTGCCGGCCACCGCGCAGTTCATCTACCAGGCCCACGACCTGGACAAGCCGGAGATGCTGGGCCGGCTGCTGCAGGCCGAGGGCGCGGACCTGATGATCGTCTTCACCCGCACCAAACGGCAGGCGCAGCGCATCGCCGACGACCTCACCGAGCGTGGCTTCAAGACGAGCCCGCTGCACGGCGACATGGCCCAGGGCGCCCGTGAGAAGGCGCTGACCCGGTTCCGCGAGGGCAAGCTCCAGGTGCTGGTCGCCACCGACGTGGCCGCCCGCGGCATCGACGTGAGCGGCGTGACCCACGTGGTCAACTACACCTGCCCCGAGGACGAGAAGACCTATGTCCACCGGATCGGTCGCACCGGCCGCGCGGGCGCGACCGGGATCGCGATCACGTTCGTGGACTGGGCCGACCTGCACCGCTGGAAGATGATCAACAAGGCGCTCGACCTGCCGTTCGACGACCCGGCCGAGACCTACTCCAGCTCCGAGCACTTCCTGCACGACCAGGGCATCGCGCCGGGCATCAAGGGACGCATCGTCCCCGAGGGCTCGATCAAGGTCGAGCGCGCCGAGCCCGCTGGCCGCGGTCGTGGTGGGCCGAGCGGCGGCCGCTCCGGCGGCGGTCGGTCCGGCGGCCGATCGGGTGGCCGCCCGGAGGGCCGCTCCGGCGGTCAGAGCCGTGGTCAGTCCGGAGCAGGCTCATCGGCGGCGGCGCAGGCGACGGGGGACAAGTCGAGCGGGCCCTCCTCGGATCGCCCCGCACGCAGTCGCAGCCGTCGTCGTACCCGTGGTGGCAGGCCCGCCAGCTCCACCGAGAGCTGACCGCGGGGTTCTCGGGCACGCCGCGATGTGCGTGGCCTGGCCGCGCGTCAGGCGGTCACGACGACCTTGGTCCCGACCGGGGCGAACCGCCACAGCCTGATCGCGTCCGGCAGCCACTGCCGGATGCAGCCGTGGGAGGCCGGCCTGCCCAGCTCGGCCCGGGTCTGCAGCGGCTGACCGTGCTTGGTCGGGATGCTGTGGAAGCCGATCGCGGCGTGCTTGCCGTGCGCGAACCGGACGAAGTACTGCATCACGCCGGAGTCGTCGACCCCGACGGCCCAGCGTGACCGGGAGTAGACCGCGTAGCTGCCCGGGTGCAGGTTGTCGGTGAGGCTGCCGGAGACGAGGTACGTCGACGCGACGTCGTCACCGTGGCCGACCAGCCAGACCCGCTGGTCGGAGATGTCGAAGACGATCCGGCGGCCATGACCGGAGTTCGTCGGAAGGGCGGTCGACGCCCTGCTGATGCCCGACGTGCCGGCAGCGCGCCTGTCCACCGGCTGGGCGCCCGCGGCAAGTGAGCGGACCGTGGCCTGCTGGCTCGTCGCCGGGAGGTGCGTCTCGGCGGCGGCCGGCTGCCGATGCTGCAGCGGGATCACCCCGATGCCGGCCAGCAGGGCGACCAGGGTGATCGCGAATGCCGCACCGGCGAAACCCATCCGGCGGTAGTTCGGGCGGAGCTGCGCACGCCCTTCGGCACGATGCTGGCCAGTGGGGCGCGGCATGGTCAGGACCGTGCCGTCGAGAACGTGGTCAGGTTGCGCGCGACCTCACGGTAGGCCTGGGCGCCCTTGCTGGTGCGTGAGGTGGCCAAGATCGACCGGCCCGCCGCCGGTGCCTCGGCGAACCGGATCGACTTGGGGATGGGCGGGCCGATGACGGCCAGGCCGTAGGTCTCCGAGATGTTGTCGAGCACTGCTCGGGCGTGATTGGTGCGGCCGTCGTACAAGGTGGGCAGCACGCCCCAGACCTCGAGGTGCGGGTTGGTGAACCGGCGTACGTCGTGGACGGTGTCCAGGAGCTGGCCGACGCCACGGTGGGACAGCGTCTCGCACTGCAGCGGCACGAGCACGCCGTTCGCGGCCGTCAGGGCAGCGACGGTGAGCACCCCCAGCGACGGCGGGCAGTCGAGCAGCACCCAGTCGTAGTGGTCCAGGTCGGCGACGACGGTGCGGATCACGAACTCACGGCCGGTGCGGGTGAGCAGGTCGGCCTCGGCGCGAGCCAGCTCGATGGTGGCCGGCAGCAGGTCGACGCCGTCCTCGGTCTCGATGATCACCTCGGTGGCGTCCAGCCCCTTGGTGAGCACGTGGTGCACCGAGGCGTCGAGGTCCTCCGGGTCGATGCCCAGGCTGAAGGTCAGGCACGCCTGCGGGTCCAGGTCAACGAGGAGGACCCGGTGGCCGAGCTCGGCAAGGGCCGCGCCGAGCGATGCGACCGAGGTCGTCTTGGCCACGCCGCCCTTCTGGTTGGCGACCGCGAGCACTGTGGTGGTGGACATCGTGTCCATCATGCCGCAGTTCCTTCCCGGCGCCATGCAGTGACCGGCATGCTGTGTCCATGTCTGACCCTTCTGCCGCCCCAGCGGGCTCGCCGGGCACCGCCCTGGTCACCGGCCCGACCTCCGGCCTCGGCCACGAGTTCGCCCGCCAGCTCGCCGCCCGGGGCCACGATCTCGTCCTGGTCGCCCGCAACGAGGCCCGTCTGGCCGAGGTCGCTGCCGAGCTGCGGGAGGTGTACGGCGTCGCCGTCGAGGTGCTGCCCGCCGACCTGGTCGACCGGGAGTCACTGGCCACGGTGGAGCGGCGGCTCGCGGACCGGTCGCGCCCGGTGGAGATCCTGGTCAACAACGCGGGCTTCGGACTGAAGGACAACTTCCTCGACAACACGATCGAGCAGGAGCAGGCCCATCTCGACGTACTCGTCGTGGCGCCGATGCGGCTCGCCCACGCGGCTCTCGGCGCGATGGTGGAGCGTGGGCACGGCAAGCTGCTCAACGTCTCCTCGGTCTCTGCGTTCCTGCCCCGGGGCACCTACTCCGCCGCGAAGGCGTGGGTGAACAGGTTCAGCGAGTGGGCACATCACGAGTACGGGCCCCGCGGCGTCACGGTCACGGCCCTGTGCCCGGGCTTCGTGCGCACCGAGTTCCACCAGCGCCTCGGCAGCGACACCGACAGCGCCCCGTCGTTCCTCTGGCTCGACGCCGACTACGTGGTCACCCAGGCGCTCGCCGACCTCGACGCCGGGAAGGTCCTGTCCATCCCCAGCGTGCGCTACAAGACGATCACCACCACCGCCCGGCTCGTCCCCGGCGGCCTCCTGCAGCGGCTGCAGTCCCTGGGCCGCAAGTAGGTCGAGGCGGCGCAAATTTGCAGCAAGTTCCCGTCGAGGCGGCGCAAACTTGCACGACCCATTGCAAAGTTGGGCCGCCTCGGCCCCGATCCACTGCACACTTGCGCCGCCTCGGCCCCGATCCACTGCACACTTGCGCCGTCTCGGCCCCGATCCACTGCACACTTGCGCCGCCTCGGCCCCCGATCAGCCCTGACCGAGGACGAAGGCGCGTACGGCGTCGGCGACCATCTGGACGGCGATCGCAGAGAGCAGCAGGCCGGCGATCCGGGTGATCAGCAGCACGCCGCCCTCGCGGATCAGCCGGAGGATGGGCAGCGAGAAGCGCATCGCCAGCCACAGCGCGACGTGCACGAGTACGACGCCGAGCGCGACCGCCGCGAAGGCTCCCCAGTGGTGCACCTGCTTGGAGAACACCATCGTGGCGACGATCGCGCCGGGGCCGGCGAGCAGGGGCGTGCCCAACGGCACCAGCGCGACGTTCGTCTCGCCGGTGACCACGGGGGCCTCCTCCTTGCCGGTCAGCAGCTCGAGGGCGACCAGCAGGAGCAGCAGGCCGCCGGCGCACTGCAGCGCCGGCAGCGAGATGTGCAGGTACTCCAGGATCTGCTGGCCGAAGAACGCGAACGCCACGATCACCCCGAAGGAGACCGCCACCGCCTGCCACGCCGCCCGGCGGATCATCGCCCCGGAGCGACCGCTGGTCAGCGACAGGAAGATCGGGATCGTCCCGACCGGGTCCATGATCACGAAGAGGGTCACGAAGACCTCGATCAGCAGGGTCAGGCTCACCGCGCGGCCTCGACGATCACGTGCACGCGGACATTGTGCCCGCTCACCACTCCGGCCGCGGCCCCCCGAACGGCATCTCGAGCGCCTCGGGCCCGAAGCCGGTGATGTCGGCCAGCAGCCACTCGTCGTGCAGCAGCAGAGCGGCGGATGCGGGCCGCAGCACCAGCCAGAGCCAGCGCCCCTCGGCCTCGCCGGCGAAGACCGACCTGGTCAGCAGGTCATCCTCCGCGTCGGGGTCCTCCTCGATGTCGACCGACCACAGCGGCACCGAGCGTCCTCCGGCCCGCACACGTACGGCGGGTGGCCCGACGCCCACCTGCTCGCCGGGATCGAGGTGCTGGGACCCGGCACAGCGCGCGCCGAGACCGACGCCGGGGTCCTCGGACACCACGGTGACCTCGACCGGGCCGTCGAGGTCGCTGGTCCCGACCGTGGTCGTCACGGTCGCCGTAGCCGGACCGTCCGGGTGTCCGACGCAGCCGAAGTCCGCGATCGTCCAGCCCGGGCTCATCGGCCAGGGCAGGTAGGTGGGGACCTCCGCGGATCGGCCGATCAGCTCTGCGAAGGCGTCGTACGCCGCAGCCCGCGGGCGCCACAGCGGCACGATCCGACCGTGCCGGCCGCAAGCGAACCCCCCGTCGCCCTCCTTGACCGGCAACGGGCACCGCGGACACGAGGCCTCCAGCGCCACACCCGCGAGGCTAGTGCGTGCCGGCGCCGACGGGAACCGCTGGCGGACCGAAGCGTCCCGCCAGGCCTCCGGAGCGGCTCGCTCTCAGCCGTTCCACCGACTGACCGCCGGCTCGCCGTGCTCGTAGCCCAGCGAGGACAGCGTGCCGGTCCCGAGGACCAGCAGACGACCCTCCTGTGGCGGCAGGCCGAGCCAGCGTGCGGCCAGCACCCGCAGGGCGTGGCCGTGCCCGAAGGCCAGCACGCGACCGCCGTCCTCCCGCGCCCGGGCCACGACCCGGTCGAGCCGGGCACCGACCTCGTCCGCGGTCTCGCCTCCGGGGCAGGGCCGGCGCCAGACCGTCCAGTCCGGCACCTGCTCCCTGATCTGTGCGGTGGTGAGGCCCTCGTAGTCGCCGTAGCGCCACTCGGCGAGGTCCTCGTCCACGACCGCGTCCGGGAAGCCGGCCAGCCGGGCGGTGGTGCGGGCCCGCAGCCGAGGGCTGGTCAGCACCAGGTCGAAGGCCACCTCGGCCAGCCTCGGAGCCACTGCGCGGGCCTCCGCCTCGCCGTCGGGCGTCAGCGGCAGATCGGTGACCGAGGTGTGCCGGCCGGCGGCGCTCCACTCGGTCGCCCCGTGCCGCACCACCCAGAGCTCACCCTGTCCGCCGTCGGCCATGGAGCCACCCTGTCACGACGCGCGCGTCCCATGTCAGCACGACCTGGGACAATTCGGGAGGCGCAAAACGTAGGATTCGCCCGTGACACATCCTCAGGCCCCCGACACGGAGGCGTCGGATCCGGAGCTGACCACCGAGGTCCCGGCCTCCCCGGAGGAGACCTCCGCCGGCGACGGTGCGCCGTTGCGGGACTCCGACCAGCCGTTCCGGCGCCGGCCCGGCCGGATCCGCTGGGCCTTCACCGCACTCTGCGCCCTGGTGCTGAGCCTCTTCTGCGCTTGGGCCGCCAACCTCGTCCTGGACTACTCGATGTGGCGCGGCGTGCCGCACCAGGGCGGCTGGCAGCCGATCCTGCATCCGGCAGGGCTCTGGCCCAGCCTGCTGATCACCTGGATCGTGGTGGTGCTCATCTTCGCCCTCATCGGCCGGCTGTGGCTGTCGATGGGCGTCCTCGGGGTGATCTCGGTCTTCCTGGCCGTGGTCAACTACACCAAGATCGAGCAGCGCAACGAGCCCCTCCTCCCCACTGACACCAGCTACCTCAACCAGCCCGGGTTCATCGCCTCCTTCGTGCCCAAGATGGACCTGATCGGTGGGGCGGTCGGCGTGGTCCTCGCGATCGCGGCGGCGGCCGGCGTGGGCTGGCTGGCCGCGAAGCTCTTCCCGCCGCTCTGGCGCGGTCTTTCCAGAAGGCAGCTCTGGATCGCCCGCGGGGTCCGCGTCGTGGTGGTCGTGCTCTGTCTGCTGCTGCTGCACACTGCCTCCAACTTCAACGTCTCGGGCAACAGCTGGCGCAAGATGTACGACGCGACCGGCCTGCGCTGGCGCGACTGGGACTCGGTCCGCAACTACCAGAAGAACGGCTTCGTCTCCGGGCTGCTGTTCAACATGCACGTCACCGCGATGAACCCCCCGCCCGGGTACTCCGAGGCGACCATCCGGCAGATCGACCAGAAGTACACCGCCCTCGCCGCGAAGATGAACAAGGGCCGCACCGGGAGCCTCGACAACGTCAACGTCGTCGACATCTTGTCCGAGAGCCTGAGCCAGCCCGAGTGGCTCAAGGGCGTCAAGCTGCCGGAGAACCCGTTGCCCAACATCACCAAGACGATGGCGCAGACCGTCTCGGGCAAGACGCTCGCCTGGGGGTACGGCGGCGGCACCGCCAACATGGAGTTCGAGGTCCTCACCGGCCAGTCGATGGCGCAGTTCAACCCGCAGCTGGAGACGCCGTACGAGCAGCTGATCACGCACTACAAGAGCTACCCGTCGATCGTGCAGTGGCTGACCCAGCGCAACCACGTGCCGATCGCGATCCACCCCTACACCACACAGATGTACAAGCGGGTCGAGGTCTTCAAGCGCTTCGGGTTCTCCCAGTTCATCGACAAGGACACGATCAAGGAGAAGCGACGGGCCGAGCACGGGCGCTACATCGACGACCAGTCGGCGTTCGACCAGATCCTCGACGAGATCGACGACCACACCAAGCCGGTCTACCTGCACGTCATCACGATGCAGAACCACACGCCGTACCAGAACCAGTACTCGGACCCGATCATCCCGGTCAGCGGCGTCCCGAAGTCACTGGACAAGTACTACGGGCAGTACCTGCGTGGCATCAACATCACCGACGCCGCGTTCAAGCGCTTCACCGACCAGCTCTCGGCGCAGACCGACAAGCCGACGGTGGTGATCATGTACGGCGACCACCTGCCTCCGCAGGTCTACCCCGGCAACTTCATCCGCCGCGAGGGTCTGCGCACGGCCCACGAGACGCCGTTCCTGATCTGGTCGAACGTCAAGAGGTTCAAGCACACCACCCTGCCGACCACCAGCCCGACGCACTTCTACCCGATGCTGTTCAACGCGATGAACGCCCCGATTCCGGCGTACTACGCCCTGCTGGATGCGGTTCAGAAGCAGGTGCCGGCGATGGATGCCGGGATGAAGATCAACGCGACCGACCAGCTGACCTCGGCCAAGGACCTGGACCCGGCCGCCAAGGCCGTGCTCAAGGACTACCGGTTGATCCAGTACGACCTGAGCGTCGGACACCGCTGGTCGGAGTCGACGATGTTCGGCAACCCGCCCCGGTGACCGCTGGAGCGGCGCGGCTCAGAACGTGCCGGTGAACCGGGCCGGGATGCGCTCGGCCGGACGCTGCTCCATCGCCTTGACCTGACCTCCCTTGGGCGCTCGATGGGCGCCCGGGCGCTGGTCGTCGGCGATGACCAGCCGGTCCAGCGCACGCCCCCTGGGTGGCACGAACTCGGGTGTGCGCGCCGGGTCGATGCCGGACGAGACCTTCTCCAGCAGCCCGACCAGCTCGTCACCACCGCGTCGCCAGCTGGTCACCTGGGATCGGCCGTCGAGCTCCACCATCTTGCGGCGGTGCTCGCCGGCGGCGTGCAGCAGGTCGCGGTCGGCGAACTTGAGGTGGAACATGAACACGGCCGGATCCACGCGGTAGTCGGCGCGGATCCCGTGCGACGCCGCCACCCAGGCGGATCCGGAGAGGTTGATGCTCGGCTTGCACATGGTCGGCACGAACACGGCGTAGTGCCGCTGCGTCAACACCGGTGCGGTCAGGTCGAGCGCGGGCTCGACGCCGAGGTGCTGGACCACGTTGAAGCCGAGGGTGCCGACCGCCTCGGCACCCCGGGCCGCGTGCGCGGCCACCACGTCGCGCAGCCCGGCGTACTGCGCCGGGTCGGGGACCAGGAACTCGTCGGCGTCGCAGAACACCACCGCGTCGTACAGTCCGAGCAAACCGTCTGCGAGGCCGCTGACCGCCCGCATCCGGGAGCTTTCGAACTTCCCCTCCCGGACCGGCGGCACCCGCAGCACGTTGCACGGCAGGTCGTCGGTCGAGCCGTCCTCGGAGCTGTCGTCGACGATGTAGAGGTTGTCCTCACCGACCTGGTCGGCGTAGTGCGAGAGCCACAGCGGCAGCACCGTGCCCTCGTCACGCACCATGGTGACCACGGCCACCCGGGTGTCGTCCGCGTCGACCGGAGCCTCACGGCCGGCACGGCGCGAGAAGCGGCTCATTGCCTGCGCGCCTTGCGACGTGCCCGCTTGAGGCGACGTCGCTGCCGCGCGGCCCGGACCCGGCTGTCCTCGGCCCACAGCTCGATCACCGCGGCCAACCCGTCCAGGGCCGCGTCGAGCTGCTCCTGGGTGGTCACCTTGTCGGTGTGCACGCCGGGGACGGGCTGGGGCTCGAGCTCGGCCAGGTCACCGACCACCCGCAGGTCGAGCGCGGCGAGCCCGGCGAGCTCGGAGCGCGCCTTCTTGAGCACCCAGCGCTCGTCGAGGCCGACGGGCGCTCCGCGCTCCGGACGCCGGCCGATGCCGTTCTTGGCCAGTGAGCGCTTGACGAACCGGTCGTAGTCGGCCGAGTCCAGGCCGCGCTCCTGGAGTCGTTCGTTGAGCGCCCGCATCACCATCGCCGACGGTGCGTCGAGCGCCGGGTTGCCGGGGGCCTCGAGGTCGCAGAGGCCCTCGGGGACGCCCGCGACCGAGCAGAACCGCTCCCACAGCAGCGTCGGGGGTGCTCCGCGGGGCGGCACGGTGATCAGCGTGAAGTGGTCGCGCCCGAACACCGAGGACCAGCGCTTGGCGATCGCGGGGATGCGCTGCTGGCGCCAGAACGCCCGCCCCTCGGCGGTCAGTGCCTCACTGCGTACGCCGCGCAGGTACGCCGGCCAGGTCGCTGTGCCCCTGTTCTGCACGGACTCGGTCCACATCGACGGAATGGTCCTGGCCAGGTCGCGTGCGGTCAGGACCACCTGGAGGTCGGCGTCGCCGAAGGACTCCTTGACCATCTCGATCTTCGGCCGCGACCGCGGCCCGAGGAACTCCATCGAGATGATCGCGGTGCCCGGCCAGTCGCGCACCTGCGCCGCCATCGCGTGCCATGGGCCGTCCTCGGCGAGCTCGTCGTGCTCGATCAGGTCGTGCACGGCCACCACCTGGTCGCGCCAGCGCTTGCCCGGGAACAGGATGCCGTGCTCGGCGAGCCGGTCCTTGTTGGCGAGCAGCACCTGCTGGATGAAACTGGTGCCGGACTTCATCGCTCCGACGTGCAGGACGACTCGGGTGGCCACGTCCGAACCCCTGTCCGGTCAGCCGGCCGCGCCGTCGGGCCCCGGCCAGTTCTTGTCCGGCTGCGGGACCGGGCGTCCGGGCTGCTCACCGCCACGGGCCTCGAGGTAGTTGTCCTTGGGCACCATCACCTTGCGGCGGAAGATGCACACAACCTTCCCGTCCTGGTTGTAGCCGATCGTCTCGACGTGCACGACGCCCCGGTCGTCCTTGGACTTGCTCTCCCACTTGTCGAGCACGGTGGTCTCGCCGTACAGCGTGTCGCCATGGAAGGTGGGGGCCACGTGCCGCAGCGACTCGATCTCGAGGTTGGCGATCGCCTTGCCGCTGATGTCGGGGACGCTCATCCCGAGCAGGATCGAGTACACGTAGTTGCCGACCACGACGTTCTTGCCGAACTGGGTGGTCTCCTCGGCGTAGTTCGTGTCGAGGTGCAGCGGGTGGTGGTTCATCGTGAGCAGACAGAACATGTGGTCGTCGAACTCGGTGACCGTCTTGCCCGGCCAGTGCTTGTAGGTCGCACCGACCTCGAACTCCTCGTAGCTGCGTCCGAACTGCACGGCTGCTCTCCACTCGTCATGGTCGACCGGCGGTCGCCGGGATCAGGCCCTATGCTGCCGAAGTCCGCCCGTGCGCACGACCCCGGGGTGGGTGGCGTTGCTCACCCGCCACCACGAAAGAGGGGTGGCGGGTATCGGTCCGGGTCGGGCAGGTGGTTGAATCCTCCCACCGTGGTCCAGCAGCGTGCCATGGCGGGCGGCGCGCTGGTGTAGGGAAGCCCCGGCGCGCACGAGCCGATAGCGAGACCCGATGGACAACGACTTCCTTGAAGACTTCGCGCAGATGGCGCTGGATCTGCATGGCGAGGAGAGCGTGCACGAGACCGTCGACCGCGTGCTCCAGTACGCGCTCAAGGCGGTGCACTGCGGGTACGCCGGCGTGGTCTTCGTGCACAACGGCCAGCGGATCGAGACCGCTGCCGCCACCGACTCGCTGGTGGCCGATCTGGAGGCCATCCAGGTCGAGTGCGGGGAGGGTCCGGATATCGACGTGCTCGCTGACCGCTACAGCGTGATCGTGGGCGACACCCGGACCGAGACCCGGTGGCCGCGGTGGGCCCATGCCGTGTCCCAGGCTGGGATCCGCAGCCTGCTGAGCGTGCGGATGTACACCAGCTCCTCGACGGTCGGCACGCTCAACCTGTACGACGAGCAGCCGAACCGCTTCGACGTGGCCGACCAGGAGGTGGCCCATGTGCTGGCCCGGCATGCCGCGGTGGCGCTGGCGAGCGCCCGCGAGGAGGAGCACCTGTGGCAGGCGATCGACTCGCGCAAGCGGATCGGTCAGGCCCAGGGGATCCTGATGGAGCGCTACAACATCGACGAGGAGCGGGCCTTCGCCGTCCTGATGCGCTACTCCCAGAGCCGGAACATGAAACTGCGGGCGGTCGCCGAGAAGCTGGTCAGCACCCGCGACCTGCCGCACTGACAACGCCGAGGCGCGAGCTCAGGAGCCGCCGCCACCGGCCTTGCGACGGTGCATCTTCGGCGCGCCCCCGCTCTGTTCGGAGCCGTGCACCTTCTCCCGGGAGCGGGCGTCGGAGTCGTCGGGGTGCTCGGTGCCGTGCTTGCGCTCCAGCGCCTCGCGCATCTTCGCCTTGAGGTCCTCGTTGTCGGTCATGGTGCGGTCCTCCCGGTGGTCCTGGCGCTGACCCGACCACCCTCGCATCCCGCGCGGCGTGCGTCGAGTGCATAGATTGTCCCCGTGAGGCACCTTCGCGACGTCCCGGTCGGAGCCCGCCCCGTCCTCCCGGCCCTGGCCGCCGTGCTGATGCTGGTCTCGGGCTGCGGTAGCGGACACCCCGCAGCGAGCAGCGGTCCGGGCTCGGCCGCGCCGTCGGCCTCCCACCCCACGCCGAGCCCCAGCTCGACCGCGACGCCGCCGACGGCGCCCCCAGCCAAGGGCGCGCAGGTCACCGGCACCGGCTATCGTCTCCGGCTCCCCAAGGGCTGGCGCGACGTGACGTCGAAGCTCAAGACCGACACCGGGATCGACCGGGCTGCCGGCGCGGTGCAGTCCGTGCACGGCTTCCGCAGCAACTTCAACGTCGTGGTGACCGACGGCTCGCTCACCATGGCGCAGCTGCCGACGGTGACGGCCAACATCCGGCAGCGGATGCTGTCCACCGCGCCGAAGTACGCCGTACTCCCGCAGACCCGGATCGCGGGCTCGCCCGCCGGACACCTCGCCGGCCTCCGCTCCGAGGTCAACAAGCCCTACTGGATCGACCAGTACGTCGTGCTCGGACCCGACCACTGCTACATCATCAGCTTCTCCTTCTCACCGAAGGTCCCAACCCACCAGCGCCAGCACACCATCGACTCGGTGCTGACCAGCTGGTCCTGGAGCCACTGAGCCGTTGGGCTGATATGTGGGCCCTGTCTGTCAAGAGGGCAGGGTGAGGCGCCGCCGGCACTGGGTGTGCTGGCGGCGCCTCTCTTGGTCTGGGGCTGTGGTCGTCTTGTCGCAGCGTGTCGTTGTCGACGCGCGGTCGATGCTGATATGCGCGGGTTGGTTACCGCAGGACGGCGTGCGGCAGGAGTGGTCGGCTTCTCTGAGGTCGAGCGTCACGAGCTTTTTCGTGGCTCACAGCCCAATCGCGGACGGGGTTCTCCTCGCGCTGCTCGTCAAGACGGTTGACGGGCCAGGCCAAGTCTTCGTAGGCCGGCTACTCCAATATGGCTAGTGACCAGCACCAGCCGGCTAGCTCACGCGCGATCGCGGTGTTCGCGACGGTGTTCTTCTTGTGCCGGCGGGTGTAGCTGGCCCAGCGTTGGTTGAGTCGGGTGTTGCCCACGTGCGCGCGCACGCGTGCCGCTTCTGGGGCCTGTTCCCAGCGGGCTCGCAGGACCGCACCGACGGTGTAGCGGGGCTTGTGGTGCCAGGCGGCCTCGATCAGTAGCCGCCGGGCGTGGCTGTTGCCGGTCTTGGTGATCGAGCCCTGGCGGCGGGACTGGCCGCTGGAGTGCTCGGAAGGGACGAGTCCGAGGTAGGCGCCGATGCCGTTGGCGTTGAATCGCTGCCAGTCACCGAGCTCGACGGCGAGCGCGAATCCGGTCAAGGTCGAGATACCGCGCAGGCAGCACAGTCGACGTGTCACGTCGGTGAACTCGCTGTCTGCGGCGACCTGGGCGATCAGCTTGTCGAGGCGATCGCGGCGCGCGACGGCGAACTCGATGGCCTCGAGGTCGGCCTCGTAGGCGCATCGGGTGCCCAGCTCCTCGAAGCGGATCCGATGCAGCCACCCATGGTGCTTGGCCGACCAGGTCTGCCCGCCGTAGTAGACGTGTCCGTGGCGCAGCAACAGCTTCGAGACCCGGTGCCGGGCGCGCATCAGATCGCCGCGGACGTCCTCACGGGCCCTGACAAGGTCGCGTGCCGATTCTTGGGAGATCGTCGGCACCCGGACGCTGGTCACGTCGTCGTTGCGCAGCAGCTTGGCAAGTTGCAGCGCGTCACGGGCATCGGTCTTGACCCGATCACCAGCCGGACGAACGAGCTTGGACGGTGCCGCGACCTCGCACCGCAGCCCGGCCGCAGCCAGCGCTCGGGCCAATCCGAACCCCGTCGGTCCTGCCTCGTAGGTGACCGCGACCGGACCGGGCAGACGAGCCAGCCATTCCAGGACGATCTCGTTCGAGGGGATCAGCCGTTCCTTGAACAGCTCGCCGGTCGTGGTGTCGATCGCCGTCGCGACGACCGACCGTGCATGCACATCGAGTCCAACACTCGTACGCTCAGTGAACACCGGGGCCTCCTATGCCTGTGGATAGGTCGAGCAGGCCGCTCCTGCCCGATAACCCACGTTCATGCATGTGAGAGGCCCCGGCCCGCAACCCCCTCACGTCGAGGCGGTCACGTCATACCGTCTGAGACTCGGGGCGTGCAGACACCGGCCCGCGCCGCGACGGTGGCAGGATGCTGGGCATGGCAGGCGACAACACCCGACGGCGGCGTGCAGCGACCAGTGCGTCGTACTCCATCACCATGCGGCTGCACACGGATCTCGACCCGGGGCTGATCGGCCAGGTGGCGACCTGCATCGCCGGCCAGGGCGGCATCGTGACCGCGATCGACGTCACTGACTCGCGCCACGACCGCCTGGTGGTCGACGTGACCTGCTCCGCGACCGACTCCGAGCACGCCGAGGAGATCGTCGCCGCAGTGGGCGAGGTCAACGGCGTCACCGTCCACAAGGTGTCCGACCGGACCTTCCTGCTGCACCTCGGCGGCAAGATCGCGGTGGAGTCGAAGGTGCCGCTGCGCACCCGTGACGACCTGTCGATGGCGTATACGCCCGGTGTCGGGCGAGTCAGCCTCGCGCTGGCCGAGCACCCCGAGGACGTCCGCCGGCTGACGATCAAGGGCAACACGGTGGCGGTGGTGACCGACGGGTCGGCGGTCCTGGGCCTGGGGAACATCGGCCCCGGTGCCGCGCTGCCGGTGATGGAGGGCAAGGCCGCGCTGTTCAAGCGGTTCGCGAACATCGACGCCTGGCCGATCTGCCTGGCGACCCAGGACGTGGACAAGATCGTGGAGGCAGTGGTCGCGATCGCCCCCGGCTTCGGTGGCATCAACCTGGAGGACATCGCCGCTCCGCGCTGCTTCGAGGTCGAGCGCCGGCTGCGTGAGCTGCTCGACATCCCGGTCTTCCACGACGACCAGCACGGCACCGCGATCGTCGTGCTGGCCGCGCTCACCAACGCGATGCGCTGTGTCGACAAGCGGCTCGAGGACGCCCGGGTCGTGGTGTCCGGCGCTGGCGCAGCGGGCACGGCCATCGTCACCCTGCTCCTGGCAGCGGGTGCCGCGGACGTGGTCGTGGTCGACCGCGACGGAGCGCTGTGCGGCGACGACGACTCGCTGTCGCCGGCCATGGCCGATGTCGCCTCCCGCACCAACCCTCGGGGGGTGACCGGCGACCTGCACACCGCGCTGTGCGGCGCCGACGTCTTCATCGGCGTCAGCGCGCCCGGCATCCTGGAGCCTGAGTGGATCGACGACATGGCCGACGACGCGGTGGTGTTCGCCCTGGCCAACCCCGACCCGGAGGTCGACCCGGCCGAGGCGGCCAAACGGGCGGCCGTGGTCGCCAGCGGCCGCAGTGACTACCCCAACCAGATCAACAACGTGCTCGCGTTCCCTGGCGTCTTCCGCGGCCTTCTCGATGCGCGAGCCCGGGACATCACCGTGCCGATGCTGCTGCGTGCCGCCGAGGCGATCGCCCACGTGGTGACCGACGAGGAGCTCAACCCCTACTTCATCATTCCCAGCGTCTTCCACCCGGACGTCCCCGGTGCGGTCGCCGCGGCCATCAGCGGTGGCGAGCAGGCGCCCACCGACGCCTGAGTATCTGGGAATTCCGGCCGAACGGCGCGCTGCCAGCACTAGGGTGTGCGCGGGGCTGCGTGCGCAGGTCACGCGACCCGGTGATCGGAGTGCCCCGTGTCTCGACTCGCGCTCGCCGCCGCTGCGGCGCTGGCGGTCCCGTTGTTCGCTGTCTCGCCCGCGCACGCTGACGGCGGCCCCTCGTCCCCGCGACCGCCCGCCACGGCCCCGGCGACGGCTGCTGGGGCCGGCAGCGCGGGCAGCGGGTCGACGGCGCTCAGTCCCACCGACACTCCGCCGCTGACGGCGGGCCTGCGGGTGCGGATGCGCGCGCCGGGAGCCACCTCGGCAGCGCTCTCTTTCCTCGCCTCTCACCGGGACCGCTATCGGATCGCCCACCCGCACGCGGACCTGCGCCGGGTCGGCACCTCGTCGAGCGGTGGGGTGAAGGCGGTCCGCTTCGCCCAGCGATATCACGGCATTCCGGTGCTCGGTGCGCAGTACGTCGTCAGGGTTCGCGCCAGCGATGCGCGCCACGTGGTCGAGGGGACCAGCGGCCGCTACTTCGGTCACCTGGAGCCCGACCTGACCGCAACCGTGAGCACGCGGACCGCGGCGCTCGTCGCGCAGCGCGCAGTGTCCCGCACCGTCCGGAACGTGCGCGTCCACGACGGCGGCGAGGTGGTGCTCCCGTTCGGCCGCGGTCTGCTCGCCCGGCACGTGACGGTGACCGGGCGGCGGGCAGGCTCGGGGCTCCCGGTGCGCGAGGAAACCTTCGTCGCCGCCGGCCGGTCGCAGCCGGTGCTGAGCTATGACGCGATCGACTACGACACTCCGGTGGACACCACGGGCCACGGATTCCACGGCCCCGCACTCCCGTTGCAGGCCACCAGCACCGCGAGGGGCTACGTGCTGCGTGACACCACGCGAGGACACGGCATCGAGACCTACGACGCGAACCGCGAGGATCTCACTCGTTTCGCCGGGGGCGGCATCCCCTCGGGCCCGAGGCTGGTCACCTCGGCGACGATCCCGTTCACGGCGAACCCCTATGGAGCGATCGACGCCCAGTGGGGCGCCGAGCGCGTCTACGACTTCTACAAGTCCCTGGGCCGCGACGGCCTGGACGGCAAGGGCGGCCGGATCGTGTCCGTCGTCGGTGTCTCCGACCACGGCGGAGCATTCCCGAATGCCTTCTGGAACGGCGACGAGATGGTCTACGGCGTAGGCGGGGACGGCTATCGGCCGTTCTCGGCGTCCCTCGACGTGGTCGGTCACGAGATGACCCACGGAGTCGTCCAGCACTCGGCCGGGCTGCTCGGCTTCGGCCAGTCCGGCGCCCTCAACGAGGCGGTCGCCGACTACTTCGGCAACGCGATCGAGAACCAGACCCTGGGCATCAAGCCAAGCTCACCGCTCGACGGCCTGATGGGCCAGAGCCTCTGCCGCGACGAGACCCCTGCCGCCTGCGCCACCCGGAACCTCGACAAGCTGCACACCACCGCCCAGTTCGACGGCAGCGGGGACGACAACGGCGGCGTGCACGACAACTCGACGATCATGAGCGGCGCGTTCTGGCAGGCGCGCCGGATCCTCGGCATCGCCGTCGCGAACCGGGACATGTACACGCTGCTGACCCAGTACCTCACCCCGCTCTCCGACTTCCTCGACGCCCGCGCCGGCCTCCTTGCCGTGGCCAGGTCAGCAGGCGCGACCAGCACCCAGCTGGGCAGGCTGCGAGACGCGTTCCGCGTCCGTGGGGTCGTCGCCGGCTGGGAGCACAGCGTCGCCGGCATGGACAGCCGGGCGCTGTATCCCGGGATGAGCTCGGGCGGCAACGTCTCGGTGGGCGGCCGCCACTGGGTGATCACCGATGCGGGCCGGCTGGGCGACCGACGACCGTCGGTCTACGCAGGCCGCACCGACCACGCCGGCCACCGGCTGATCTCCTCGAACAGCCACCTGGTCTACGACGTGCCGTCGACCGACGGGCGTCACGCGGCCTGGTCCGCGACCGCCACCACAGCGGCCGGCACCACGGTGCGGGTCCAGCTGCGCAGCCTCTCCGGCGGTCGCACGCACACCTTGGCGTCGTACCGCCACGCCATGGTCTGGGCCACCGGCGTGGACGGCCTCACGACGGCATGGACGCTGACCACCGCCAGGGGCGGGTACAAGCTGGTGGTGCACCGGTCCGGTGGCCGGCTGCACACGGTCAGGGCATCGCCACAGCACATGCTGGGCGACTTCGACGTCTCCGGCGACACGGTCTACTACACGGTGCTCGACTTCCGTCCAGGCGGCAGCGGGCTGCTTCGCGCGTACGACGCCCGACGCGGCAGCACCCGCACCCTGGCCACGGTCCGGCCGGTGTCGAAGCAGACGGTCGCTGGCATCTACCAGCCGACGGTCGTGGGGTCCGCGGTCTACTACGTGGCTGATCGCGGCCGCCGAAGCCTGCGCGACGCCATCGTGCGGATGAGCCGCCGCACGGGGCACCAGCAGGTGCTGGTGCCCGACACCGCCCGCTACGCGCCCCGCTTCGCCTCGTTGAGCGCCAGCCGCAAGGCCGTCACCTACGAGTCGTTCGAGAGGCCACGCCTGGTCCAGATCCCGTCCACCGGCGGGAGGCGCGAGCGGGTGTCGTGCAGCCGGGGGGCGCAGACGGCCTTCGCCGCCGCCGGCGGCCGTCGAGTCCTCTGGACGGACTTCAGCGTCGGCCGGATGGACCTCGTGACCCGGGCGAGGCCCGCCGGACGCTGCTGAGCCGGATCGCCCGCGGCCGCCGTTGCGAGCGTCACCGGGCTGACGCGACGTCCGGCGGGGCCGGCTCAGGCCTTGAGCTTGTAGTCCTCCACGACCCGGCGGCCGATGATCATCCGCTGGATCTCCGAGGTGCCCTCGCCGATCAGCAGCATCGGTGCCTCGCGGTAGAGCCGCTCGATCTCGTACTCCTTGGAGAAGCCGTAGCCGCCGTGGATCCGGAACGAGCTCTCCACGACCTCGTTGCAGTACTCCGCAGCGAGGTACTTGGCCATCCCCGCCTCGAGGTCCATCCGCTCGCCGCGGTCCTTCATCCGCGCTGCCCGCACCATCAACGCGTGCGCGGCCTCGACCTTGGTCGCCATCTCGGCGATCCGGAACAGGATCGCCTGGTGCTCGATGATCGGCTTGCCGAACGTCTCGCGCTGCTGGGCGTAGGAGACACCCAGCTCGAAGGCACGGTTGGCCACCCCGACGGCACGCGAGGCGACGTTGACCCGGCCCACCTCGACGCCGTCCATCATCTGGTAGAAGCCCTTGCCCGGCTCGCCGCCGAGGATCTGCTCGGCCGAGATCTCGTGGCCCTCGAAGATCATCTCGGTGGTGTCGACGCCCTTGTAGCCCATCTTCTCGATCTTGCCGGGGATGGAGATCCCCTGGGCGACCTCGCCGAAGCCGGGCTCCTTCTCGATCAGGAACGTGGTCATGTTCTTGTAGACCGACCCGGCGCCCTCATCGGTCTTCACCAGTACGGCGACCAGCGACGACGAGCCACCGTTGGTCAGCCACATCTTCTGGCCGGTGATGGAGTAGGACCCGTCCTCCCGCTTGGTCGCCTTCGTCGTGATCGCCGAGACATCCGAGCCCAGCGCCGGCTCGGACATCGAGAACGCACCACGCAGGTCACCGGCCGCCATCCGGGGCAGGTACTTCTGCTTCTGCTCCTCGGTGCCGTGCTGCAACAGCATGTAGGCCACGATGAAGTGGGTGTTGATGATGCCCGAGACGCTCATCCAGCCACGAGCGATCTCTTCGACCACCAGCGCGTAGGTGAGCAGCGACTCGCCCAGACCGCCGTACTCCTCGGGGATCATCAGCCCGAAGATGCCGAGCTCCTTCATCCCCTCCACGATCTCGGTGGGGTACTCGTCCTTGTGCTCGAGCTCGGTGGCGACCGGAATGATCTTCGCCTCGACGAACTGACGAACGGTCTTGAGGATCTCCTCTTGGATGTCGGTGAGGCCCTCGGTCTCGCAGAGACGACCCATGTGTTCGATTCTCCTTCGGCTGGACGGCGCCGCCGATGTTACCGGCGCGTCGACATCGCTGCCATGGCGTGCGACACAGGCCACAGCGCACGGCCCTCCGTGGGCCGGTCGATGCGGGGTCCTCAGGTCGACGATCGGCGGGTCAGTCGCCCTCGGACGCGGCCGGCCAGCGCGCGCCAGCGGGGCGGAGGGGGCGGAGGGGGCGGCACCACGAGGAGTGCCTGGTCCAGCGCACGGCGGGCCGCGTTGCGCTCCTGGCGCACGGCGTAGACGTCGCCCAGCAGCTGGGCCACCAGGTCGGTCGCGATCTCGGCGACCTCGGCGTCCGTCGCCGAGCCTGCCTCGCGCCGCTCCTCGAGCCGGTCCGGGACCCGGAGGTCCTCCAGGTCCCCCACGACGTGGTAGCCGTGCTCGGCCACGTACCCGATCGCGCGGTCCGCACGGGTCCTGCACTCCTCGATCTGCGGCGGCGTGGGCCAGAAGCGGTCCCCCCCGCGCGGGACCAGGCGCTGATCGGCGAGGTAGGTGCGGATCATGGTGCCGCGCTCGTGACGGTGGCCCAGCAGGTCGCGCTCGACCAGGTGCTGGTTCACCCGTCGCAGCGTCTCGGCCTCGGCGACGCCCATCGAGGAGTTGACGAAGCCGTCCGTGGCGTAGGCGGACGGATCGACACCGATGAGACCCGCGAACCGCTGCCAGATGAGCTGCCGCGGGGCGCCGGGTCCAGGCAGCGGCAGGATGTGGACGCGATCCGTCGGCACCGCATCGGTCCACCGCTCCAGCACCTCACGCAGGTCCAGGGTGTGCCAGTGCCACACCGGCTGGGCCACTCGGCGGGCCGAGCCGGGATAGTCGGCCATCGGGCGGGTGCCCCGGTTCTTCAGGCTCTCCTGCCAGCTCGCGGTGAACAGCCCGAGCGTCTCGCGCGCGGTAAGGACGAGATGGACCTCTGCTGGTTGGAGGGCCTCGACCATCCCGCGCGCCTGCTCGGCCGTCGCCGAGGCCAGGAACTCGTGGGTGAGCAGTACCCGACCGTCGGCCTCGGCGATCTCCGCCCTGACCCGGTCCCAAGCTGCCCGCTGTCGGGTCGTCGCGGTCTCCATGACCTTGTGCTCGCACACCGCGCGTGCGGTCCACAGGTGGTCTCGAGGGCCGACACCGGGCAGCAGCACGCCGTCGTCGCGCAGCTGGTCGCGCGCGTTCCAGACGATCGTCTGAAGGTAGGTCGTGGCCGTCTTGGGCAGCCCGATATGGAGAAAGATCTGATCCGCCATCCGATGTCCCTACAGGGCCTTGGTGAAGTCGGCGATCGCGGCGTCGATCCTCTCCTGGTCGCGCGAGGCCATCGGGATCAGCAGCTCCTGCACGACGTCGGCGATCTCGGCAAGGCGGAGGTGCTGGGCGCGCAACTCGGCAAGGTCGGCCTCCAGCTCGGCGACGCGAGCCTCCAGCTCCTCCACACGTTCCTGTCGAGCTCGGAACCGGCCGGTGAGTCCTCCCGCACCGCCACTCACGCCCACTGCGCCACCACCCGTCCTGTGCGCCGGCCCAGCGGGGCCGCGTCGTCGTCGAACTCGTCAGCCTGCAGCATATGTGCCCCCGCGCGGCGCAGGAGCGCGGTGACCTCCTCCAGCCGGACCGGCCAGGCCGGGGTCTCCCCCGGCTCGCCGCCCCCGCACCAGAAGTCCGCGTAGAGCCGGCCCCCGTCGCGAAGCGCCATCGAGGCGAACCGGACCAGCGAGTCCCGGCCGAACGCCGGTGTGGCCTCCAGCACGTGGTTGGCCAGTACCGTCCGCGGTCCGGGCAGTCGGGCGATCCGGGCCCCCTCGGCGAGCACCGACCGCCACTCCTGCAGGTTCAGCCAGCGAACGTCCAGGCTGAGGCCCTCCCGCTCCGCTCTCCTGGCCGCGCGGCCGGGAGTGCCGACGAGGTAGTCGTACGCGGTCACGGCGCTGCCCTGGCGGGCGAACCACAGGCTGTCGATCCCGCGGCCGGCGCCGACGTCGAGGAGCTGGGCGGGAACGCCCCCCTCGGCGACGTACGCCGCCAGCGGCGACGGTTGCACCGGCGGCAACGAGCCGGTGGTCTGCAGGTGCGCGCGTCCCCAGAGCCGACGACGCGCACGGCTGATCCGGAAGACCTGGTCGAAGGCTCGCACCGTGCTTGCCGGGGTGGTGAACGCGAAGGCAGGGTCGGGAACCCGCCAACCCGGGCCGTACATCGCCTCGAGCAGCCGCTCCGGCTCCGCCGGCGCCGGCAGGGTGCGGCCCTCCAGCTCGCAGTTGCTGAGCGGGAAGATCCACTCCTCGCGGTACGGCGTCCGCACCTCGCCCATCAGGTAGAGCCGCTCCCCGTCGAAGTAGCCGCCGAAGACGTCGAGTCCGCGCACGAAGCCGTCGCTCTCGGTCACCAGCACCTGGAACGATCCGCCGCTGTAGCGCATCGTGTGGTAGCCGTGCGCGACCAGCCTGCGCTGGATCGCGAACGACTCCCGGATCACGTCGAACGGGTGTCGGTGCCGGCTCACGTAGCCGATGTCGGCGTCGGAGTCGTGACCGATCAGCCGACCGCTGCGCACTGCGCCGAGCAGCGTGCCGTAGGCCGGAAACGCGGCCACGCCCGCCGCGGCGAGCTCCGCGAGCACGGTCTCGAGGGAGTCCAGCAGCGGTGCGGTCTGCTCGACGGAACGGTTCTCGAAGGTGGGCACCAGCTTTCCGGACTTGTCGGTGCCCAACGGCTGGCCGCGGCTGTCGACGACGGCGATCCGCTCCGTGGAGGTGCCGAAGCGGCGTTCCTCCTCGAAGAGCGCCCGCTCGTCTCCGTGGCTGCGGACCCCGACGACCGTGACCCCGTCGAGATAGTTGCGCAGCTGCCGCGGCCACGCGGCCAGCCGCCGAGACTCGCCGACCTCCTCGGTGTCCCGCACCAGCCAGAACGACCACACCCGACGGCCATCGAACTCGACGTCCAGGGGGCCGTCCTCGCCTTCGGTGAGCACGATGCCGGTCTCGTCCACGGAGACGACCTCGCGCCCGCGCGACCGGTCCCTTGCTCGTGCCGTCACGACCGCAGGCTAGCCCAACGCCGGACCCCGATCCTGCTCAGCCGGATCAGGGCCGGAGGGCGTTCAGCCAGCACGACAACCTGCTGACCCGCGGTCAGTCCAGCTCGAGGTTGGCGTACGGGTTCGTCGGCGGGCGTGTGCGGGCGTAGTACGTCGGCGGCACCGAGACCGGGACGTGGCGCCACAGGTAGGTCAGCCAGCGGGAGTACTGCCGGTAGCTCTTGTTGTGGAAGTACCCGACGATCTCGTCGTTGTGGTACGACATGTTGGCCCAGTTCTCCGAGCCGTTCATCACGAGCTTGGCGCTCGGGTCGCTGCCGATGTGCCCGCTGATCGCCAGCACCTTCATGTGCAGATACTTGTCGTAGAGCCCGTCGCCGTTGGTGTCCTGCACGAAGTGACGCATCGGGATCGCGCCGCGTCCGCTGTGGGACTCGAGGATCTTCGCCACCGACCTTCCCCTGACGGAGTAGAGGATCGTCACCTCGCAGCCGCTGTCATAGAGCGACTTCAGGTGCCGGGAGATGCGGTTGCCCAGGGTGCCCCGGATCACCGCCTGGGCGATCTTGATCCGGGTGTGGCCGTTCACGGTCCCCCAGCCCTTGGCGCCGCTGCACCGCACCTTGCGCAGCTGCTTGGTGATCCAGTCACTGGTCCCGTGGTAGGGCAGCGCGGAGAAGCCGACGCGGCCGAAGTTCTTGACTCGATACCCGTCCTTGACCGGCTGGTCACGCCACAGCTGCCGGTAGATCTTCGAGGCGTAGTCGAACAGGCCCTTCCGGTTCGCCTCGGTGTAGAGGTCGTTCCACTGGATCCGCACCGCCGAGGAGGTGAGGTTCGGTGAGCCCCACATGGTGATGTCCCGGGCGTGGCCGACCTTGGAGAAGAGGAACAGCTTGCTGTGCAGCGTTCCGTGCGTGCCTCGGCAGGTCGCCCGGCAGGTGCGGGCACCGCTGCGCATCGCGGGCGGCCGCTTCCGGTTCCCCTTCTTCAGCGCGCGCTTCAGGGTCCAGTAGTTAGGGCTCTGCTTGGCCCGGCCGGATGCCATCACCAGCCGGACGGAGACACCTCGCTGGTGCGCACGGATCAGGGCGTGCAGGGCCGGGCGGGTGAAGAAGCTCCACGTCGCGATCCGGATGGTGGAGCCCTTCTTGGATCCGTCGATGCTCCGGATGATCTTGCGCGCGATCCGGTTGCGCTCGGGCCACGTGCCGTTGGCATCGTTGAAGACCGGGCCGGATCTCGGCGACCACGGCGTCGTCGTACGAGCAGCCACCTGCGTGGCCGCCGCCCGGGTCGCCGCCGTCGTCGGCGCCGCAAGGGCGACGACGCCCAGGACGACGGCGATCGCCAGCGTGGGCACCAGGACCCTCAACGGACGTGACATGACCATTCCCCCAATAACGAGACTCGCGGTCGGGCGACGATCACTCTAACTTGCACCGCCCACGGAAACGCGCATCGCCCGTGGATCGGCCCCGGGCCCTGCGCCCCTGATCAGCCGGTGCAGGAGCGCACCGCTTGTGCGTAGCGCTTGTCGTGGCGCAGGTCGGAGACCCGTTGGACGGGTCCGCCCCGTGCGGCGAAATAGTGGTCGCCGTACGCCTCGAGGACCTGGCCAGAGGAGCAGGCGTAGTGGTGGGAGGCGATCTCGTGGCCACCGCGTACGCATCCGTGGTAGCTCGACGGCAGCTTGTGGCCGGCGATCCAGATCCGGCTGCAGGCGGGAAGCGGCTTCGCCGGTCGGCTCTGGGTGTCCGACGGGCTCGGCGAGGAACTGGTCGTCGGCTTCGTCGACGCCGCTGCGTCACCGGGGCCGGCCGCGCTGCCGCAGCCAGCGAGCACGAAGGCCCCCAGGGCCGCCAGCATCAGCAGGCACACGGAGACGCGGGATCGCTGCATGAACCGATGCTAACAAGGCCAAGGGCCGCTGTGCTCACCTCGACGCCCACCTCGACGCGACATGGGAGCACGACACAGGGGCGCGGGTGGCGCGGACTAGTTCGATCGGGCGATTGCGCGGGGAGCCGGGAAGCGCGACGCTCCCGGAACGAGCAACTCGGGGCTCGACTCCTGCGCACCCTTCGAATCGGAGTTGGTCAACGTGTCGACCGTACGAGAAGCAACACCTGCAATGCCACGGGGGCGACGTACGACGCGTCTCCTGCTCAGTCTGCTGGCGACCGGCGGCATGGCGCTCGCCGGGACGGTCGCCACCATGCCGGCCCACGCAGCCGCGCCCAGCCCGGACTACGTCAGCCTCTACGGGGGGTCGGTCAACGTGGTGTCGTCCGCACACACGAAGCTCACCGTGGATATGTACGCATCGAAGAGCCTGGGCGCCGAGGCGTCGAAGACGGGCAACGTGTCGGTCGACGTATCCAAGCGCGACCACTCCGAGACCCACAGCTGGTACATCCCCATCCCGGCCTCCGCGATCCAGGCATCGATGAAGGGCAAGGGCAGCGTCAAGACCAAGCTCGGTCCCTACGGGAAGGTTGCCCTGAAGTTCAAGAAGTCCAAGTCCGCCAAGGTCTACAACTGCGGTGGCGCGATCAGCTCACGCACCTGGCAGGGCACGATCTCGGGCACGTTCTTCTTCAACACCAAGTCCTCCGGAAGGCACAAGTGGGGCGCTGTCGGGAGCAAGAGCAAGACCTTCCACTTCTCGACGAAGAGCTACCTGACCTTCGGCTACGCCTCGACCGGCGACTGCGGCGGAGGCACCCCAACGATTCCCTGCACCTACGGGACCACCTGGAACGTGTCGGCCTACAACAAGGCGACCCACATCTCCACGTCGCTGTACGGCTTCCTCAAGCAGGGCGCCTCCCACGCTGCCATTACGGGCAGCCGGAATACCCAGCTGGCCAGGCCCCAGGGGGCGTCACGCACCGACATCGTCACCACCAGTGCTCCGAAGCCCAAGCTGACTACCACCAGCGGCGGCGCGACACTGCTCGCGAAGGGCCCCAACAAGACGTCGGGCAAGATCACCAGCAGCAATCCGGGATACCCCGCCCTCAACACCTGCGGCAGGGGCGACAAGACCAAGTACACCCAGACCAGCTGGAGCGGTTCGTTGGTCAGCGGAAAGCACCCGCTGTCGGTACCTGCGGACATCTTCGGCGCCATTACCGTGAAGAGCGACAAGTACGCCTACTTCAGTCGGTCGAAGCCCGGCGCTCCGCCGTCGCAGGCGCAGTGACCCGCGATCCGTCGTACAACCGGGCCGGACAACCAGCCCTGAACAACCGGCGGTGACACCGCCTTTCGGGACGGGCTCACGACCTGTCGGCCACTAGGCTGACAGGTCGTGACCACCCCACGAGGCTCCACCCCCCGCGAACGCACTTCGCTTGCCTTCGCGCGGGGACCCCGGAGTACTTCGCTGCGCTCGTGCCTCCGCGGGGACGCAGAGTGAGCACCGCACCCACTCGCGTCTTCGCGGCCCGCCTCGCCGGCCTGCCCGTCTTCGACCCCCAGGGCGACCAGGTGGGCAAGGTTCGCGACATCGTCGTGGTGCTCCGCTCCGACCTCCGGCAGCCCCGGGTCGTGGGGCTCGTGGTGGAGGTCTTCGGGCGGCGGCGCATCTTCGCCCCGATGACCCGGGTGACCAACATCGACGCCGGGTCGGTGATCACCACCGGACTGCTCAACATGCGCCGGTTCGAGCAGCGCTCCACCGAGACCCTGGTCATCGGCCAGCTCCTGGACCGGCTGGTGCGGGTGCGGGCCACCGGCACCGAGGGCGTGGTCTTCGACGTCGGCATGGAACAGGCCCGCACCCGCGACTGGGTGCTGTCCCGGGTGGCGATCGCCGAAGGCACCCGCTCCAAGGGCTTCCGCCGGCGCCCGCAGACCCACGTCGTGGAGTGGGACGAGGTCGAGGGGCTGCAGCGCACCGGCACCCACGAGGGAGCCACCCACCTGATCGCGGCGCTGGCCGACCTGCGCGCCGCGGACGCCGCGACCGTCATCCACGACCTGCCCACCGACCGTCGCAGCGAGGTCGTGGCCGCGCTCGACGTCGAGCGGCTCGCCGACGTCCTCGAGGAGCTGCCCGAGGAGGACCAGGTCGAGATCCTCGGCCACCTCGATGTCGAGCGGGCCGCCGACGTCCTCGAGGAGATGTCCCCCGACGATGCCGCCGACCTGATCGCCGACCTCGCTCCCGAGACCGCGCAGCAGCTGCTCAACCTGATGCAGCCCGAGGGCGCGGAGGACGTGCGCCGCCTGATGGTCTACGGCGAGGAGACCGCCGGCGGCATGATGACCCCCGAGCCGGTCGTGCTCTCCCCCGACGCCACCGTGGCCGAGGCGCTCGCCCGCGTCCGCAACGAGGAGCTCACCCCCTCCCTCGCCGCCCTGGTGCACGTGTGCCGGCCGCCGCTCGAGACGCCCACCGGGCGACTGCTGGGGATCGCGCACATCCAGCGGCTGCTGCGGGAGCCGCCGTCGACCCTGGTCGCGGGTGTGCTGGACACCTCGATCACCTACCTGCGACCCGAGGCCACGCTCGAGGACGTGGCCACCTTCCTGGCGACCTACAACCTGGTCGCCGCCCCCGTGGTCGACGACGAGGGCAGGCTGCTGGGCACGGTCACCGTCGACGACCTCCTCGACCACCTGCTGCCCGAGGGCTGGCGCGACCGCACCATCGGGAGGGGGTGAGCACGGATGGCACGAGACCCCCAGGAGCGTCGTACGCCGCGCAACACGGAGCGCAAGCCGGACACCACGCTCGACGACCGCACCCGTTCCCGCCTGGACACCCCCCGCGAGCTGCGCCGCCGGCTGGTCCGTCGACCGAGCATGGACACCGACCGGTTCGGCGTCTTCGCCGAGCAGTTCGCCCGCTTCATGGGCACCGCGAAGTTCCTCATCTGGATGACGGTGTTCGTGGTCGTCTGGATCGGCTGGAACACGCTTGCGCCCCCGTCGCTGCGCTTCGACCGGTACGCCTTCATCTTCCTGACGCTGATGCTCAGCCTGCAGGCGTCGTACGCCGCCCCGCTGATCCTGCTCGCGCAGAACCGTCAGGAGCTGCGCGACCGCGTGGTCGCCGAGCAGGACCGGCAGGCGGACGCCGCGTCGCACGCCGACATGGAGTTCCTGGCCCGCGAGGTCGCCTCGCTGCGGATGTCCATCGGTGAGGTCGCCACCCGCGACTACGTCCGCTCCGAGCTGCGGGCGCTGCTCAACGAGCTCGACGAGAGGTCCGCGGCCATCGAGCCGGACGCCGAGGGCCGTTCCGAGGAGCAGTCCGGGGACCGGACCGGTGGGGACGCAGGCAGCGAGCCGGGGGATGAGGCGGATCACTCCGGGGGCCGGCCCACCGCCCCCTGACGGCACGTACTCTTGAGGTCATGACATCCCCCGATCTCGACCAGATCCGCGCTGCGCTGGCGACGGTCAACGACCCGGAGATCAAGCGCCCGATCACCGACCTGAACATGGTCGAGTCGCTCGACGTCGACGACACCGGCAAGGTCGCGGTGACCGTGCTGCTCACCGTCGCCGGGTGCCCGCTGAAGGACACGATCACCCGCGACGTCACCGCGGCGGTCTCGAAGGTCGCCGGGGTGACCGCGGTGGACCTCCAGCTCGGGGTGATGAGCGCCGAGCAGCGTGCGGAGCTGCAGACCGTGCTGAGGGCCGGCCATGCCCAGCGCGAGATCCCGTTCGCCCAGCCCGACTCGCTGACCAAGGTGTACGCGATCGCGTCCGGCAAGGGCGGTGTCGGCAAGTCCTCGGTCACGGTGAACCTGGCCCTCGGCCTGGCCCAGCAGGGCCTCAAGGTCGGCGTCGTCGACGCCGACATCTACGGTCACTCGGTGCCGGCGATGCTCGGCGTCGCCGACCACCGCCCCACCCAGGTCGAGGACCTGATCATGCCGGTCCCGACCCCCTCCGGGGTCTCGGTGATCTCGATCGGCCAGCTCAAGCCGCGCCGCGACCAGGTGGTCGCATGGCGCGGCCCGATGCTCGACCGCGCGCTGGTGCAGATGCTCGCCGACGTCTACTGGGGCGACCTCGACGCACTGCTGCTCGACCTGCCCCCGGGCACCGGTGACATCGCGATCTCGCTCGGCCAGCACCTCCCGAACGCCGAGGTCATCGTGGTGACCACTCCCCAGGAGGCCGCTGCCGAGGTCGCCGAGCGCGCCGGCACGATGGCCTCGATGATGCACCAGCGGGTCATCGGCGTCGTGGAGAACATGTCGTTCCTGCCCTGCCCGCACTGCGCGGAGGAGGGCCGGGAGCACCGCCTCGAGGTCTTCGGATCCGGCGGTGGCGCCCGGGTGGCCGCGACCCTGTCGGCACGGTTCGGCTACGACGTGCCGGTGCTCGGCGAGATCCCGCTCGACGTCGAGCTGCGGGCCGGCGGCGACTCCGGCAAGCCGGTGCTCGAGGCCGACCCGACCGCTCCCTCTGCCCGTGCCCTGGCCGGCATCGCCCAGCGCCTCGCCGGCCGCGGCCGCAACCTCGCCGGAATGCAGCTCGGCCTGACACCCACGTCGAAGTTCTGAGGCAGTCGTGTTCGGAGTCGGTCTCCCCGAGCTGGCGGTCATCCTGGTGGTGGCACTGGTGGTGTTCGGCCCGGACCGCCTCCCCGAGCTCGGCCGGCAGGCCGGTCGGTTCGTCCGGCAGGTGCGCCAGTTCGCGCTCAGCGCGCAGAACGAGCTGCGCCGCGAGCTCGGCCCGGAGTACGCCGACCTCAAGCTGACCGACCTCGACCCGCGCCAGGCGATCCGGCGGCACATCCTGGAGGCCCTCGAGGACGAGGATGAGCCCGGTCCCACCGGCCGGTCCGACGTGCTCGCCCGCGGCGCGCGGCCGCCGTACGACCCCGAGTCGACCTGAGAGCAGGGGTCAGCCGGTCTTCGCAGCCAGCTTGACCCGCAGCTGGCGCTGGTGACCGTTGCGCTCGATCGTGAGCGTGACGGTGTCGCCCGGTACGTGGGTGCGGATCGCCACCACGAGATCGATGGACCCGGTGACCTTCTCGCCGTCCAGCGCGGTGATCAGGTCTCCGGGGCGCAGGCCCGAGCGCGCCGCCGGCGAGCTGTCGGTGACCGACTCGACGCGTGCGCCGGACATCGCCGTGGTCCCCCGGACACCGGCCCCGATCACGGGGTACTCCGCTCGTCCGGTCCGCAGGATCTGGTCGGTCGTGGTCTCGACCTGCTCGATCGGGATCGCGAAGCCGACGCCGATGTTGCCGCTCTCGTCGCTGCCGATCGCGGTGCCCAGCGACGCGATCGCCGAGTTGACGCCGACCACTTGTCCCTGGAGGTCGACCAGCGGGCCACCGGAGTTGCCCGGGTTGATCGCGGCATCGGTCTGGATCGCGCTGATGTACGACGAGTCGCTGCCGTCACCGGTCGTCACCGGGCGGTGCACGGCGCTGACGATCCCGGAGGTGACCGTGGCCGAGAGGCCCAGCGGCGAGCCGATCGCCACGACGGTCTCGCCCACGTTCATCTGGTCGGCCGAGCCGATGGCCGCCGGGCGCAGGGACCGCGCCGCCTTGGCCTCGAGGACGGCCACGTCATAGACCGCGCTGCGACCGATTACCTTCGCCGAGAAGTGCCGTCCGCGCTGGTCGATCACCTCGATCGGGCCGTGGTCGGCCGCGGCCTGGGCCACGACATGGTTGTTGGTGATGATGTGGCCCTGCTTGTCGAAGACCCAGCCCGAACCGGTCGCGCCGCGGGCGTGACCGTCGTACTCGGCGATGATCTGCACCGTGCTCGGCAGCACCTTCTTCGCCACCGAGGGGATGCTGCTGTTGTCGGCCGGCAGCGGAGCGACCGTGCGGCGCTGGACCTTGAGAACGCCGCCGGGGGTGTCGCCGCCGCTACGGTGGCCGGCCACGACGTAGCCGGCGAAGGCGCCGCCGCTGAGCCCCAGCAGCAGGGCGACCACGGCGATCATCGGCCAGACCCAGACCGGCAGCCGGGCCTCCGAGGGCTCCGGATTTCGTGCTCCCCCCGGTGCGCTGTGCTCGATGCCGGTCGGCTGACTGTCGCCCTGGCTCTCCGTCACTCGGTCTATCTTGCCGCACGCCGCACAGCGACGTGCTCGGTGACCCCTGCGCCGGTCCCGACCCCGGCACCGACCGCCGGGCCGATCAGCTCGGAGCGGATCATCGCGGGGGAGGGCGTCCCCGGCACCTCGCCGCGGCCCGCGGGCGGGGTGGTCGCCGCCACGATGCCGAGGACCGCGAAGCCCAGCGACCCGACGCCGACCACGGCGGCCGCGGTACGCCGGCGCACGCTGGCCCGCTCGATCCGGTCGACCTCGGCCCACGCGTCGACGTCGTACAACGAGCCGAGGAGGGCCGACGGCGCCTGGGTGCGGTCCGGGACGACCGACAGCGTGCGCAGCCGGGTCTTGGTCCAGCCCTCGCGCTCGACGAGGCGGCGGCAGCCGGCGCAGGTCAGCACGTGCGCCCAGGCGCGCTCCTCCTCCTGGGTCGACAACTGGCCGTCGACGAGCGCGGAGACGCTCGACCCGATGTGTCCGGTGAGATGCAGCGCTCTCATGACGTCCTCATCGGAAGAGCCTCATGACAGCTGACCGCTCAGCTTCGGTCCGAGGTAGCGGACCCGGTCGGGCGAGGGCGCCCGGTGGGCCAGCGCCTTGCGCAGCTGGGCGCGGCCTCGGTGGATCCGGGAGCGGACGGTGCCCATCTTCAGGTCGAGGACGTCGGCGATCTCCTCGTAGCTGAGGCCCTCGATGTCACACAGCACCACGGCCACTCGGAAGTCGGCCGGGAGGGAGGCCAGCGCGAACTCGATGTCGGAGTCCAGCAGCTGGTCGACGCTGGCGTCCTCAGGGGTCCCGCCGTCGCTGGGCAGCCGGTTGTCGGCGTCGTCGGGCAGCGCGTCGAAGCGGATCCGCTGCTTGCGGCGGGCCTGGTCGAGGAACAGGTTCGTGGTGATGCGGTGCAGCCAGCCCTCGAAGGTGCCCGGCGTGTAGGTGTGCAGCGAGCGGAAGACCCGCACGAAGACCTCCTGGGTGAGGTCCTCTGCGTCGTGCCGGTTGCCGGTCAGGCGGTAGGCGAGCCGGTAGATGCGATCGGAGTGCTCGTCGACGATCTGCTCCCACGACGGGGCGTCGGGGTGCACCTGCTCTGCCTGCGACATCGCGGACTCCCTCCCCCGGCGGTGCTGCGCGGCGCGTCGGATCGCCATCGTGTGCTCTCGACCTCCAATGAACCATCGGTCCCTGAGACGGGACTTAGCAGCTCCCAGCCGGAGGCTGGGAAAGCCATTCTCCTGCGGAACGGACCAGCGCGCCACGTTGTTCCCACGCCGCTGCGCACGTTGTTCCGCCGCTCCTGCCCGCGCGGGTGCTGCCTGGTCGGCTCGCTGAGCGGTAATCTCCCCCCAAACCGAGCACCGGAGGCCGTCATCACCACACCGCTCAAGCCCGCCAGTTGGACCTACTCCGAGGAGTACGTCGCCGAGGACGACCTCCTCGCCCGTGCCCGTGGCCGTGCAGAGGAGGTCGGGGTCGTCCCGATCGGGCCCGGCGGCGGAGCCGCACTGCGCTTTCTCGCCTCGGTGCTCGAGGCCCGTGCCGTCGTGGAGATCGGCACCGGGACCGGCGTGTCCGGCCTGTGGCTGCTGCGGGGCATGCGCCCCGACGGGGTGCTCACCTCGGTCGACACCGAGGCCGAGCACCAGCGCCTCGCGCGGGAGACCTTCAACGAGGCCGGGATCCCCGCCCAACGGGCCCGGCTGATCCCCGGCTCGGCACTGGAGGTGCTGCCCCGGCTGACCGACGGTCACTATGACGTGGTCTTCTGCGACGGCGACAAGCGGGAGTACCCCGACTACCTCGGCGAGGCGCTGCGCCTGCTCCGCCCCGGTGGCGTGGTCGCCTTCGACAACGCGCTGTGGCACGACCGGGTGGCCGACCCGGCTCAGCGCGACGAGGAGACGATCGCGGTCCGCGAGCTCGGCCGGACGATCGCCGACAACGAGAACCTCGTCGGCGTGCTGCTGCCGGTCGGTGACGGCCTGCTCCTGGCCAAGAAGGTGTGGACGCCGGAGAGCTGAGCGGGCGTCTCAGCCGTCGTACGACGCCGCGCTGGTGAAGGACTCGGCACCTTCCGCGATCCCGACGATCTCGCAGGCCTCGATCAGCATCGGGGCCGAGCCGACGATCTGCGAGACCGGCGACTGTGCCGCGGTCGCCGTGAAGGACTCCTGGAAGGCCGACCGCGCTTCGGGATCGGCGAACACGTAGCAGCCCTCGAACCAGTCGTCGCGACGCATCCGCCAGGTCTTGAAGCGAAGCGTCGCCGCGCCCTGGAACCGCCGGTGGGAGCTGTCGGCCACATAGGCGATCAGCTCGTCGGGAACGCCGGCGGGACAGCCCGCCAGCGACCAGCGCACCGTCAGCCCGCTCATCGGGACCGTCATCGCGCGACCCCCTCGAGCGGGTCCGCGGATCCCAGCCAGCGCAGCAGCAGCCGGGCCCCGAAGCCGGTCGGCCCCTTGGTCCACTCGAAGCTGTCCTCTTGGGCATCCCCGACCGAGGCGATGTCGAGGTGGGCCCAGGGGAGCCCGCCGGTGAACGGCTGGAGGAACAGGGCGGCGCAGATGGCGCCCGCCGAGGTCGGCGCGTTGATCGCGTCGGCCACCGAGGACTTGAGCCGCTCGGCGTACTCCGGCACCAGCGGCAGCCGCCACAGCGGCTCGCCCGCCTCGGCGCCCGCGGCCAGCAGCGCCGCTGCCAGCACGTCGTCGTTGCTGAACAGCCCGCCGGTCTGGAGCCCGAGCGCCACCTTGGCGGCACCGGTCAGCGTCGCCACGTCGACGACCACGTCGGCCTTGAGGTCCTTGACCGCGTGCGCCAGCCCGTCGGCCAGCACCAGGCGGCCCTCGGCGTCGGTGTTCACGACTTCGGTGGTGCGGCCGCCGTACTGCCGCAGCACGTCCCCGGGTCGCATCGCATCACCGCCGATGGCGTTCTCGGCGATGCACATCAGCCCGGTCACCCGGACCGGGCACTCCATGTCGGCGAGCGCGGCCATCACCGCCAGGACCACGGCGGCGCCGGTCATGTCGCGCTTCATGTTGACCATCGCCTCGCCGGGCTTGATGCTCAGTCCACCGCTGTCGAAGGTGATCCCCTTGCCGACCAGCACGATGTGCGGGACGCGACGCGCGCGCCTGGGCGGCCGGTAGCCGAGCCGCACCAGCCGCGGTGGGGTCGCCGAGCCGCGGCCCACCGCGAGGATGCCGCCGAATCCCTTGTCCGCCAGCACGTCCTGGTCCCAGACCTCGACGTCGAGTCCGGCCTGCTGGGCGGTGGAGACGGCCTGGTCGGCGAGCCACTGCGGGGACTTGACGTTGGAGGGGACGGTGGCCAGCGAACGGGCCAGCCAGCCGGCGCCGGCCAGTGCAAGGGCCCGGGAGAGCAGCCCCTCCTCGGGCTCGTTGGTGTGCGCCAGCACGATCCGCTGGACCGGCGGCTCCGGCGCCCCCTCGGAGCGCATCGTGAACGAGAAGGAGCCGAGGACGGCCCCCTCCACGAACGCGGTCAGGCAGTCGCTGCCCCCGACCGACGGGATCGAGGTGGCCACCGAGTGCCGGCCGCGGACGGCGCGGGCCAGCGCGGCACCTGCTCGACGGCAGGCCGTCGGGGAGCCGCCTCCGACGCCGACCAGGAGAACGGTGCGCAGCGAGGGGTTGGCCAGGTCGCCGGTACGCAGCAGGGGTACGGCGTCGACGCGGCCCACCTGCCCGGTCGCACCGAGGGACTCCGCGATCTGGAGCAGGTCGATGTCGAGGTCGTCGGCCAGCTCGGCGGCACCGGGCCCCAGCTCGGGCCCGTCCTCACCACCGGCCAGCACGGGCAGCGCGACCACCGCGGCGCCGATGACGCGCGAGGGCGGGGCGTCGGTGAACGCGAACTCCGGGGGTGAGACCTGCGAGGGCAACGGCACGGCCTCGACAATAGCGAAGCCCCGGGTCGTCCGATGGGGACGTCCCGGGGCCTCGAGCGGCCGACCGTGCTGGTCAGCCGACCACGTTGTTGAGCGCTTCGCCCAGGGCACCGGCCTCTTCGGCATTGAGCTCGACCACCAGACGCCCACCGCCCTCGAGGGGTACCCGCATGACGATGCCGCGACCCTCCTTGGTGACCTCGAGCGGGCCGTCGCCCGTCCGCGGCTTCATCGCCGCCATCCGAACACCTCTTCCTCAGTTCCCTGCGCGCCACGTACAAGCGCCCTGTCCGATCCATTATCCCCCATGCCCGCCGCCGGCCGCACCACGAGCCCTCGGCGTAGGGCAGACTCCGAGGCATGGACCAGCAGCAGAATCAGGACAGCACTTCCCTGCACTACGAGGTCGTCGACGGGGTCGCCACCATCACGTTGAACCGCCCCGACGCCATGAACGGCCTGGACATCGAGATCAAGGAGGCACTCCTCGCAGCGGTGACCGACGCGGCCGCGGACGACTCGGTCCGGTGCGTCGTGCTGACCGGGTCGGGGCGCGCGTTCTGCGTCGGCCAGGACCTCAAGGAGCACCGCCAACTGCTCGATTCGGGCAGCTCCGAGGAGCTGTTCACCACCGTCGACCGGCACTACAACCCGATCGTGCGCAGCCTGCTCACGATGCCCAAGCCCGTGATCGCCTCGGTCAACGGCGTGGCCGCCGGCGCGGGCGCGAGCCTGGCGTTCGCCGCCGACCTGCGGGTGCTCGCGGAGTCGGCGGGCTTCAACCTCGCCTTCGCCGGCGTCGCGCTCTCCTGCGACACCGGCTCGTCGTGGACCCTGCCTCGGCTGATCGGCCGCGCCCGGGCGCTGGAGCTGCTCTACTTCCCGCGGACCATTCCTGCGAGGGAGGCACTCGAGCTCGGGCTGGCCACTACGGTCGTCCCTGCCGACCAGCTCGTGGCCACCACGACCCAGCTGGCCCGCCGACTCGCCTCCGGGCCGACGGTGGCGTACGGCGCCATCCGCCGGTCGGTCACCCACTCGGCCGGTCACGACCTCGCGGACGCCCTCGACTTCGAGTCGTCGATGATGACGCTCACCGGCGGCACCGCCGACCATCGCGCCGCAGTCTCGGCCTTCGTGGCCAAGGAGAAGCCCGAGTTCCATGGCCGCTGACCGGTCGCTACCGGGTCTCGCGCTGCTCCATCTCGGCCGCCAGCCGGCGTAGCAGCGCGTCGACCTCCTCGACGCGGTAGCCGCGCAGCGCGGTGGAGAACCTGACGGCGCGGAGGTCCGCCGCACCCAGGGTGTGGTCGGGCAGCGCGGGCCGAGGATCGTCGGACTGCGCCGGTGCCAGACCCTCGCCCCGGCCGGCGGCGACGACGACGACGCCGCCGATCAACAGCACCAGCACCACCCCGAAGAACCATGCCATCGGCGCTCCTCCTCCCTGCCGGTTGCCGCGACGCGGCTACTCGGGTCGCTTCGGCTGGCCGGGCTTCGCGCCCGAGCCCGGCGCCTGGCCGTGCTCGGCGCGGGCCTGGACCATCGCCTCGACCACCTCGTCGACGTCGTCGGTCAGCCTGATCATGTCGAGATCCTTGGCCGAGACGTTGCCCTGGGCAAGCACGGTGCCGCGGATCCAGTCCAGCATCCCGCTCCAATAGGCCACGCCGAGGAGCACGACCGGGAACGAGGTGACCTTCTGCGTCTGTACCAGGGTCAGTGCCTCGAAGAGCTCGTCGAAGGTGCCCAGTCCGCCGGGCAGCACCGCGAAGCCCTGGGCATACTTCACGAACATCGTCTTGCGGGCGAAGAAGTAGCGGAAGTTGATGCCGATGTCGACGTACTCGTTGAGCCCGGTCTCGAAGGGCAGCTCGATGCCCAGCCCGACGCTGACCCCGCCGGCGCGGCTGGCGCCGAGGTTGGCCGCCTCCATCGTCCCGGGGCCGCCCCCGGTGATGACCGCGAAGCCCGCGTGGGCGAGCCGCTCGCCGAGCTCGGTCGCCAGCGCGTAGTAGGGGCTGTCCGGCAGCGTCCTGGCCGATCCGAAGACCGCGATCGCGGGACCCAGCTCGGCGAGCGCACCGAAGCCCTCGACGAACTCGGCCTGGATCCGGAGCACCCGCCACGGGTCCGTGTGCACCCACTCGCTCGGCCCGCGCTCGTCGAGCAGCCGCTGGTCGGTGGTCGACAGGTCGACCTGGGAACCGCGCAGCACGGTCGGGCCGCGCTGCTTGGACCGGCGTCCCTCGTGGGCCGGCCGGGCCGATCCCTCTGGTCCGCTCATGCGTCTCCTCCCAGCCACTGCCGCAGCTTGTGCTCGCATGCCCTGATCTGCTCGATCGGCACGAATTCGTCCTGCTTGTGGGCGAAGCTCGGGTCGCCCGGCCCGAAGTTCACGGCCGGGACGCCCAGCGCGGTGAACCGGGCGACGTCGGTCCAGCCGAACTTCGGCTGGGGCGCGGAGCCGATGGCCTCGACGAACGCCCTGGCCGCCGGCAGCCCCAGGCCGGGCATCGCCCCGGGCGCGCTGTCCACAACGGTCACGTCGTAGCCGTCGAAGAAGTCGCGGACGAAGGCCTGCGCCTCCTCCTCGGTGCGGTCGGGGGCGTAGCGGTAGTTCACCGTCACCACGCATTCGTCGGGGATCACGTTGGTGGCAACACCACCGGCGATCAGCACCGCATTGAGGCCCTCGTGGTACTCCAGCCCGTCGATCTTTGGCCGGCGGGGGACGTACTCGTTGAGCCGGGCGAGCACCTCGGCGGCACCGTGGATGGCGTTGACGCCCTTCCACGCACGCGCCGGGTGCGCCCGCTCACCGCGAGTGCGGACCTCGACCCGCAGGGTTCCCTGGCAGCCGGCCTCGACCGTCGCCTCGCTCGGCTCCATCAGGATGGCGAAGTCGGCCTCGAGCAGGTCGGGGCGGGCCTGGCTGATCAGCCGCAGGCCGTTGAACCGGTCGTCGATCTCCTCGGACTCGTAGAACACGTAGGTGACGTCGCGGCTCGGGTCGGGCAGGCCTGCGGCCAGCCGGAGTGCGACGGCCACGCCGCCCTTCATGTCACAGGTGCCGAGGCCGTGCAGGTTCACTCCGTCGTTGCGCACCGGCAGGTTGTTGTTGAGCGGCACCGTGTCGAGGTGCCCGGCGATCACCACCCGCTCGGCTCGGCCGAGTCCGGTCCGGGCGACGACCGAGTTGCCGAGCCGGACGACCTCGAGGTGTCCGAGCTCGCGCAGCGCCGACTCGACAGCGTCGGCGATGGGTCCCTCGTTGCGGCTGACCGACTCGATGCCGACCAGCGCCTCGGTGAGCGCCACCCCGTCCACGGTGAGGTCCAGTCCCATGTCGGTCATCTTGTCAGGCCGGCACGGCGTACCTCACCGCGGGAATCCGTGGACCGGTCGGGAACAGCCACCGGAGAGGCAGACTCTGGGCATGACGAGGAACGAGCCCATCCGCGCCCGCAAGGCGCTCACCGGCATCAGCTCGCGGGCGTGGGAGCACCCCGCCGACCGCGGCGCGCTGGTGGCACTGCGCAGGCTGAAGGGCTACGACCAGGTGGTCAAGGTGCTCTCCGGGTTCTTCAACGAGCGTGTGGTCCGGCTCGCGCTGCTCGGGTCGGCGGTCCGTGTCGACGAGCGCCAGTTCGAGCGGCTGCATCGGCTGCTCCAGGAGTCCGCGACCGCCCTCGACGCCGAGCAGGTCCCGGAGATGTACGTCGCCGCCAGCCCGGTCCTCAACGCTGTGACGATCGGCGTGAACAAGCCGATGATCGTGCTGAACTCCGCACTGGTGGACCTGCTCGACGACGACCAGCTCCGGTTCGTGATCGGCCACGAGCTCGGGCACGCGCTGAGTGGCCACGCCGTCTACCAGACCCTGCTGCAGCGGCTGCTGATGCTCAGCGGTCTGTTCGCGGCGATCCCGCTGGGCGGACTGGGGTTCCGCGCCGTGATGGCCGGCCTGATGGAGTGGTCGCGCAAGGCCGAGCTCTCCGCGGACCGGGCCGGGCTGCTCGCCACCCAGGACCCGGCCACCGCGTTCCGCACCCACATGGCGCTGGCGAGCGGCGGCCACCTGGCCGACCTGGACAGCACTGCATTCTTGGCGCAGGGCCAGGAGTACGACGAGTCCGGCGACCTGCGGGACTCGTTCATCAAGCTGATGTTGGTGGAGGGCCAGTCGCATCCGTTCGCCGTCGTACGCGCCACCGAGCTGCGCCGCTGGGTCGACAGCGGCGAGTACACCGCGATCCTGTCCGGTGACTACCCCCAGCGGGGCACCGACGCGGCGGCGAGCGTCTCCGCGGCTGCCCAGGACGCGGCTCGGAGCTATACCGACAGCTTCCGGCGAACGCAGGACTCGCTGGGCCGGATGCTGCACGACGCTGCCGGCGTCGCGGGCCAGCTCAAGGGGTGGCTGGACGAGACCCTGCGCCGCGGGCCACGCGACGACTGAGCCGGGTCCGGGCCCGGCGGCCGTTCCTGGCCCTGTGCAGTCAGTCGGTAACCTCTTCGCATGCCGACGACATCCGCCGACACCACCCCGGCCGACGCGCTGCCCGAGACCGCGTGGGGCTTCGGCCTGGCCACCGTGGTGTCCGAGGGTCCTGCCGCCGGCGCCGTCCTGGACACCTGGTTCCCCTCCCCCGCACTCGGTGACGCCCCCGACGACGCCCAGGCACCGGCGTCGCTGACCGCGCTGGTCGGCGAGGACACCGCACGCCGGGTCTGCACCGAGGTGGTCCGGAAGGTCATCCGCCTGGCCGAGCCGCCGGCGGACGCGTCGGACACCTACCTGCGCCTGCACCTGCTCAGCCATCGGCTGGTCCGCCCGCACGGGACCAACCTCGACGGCATCTTCGGCACGCTCACCAACGTCGTGTGGACCAACCACGGGCCCTGCGCCGTGGACGGGTTCGAGGAGGTGCGTGCCGCGCTGCGTGCCCGAGGGCCGGTCCAGGTGCTCGGTGTCGACAAGTTCCCGCGGATGACCGACTACGTGCTGCCCACCGGCGTACGCATCGCCGACGCCGACCGGGTCCGCCTCGGCGCGCACCTCGCCGAGGGCACCACCGTGATGCACGAAGGGTTCGTCAACTACAACGCCGGCACCCTGGGCGCCTCGATGGTCGAAGGCCGGATCTCCGCAGGTGTCGTGGTCGGGGACGGCTCCGACGTCGGTGGCGGCGCCTCGATCATGGGCACGCTCTCCGGCGGCGGCACCCAGGTCATCTCGGTCGGCAGGCGCTGCCTGCTCGGCGCCAACGCCGGGGTCGGGATCCCGCTGGGCGACGACTGCGTCGTCGAGGCCGGCCTCTACGTCACCGCCGGCACCAAGGTGACCGTGCTCGACATGGACTCCAAGCCCAAGGTCATCAAGGCGCTGGAGATCGCCGGCTCCGACAACGTGCTGTTCCGGCGCAACTCGATCACCGGCACCGTCGAGGCCGTTCCGTGGAAGGGCGGCGGCATCGAGCTCAACGCCGACCTGCACGCCAACTAGTCGGCTCCACGATGCGCTTCCTTCGAACAGTCACCTTCCTGGTCGTCGTGGCCGTGGTCGTCGGGGTCGGCTTCGCGATCTGGCGTGGCGCCGGTCCTCTGCCCAACCCCGAGGGCTGCTCGGCGACGGTGGCCGGGCACCATGTCGCGGTCGACACCGGGCAGGGCGAGATCGCCAGCCTGATCGCAGCCGTCGGCGTACGCCGGGGCCTGCCGGCGCGGGCGGTCTCGATCGCCTTGGCCACCGGGTTCCAGGAGAGCAAGCTGCGCAACCTTCCGGGCGGCGACCGGGACTCCGTCGGCGTCTTCCAGCAACGGCCGTCCCAGGGCTGGGGAAGCCGGGCCCAGATCCGCAACCCGGTCTACGCGATCAACGCGTTCTATGACGCCCTGCAGAAGGTGCACGGCTACCAGACGATGCAGATCACGGTGGCCGCCCAGCGGGTGCAGCGCAGCGGCTACCCCGACGCCTACGCGGAGCACGCGCCCGACGCCCGCGCGCTGGCATCGGCGCTGACCGGCTACAGCCCCGGCGGCCGGTTCAGCTGCGTGGTCCACGACAGCCAGGCGCACGGCACCGCGGTGGCGGTGACCGACTCCATCACCGGCGCGTTCGGGCCGATCCCGACCGCGCGGGGGCCCCGCCAGGACGTCACCGTCGCGATCCCCGCCGGCCCCGCGGGCCGGCGTACCGGCTGGGCCGTCGCGCAGTACGTCGTGGCCCACGCCAAGCGGCTGCACGTCCAGGAGATCTCCTTCGATCACCGGCACTGGCAGATCGGTCGCGCGTCGGAGAAGGGCTGGACCCGAGCCCGCGCCGCCGTACCCACCCGCGTGGTCGTCTCGCTGGGCTGATCGATCGGGGGTTGATCGGTCGGGGCGGTCTGGGTCGTCGGGGCCGTCGTACTTCACCCAGGAAGGTCGTTCTTCACACACCGACTCTGATGTGTGAAGGCGACGCTTGGGTTCTTAACCTGGGAAAGTCCGCCTGGGCGACCCGCGCCAGCCGGGGGAATCAGCCGTCGAGCTCATCGGCCAGGCCGCGGAGCAGCTTGGCGGTGGGACGAGCGGTCTTCGGGTCGGGGTGTCGGCCGGCGCGGTAGGCGTGCTGGACACCTTCGAGCAGCCGGATCAGGTCCTCGACGATCCCGACCATCTCCTCGGGCTTCTTCCGGGTCGCGGCGCGCTGGGCGGCCACCACCGAGGGCGGGGCGTCCAGGACCCGCACCTGGTGAGCCTGGTCGCCCTTGCGGCCCGAGAGGATGCCGAACTCGACCCGGGTGCCGGCACGCAGCGTGGTCACGCCCTCGGGGAGCGACGAGGCGCGGACATAGACGTCGTCGCCGTCCTCGCGGGAGAGGAAGCCGAAGCCCTTCTCCGCGTCGTACCACTTGACCTTTCCGGTGGGCACTGTCCTGGCCTTTCTGATGGGCGAGTCGATACAGGTGACGCGCGGCGTCGCGCGATCGCACAGCCTACGGCCCAGTGTGCCCCCTCGCGACCGCATTCAGTCCTCGGACCGGGGGCCGGCCGGGCTCAGAGCCGGGCCCGCACCACCTGGTCGAGCACCTCGAGCGGAAGGGTGCCGGAGTCGAGCACCGCGGAGTGGAACCGCTTGATGTCGAAGCCGGGCCGGGCCTCGGCCTCGCGGCGCATCCGCTGGATCTCCAGCCGGCCGATCATGTACGACGTGGCCTGCCCGGGATGGACGATGTAGCGGTCGATCTCGGGCCGGACCATGGTCTCGCGCAGCGGGGAGTTGGCGACCATGTAGTCGACCGCCTGCTGCCGGCTCCAGCCGAGGGCGTGCAGGCCGGTGTCGACCACCAGCCGGCAGGCACGCATCGAGTCGGCGGCGAGCATGCCGAGTCGGTCGATCGGTGAGGAGTAGAGGCCCATCTCGTCGGCCAGCCGCTCGGTGTAGAGACCCCAGCCCTCGGCGTACGCCGCAGTCTCGGCGTACTTGCGGATCGCGGGCACCGAGTCGGGCAGCTCGTCGGCGATCGCGAGCTGCAGGTGGTGGCCGGGGATGCCCTCGTGGAAGGCCATCGACTCCAGCTCGAAGGTGCCCCAGGACGTCGGGTCGTCGACGTTGATGAAGAACGTGCCCCCGCGGCTGCCGTCCTTGGCCGGCGGGAAGTAGTAGGCCTTCGGGCCGCTGGTCACGCCTTCGACGGCACACGGTGCCTGCGGCAGCACCTCGAACCAGTCGCCCATCGCCTCCCAGGCGCGCCGCATCGCGACCTCGCTGGCCCGGACCATCTCGTCGGCGCTCTCGAAGTGCAGCGCCGGGTCGGTGCGCATCCGGTCGAGCACCTCTGCCAGGTCGCTGGTGCCGAGCGCGCTGCCGCCGAGCTCGCGGTACTCCTCGGCCAGCTTCTCGATCTGGGCGAGCCCGACGTCGTGGATCTGCTGGGCCGACAGCGACGTGGTGGTGAAGTAGCGCAGCGCCGCGTCGTACGCCGCCGCACCGTCGGGCAGGTGGCACAGTCCCGCGGCGTCGTCCGAGCGTGCGTGCGGGGACACCTCGTCGCGCAGCACGTCGCGGAAGGCGGTCATCCCGGGACGCAGCGAGCGCTGCACGGCCTCGGCGGCCCTCGCGCGCCACCGATCTGCGTCGACGTCTCCGGGCAGCTGGACGGCGCCGACGAGGGGGTCCTGGTCCGCCGGTACGACGAGGGCGGCGTCGATCTGGGCGATGGTGCCCTCGACGGCGAACCGGGCGGAGACCCGACCGGAGTCCACCCCCTCGCGCTGCCGCTGCGCCAACTGCGCGAAGTGCTCGCCGATGGCCGCCACCTTGGTGAGCACCTTCTCCGCGACCTCCGCGTCGGGGACCCCGAGCATCCCGGCGTACACCGAGACCATCACCTGGGGCCCGAAGATGGGGTCGGCGGCCACCTCGGCCAGTCGGGCCGATGCCAGGTCGGCCCGGGTCGTCGCGTCGCTGAGCAGCACGCCACGGGTGATCCGCCCATCGGCGTCGAGGGCCTCCTCGGGAACCGCCCGCACCCGTTCGGCGAAGGCGGTCAGCTCGGCGATGCGCTCGTCCTCGTGGGCCCGGGTCGCGTCCTCGAAGCGGTCGGCGTACCGGTAGTCGCCGAGCAGGTGCGCCCAGGTCGGCTCGGCGACCATCATCGCCTCGAAGTAATCGGCCGCCAGCGCGTTGATCTCGTCGGTCACTGCCCCAGGTCCTCTCGTGGGGCGGGTGGGTGACCAACCTACGCACGGTCGAGCCCACGGCGCGTGCTGATATTCGCAGCGCCTCAGGAGGCAGGCGCGGTCAGCCCGAGCGCGGCCGTGGACTCCTCGCGCATCTGCACCTTGCGGATCTTCCCGGTCACCGTCATCGGGAACTCCTCGACCACCATCACGTAGCGCGGGATCTTGTAGTGCGCGATCTTGCCGATGGCGAACTCCCGGACCCGGTCCGCGTCCAGCGGCTCGGCACCCGCACGCATCCGCACCCAGGCGCACAACTCCTCGCCGTACTTCTCGTCGGGGACCCCGATCACAGACACGTCCTCGACGTCGGGGTGGCTGTACAGGAAGGCCTCGACCTCGCTGGGGTAGATGTTCTCCCCACCGCGGATCACCATGTCCTTGATCCGGCCGACGATCGTGCAGTAGCCGTCCTCGCGCATCACCGCGAGGTCGCCGGTGTGCATCCAGCCATCCGCGTCGATGGCCTCCCGGGTCTTCTCGCGGCCCTCCTCGGCGTCGAGGGGCCAGTAGCCCAGCATCACGCTGTAGCCGCGGGTGCAGAACTCGCCGGCCTCGCCGCGCTCGACCGTCTCCCCGCCGGCCGGGTCGACGACCTTGATCTCCACGTGCGGGTGCACGCGACCGACGGTGGCGGTACGCCGGTCGAGGTCGTCGTCGACCCTGGTCTGGGTGGACACCGGTGAGGTCTCGGTCATCCCGTAGGCGATGCACACCTCGCCCATGTTCATATCGTCGATGCAGCGCTTCATCGCATCCACCGGGCACAGCGAACCGGCCATGCAACCGGTGCGCAGCGTCGACAGGTCGAAGTCGGCGAACTTCGGGTGGTTCTGCATAGCGATGAACATCGTCGGCACGCCGTACACCGCGGTGCACTTCTCATCCTCGACCGCACGCAGCGTCAGCTCGGGGTCGAAGCCCGGCGCGGGGATGACCATGGTCGCGCCCCGCGAGGTGCAGCCCAGGTTGCCCATCACCATGCCGAAGCAGTGGTAGAACGGCACCGCGATCGCAAGTCGGTCGGCGTCGGTGAAGCCCATCAGACCGGTCACGTTGTAGCCGTTGTTCAAGATGTTGCGGTGGCTCAAGGTGGCGCCCTTGGGGTAGCCGGTGGTGCCGGAGGTGTACTGGATGTTGATCGGCTCATCGGGCGCCAGCTGCGCCATCCGTTCCGCGACCGCGTCCTCGGCCAGCCCCCTTCCCTCCTCGATGAGCGCCGCCCAGTCGTCGGTGTCGCAGAACACCACGCGCTCGAGGTTCGGGGTCTCCGCGGAGGTGTCCTCGACCATCTTGCGGTAGTCGCTGGTCTTGAACGCCGAGGCGCTGACCAACATCCGCATGCCCGACTGGTTAACCGCGTAGGAGAACTCGTGGGTGCGGTACGAGGGGTTGACGTTGACCAGGATCGCGCCGATCTTTGCCGTCGCGTACTGGGTGATCGTCCACTCGGCGCAGTTGGGCGCCCACATCCCGACCCGGTCACCCTTGCGCAGACCGGCGGCGATCAGCCCCCGGGCGACGTCGTCGACGGCCCGGTCCAGCTCGGTGTAGGTCCAGCGTCGGCCGGTGGCGCACTCGACCAGCGCCTCGCTGCCGCCGTACGCCGCGACGGCGCGCTCGAAGTTGGCCCCGATGGTCGCCTCGAGAAGGGCGGGCTCGGTCTCACCGGCTGCATAGGACTCCATGACGCGAAAGTTACTCCTGGGCCCCCGGGTCCGGGCACCCTTCGGACACGACCGTGACCTCACGGTGGGGTCGTCGTTGTGGCCTGGGACGGGGACACAGGGGAAACGGAAGGACTCGGGCATGTTTCCTGCTTCAACTCGGCGCGCCACGCGCGCACTGGCACTGGCGATCGGCGCTGTCACGGCAGCCACCCTCGCCATCACCGCCGCACAGGCGAGCACTCCGGAAGAGGGCTCCGTGTCCGACACCGGCACCGTGACCAGCTGGGGTGGGGGGCCTTTCGTGGCCGCCAACGTCACCGCGCAGGTCAACGGCACCCCGGACTGCTCGGTGCCACAGTCCTGTGACGACTTCACTCTGCACGTGTCGACGCCGGCCGGCTACGACACCGGCCATGAGTTGAAGATCGACGTCTCATGGACCAATAGTGCCGCGGACTTCGATGTCTACGTGCTCGATGCGAGCGGCAACCTGGTCGGGACGGCGGCCTCGAGCGCGGACCCCGAGGAGGTCGTGCTGCCGCCGACCACCGGCACCTACACCGTCCGGGTCGTCCCGTTCGCGCCCCTCGGTGAGTCCTACTCCGCCACGGCCGCGCTGGTCGCGACGCCGGCCGATTCCCCGCCAGGCACCGACACGCCTCCGGGGTTCCACAACTACACCGCGCCGTCGTCCTTCACCGACGCCAACAACGCCGGGGAACCGTCGATCGGCACCAACTGGAAGTCGGACGCCACCCTCTTCCAGTCCTACCTCTCGACATACAAGGTCGACTTCGACGACAGCGTGTCCCCCGCACGGGCCGCCTGGAGCGACGTGAGCGCGACCGCGTCGAACGGCTGCCCCCAGGGCGGCACGACGTCGCTGGACCCGATCCTGTTCACCGACCACGCCACCGGCCGGACCTTCGAGTCCCAGCTCTCCGGCCAGGACTCGCTGACCTGCTGGACCGACGACGACGGTGCGACCTGGTTCCCCTCGCAAGGCGGTGGCATCCCCAGCGGCGTCGACCACCAGACCATCGGTGGCGGCCCCTTCAGCGCTGGCGGGGTGGGTGCGCTGCCGACCTCCACCTACCCGAACGCGGTCTACTACTGCAGCCAGGACATCGCAACGGCGTTCTGTGCCACCTCACGAGACGGCGGGACCACCTTCGGTCCTGGCGTGTCCACCTACAGCCTGCTCGACTGCGGCGGCCTGCACGGGCACGTGAAGGTCGCCCCGGACGGCACCGCCTACCTGCCCAACAAGGGGTGCGGCAACAACGCGGCGGTGGTGACCTCCACCGACGACGGCTCCAGCTGGACGGTCCACAAGGTGCCGGGCAGCTCGACCAGTGACGCCGACCCCTCGGTGGGCATCGGCGCCAATGGCACCACGTACTTCGGATACGTCGGCTCCGACGGCCGGCCCGCGGTCGCGGTCAGCCACGACCGCGGCGAGACCTGGTCGACCCCGCAGCATGTGGGGACCGAGTTCGGGATCAACAACGCCGTGTTCCCGGCGATGGTTGCCGGCGACGACGACAGGGCGGCGCTGGCCTTCATCGGGACACCCACCGACGGCAACTACCAGGACGCCGCCAACTTCGACGGGGTGTGGCACCTCTACGTGGCCACCACCTACGACGGCGGCAAGACCTGGCAGACCTCGGACGCGACTCCCAACGACCCGGTGCAGCGCGGCTCGATCTGTACCGGTGGGACCACCTGCGGCAGCGACCGCAACCTGCTGGACTTCATCGACGCCACGGTCGATAGGACCGGGCACATCGAGGTCGCGTACGCCGACGGGTGCATCAAGACCTGTGTGACCGACGCGAGCGAGACCAGCGGCGCCGGGCCCGCCGACGCCCAAGCCGCCTATGCGACGATCGCCCGGCAGAGCAGCGGCATGCCCCTGTTCTCCCAGTACGACCCGACCACGAACCTCACCCTGAGCTCTCTGAACGTGTCCGACCAATCGGGGCAGTTCGTGGCGAAGGTCGGGGTGACGAACTCCGGGAACCAGCCGGTCGACGCATTCGACGTTCAAGTCCTCGACAACCGCAAGCCTGTCGGCGATGTCGGCACCTCGCTCGACCCGGGCAGGTCCACCACCCTGACCTTCAGGTGGAAGGCGACCGGCGGTGGCCACACGGTAACCGCCGTGGTCGACCCGCTGAACCTGGTCACCGAGTCCGACGAGTCGGACAACAAGCAGGTCCAGGTAGTCACCCAGTGACGCGGCGGCTGTGGTGGCTGTGGTGGCCTGTCCTATCGGTCGCCCTGGCCGTCGTGCTCACCGGCTGTGGGAGCCACTCTGAAAGCGACGACGCCCACCACGAGATCGATGCGGGGGCCGACACCTCGGTCTGCGTCGCGGACGCGAAGCCCATCTCGTCGTACCCGGCCCGGTTCCCGCAGGAGTTCCCGTTCCCACCCCGGACAGTCGTCTATCACGCGGAGGACAGGGGCGCTGACGGCGTGATCGTCTCCGGGGTGACCTTGCTGCCGTTCAAGCAGGTGCTCGCCGCGCTGAATGGTCCCGCCCAACGCGCCGGCTTCAAGGTCACCAACGGCGAGACCGAGTCGCACGACGCCGAGGCGAACTGGACAGGCAACGGCTTCCACGGTCGATGGGCCATCCGGGAGTCGGCGACCTGTCCGAGGCAGACCGTGGTGCAGGTGCTCGCCGCGCCGAAGTGAAGCCGACACCGCGGTGAGGCTCAGGCGTCGCGCCGTTGGAAGAGCAGGTACGACGCGGCCATCAGCACCACCGCGACCAGCCCGAAGATGATCCCGCCACCCAGCGCGGACAGCGGGTCGCCGAAGGTGGAGTGCCCGTGGTCGAGGACGTCCACCAGCCGCCGGCCGGCGCCGAACGGGAGGAACCGGGTCACCTCGGAGTGGTCCCGCAGACCAGGGACGAGGTGGAAGATCAGCGAGATGATCGACTCGATCAGCAGCGGCCACAAGAACAGCGTCACCAGCGCGAACGCCTGTGAGCGGGTCAGCGAGGTGAACGCCATCCCGAGGCAGGTCAGGATCACCACGTAGACCAGCTGGCGGCCGATCACGCCCCAGGTCTGGCCGGAGAAGATCGTCACGTAGTCGTGCAGGAACGCGGTCGCGATCAGCCCCGCGAGCAGCATGGTGACCAGCGAGACGGCCACCGCCCACGCCACGCACACGGCGTACTTGGCGATCCAGAACGCGGTCCGCGAGTCCAACGCGGTCAGCGACGCCCGGATCATGCCGTGGCGGTACTCGTGCCCCCACGCGAAGATCCCGACCATCGCCATCAGGAAGGCGACCAGGCTGGGCAGCTGTCCGGTGGCGGCGAGCTGGGTCACCACGATCGGGCCGAGTCCCCTCAGGTCGTCGGCTGACGTGCCGTGCTGGCCGAAGTCGTGCCCGATCGCCCAGCTCATCAGGGTGGTGATCGCCAGACCGATCACGATGGCGGTGCCGGTCAGCCACCAGGTCGACCGGATGGTGCGGATCCGGACCAGCTCGTAGGCGAGAGCATCCCTCATCAGCGAGACTCGCTTCCCGGTGTGGTGCCGGCAGATGTCGCCTGGTGGACCTCGTGGGCCTGGAACTCCTCGGAGCCGGAGGTCGCCTCCAGGAACGCCTCCTCCAAGGTCGCGGTCTGGGCGGCCAGCTCATGCAGCCGGATCCGGTGCTCGAAGGCGAGGTCCCCGATCTCCTGGGTGGTCGCGCCGGTGACGCGCAGCTCGCCGGTCCCACCGCTGACATGCACGCCGGCACGGCCGGTGAGGAGACCGGCGAGCTCGGTGGCCTGCGGCGTGCGGACGAGTACGGCGTTGCCGCGCGAGGTCTTGAGGAAGTCCGCGACCGGACCGCTGGCGATCAGCCGGCCACGACCGATCACCACGAGCTCGTCGGCCATCAGGGCCATCTCCGAGAGCAGGTGACTGGAGACGAACACCGACCGCCCCTCGCCGGCGAGGTGTCTGAGCAGCTGGCGCATCCACTGGATCCCCTGGGGGTCGAGGCCGTTGGCAGGCTCGTCGAGGATCAGGGTGTGCGGGTCGCCGAGCAGCGCCGCCGCCAGGCCCAGCCGCTGCCCCATGCCGAGGGAGAACGTCCGTGGCTTCTTCTGGGCGACCTCTGCGAGGCCGAGCTGGTCGAGCACCGCGTCCACCCGGCTGACCGGGATCCGGTTGGCCGCGGCCAGCATCCGCAGGTGGTTGCGAGCCTTGCGGGTGGGGTGGAACGGCTTGGCCTCGAGCAACGCGCCGACATGACGCATCGGCTGGGTCAGCGACGTGAACGGTCGGCCGTCGAAGGTCGTCGTACCGGCGCCGCTGTCCAGGCCGAGCATCAACCGCATCGTCGTCGACTTGCCGGCGCCGTTCGGCCCGAGGAAGCCGGTGACCGACCCCGGTCTCACCTCGAAGGACAGGTCGTTGACCGCGGGCTTGCCTCCGTAGTTCTTCGCAAGTCCCCGCGCCTCGACCAGTGCCATGCCGAGCATCCAATCAGAGCGGCGGTCGGCCCGGATGTAGTTCACAGGTTCCCCTCACCTGCCCGTCACATATCGATCAGCCTGACGTCACGGACCCGCGGTCTGCTGTCGGCATGGAAGCACCGATCCTCGTCCCCCACCCGGCCCCGAGCCCCTTCGACGCACGGCTGCGCACGGCGCTGACCGCCGGACGCTCGGCGGCCTGGCTGTCGCGGCGCCTCGCCGGCGGCGGTGGCGGGGTCATCGGTGGACGCGTGGTGCTGCGGATGGTGCCGGACGCGCCCGAGCGGCTGTCCCGCGACCGGACGGTGGTGCTGGTCAGCGGCACCAACGGCAAGTCGACGACGACGGCGATGCTGCGCAGCGCTCTGGCGGGCCGCTACCCGACGACGAGCAACCTGGACGGCGCGAACACCGGACCGGGCCTGGTCACCGCGCTCGCAGACGTGGGCAGCCACGCGGTGCTCGAGACTGACGAGGGCTGGCTGCCCTGGGCGGTCCGCCGTACTCGACCCGCGATCGCCGTGCTGTTGAACCTCAGCCGTGACCAGCTGGACCGGCACCCGGAGGTGCAGGGCCTGGCTGCCGCTTGGCGCTCCGCTCTCGCCGAGGTGCCACTGGTGGTGGCCAACGCCGACGATCCTGCGGTGGTGTGGGCGGCGTCGGCGGCGCAGCGACAGATCTGGGTCGGCGCGGGCCAGTCCTGGCAGCACGACGCCGTGGTCTGCCCGGCGTGCGGCGCGCTGCTCCGTCGCGATCGTGACCACTGGTCCTGCCGGTGCGGGCTCGCCCGCCCGGAGCCGACCTGGACGGCGCGCGGCTCGGAGGTTGCGTGGCACGGGCACCCGCTGGCCGTCACGTTGGACCTGCCCGGCCCGGTGAACCTGGCCAACGCGGCGATGGCGCTCGCGACCGCCACCGCTGCGGGAGTGCCGGTCGCCGAGGGCGCTCGCAGTCTCGCCGGCCTCGAGCAGGTCTCGGGCAGGTACGCCGTGTTCACCCGGGGCGACCACCAGGTCCGGCTGCTGCTGGCGAAGAACCCGGCCGGCTGGCAGAGCGCCCTGCGGATGATCGGCGCCTCGCAGCGGCCGGTCGTGCTGGGCTTCAACGCCGAGGGGGTCGACGGGCGCGACCCCTCGTGGCTCTACGACGTGAACTTCGCCGCGCTGAGGCATCGTCCGGTGGCGGTGTTCGGACGTCGGGGCAGCGATATGTCGGTCCGGCTGCTCGTCGACTGTGTGCCGCAGGTCGGCCAGTTCGAGCGGCTGGACGGCGCCCTGCACCGGCTCCCCGCCGGGCCGGTCGACCTGGTCGCCAACTACACCGCCTTCCGCGACGCGTTCCGGGAGCTCGCGGCGTGACCACCCCGGACGCGCTCGACGTGGTCCTCGTCTACCCCGAGCTGCTCGGGCTGTACGGCGACCGGGGCAACGCGATGGCACTGGCGCACCGTGCGCGGGCCCGTGGGCATCGCGTCCGGGTGCTCCGGGTCGGTGCCGGGGAGCCGGTCCCCGCGGAGGCCGACATCTACCTGCTGGGCGGTGGCGAGGACGCCAGCATGCTGGTGGCCGGTGAGCTGCTCGCCGAGCAGCACGCCTTCGTCCGGGCGCTGCGGTCCGGCGCCTGCTGTCTCGCGGTGTGTGCCGGATTCCAGCTGCTCTCCCAGGGCTATACCGGGCCGGACGGTCGCACGCACGCAGGGCTCGGTGTGCTGGACGTGGAGTGCGGCCGGTTGCCGGGATCCCGTGCCGTCGGCGAGGTGGTGGCCCGCCCGTACGACGACCGCTGGGGGCTGATCACCGGCTACGAGAATCACCAGGGCGACGCCCGGCTCGGCCCGGACGCCGTACCCCTGGGCGAGGTCTTCGGCGGGGTCGGCAACGGTCACGCCGGCAACGAGGGCGCCCGGCAGCTCGGGGTCCTCGGCACCTACCTGCACGGGCCGGTGCTGGCCCGCAACCCCGACCTGGCCGATCACCTCCTCGAGGGCGCCCTGGGCTCGCCCCTGGGTGACTGGGTCGACCCCGCAGTGGAGCGGCTGCGCCGCGAGCGGCTGCGGGCCGCCGACCGCCGAGGCCTGCTGCGGAGGCTGCTCGAACCCTGCCAGTGAGGGTGTGTCAGTGAAGATCAGCCGGTGAGGGCCGGCCGGTGAGGAAGGCGCCCGGGGTGGGCGCACTCTCCCCGGCCGTAGAATCGTGCGGATGTCCACCGGAGCGTTCCGTACCCTCGCCGACCAGCTGCGCAGCTGGTCCGGCGAGCAGCTCGCGGCGCTCCTGGAAGCCCGGCCGGACCTGACGGTCCCTGCCCCGCACGACTCGGCCCAGCTCGCCGCCCGGGCCGCCACTCGGGCCTCGGTGCAGCGTGCCCTGGACCACCTGGACCTGTTCCAGCTGACCGTTCTCGAGGCGGTGGCCACCCTTGGGCCGGTACCGGTCGCCGAGCTGGCCGGGGTCGTCAATGCGACCCGCGTCGACGCGGCGCTCGACGTGCTGCGGGCGCGGTTGCTGGTGTGGGACGACGGGCACGGGCTGCGGGCGGTGACCGCGGCGGCCGAGCTGCTCGCCGTCCCGGAGGGCCCACCTGTCGAGCGGGTGCCGCAGCTGCTCGCGGAGGTCGACGACCGGGCTCGCGCGATCGTCGAGCACCTCGACCAGACCGGGGCAGACGGCACCGTCGACGCCGTACCGGCCCGGCTGACCAGGGACTCCGCGAGCACGCCGACCGAGCAACTCCTGGTGCGCGGCCTGCTGGCGCCGCGGGACGCCCGGCACGTCACCCTGCCGTGGTCGGTCCGGCTGGTGCAGCGCGGCGGCCGCTCCACCCGCGAGCCGGTGGACGCGATCCCGGACCTGGCGGTGTCGAGGGCCGAGCCGGCGCTGGTCGACCGGAGTGCGGCCGGCGCGGCCTTCGAGGTGGTCCGCCGCACCGAGGTGCTGCTCGACCGGTGGGGCACCCATCCGCCGGGGGCGCTGCGCGGTGGCGGCCTCGGCGTACGAGACCTGCGGGCCACCGCCACCCTGCTTCACCTGGAACCCGCGGAGACCGCGCTCGTCGTCGAGACCGCGGCCGCAGCCGGCCTGCTCGCGGTGGGGATGACCGACGACAGTGATGCGGCCTGGCTGCCCACTGAGCGGTACGACGCGTGGCTGGCCGCCGAGCCCGCCCAACGGTGGACCCGGCTTGCCACCGCCTGGCTGGGCAACCCGCGGCTGGTCTCACTGGTGGGCAGTCGCCGGGCCGACAAGCCGGTCAACGCGCTCGGCGAGGGGCTGGAGCGCAGCTGGCTGCCGACGCTGCGCCGTACCGTCCTGGCTGCGCTCGCGGCCCTGCCGCCCGGCGACGTGCTGGCCGCCGGCACCGGTCTGCCGAGCCTGCTCGACCGGCTGCGCTGGCAGCAGCCCCGCCAGCCCGCCAGCCGGCGCAGCGCGATCGAGTCGGTGGTCACCGAAGCGGCGGTACTCGGCGTCACCGGCCGCGGTGGCATGTCCGACCAGGGTCGGATCCTGCTTGCCGGCAGCGACCCCTCCAAGGTGCTTGCCGCGCTGTTGCCGGCGCCGGTCGACCATGTGCTCGTCCAGGCGGACCTGACCGCGGTCGCACCCGGGCCGCTGGAGTCGGAGCTGGCTCGCCGGCTGGCGCTGCTGGCCGACATCGAGTCACGGGGCGGCGCGACGGTCTACCGGTTCACCGCAGGATCGGTGCGCCGTGCCTTCGATGCCGGCTGGTCGGCGACCGAGGTGCACGACTTCGTCGGGTCGGTCTCGCGGACGCCGGTCCCCCAGGCGCTGAGCTATCTCGTCGACGACGTCTCCCGGCGGTTCGGCGTCCTGCGGGCCGGGCACGCGGAGTCGTTCCTGCGCTCCGACGACGAGACCGCACTGACCGAGCTGCTGCACCACCGGGACGCGGCCGGGTTGCGACTGCGCCGGCTGGCCCCGACGGTGCTGGTCTCCGACGTACCCCTCGACACGCTGCTGCCCCGGATCCGCGACCTCGGTCTGGCCCCCGTGGTGGAGGCGCCGGACGGCACCGTGCGGGTGGCCCGTCCCGACGTCTTCCGGGCGAAGGTGCCGCGGGGCCGGTCGCCCGCCGCGGGGGAGGCGCGAGCCGGTGCTCGGACAGCGGCCGTCATCGCGGCCATCCGCGCCGGCGACCGCGCCGCCGCCTCCCGCCCGGCCCGGGCGCCGGTCAGCTCCCCCGCCGACGTCGTGTCCCTGCTCCGCACGGCCGTCGAGTCCGGCGACACCGTGCTGATCGCCTATGTGGGATCCGACGGGACGGTCGCCGAGCGCCTGGTCACCCCCCGACAGGTCGAGGGCGGCCGGCTCTCGGCGTACGACGAGCGCACCGACGACGACCGCGAGTTCGCCCTGCATCGGATCACCACCGCCGCGATCACCTGACCGCCGAGTGGTCCCAAATTGCTCGCGAGACGTCGAAAATGCCGCGCGAGTGGTCCCGTACGACGCGCGAGTGGTCTCATATTGCCCGCCGAGTGGCCAGGAATTGCGATGCCTGACGCCGCCAGATGCGACCACTCGCGCGTCATATCAGACACCTCGCGAGCAATATGGGACCACTCGCGCGCAATGACAGACCACTCGCGCGCAATATGGGACCACTCGCGGGCAGGGCGGGGCGGGGCGGGGGCGGGCGGCTACTGGCCGGTGCGGCCGTCGATGCACTCGCGGAGGAGGTCGGCGTGGCCGCAGTGGCGGGCGTACTCCTCGATCATGTGCACCAGCAGCTCGCGCAGCGTGATCGGGCCGTCGCGGTGTGAGCCTTCGATGTCGAGCGACTGCGCGCCGGCGACGAACTCCTCGGCGTGTGCCACCTCGGCGCGCCAGGTCGACCAGGCATCGGCGACACAGGCCTCGTCGGGTACGGCGCCGTTGAAGTCGAGGTCTGGGTCCTCCTTGCTGCGATAGAGCAGCGGCAGATCGGGCTGGTGCTCCATCACCCGGCGGAACCAGCTGTGCTCCACCCGGGCCATGTGCCGGACCAGGCCGAGCAGGGACATGTTCGACGGCGGCACCGACTGCTGGGCGAGCTGCTCGGCATCGAGACCCTCGCACTTCAGCTCCAACGTCGTGCGATAGTGCGCGAGATAGTCCAAGAGCACCTCGCGCTCGCCGACCGGCTGGCGTCCGGTGTTGCGGGGATCGTCGTCCCAGGGCATCCACATTCCGCTCATGGACCCCCAGCCTGCCATCGTCGTCCAGTCCTTTCGGCTCGCCTCCTACACTCAAGCAGTGAGCGACGGCCCCCTGATCGTCCAGTCGGACAAGACGCTGCTGCTCGAGGTCGACCACGAACTCGCCGATGCCTGCCGCAAGGCGATCGCGCCGTTCGCCGAGCTCGAGCGGTCACCCGAGCACATCCACACCTATCGGTTGACCCCGCTCGGCCTGTGGAACGCCCGGGCCGCCGGCCACGACGCCGAGCAGGTGGTCGACGTGCTGCTGACCTTCAGCCGGTACGCCGTACCCCACGCCCTGCTGGTCGACATCGCCGAGACGATGGCCCGCTACGGCCGGCTCCGGCTGGAGAAGCACCCGGTCCACGGGCTGGTGCTGTCGACCACCGACCGCGCAGTCCTCGAGGAAGTGGTGCGTGCGAAGAAGATCGCCGGGATGCTCGGCGCCAGGATCGACCCGGACGCGGTCGCGGTGCACCCCAGCGAGCGCGGCAACCTCAAGCAGGCGCTGCTCAAGCTCGGCTGGCCGGCCGAGGACCTCGCCGGGTACGTCGACGGCGAGGCGCACGCCATCGACCTCGTCGAGGACGGCTGGGCGCTGCGCGACTACCAACGCCAGGCCGTGGAGTCGTTCTGGCACGGCGGGTCCGGAGTCGTCGTACTCCCCTGCGGCGCCGGCAAGACCCTGGTGGGCGCCGCGGCGATGGCCCAGGCGAGGGCGACCACGCTGATCCTGGTCACCAACACCGTCAGCGCCCGGCAGTGGAAGCACGAGCTGCTCCAACGCACGAACCTGACCGAGGACGAGATCGGCGAGTACTCCGGCTCCCGCAAGGAGGTCCGGCCGGTCACGATCGCGACCTACCAGGTGCTGACCACGCGCCGGAAGGGCGTCTACTCCCACCTCGAACTGCTCGACGCGCGGGACTGGGGCCTGATCGTGTACGACGAGGTGCACCTGCTGCCCGCGCCCATCTTCCGGATGACCGCGAACCTGCAGGCCCGTCGACGGATCGGCCTGACCGCCACGCTCGTGCGGGAGGACGGGCGGGAGGGCGACGTGTTCAGCCTGATCGGCCCCAAGCGGTACGACGCGCCCTGGAAGGACATCGAGGCCCAGGGCTGGATCGCGCCAGCGGACTGCGTCGAGGTGCGGGTCACCATGCCGGAGGGTGAGCGGATCGCCTATGCGACCGCCGAGCCCGAGGAGCGCTACCGGCTGGCGTCGTGCACGTTCGCCAAGAGCAAGGTGGCCGAGCAGCTCGTCGAGCAGCACCGTGGCGAGCCGACCCTGGTGATCGGGCAGTACCTCGACCAGCTCGACGAGCTCGGCGACCACCTGGGGGCTCCGGTGATCAAGGGCGGTACCCCGGTCAGGGAGCGTGAGGAGCTGTTCCAGCAGTTCCGCGACGGCGAGATCGACCTCCTGGTGGTCAGCAAGGTCGCGAACTTCTCCGTCGACCTGCCCGAGGCCGCGGTGGCGATCCAGGTCTCCGGCAGCTTCGGCTCCCGACAGGAGGAGGCCCAGCGGCTGGGACGGCTGCTGCGACCCAAACGGGACGGCCGGACGGCCCGCTTCTACGCCATCGTGTCCCGCGACACCGTGGACGCCGACTTCGCCCAGAACCGGCAGCGCTTCCTTGCCGAGCAGGGCTACGCCTATCGGATCGTGGACGCCGAGGACCTGCCTGCCTGAGCAGGTCCTCGGCGCCGCGGTGCCACCGGCTCCGCTCAGCGCAGCATGCTCTGCTGCGCCCGCATCAGGACCGCGCGCAGGTCGAGCATCCGCCGACCGGACGTGCTGGTGCTCGTCGGCTGCGGCGCGGGCACGTGGGGGCAGTAGACGTCCGCCCGGTTGCCCGCGACCCGGCGGGGCACCGACCCGTTCGCGAGGTACCTCGCGATCTTGTTGTCCACGCAGGCGACACCGGACAGGGAGCCGGCGTGGGTGGTGCCGTTGCGGCCGGCGATCAGCGACGCGGTCGGGAACAGCTTGCGCAGCTCCAACGCCCCGCTGAACGGGGTCGCCGCGTCCTTGGTCTCGCTGATCATCAGCACGTGGTGCTTGAGCCTCTTGCCGCTCATGTGCAGCCGGTGCTGGGCAGGGACGCCCCAGTGCAGGCACGGCGCGTTGTACCAGGTGTTGCCCCAGGTCAGGAACGGCGCCTTCTGGTAGACACGCCAGCTGTCGCTCCGGGTCTTCTTCCACCCCGGCCACGGGTTGTCGGTGCACTGCACGGCGTCGTACACCGCATAGCCGTTCTCGGCGTCGGCGCCCATGCTGCTGGACTTGTACATCTTGAACAGCGCCCTGCCTTCGCCCTTGTTGATCAGCGCGGAGTAGGCGTTGCCGATGTCGACCCAGTCGTAGACGTAGTAGCCGGCGTCGAGCATCGCGTCACCGAGCTCGTCAGGTCCGAGCCTGCCGCCCGCTCGCGGGTGACCGCGCAGCTTCTGCACCTCGGCGTAGTAGCCCGTCTTGATGGTCTTCCAGTCCGTGCCCAGGTGGAAGGAGTCGTCGTGCTTGGCCAGATAGCGCCAGTAGACGTCCATGTTGCGGTCGAACGCCCTGTCCTGGTCGAGGTTCGCGCCGTACCAGACCCGGTTCGGGTTGACGACGCCGTCGAGGATCATCCGCTTGACCCGGTGCGGGAAGAGCTTGGCGTACGCCGCGCCCAGGTAGGTGCCCCACGAGAACCCGTAGTAGCTCATCTTCGACTGCCCGAGCGCGGCCCGGATCCGGTCCATGTCACGGGCGTTGTCCGCGGTGGTCATGTGCGGCAGCAGCCGGCTCGCCTTCGACGTGGCGCAGTCGTGGGCGTAGCGCTTGGTGATGCCGAGCCAGTACTTCGTGCGCTTCCTGTTCGGCACGTAGTACGGACGGTCGGTGCCGAAGAGCTCCCTGTTGCAGTGCAGCGCCGGCCTGCTCGCCCCCACCCCGCGAGGGTCGAAGCCGATCCAGTCGTAGCGCATCCCCACGCTGTGCGGAACGTACTGCTGCAGGTAGGGCATGATCAGGCCGGATCCGCCCGGACCCCCGGGGTTGATCAGGATGATGCCCTTGGAGGGGCCGGCCTTCGGGTCGTGCTTGCGCCGGCTCACCTCCAGGGTGATCTGGCGCCCGTGCGGGTGCCGGTAGTCGAGCGGCACCCGCAACGTGCCGCACTGGATCCCGTAGGACGCGTAGTCGTAGCTGCCCGTGGGACAGCTGCCCCAGTGGACGCTGGGCGCCGTGGAGGACGCCACGGCGACTGCGTCGAGTCCCGTCGGGGCCGGGGCTGCCTGGCCCGCGGACGTACCCGCGAGGCTCAGCCCGAGAGCGCCGGCCATGCCGACGATGATGAGGCGCTTCATCGAAAGGGAATCCTCCGCACTGTGTGGACGCGACCCGTCGCCGCGACAGGAGGACTTTCTATCCAACCCATCGCGGTCGCGAAGACCTTTCGCGCACGTGTCGCGCGACATTCGGTTCTTGCCGTCAGTCCACGGGGATGCCGAGCGCCCTGGACAGCGCATCGTCGAGGAGCATCCGCCAGGCCCGAACCCGACCGGGGTCGACGTACGCCTTGGTCCAGGAGCCGTCCTGGCGAGCCGAGGCGCCGATGCCGAACTGACGTACGCCGGCGCGCACCAGCCACGGCACCTGGTCGGGCACCAGGCCGCCGGAGGCGAGCACCAGCCGGGCGACCTCCGGGAGCGCCGAGGCGTACGCCGTGAGCTCGTCGCCGCCCATGGCCATCCCACGCGACGACCCGGCCGAGGCGACCGCGTCGATGCCGGGCAGGGTGACCACGTCGCGCCAGGCGCGTCCGGGCTCGAGCGCCGCGTCGAAGCCACGGTGGAAGCCCCACGCCGTGCCGACCTCGGTTGCCAGGGCCGCGCAGGCGGCCCGGTCGATCTCGAGGTCGTGATCGAGGAAGCCGAAGCTGAAGCTGTCGGCCCCGAGCTGGCGCAGATCGCCGGCCAGGCCGGCGAGGCGACGCAGCCCCTCGGCCGACGCGGCATACCCGTCCTCGACGCGCAACAGCACCCGGACCGGCAGCGACGTCTCCCGGACGACGGCGGAGACGGCGGCCGGATCGGGCGAGCGTCCGACGTCCTCGGGCCCGACCAGGAACAGCAGCCGGTCGGCGCCCCCGTCGGTCGCCGCGGCCGCATCGCGAGGGTGGAGTACGACGACCTCGAGCAGCGTCTGCTCCTCGGGTTGGGTCTGACCAGTCACAATCGACATCGTGACAGCAGACGGCCCCGAATCCGCGACGCTCCACGCCCGCGCCCGGGTGCTGCACGATCTGGAGGCCACCGGCGTGGCCGAACCGTCGATCGTGTCGCTGCTCGAGGACGCTGTCTCGGACCGGACCTGGTGGGTCTCCCAGTGGGCCGAGGGCCGTGACTACGTCGTGGGCCTGGTGGCCCAGGACGTGCAGGATGCGCTGCTGGAGACGCGCGGACGCTGGCCGCTGTGCCCGGTGTGCGACAGCGACGACCCGCATGCGCTGCACGTCGATCCGGACCTCGGCGGGCCGGACCCCGCCTGGGTGTGCGAGCGCGCCGGCATCCGGGTGGCGTCGGTCGGCGAGCTCTGACCCGGTCAGGACTCGTGCGGCGGCCGGAGCACCGGCACCCACAGGGTGTACCGATCCGCGCGATAGACCGACCTGGTCACCTCGACGGCGATCTCGCGGCAGAACGCCCGCCGCGCGACGTGCAGCACCGCCGCGCCGGGCTCCAGGCCGAGCTGCGCCGCCGTCTCCTCCGAGGCCACCCCGGCGTGCACGGCGTCCTCGCCCCACGTGGGCATCAGATCCCGCTCCTTGAGCCACGCGTAGAGGCTCTTCGGGAGCTCCCCGTCCAGGAGCGCGGCGAACGGCTCGAGCGGCAGGTAGGCGTGCTGCACCGCCATCGGCTCACCGTCGGCCAGGCGCAGCCGCTCCCAGTGCACGACCGGAGCGCCCTCGTCGACCTCGAGCGCGCGCGCCACCCCCGGGCCGGCGGACTCGCGGCGGGCCATCACCGTGCGCGCCTCGGGCTGCTTGCCGCGCCGGTGCATCTCCTCGGTGTACGACGACAGTCGCATCTGCAGGTCGACCTGGGGCCTGGCCACGAAGGTGCCGCGACCGGCGACCCGCTCGAGCAGGCCCTGAGCGACCAGCCCGTCGATGGCGTGCCGGACGGTCATCCGGGCCACCCCGAACTGGCGGGCGAGGTCGCGCTCGGACGGTGCCGGCGTACCGGGCTCTGAGCCTTCGGCGAAGCTGCGGACGTAGTCGCGGACGACGACGTGCTTGTGGCCCCGCCGCATCCGCATCCGTCCGGCGGTGTCGTCGGGCAACTCGGGCCCGGTGGCGGGCCCGCGGCTTCGGGGTGTCATCCCGAGCCAGCCTAGACCCCGCACCCCGACGGTCCGGAAAACCCGATGCGTGCGAGCAAGGGGCGGTGACACACTCGACCGGCCATGAACCCCTCACCCCGCCCCACGCTGAGCTCCTTTTGGCGTGACCTGCCACGCGAGGGGCGCCTCCTGCTCTCGGTCGTCGTGTTCGAGTTCGTCGGGACGGGGCTGGTGCTGCCCTTCTGGGTCGTCTACCTGCACGAGGTCCGCGGCTTCTCGCTGGCCGTCACCGGAGTGCTCCTCGGGCTCCAGCCGCTGGCGGGTCTGCTCGTCGTCGGTCCCGGCGGGACGCTGATCGACCGGGTCGGAGGCCGAGTGGTGCTGATCGGCTCGCTGATCTGCGTGATCGCCGGCGAGCTGGTCATGTCGGTCGCCTCGTCCGTCGGGGTGGCCGCGCTCGGGATGGCGCTGGGCGGGATCGCTTTCGGCGCCTCGTGGCCGGCCTCGCAGACGATGATCGCGCACGTCGTGCCGACCGAGATCCGACAGCGCTACTTCGGGGTGAACTTCAGCCTGCTCAACCTGGGCATCGGCATCGGCGGGCTGGTCGGCGGAGCCTTCCTTGACGTGCATCGACTCTGGACCTTCCAGACGATCTACCTCGCCGACGCGGCGAGCTTCCTCCCCGGGCTCTTTCTCCTGCTGGTGCCGCTGCGCCACGTCGCCGGCCGCGCAGAGCGCGACGACCTGGCCACCCACGGTGCCGGCAGCTACCGGGAGGTGCTGCGGCTGCCGGCTCTGCCCACGATGCTGGCGCTGACCTTCCTGACCTCCTTCGTCGGCTACGCGCAGCTCAACACCGGAATGCCTGCCTTCGCCCGCGCCCTCGGCCAGGTATCGACGGGCGGGCTAGGCATCGCGTTCGCGGCCAACACCTTCGTGATCGTGCTGCTGCAGCTGGTGGTGCTGCAGCGCATCGAGGGCCGTCGACGCACCCGGGTGATCGCGGTGATGACCGCGATCTGGGCGGTCGCCTGGCTGTGCATGGGCGCGGCCGGGCTGGTGCCCGGCACGTGGGGCGCGACGCTGCTGATCGCCGCCTGCGCCTCGGTGTTCGCGCTCGGCGAGACGCTGTTGCAGCCGACCGTGCCGGCGATGACCAATGATCTGACCACCGACCGGCTGCGCGGCCGCACCAACGCGCTCGGTTCGGCCGCGTTCCAGCTGCCCGCGGTGGTCGCGCCACCGATCTCGGGCTGGCTGATCGGCCACCAGCTGGGCGCGGCGTACATCGTCCTGCTGCTGGTGGGCTGCGCCGCATGCGCCGCGCTGGCCCTGTTCCGGTTGGAGCCGCAGCTCGGCGCCCGCGCCAACGGCGTACACACCGACGCCTCGACGGATGCGATGGCCGAGCGTGGAGCCATGGTCCTGACCGGCCCGGCGGTCAGCACCCCCGAGTAGTGGTCCCGATGTCGCCCGGTAGGTCGCCCGGCGGCGCGTCCCGCGCCCTGCGCCTGTGCAGCTGGGTGGCGGCCGGAGCGCGGGTTGGTGAAAACCCCTCCCACATCGACGAAGACGCCTACCTTGACGGCCATGAGTGATCCCACGCCGCCGGCCGCCGACCAGCCGCACAACTACCCGCCTCCCCCACCTCCCCCGCCCCCCGCCTTCGGCCAGGGCGCGGCGGTCGCGGCGCCGACGTACGCCGGGGTCGGCCTTCCGTCCGCCGCCGGCCCAACCGGTCGGATCCGCTCCACCGGCGTCTGCATGCTGCTGTTCGTGGTGACGCTCGGCATCTACGGATGGTTCTGGTACTACAACGTCCACGAGGAGATGAAGCGGCACACCGGCGACGGGATCGGCGGCGCGGTCGGCCTGATCCTGGGCATCTTCGTGAGCATCGTGATGGCGTTCCTCACTCCCTACGAAGTCGGCCGGCTCTACGCCCGCAGGGGACAGCCCGAGCCGGTCTCGGCGCTCACCGGGTTGTGGGGCACCCTCGGCACGCTGATCCTGGTCGGTCCGATCGTGTGGTTCGTGAAGACCAACGGCGCGCTCAACAGCTACTGGCGTTCGGTGGGCGTCCAGGGCTGAGGTCGGCGGGCCGCACCAGGCTCCGCCCCGTCAGCCGGCGAGGTGGCGCCAGGCCGGAGCCAGCTGCTGCCAGGGGCCCGAAGCGACCACCCGGCCACCGTGCAGCACGACGACCCGGTCGGCCTGCTCCAGCGCCGCCGCCTTCGACGTGGCGCCGACCACGGTGGCCCGGCGCTCGCGGAGCGCGGCCCAGAGCTCGATCTCGGTCGCGGCATCAAGGGCGGACGAGACGTCGTCGGCGAGCAGCAGCTCGGCGTCGCAGGCCAGCGCGCGGGCCAGCGCGAGCCGTTGCACCTGGCCGCCGGACAGACGCACCCCGCGGTGGCCGACCAGTGCGTCGGGGCCGCCCGCGTCATCGACGTCGCGCGCCATCCGCGCAGCCGTCAGTGCAGGCAGCACCGCACGGTCGGGGTGGTCGAGGCCCACGTTGCCCGCGAAGGTGCCCGACAGCACCCGCGGGACCTGGGCGACGTGCGCCACTCGTCCCGGGCGCAGCGCGACCTGAGGATCGGTGACGAGCCGTCCGTTCCAGCTGATCTCACCCCGGCTGCTCACCAAACCGGCGAGCGCACCGAGCAGGCTGGACTTGCCCGACCCCACCGCTCCGACCAGCAGCACCAGCTCCCCGCGCCGGACGACGAGGTCGACGCCGTCCACGCCGATCGTGCCGTCATCGTGGACCGCGCTGAGCCCGGTGACCCGCAGCTCGTCCAGCCGCTCCCGGACCGCCGACGCAGGAGGCGGTGCGGAGCCGCCGACCAGGTCGATCCCCGCCGGGAGCCGCATCAGGTCCGTGCCACCGGCGAGCCGGCTGGTCGCCCGCATCCAGGCGCGGGTGCCGGGTGCCTCGGTGATCACCGAGCCGGCGACCCGGCCGAACCAGTCGAAGCCGTTGACCGCGCCGGCCACCAGCAGCGCGGTGGCGACACCCCAGCCACCGGCGACGAGGATCGCCCAGGCAGCGACGACGCCCGCCTGGACCATCACGATCGGCACGCCGTCGAGCATGGCCTGCACACGGTGCTCGCGGACTGCGGCGTCCACCCGTCCGCCGTCGACCTTGCGTAGATGCGCGTGCAGGTCCGGCGTGGCCGCGGCGAGCTTGACCGTCCGGATCGAGTCCAGGCCCGAGACCAGGGAGCGTCCGAACCGAGCCCTCGCCGTCGAGGATGCAGCGGCGGACCGGCCGGCCACCCTCCGTCCGAACGAGGAGGCGACCGCCGAGACGACCATGACGGCGAGCAGCACAGCACCAGCCAGCAGCCTGCCCGCCACGGCCGCGGTCACCGCCGCGATGGCCAGCCCGTTCAGGAAGTCCACCCACCTGTCCGCGTAGCGGGCCAGCCGGTCCGCGTCCATCGCACGGCCCACCACCTCGCCCGCGGGCGTCCGGGCCAACCGGTGGTCGGCGGTCTGGCCGACCAGCACGCTTGTCCGTGCGCGGAGCATCACCGCGACCCACCACCGCGGGTAGACCCGGATCGCCAGCGACAGCAGCAGCGGCGCCACCACCAGGGACACGGCCAGCACCGCAGTCAGACCCACCGGCCGGCCACCCGCCTGGAGGTCCGCCACCAGGTGGCCCCACACCCAGCCGGTCAGTGCACCGAAGGCACCGGTCAGCGCGGAGACCAGGAAGAGCGCCAACCCGACCAGGCCCCACTGCGGCTCGATCAGCAGCGCGCTGAGCGTGGCCCGGGAGAGGCTCGGGATCCGGCCGAGCCGCGGGCGCGTCGGCGGTACGCCGGAACGGCGTACCGTCCCGACCGTGTCCGAGCCAGGGTGGGTGTCGACCCCCGTGGCGGTGGGGCCGACCGGTGGCACCTGCTCGCCGTCCGAGGCGAGCAGCAGGTCGCGGAAGGCACCGTCAGCGCGGGCCAGGGTCGCGCGTGGACCCTGCTGGACGATCCGCCCGGCCTCCAGCACGGCCACCCGCTCGGCACGCTCGGTGGTGGACAGCCGGTGCGCGACCAGGATGCCGGTGCGCCCGGACAGCAGGCGATCGGCAGCCCGGACCACCCTCGCCTCCGTCAGCGGGTCCATCCGCGCGGTGGCCTCGTCGAGGACGACCACGCGCACGTCGCGGACCAGCAGCCTGGCGAACGCGACGAGCTGCTCCTCGCCGGCCGACAACGTGGTGCCGCCGGGACCCAGCGGGGTGTCGAGCCCCTGCGGCAGACCGGCGACCCACGCGGAGAGGCCGAGCTGGTCGACCGCCTCGCTGACCCTCGCGCGGGGCAGGTCGGCGAACAGCGTGATGTTCTCCGCCAGCGTCCCGGAGAGGATCTCGGTGCGTTGGGTGACCACGCCGATCGCCGAGCGCAGCTGTTGCAGGTCGACCTCGCGCACGTCGACGCCACCGAGCCGTACCGAGCCGGGCTCGGGCTCGACGGCCCGGGACAGCAGCGCGGCCAGGGTGGACTTCCCCGATCCGGTGCGACCCACCAGCGCACAGGTGGAGCCCGCGGGCACGGTCAGGTCGACGTGCTCGAGGGCGAACCGGCCGTGCTCGTAGGCGAAGTGCAGGTCGGTGATCTCGATGTCGAGCAGGCCGTCGGGGAGCGGACGGCCGCCGTACGGCTCAGCCGGGGTGGCCATCAGGGCGCGCAACCGCAGCACCGCGCCGAAGCCGGCCTGCAGGTCGGGCAGGTGCCGGGCCAGCTGGTCGACCTGACCGACGAAGGTGGTGGTCACCAGGAACAGGGTGACCAGAGCCGCGGTGGACAGCCGGTGGTCGAGGACCAGCGCGACACCGACCAGCGCGGTGCCGGCGAGGACCGCGTGCAGCAGCATCCCGGTGCGTCGGGTGATCCGGCTCTCCAGGCTCAGCACCTGGTCGAACCGGGTGTGGATCGCCGCGGCCAGCTCCGCGCTGCGGCGGACGACGTAGGCCTGGCCCAGCGCGGTGCGCAGATCGTCACGCGCGGCGACGCCCTCCTCCAGCGCGGCCGCATGGTCGGTCCAGGCGATCTCCTCGAGGACCTTGCGCGCAGACAGCACAGGCAGGATCGGCCGGACCACCCAAAAGGCCGCCGCACCCGAGGCCGGGAAGAGCACGAAGGCCGGCCACCAGGTCAGCCCGGCGACGAGCCACAACGGTCCGACGGCGAGCACGGTCCGCGCGGCCTGCCACACGTTCTGCCGCAGCAGCACGCCCACCTCGTGGGTGTCGTCGTCCAGTCGGTCGAGGATCTCGCCGACCGCCTGCTCGGTCAGTGTCGACAGCGGCTGCGCCATCGCCGCAGCGAGCAGGTCTGCCCGCAGCCGGCCCTCGGCTCGGTCCACCACGCCCGCCCAGATCGTCCGGCCCACGGTGTCCAGCACGCCCGCGCCCAGCACGCACAGCGCGAGCAGCGCCACCAGGGTGGACGTCGCGTCCGTGGCCAGCCGCCCAGCGACGACCGACCCGACGGACGTGCCGACCGCTGCCACGAACGAGCACGCCAGGGCGAGGCCGGCGATCGGGCGTCGCATCCGGCGCCAGTCCACGGGGACGCGCTGGGGCGCCGCCGGCTCGATGGTCGAGGGCGCAGTCACGACGGTGGTGGGGAGGTCGGTGGTGCTCACGATCCATCGACCGTACGTGCCAGCACCCCCGGTGCGCCTCTGGTTTTCCGGCGGTCCGACACGGCCAGGCTCCTCGAACGTCTGTTCGACCGTGGTGCTAGGGTGCCCTCATGACGGTCGCCTTCCAGCCGTCCCTCCTCGACGGCATCGACGCACCCGAGCCCGGGCCCGGCGCGCTCGCCGACCTGCGCCGTACGACGCTCTCGGCCGGCGCCTGGGTCGACGTGCTGCCCGGCTGGTTCCACGGTGCCGACGCCCTCTTCCCGCTCCTGTTCGACGACGTCCCATGGCGGGCCGAGCGCCGGTCGATGTACGACCGGGTGGTCGACGTGCCCCGGCTCGTGCACACCTATGGGGTCGGCGACGCTCTGCCCCATCCGTCGCTGGCCCGGGCCCGCGCCCAGCTGACCCGGCACTACGCCGGCGAGCTGGGCGAGCCGTTCGTCACCGCCGGCTGCTGCTTCTACCGCGACGGCTCGGACTCGGTGGCCTGGCACGGCGACACGGTGGGCCGCGGTCGGAGCCAGGACACCATGGTCGCGATCGTGTCGTTCGGGTCGCCGCGCAACCTGTTGCTCCGGCCCCGCGGCGGCCGGGTCGAGCACGGCTTCGCCCTCGGGCACGGTGACCTGGTGGTGATGGGCGGCTCCTGCCAGCGCACCTGGGAGCACGCCGTGCCCAAGACGGCGCGTCCCGTCGGTCCACGGATCAGCGTCCAGTTCCGCCCGCGCAACGTCTTCTGACTTCTGCACCACCCGTCGCTGCAGGAACATGCACGTTCCGGCCCTTCCCAGCTGTCGGTGCCGCAGTGTTGAGTGGCCGGGTTGTTGATCATCTCGGGAGGGGACACCCATGAAGCACTCCATGGTCGCGGCAGCCGCCGCGTCCGCCCTGGCGGTTCCGGCCAGCCTGCTGACCGCCATCCCGGCGAGCGCCACGCCGGACGGCTCGACAGTCGTGATCAGCGAGGTGTACGGCGCCGGCGCCAACGCCGGGGCCAGCTATGACCAGGACTTCGTCGAGCTCTTCAATCCGACCACGGCCGCCGTCGACCTCGCCGGCACCTCGATCCAGTACCGCTCCGCCACCGGCATCTCGGATCCGACCGGTGTCGCCGACCTGACCGGCACGATCGCGGCTGGCGGGCACTTCCTGGTCGGTCTGGCCAAGGGCGGCACCGGCGCGGACCTCCCGGTGGCTCCCGACGTGCAGGCCACCGGCATCAACATCTCCGCCAGCAAGGGCACCGTCTTCCTCGCCGACCGCACCGGCGCGTTGTCCGCTCCCCCGACGGGCTCGCTGACCGGTGACCCGCAGGTCCTCGACCTGGTGGGCTTCGGAGCGACCAACACCTTCGAGACCGCCGCGGCACCGGCACCGAGCAGCACCAGCTCGATCTCGCGCGCTGCCGAGGGCACCGACACCGACGACAACGCTGCCGACCTCAGCGCCGGAGCGCCCAGTCCGGCGGCGGCCGGCGGCGGCAGCGAGCCCCCCGGAGAGGGCGGTACGGCGACCATCGAGCAGATCCAGGGCACCGGGGACAGCAGCCCGATGAGCGGCATGTCGGTCGTGACGTCCGGACTGGTGACCGCGTCCTACCGCACCGGCGGGTTCAACGGGTTCTACCTGCAGACGCCCGGCACGGGTGGCGACATCGACCTGGCCACGCACCACGCCTCCGACGCGGTCTTCGTCTACCTCGGTGGCGCCCGCGCCGACTCCGCACCCCCGGTGGGCAGCCACGTCACCGTGTCCGGCACGGTCAGCGAGTTCCGCGGGCTCACCGAGCTCGATGCCGACGACGTGACGACCGACCCGGACGCCGCCCCTGCGGTCAAGCCGGCCACGGTGGTGTGGCCGCGGACCGATGCCGAGCGGGAGTCGCTCGAGGGCATGCTCATCGACCCCCAGGGCGACTACACGGTCAGCGACAACTACGCCACCAACCAGTACGCCGAGATCGGCCTGGCCACGGGCGACCACCCGCTGCCCACACCCACCGACGTCGCGGACCCGCACGACGCGGCCGCGATCGCCGCGGTCGAGACCGACAACGCCGCGCGGCTGATCACCCTCGACGACGGCGCGTCCACCAACTTCCTCACCTCGGGCAAGGACGTCCCGCTGCCGTGGCTGACCCAGGACCACGAGCTCCGAGTCGGAGCGCCGGTCCGCTTCACCTCCCCGATGGTCGTCGACTACCGCAACAACCTGTGGAAGCTGCAGCCGACGGGCCAGCTGACCGCAGCGGACGCCGCTCCGGCGACGTTCGGGCACACCCGTCAGGACGCTCCGGCGCCGACCGGCGGCAATCTGCACCTGGCCTCGTTCAATGTGCTCAACTACTTCCCGACCACCGGTGCGGACTGGGTCGCCTCGGGCGGCACCTGCACCTGGTACGACGACCGCGAGGGCAACCACATCACGGTGAAGAACTGCACCGACGCCGCCGGCGACGACGGCCCGCGCGGGGCCGCCGACCAGGCCAACCTGGAGCGTCAGCAGATCAAGATCGTGCACGCGATCAACCACCTCGGCGCGGACATCGTGTCGCTGGAGGAGATCGAGAACTCCGCGAAGTTCGCCCACTCCCGCGACTGGGCGGTCGCCAAGCTGGTGGACGCGCTCAACGCAGAGGCCGGCGCTCACACCTGGCGCTACGTGCCGACGCCGCCGACGGCCGGGGACCAGAGCGACGAGGACGTCATTCGCACGGCGTTCATCTACAAGCCGGCAAGGGTGAAGGCGGTCGGGCCGTCGATCATCGACGACGCGCCGGCCTTCGACGTCGCCCGTGACCCGCTGGCCCAGGCGTTCGCGCCGCGGCGTGGCGGACTCGACCAGCGCTTCGCCGTGATCGTGAACCACTTCAAGTCCAAGGGCTCCGGGCCCGACGACGGCACCGGGCAGGGCAACTCCAACCCGCAGCGGATCGCCGAGGCCGACGAGCTCACCCAGTTCGCCGACCGGGTGCAGGCGACGTACCACACCCCGCGGGTCTTCCTGTCCGGCGACTTCAACTCCTATACGCAGGAGGACCCGATGCGGCACCTCTACGCCGCCGGCTACACCGACATCGGATCGACCGAGGCGCCCGGCGAGTACACCTACCAGTTCGACGGCATGGTCGGCTCACTCGACCACGTGCTCGCCAACCGCGCCGCACTCGGCATGGTGAGGGGCGCGCACGTGTGGAACATCAACTCCGTGGAGCCGGTGGCACTGGAGTACAGCCGCTACAACGACAACGCCACCGACTTCTACGCCCCCGACCCGTTCCGCGCGTCGGACCACGACCCGCTGGTGGTCGGCATCGACTCCGGTTCGCGTTGAGCCGGCGCTGAGCCCGGCGTCGGGTCGGCGCAATGGCACGGGCGGACTATTCACCCGGACCCGCGCCGGGGCGTAGCGTCCGACCCGTTGGTTGCTCCTGTCCACCACCTGCTCGGGCCCGCGAACCGGTGCCCGCTCCTGACAGCAAGGAAGATTCTCGTGGCTCTCCCTCCTCGCCGGTCGGCACTCGCGGCCGCTCTCGCGGCCACCGCCACCGCCATCTCGCTCGCGGCGGCCCCCGTTGCCACCAGTGCCGTCGCCGCCTCGTCCCCCGCATCCGGTGGCTCCGGCGGGTTCTCACCAGCGATCTCCACCGGTCCGCACGGGCGCTTCGTCGGGCTGGTCGACACCACCGACCCCGACACCCACTTCTCCTGCCAGGACGACGCCGGGTGCTACTCGCCGGCACAGATGCGCGCGGCGTACGGCTTCAACAAGCTGGACGTCGACGGCACCGGCCGCACGATCGTGATCGTGGATGCCTTCCAGAGCCCCACGATCAACCAGGACCTGGCCCTGTTCGACCAGGTCTTCGGGCTCCCCGACAGCACGCTGAACGTCATCGCACCGGACGGACTGACGCCCTTCGACGACAACGACACCAACCAGGTGGGCTGGGCCGGCGAGATCACGCTCGACGTGGAGTGGGCCCACGCCATCGCGCCGGGCGCGACGATCGACCTCGTCCTCGCCAGGTCCAACAATGACGCGGACATCCTCTCCGCCACCCGGTACGCCGTGGACCACGACCTCGGCGATGTCATCTCGCAGAGCTTCGGCGAGGGCGAGACGTGCATGGACCCGGCTCTCGTCAAGGCACAGCACGCGGTCTTCCGCCAGGCGGTGTCGCAGGACATCACCCTGCTCGCGTCGTCGGGTGACCAGGGCGCTGCCCAGCAGAACTGCACCGGCCCCGGGTACTTCAAGTCGGCGAGCACCCCTGCCACCGACCCCTACGTGACGGCCGTGGGCGGCACCCGACTGGTCGCCGACAGCAGTGGTTCCTACGAGTCGGAGCAGGCCTGGGACGAGGTGTCGACCTTCGGCGACGCCGGCGGCGGCTTCAGCACGCTCTACGGCACGCCCCGCTTCCAGAAGAAGCTGCACCTGCCCAGCCGGGCCGTCCCGGACGTCGCCTACAACGCGGGGATCGACGGCGGCGTGCTGGCCGTGTTCAGCGTTCCCCTCGGCCAGCCGGCGTTCTTCCGGTTCGGCGGCACCAGCGCTGGGAGCCCGCAGTGGGCCGGGCTGGTGGCCGACGCGGCCCAGATGAACGGCGGGCGCGTGGGCTACCTGAACGACCGGCTCTACGCCTGGGGCCGGGGTGCCCGGCTCGCTGACCGGCTGTTCCACGACGTGACCGCGGGCGACAACGACTTCGGCAGCATCGCGGGCTACTCCGCGGGTCCGGGCTGGGACGCCGTGACCGGCCTGGGCTCCCCGAAGGCGGACGCGCTGGTCCCGCAGCTCGCGCAGTAGGGTCCGGCCGCGCTGGTCGTCGGCGTCGGCCCCCGGGCTCGCTAGTCCCGGGCGTCGAGCCGGACGAGTACGAGAACTCGTTCACGGACGTACGGGACATCTTGGCGAGCACTGCACCTGGCGTGGGCGGTGGTGCCGGCTCGGGGAGGGGCGACGTCAGCGGCGCTTGCGGCGGACGACCCGGCGCAGCACCAGCAGGGCGAGGACGCCCGCGAGCGCGTGGCGCCAGTAGGTGCGGGCCAGCACCGGCAGCACGGTGGCGCCGAGGTCGAGCGCGTCGTCGGTGGACTGCGGGGCCGGCGCGGTGCGCGCGGGGTCGCGCACGGGCTCGGGCTGCGGCGCGGAGGCCGGGCCGGCATCGGGGTCGGAAGCCGGGCTGTCCTCGGCGGCCGCGCCTGTGGGCTGCGACGCCGGTCCGCTGTCCTGATCGACCGCCGGCTCTGGCGACTCGAGCCGCCGGGCCAGGCACTCGACGAACTGGCCGAGCAGCTTGTCGCTGACGTCCTGCATCACCCCCCGGCCGAACTGCGCCGGCTTGCCGGTGATCTTCAGGTCGGTGACCACGGTGACCCGGGTGCCGTCGGCGCTCGGCGTCATCGTCGCGACCACGTCGGCGCCGGCGGTGCCGTTGCCGCGCTTGTCCTTGCCCTTGGCCTCGATGGCCATCCGGCGGTCGCCCTCGTCCTTCTCGATGAACCGCCCGGAGCCGTTGTAGACCAGCGCGATCGGACCGAGCTTGACCTTGCACGAGCCCTTGAACGTGTCGCCTTCCGCGGAGGTCACGGTGGCGCCCGGGAAGCACCCCGCGACCCCCTCGATGTCGTTCAGAGCGGCCCAGGTCTCCTCGATCGAGGCGGGCACGGTGAAGTCGTGGGTGAGCTGCATGCAGTCCCCCTACCCTGCTGCCGCGGCGAGAACCGCCCGCCGGGTGAGCACCCCGGCCAGGTGGCGACGGTAGTCGGCGTCCCCGTTGAGGTCCGAGGGTGGCTCGGTGCCCTCGGCGGCACGCTCCGCGGCACGTCGTACGGCGTCCTCGGTCGCCGGCTGGCCCACCAGCGCCTGCTCGACCGCGGAGGCCCGCAACGGGGTGGAGCCCATGTTGGTCAGTCCGACCGCCGCCTCGGCGATGGTCCCTCCCTCCGCACGCACAGTGGCCGCGACCGCCACGATCGCCCACTGGTGGGAGACCCGGACGAACTTCTCGTAGTGCGCGCCCCAGCCGGTGTGCTTGGGGATCCGCACCTCGGTGAGGATCTCGTCGTCGCCGATCGCGGTGGTGAACACGTCGGTGAAGAAGTCCGCCGCGGCCACGGTGCGGGTGCCGCCGGATCCCGCGATCACGAAGGACGCGCCCAGGGCCAGTGCCGGTGCACCGAGGTCGCCGGCGGGGTCGGCGTGCGCGAGCGCGCCGCCGAAGGTGCCGCGGTGCCGCACCTGGGCGTCGGCCAGGTGCTCGACGGCCTTGGTGATCAGGGCGGCGTGCTGGGCGACCAGTGCGTTGCCGCCCACGTCGCTGTGGGTGGTCATGGCGCCGATCACCAGGTCGTCGCCGTCCTCGCGGATGCCGCGCAGGCCCTCGATGCGGCCGAGGTCGATGACCACCTCGGGCGCGTTCAGCCGCATCCGCAGGACGGGCAGCAGGCTCTGCCCGCCGGCCATGATCTTGGCATCGTCGCCGTGCTCGGCGAGCGCGGCCAGCGCCTCGTCGACCGAGGTCGGAGCCAGGTAGTCGAACTGTGCGGGGATCATGACGGGTTCCCTTCGCCCTCGAAGTGGGGTTGTGTCGCCTCGGTAACGGCCTCGGACCCGCCTCCGCCGCCCCGATGGATCGCCTGCCAGACACGCTGCGGCGTACAGGGCATCGTGACGTCGTCGACCCCGAACGGCCTCAGCGCGTCGACGACCGCGTTCACCACCGCCGGCGTCGACGCAATGGTGCCGGCCTCGCCGACCCCCTTGGTGCCCAGGGTGTTCGTGGTCGAGGCGGTGCTGCGGTGGTCGGTCTCGAAGCTGATCGTGTCCGCGCTGGTCGGCAGCGTGTAGTCCACGAACGACCCGGTGACCAGGGTGCCGCTGTCGTCGTAGACCGCCTCCTCCCACAGCGCCTGCGCGATGCCCTGCACCAGCCCGCCGTGGACCTGGCCCTCGACGATCAGCGGGTTGATCACCGTGCCGATGTCGTCGACGCAGGTGTACTTCCGCATCCGGGTGGCACCGGTCTCGGTGTCGACCTCCATCGCGCACAGGTGGGTGCCGTGCGGGAAGCTGAAGTTCACCGGGTCGTAGGTCGCCTCGGAGTCCAGCGACGGCTCCATCCCCTCGGGGTAGTCGTGGGCGGCGAAGACCGCGGCGGCGAGATCGGTGATCCCGACGCCCTTGTCGGTGCCGCGCACCGTGAACCGGCCGTCGGCGAACTCCAGGTCGTCGACGGAGGCCTCCAGCAGGTGGGCCGCGACCGGCTTGGCCTTCTCGATCACCTTGTCCGCGGCCCGCACCAATGCCTCACCGCCGACGGTCAGCGACCGGGACCCGTAGGTGTCCAGACCCTTGTGGGAGACCTGGGTGTCGCCGTGCAGCACCTCCACGTCCTCGAACGGGACCCCGAGCCGGTCGGCGACGATCTGGCTGAACGCCGTCTCGTGGCCCTGGCCGTGCGCCGACGTGCCGGTGACCACCTCGACCTTGCCGGTGGCCAGCATCCGCACTTCGGCGTGCTCCCAGCCGCCGGCGCCGTAGTCGAGACTGCCGAGCACCCGGGACGGCGCGAGCCCGCACATCTCGGTGAACGTCGAGACCCCGATGCCGAGCTGGACCGGGTCGTTCGCCTCCCGGCGCCGCTTCTGCTCGGCCCGCAGTTCGTCGTACCCGAAGAGCTCCTTGGCCCGAGCCGTGGCCTGCTCATAGTTGCCCGAGTCGTACTCCAGGCCGGCGACGGTGGTGAACGGGAACTCCTCGTGCCGGATCCAGTTCTTCTCCCGCAACTCGAGCGGGTCGACGCCGAGCTCGGCGGCGAGCTCGTCCATCATCCGCTCGATGCCGAAGGTGGCCTCGGGCCGACCCGCGCCGCGGTAGGCGTCGGTCCAGGTCTTGTTGGTCAGCACCGTCTGGCAGGCGAAGTGGTAGGCCGGGAACTTGTAGATGGAGTTGAACATGAACGCCCCGAGCACCGGTACCCCGCCGCCCACCAGGGAGACGTAGGCACCGAGGTCAGCGGTCAGCTCGACCTTGAAGCCGGTGACGGTGCCGTCCTTCTCGGCGGCGAGGGTGAGCTTCTGCCACTGGTCGCGGCCGTGGTGGCCGGACATCAGCGACTCGGACCGGGTCTCGGTGTACTTGACCGGCTTGCCGATCCGGCGCGCGATCGCCCAGGCCAGCCACTCCTCCGGGGTGGTCTGCAGCTTGCCGCCGAAACCGCCGCCGACGTCGGGCGCGATCACCCGGATCTTCGACTCCGGCACCCCGGTGGTGGCGGCCAGGGCGAAGCGCAGGATGTGCGGGATCTGGGTTGCCGACCACATCGTGATCTGCTCGCCGGTCGGGTCCACGACCACCGACCGCGGCTCCATGAACGCCGGGATCAGCCGTTGCTGGCGGAAGTCCCGCTCGATCACCACACCGTCGGTCCGGGCCTTGGCGATGGCCTCCTCGACGTTGCCGCCGGTGCCGGCCTCGGCGGAGTCGAAGACCCACAACGCCGACTTGTTGGTGCCGAGGTCGGGATGCGCGAGGGCGCCGTGGGAGGAGTCCGCCTCCAGGGCCTCCATCATGTCGAGCGCGGCGGGCAGCTCGTCGTACTCCACGTCGACGAGCTCGGCCGCGTCGCGGGCGGCTGCGGCGCTGCGGGCGACGACCACGGCGACGATCTCGCCGGCGAACGCGACCCGGTCGACCGGCATCGGCAGGTGCACCGGCGTCTTCTGGTCCGGCGTGATCGGCCAGGCGTTGATGTTCACACCCTGGGACTCGCCCAGGTCGGCGCCGGTCAGCACGTCGACCACGTTGACGGACGACTTGGCCGCCGCGGTGTCGATCGAGGTGATCTTCGCGTGTGCGAAGGGGCTGCGCACCATGGCCAGGTGCAGCATCCCGGGCAGAGTCAGGTTGTCGGTCCACCGAGTCCGACCGGTGATCAGCCGCTGGTCCTCCTTGCGGCGCCGAGCCAGTCCGATCTCCTTGACGGCGCCCTCGGCGGGAGCAGCATCGTCCGTGACGGTCATGACGCACCTCCCGTGGTCGCCGGGGCGCCGGCCGCCTGCTGCACGGCCTTGACGATGTTGTGGTAGCCGGTGCACCGGCAGAGGTTGCCCTCGAGGCCGTTCCGGATCTCCTCCTCGGTCGGGTGCGGGTTCTCGTTGAGGAGGTCGACGCTGCGCATGATCATCCCCGGGGTGCAGAATCCGCACTGCAGAGCATGGCAGTCGTGGAAGGCCTGCTGGACCGGATGCAGCTCGCCGTTGCTGGCCAGCCCCTCGATGGTGGTGACCTCGTGCCCCTCGGCCTGGACCGCGAGCACGTTGCAGGACTTCACGCTCACCCCGTCGAAGAGGACCGTGCAGGCCCCGCAGTTGCTGGTGTCGCACCCGATCACGGTGCCGGTCTTGCCGAGCGTCTCGCGCAGGTACTGCACCAGCAGCATCCGGGGTTCGACGTCGTCGGTGACCTGGGCTCCGTCGACGGTGAGAGAGATTTTTGCCATGGCGTGCAGGACCTCCGTGGGGACATGTGACGGCCGTCACGCCCACCGTAGAACCCCCCGGTTGGCGAAAGGTTGGCGGCCCGGCCACGCACCGCGTCGCCGGCCGATCGACGCCGCCGGCTCAGCGCTGGACCGCGGCCAGTCGAGCGCGCAGCATCGCCCGTGCCGGGTGCTGCTCGCCGCCGAGACGAGCCAGGCAGACCTCGATGACCTCGGTGTCGTAGGGCACCAGCTCGATGTAGCGCAGCACCGCGGAGGGCTCCGGGCAGTCCAGCAGCGCCTCGCGTACGGCGACCGCGACGTAGTCGGCCATCTCGGTCAGCGCCGGCGAGTTGGTGCCCGGCAGCAGGTCGCCGCCGTACGCCGCGACCGCGTCCGCGACCCGGCCACGCTCCAGCAGTGCCAGGACCAGCTCGACGTCGGTGCGGATCGGCATCATCAGCCGGTAGGGGCGCGAGGCCAGCTGGCCTCCGAGCGCACGCCGCAGGTGCGAGACCTCGGCCTTCACCGTGGTCAGCGTGACCGCCTGGTCGCCGTACAGCGCGGCGTGCAGCTGGTCCAGGGACAGCCCGTCGGGATGCAGCGCGAGCAGCGCGAGGATCTCGGTCTGCCTGCGGTTCAGCAGCAGCCGCTGGCCGTCGATCCTTGCCTCGGCATTGCCGAGCAGCCGGAGCTCCAGCCCGGGCGCCTCCTCGGGCTCGGCGCCGGGCCAGACCCCGCCACCCCCGGGCCGCGCGCCCAGGCTGGTGTGCGGCATCGCGGTCTCGAGCAGCCGCGCCAGCACCCGCGCGGTGGCCAGCCCGATGGGGTGGCTGCGGTCCCAGGTGGTGGAGAGGTCGACAACGCCGAGCTGCTCGCCGGTGGCCGGGTCGTGCACCGGCGCGGCCCAGCACACCCAGTTGTGCACGATCGGTGCGAAGTGCTCGGCGCTGAACACCATCGACGGCTTGGCCAGCCGCTGGGCGAGGTCGAGCGCGTTGGTGCCGACGCTGGTGTCGTCCCACCGGCCGCCGGGCACGAAGTTGACGGTCTCGGCCTTGCGGCGCATCACTCGGCCGCCGTAGGTCCACAGGATCCGGGTCTGCCGGTCGGTGACGGCCAGCACCAGGTCGCCGTCCTCCGCCGTACGACGCAGCTCCGCCTCGACCCGTCCGACGGCGACCTGCAGCGGCGAGTCACGCCAGAAGCTGCGGGTGTCGTCCTCGTCGGCCAGCGGCGCTGCGGCGACGTCGATCGGGATCGCCTGCTCCGAGCGCTGCCAGCTGTGCAGGATCTCCGGCCGGACCAGGGCCTGGGCCGCGTCGCCGCGCTCCACGAACGTCGTCCACGCCCGCACGGTGTGCAGCCGGCGGTCGCGCAGCTCACCATCAACGCCCATGCCACGCCTCCTGGCCCCACCGTAGCCGCTGCCCGGGTCGGGGGCACGGGTGCAGCGGGGCGTGGAGCTCAGTCGGGGTGGTGGATCCGGCCCGCCATCTGGGCGAGCCGGTTGCCCGAGCCGCCCCACCGGCCGGCAATGATCTCGGCCGCGATGCTGATCGCGGTCTCCTCCGGGGTGCGCGCGCCGAGATCCAGCCCGATCGGCGAGTGCAGCCGGCCGATCTCCGCGTCGGTGACGCCAGCTTCGCGCAGCCTGTCCTGGCGGTCGTCGTGCGTCTTGCGCGACCCCATCGCGCCGATGTAGCCGACCTCCGGCAGCCTCAGCGCCACCTCCAGCAGCGGCACGTCGAACTTGGGGTCGTGGGTCAGCACGCAGATCACGGTGCGCCCGTCGACCCGGCCCGCGGCCTGCTCGGCACGCAGGTACTTGTGCGGCCACTGCACGACGACCTCGTCGGCCTCGGGGAAGCGGGTCGCGGTGGCGAACACCGGCCGGGCATCGCAGACGGTGACCTGGTAGCCGAGGAAGCTGCCCATCCGGGCCACGGCCGCAGCGAAGTCGATGGCACCGAAGACGAGCATCCGCGGTCGGGGCGCGAACGCCCAGACGAACACCCGCATCCCCTCACCGCGTCGCTCGCCGTCCGGTCCGTAGCCCAGGGTCGCGCTGGTGCCCTGGGCGAGCAGCCCGAGGGCGTCGTCGAGCACCGCCGCGTCGATCCGGTCGCTGCCCAAGGACGCCGACAGCGTCGCGTCGCCCGCCTCCGGTCCCGCCCGGTCGGGACGGATGATCGCCCTCCGCCCGACGTACGACGAGTCCGGGTGGTCGACCACCGTGGCCACTGCCACGGGTACGCCGGCCTCGAGGTCGTCGGCGATCTGCCCGAGCTCGGGGAAGTCCTGCTGGGACACCCTCTCGACGTAGACGTCGAGGATGCCACCACAGGTGAGCCCGACCTCGAAGGCGTCCTCGTCGGAGATGCCGTAGCGCTTGAGCACCGGGCTGCCGGACTCCGTCACCTCCGTGGCGAGCTCGTAGACCGCGCCCTCCACGCAGCCGCCGGAGACCGATCCGACCGCGGTGCCGGACGGGCCGACGAGCATCGACGCGCCCGGAGGCCGGGGTGCGGAGCGGAACGTCGCCACCACCGTGCCCATGCCGACCGTCTCACCGGCCCGCCACCACTCGAGCAGCTCGGGGAGCACCTCACGCACGTCCGACCACCTCCAACAGCTCGGCGAAGGTCGCCAGCGAGTGGCCGGCGAGGAAGTCGTCGACGTGGGGCAGGGCTGCGACCACGCCCTGCTGGATGGGCTCGTAGCCCGCCTTGCCGCGATGGGGGTTGACCCACACCACCCGGTGGGCGATCCGGTGCAGCCGCTGCATCTGCTCGGCCAGCAGGGCCGGGTCGCCACGCTCCCAGCCGTCGGAGAACACCACGACGACCGCGCCCCTGGCCACGCCGCGGACACCCCACCGGTCCAGGAAGACGCGCAGGGTCTCACCAAGCCTGGTGCCGCCGGACCAGTCCGGCACCGTCTCACCCGCGGCCACCAGGGCCCGGTCGGCATCGCGCAGGCGCATCGCCCGGGTGACCCGGGTGAGCCGGGTGCCGACCGTGAAGACCTCGACGGTGCCGGCGGCGCTGACCACCCGGTGGGCGAGCCTGAGGACGGCATCGGCGTACTCGCTCATCGATCCGGAGACGTCGACGAGCAGCACCACCCGGCGCGGGCGGGTCCGCCGCCGCCGCCGCACGATGTCGGCCGGCTCCCCCATCCGGCGCAGGCTCTCGCGCAGGGTGCCGTGGCCGTCCACGGAGCCGCGGTGCCAGCGCTCGTGCCGCGCCGTACGGCGGGCGGGGACCCGCACCCGCAGGGTGGCGAACATGGCGGCCAAGCGGTGCTTCTCCGCGGCACTCAGCGCCGCGATGTCACGGTGCCGGAGCCGCTCGGTGGCGCTGGCGGCGGCCCGGACCACGCCGGCGTCCTCGCCGGACTCACCGTCCCCGCCCTCCTCGGCGGGGAAGCTCGAGACCACCGGCGCCGGCTCGGAGACCACGGTGCGCGGCAGCCCGTCGCGGGCGCGGAACCAGGCCTCGAAGACCTGGTCGTAGCGGGCCAGGTCCTCCGGCGAGCCGCAGAGCGTGGCCGCGCCGGCCCGGTAGGTGCCCAGCGGGTCGTCCGCGCCGAGCAGAGAGGTGGCCTCGAGGAAGCCCTGCGCCCGGTCCTGGGTGACGGGGACGCCGGCGGCGCGCAGCGCGCGGGTGAAGCCGAGCAGCACCTCCTCGGGAGCGTGGACGCTCATGTCGCGAGCATCCGGTCGAGCGCCTGCTGCACGCGGTCGGTGTCCTCGCGGTACTTCACCAGCGCGCCGAGGGTGCGGGCGGCGGTCGCCAGGTCCAGCTCGCTGGCGCCGAGCGTGTGCAGGGCGCGCGCCCAGTCGAGGGTCTCGGCGACTCCGGGCGGCTTGAGCAGCTGCTCGCCCTCGCGCAGCCGCTGCACGGCGGTGACCACCTGGCGGGCTAGCCGCTCGGCGACCTCCGGGGCCCGGGAGCGGACGATCTCGACCTCCCGCTCCAGGCCCGGGTGCTCGATCCAGTGATAGAGGCAGCGTCGCTTGAGCGCGTCGTGCAGCTCGCGGGTGCGGTTCGAGGTGAGCACGACGACCGGCGGCACCGCAGCCCGGATGGTGCCGAGCTCGGGGATGGTCACCTGGTAGGTGGACAGCACCTCGAGCAGGAACGCCTCGAACTCGTCGTCGGCCCGGTCGACCTCGTCGACCAGCAGCACCGCGGGGCTGCGCTGCAGGGCCGCCAGCACCGGTCGGGCCAGCAGGAAGCGCTCGTCGTACAGGCTCTTCTCGGCCTCCTCGACGGTGGCCGAGCCGCTGTTCGAGCCCGACTCGTGGACGGCCTCCAACGCGCGAAGGTGCAGGATCTGGCGGGGGAAGTCCCAGTCGTAGAGGGCCTGGCTGGCATCGATGCCCTCGTAGCACTGCAGCCGCACCAGCGGCAGGTCGAGCGCTTCGGCGATCGACTCGGCGAGGCTGGTCTTGCCGGTGCCGGGCTCGCCCTCGAGGAGCAGCGGACGCTGCATCGCCAGGGCGAGGTGCACCACGGTGGCCAGTGCGTCGTCGCAGACGTAGCCGGTCGATCGCAGCCGTTCGCCCAGTGCGTCGAGCGACTCGGTGTCCATGTCCATGGAGGCTACTCGGCGCCACGTTGGCGCCAGGTTGGGTCGACCCACAGGGGAGTCCTCATCTGGTCGGGCTCGCCCCCGGGCCGGACGGTTCGCCCCTCTCCGGGCAACGGTCAGGCGATCGGGCGGTCCACGTCCCGACCGGTCGCGAGGTCACCGCACTCGACCAGGTCGTGCGGGTGGCCGCGCAGGTAGTCGCGGGCGCCCCGGTCACCGACCGCGGCGGCTCGTACGCCGGCCCAGTGGTCACGACCGATCAGCACCGGGTGGCCGGGGCGGCCGGCGTACGTCGCTCGCGACAGTGAGGCCGGCCCGACCGCGGCGGCGAGCACCCGGCGGACGACATCCGCATCGACGTCCGGAAGGTCGACGAGCGACACGAGGACGGCATCGGCATCTGCGGACTCCGACATCCTCGCCAGTCCCGCCCGCAGCGAGGCCCCCATACCTTCCGCCCAGTCGTCGGCGACCACGACGCCAGCAAGGTCCGGCACGATCTCGCGGGCCAACTCGGCCTCGGCCCCGAGGACCACCGTCACCCGGTCACAGCCGCCGGCACGCAGGACCTCGACGCTGCGCACCAGCCAGTCGTCGACCAGTGCCTTGGGCCGGCCCATCCGCCGGCCCGCGCCGGCGGCGAGCAGCAGCCCGTGGATCGTCATGCCCTCACCCTAAGCAGCGGTCAGGCGACCGGTCCCTTGGTGCGGACCTGGTCGACCTGGTCCATCGCCGCGCGGAGCTCGGCCAACCATGCGTCCTGGTGCTGGGCGACCAGCCGGACGCACCAGGCCAGGGCATCAGCGCGCGAGCGCGCGACGCCGGAGTCGACGAGCGTGTCCAGCACCTGTCGCTGCGGCTGCCGGAGCCGGGTCATCACCGGGCTCGCCAGGTGGGTGAACAGCTCGGAGCGGTCGCCGATGACGACTCCCCACGAGACCTTGCGCTCGAAGCGGTGCTCGGCCTCGCGGGCGATCGCGATCCGCTGCTCACGGGTGTCCTCACGGAAGGCCTTCGCGCGGCCGGCTCGGGTCTCGGCGGCCCCGGCCGCGCTCGCCCCTGCACCGATCTCCACGTCGGGAAGCGTGAGCAGGACGGTGATCTCGTCGCGGTCGATCGTGATGGCTGGAGCGGTCTGCTTCCAGTCCTCGGGCAGTCGACCGTTGAACCAGCCGCGGACCCGCTCTTGAGCCTCAGTTGTAATCATGTAATCAACATTACAACGGTGACCAAGGACCGCGCTGCCAGCACAGCGAAAGGGCCCCGGGAGAACCCGAGGCCCTTTCGCCTGAACATTGCTTCAAGGCGCCTGCACAAGATCAGGCGCGCGGGATCAGAAGTCCATCCCGCCCATGCCGCCCATGTCGCCACCGCCGGGCATGGCCGGAGCCTTCTCCGGCTTGTCGGCCACGACGGCCTCGGTGGTGAGGAACAGCGCGGCGATCGACGCGGCGTTCTGCAGTGCCGAGCGAGTCACCTTGGCCGGGTCGATGATGCCCTCGGCGATCATGTCGACGTACTCGCCGTTGGCCGCGTTGAGACCCTGGCCGGCCGGAAGGTTGCGCACCTTCTCCGCCACGACGCCACCCTCGAGACCGGCGTTGATCGCGATCTGCTTGAGCGGCGCCTCGGTCGCCACGCGGACGATGTTCGCGCCGGTGGCCTCGTCGCCGGACAGGTCCAGCTTCTCGAAGGCCTTGTCGGCCGCCTGCACCAGGGCGACGCCGCCGCCGGCGACGATGCCCTCCTCGACGGCCGCCTTGGCGTTGCGGACGGCGTCCTCGATGCGGTGCTTGCGCTCCTTGAGCTCGACCTCGGTGGCCGCGCCGACCTTGATCACCGCGACGCCGCCGGCGAGCTTGGCCAGCCGCTCCTGCAGCTTCTCACGGTCGTAGTCGGAGTCCGACTTCTCGATCTCGGCACGGATCTGGTTGACCCGACCCGCGATCTGGTCCTGGTCGCCGGCACCCTCGACGATGGTGGTCTCGTCCTTGGTGATGACGACCTTGCGGGCCTGGCCGAGCAGCTCGATGCCGGTGTTCTCCAGCTTGAGGCCCACGTCCTCGGAGATCACCTGGCCGCCGGTCAGGATCGCGATGTCCTGCATCATCGCCTTGCGACGGTCACCGAAGCCCGGCGCCTTGACGGCGACCGACTTGAACGTGCCGCGGATCTTGTTGACCACCAGGGTCGACAGCGCCTCGCCGTCGACATCCTCGGCGATGATCAGCAGCGGCTTGCCGGCCTGCATGACCTTCTCCAGCAGCGGGAGCAGGTCCTTGACCGTGGAGACCTTCTGGTTCGCGATCAGCACGTAGGGGTCGTCGAGGACGGCCTCCATGCGCTCCGGGTCGGTCATGAAGTACTGCGAGATGTAGCCCTTGTCGAAGCGCATGCCCTCGGTCAGCTCGAGGTCCAGCCCGAAGGTGTTGGACTCCTCGACGGTGATGACACCTTCCTTGCCGACCTTGTCCATCGCCTCGGCGATCTTCTCGCCGACCGTGGTGTCCGCGGCCGAGATCGACGCGGTCGCGGCGATCTGCTCCTTGGTCTCGATGTCCTTGGCCATGCCGAGCAGCTGCTCGGAGACGGCCTCGACAGCGGCCTCGATGCCGCGCTTGAGCGCCATCGGGTTCGCGCCGGCCGCGACGTTGCGCAGGCCCTCGCGAACCATCGCCTGGGCGAGCACGGTCGCGGTGGTGGTGCCGTCACCGGCGACGTCGTCGGTCTTCTTGGCGACCTCCTTGACGAGCTCGGCACCGATCTTCTCGTAGGGGTCCTCGAGCTCGATCTCCTTGGCGATGGACACGCCATCGTTGGTGATCGTGGGAGCGCCCCACTTCTTCTCGAGTACGACGTTGCGGCCCTTGGGGCCCAGGGTGACCTTGACGGCGTCGGCCAGCGTGTTCATGCCACGCTCGAGACCGCGCCGGGCCTCCTCGTTGAAAGCAATCAGCTTGGGCATCAGACTCAGCGATTCCTCATCGTGACGATTGAATGAACTGTCACTCTCCCGACGAGAGTGCCAACGCCATGTTTAGCACTCGACCCAAGCGAGTGCAAACGGTCCCCCGGGTTTTTCTGCCGCGGGCTCAGCCTGCCAGCCGGTCCGCGACCAGGGCGGCGAAGGCGGCTGCGTTCCCCGGGAGCACCTCGAGGTAGAGCCCGGGCTCGGTCAGCTCCAGCTCACTGACCACCAGGGTGCCGTCGGCCAGTCGCATCGCGTCCACCCGGGCGTAGTCGAGCCGGTGCCCGACGTGCGACTCGGCCGCGGCCACCGCGATCCGGGCCAGACCCGTGGCCTCCTCGGTCAGCGGTACGGCGATGGTGCGGCCGCCGTACCGCTCGTGCACGCGGATCTCGCCGGCGGCGGGCTGCTTCTGCGCCTGCGAGACCGGCTCACCGGCCAGCACGAACACCGAGGTCTCCCCCTCGGTCCGCACCGACTCGACCAGCGGTTGCACGATCCACGGGCCGGCACCGTGCTCGGCGCCGTCCAGGTCGGGCACTCCGCCGGGCTCGACGTCGACGACCACCACGCCGCGACCGCCCGCACCGACCCGCGGCTTCACCACCGAGCGGCCGACGCCGGCGATCGCCGGCACCAGCGCCTGCTCCTCCTCGACCGTGATCGTGGGTACGACGGGCACACCTGCGTCGACCAGCTGGGTCAGGTAGGCCTTGTCGGTGTTCCAGGCGAACACGTCGGCGCCGTTGAGCAACCGCGGGACCGACCGCGCCCAGGCGAGGAACTCCGCCAGCCGGTTCTCGTAGTCCCAGGTCGAACGCACCGCGACCAGCCCGGCCGACCAGTCCACCGCCGGGTCGTCCCAGACCACCCACCGCGCGTCGATGCCGCGGGCGGCGAACGCCTCGGGCAGATGCGAGGTGCCGGTCCACTCCTCTCCCTCGGGCATCGCGGACGAGGTGGCCAGCAGGACGGGTGCACTCACCCGGGCGACGCTATCCGGCCGCGATGCGCCGCGGCATTCGGGTGCTGGCGGGAGCGGGTCAGCTCAGCCGCCGAGCGATGGATCCCGGCGCAGCCCGGCGCTCAGTCCGCGTCGGGCCGGAGCACTCCGTCGAGGACGATCCGCAGCATCGGCTCGGCCTGCTCCGGCGCGAGCCCGGCCTGGTCGACCGCGACGGAGATCCCGCTGACCAGGCGCATCACCTGACGAGGGTCGACGCCCTCGCGGACGCCCGAACGCACCGCATCCGACTCGAGCACGCGGCGGTTGGCCTCGGCAAGCACCTGACACTTGCGGTAGATCGGCGAGGCCGGGTCGTCCATCGCGGACATCACCTTCGTGGCCGCGCCGTGGTAGATCCCGACGTTGTCGAGGAACCGGGTGAACCACGTGGTCAGTGTCTCGCGCGGAGGCCGACCGGCGTCGATCACCGTCTGGGCGTCGGCCTCGACCCGGTCGGCCCAGTCGCGCATCACCGCGTCGATCAGGTCGTCGCGGGTGGGGAAGTGACGGTAGAGCGTGCCCGGACCGACGCCGGCCCGCTTGGCGATGTCGTCGAGGGACGCGGCCGAGCCGCGCTCACGAAACGCCTCCCGGGCGGTCTCGATCAGCTTGTCCCGGTTGCGCTGGGCATCGGCACGCAGCGGCTTCACAGCCCGATCGTCGGCCCCGTCAGCGGCGTCTGCGGCGGGGGGCCTCGCCGCGTGGATCGGCGCCGTGTCAGGCATCGCGAAAAAACTCCTTGCTAAACGGAGACAGTCTCCGTATCGTTGATCCTCAACCGGAGAACCTCTCCGCTAAACATACCTCAAGGAGTCTCGATGTCCCAGTCCGCTGCGGTGCAGATCGCGCCCAGCCGTCGCACCGGCATCGGCCTCGGCCTGATCCTGGCCGTCCAGTTGATGCTGATCCTCGACATGACCGTGGTGAACGTGGCGCTCCCGAAGATCCGGGCCGACCTCGGCTTCACCCCGTCCACCCTCTCGTGGGTGCTCAACGCCTACACGCTCGCCTTCGGCGGGCTGCTCCTGCTCGGTGGCCGCCTCGGCGACGTGTTCGGCCGGCGGCGCACCTTCCTCGCCGGCGTCGCGGTGTTCGCGCTCGGCTCGCTGGTTAGTGGCCTCGCCCCGGACGCGACCGTGCTCGTGGTCTCGCGTGCCCTGCAGGGCGTCGGCGCCGCAGTGGCCGCGCCCAACGTCCTCGCTCTGATCACCACGTCTGCTCCCGACCAGTCCGCCCGGAACCGCGCTCTCGCGTTGTTCAGCGCGGTCTCCTCGGCCGGTGGCTCGCTCGGCCTCATCCTGGGCGGCACGCTGACCGGCTACGCCTCATGGCGGTTCTCACTGATCGTCAACGTGCCGATCGCCCTCGTCGTACTCGTCCTGGTGCCAAGGTTCGTCGACGAGACGCACCGCCAGCACGGACGGTTCGACCTGACCGGGGCGCTCACCGCGACCGCCGGCTCGGCCAGCCTGGTGTTCGGATTCATCCACGCACCCGACCACGGCTGGGCCTCGGCCGGGACCCTCGGCGCGTTTGCGCTGGCCGCCCTGCTGCTCGCCACGTTCGTGACCACCGAGCTCCGGGTCACCGCTCCGCTGCTGTCGTTGGGCCTGCTGCGCAACCCGATGCGCGCGGGCGCGGTGACGGTGATGGCGCTCTTCGTCGGCGCGCAGTTCTCCTTCTTCTACTTCATGGTGCAGTTCATGCACACCGTGCTGGGGTACGGCGCGCTGGAGTCGGGCTTCGCCTTCCTGCCGCTGACGGTGCTCATCTTCGCGACCTCGAGGGTCACCCCGCGGCTGGTCGGCGCGCTCGGCGTACGCCCCCTGGTGATGACCGGGCTGAGCCTGGTGACGGTCTCGAACCTGTGGCTCGCGGGGGTGGACACAGGCAGCACCTATCTCGGCGGGCTGCTCGGACCGATGGTGCTGACCGGCATCGGCGCGGGCCTGGGCTTCATGCCGTTGACCGTGGCGATGCTCACCGGCGTCGACCCCGATCGGGCCGGCTCGGCCTCGGGGCTGCTGCAGATGGGACAGCAGGTCGGTGGCGCGCTCGGCCTGGCGGTGCTGGTCACCGTCTACGCATCGGGCAGCGTGCCCGGCGAGGTCGTCCCGGGCCTGTCGGGGACCTTCCTCACCGCCGCGGCCTTCGTGATCGTCGCGCTCGGCCTCGCCGGCGTCCTGCTCCGGCAGCGCCGCGGGCCGTCCACGGCCGACGAGGCTCCGGCCCCCGACGAGCTCGAGCTCGCTGCCTGAGCAGCCGACCGGTCCTCACGTCCGAGTGGTGCGTTCGCCTCGCCCACTCGGACGTGAGGGACTACTGCGTGGGGAGGGTGGGCTGGGGGCGCATCGCGGGCAGAGCCCAGTCGACCGGCTGGCCGCCCTGGTCGACGACCAGCTGGTTGACCCGGCTGAACGGCCGGGAGCCGAAGAACCCCCGGTGCGCCGAGAGCGGGCTGGGGTGCGGCGACTCGACGTACGGCACCGACCCGAGCATCGGCTTGAGCGACTGCGCGTCACGCCCCCACAAGATGGCGGCGAGCGGTCCTCCGCGCGCCACCAGGGCCCTGATCGCCTGCTCGGTCACGGGCTCCCAGCCCTTGCCGCGGTGGCTGTTGGGACGCCCCGGGCAGACCGTGAGGCTGCGGTTGAGCAGCATCACCCCGTGGTCGGCCCAGGCGGACAGGTCACCGTCGCGTGGCACCGGGACGCCGAGGTCGTCGACCAGCTCGCGGAAGATGTTGACCAGGCTCTTGGGCAGCGGCCGGACGTCGCCGGCGACCGAGAAGCTCAGCCCCACCGGATGCCCCGGCGTGGGGTAGGGATCCTGACCGACGATCAGCACCCGCACGTCGGCCATCGGTCGCTGGAAGGCCCGCAGGATGTGGGCGCCGTGCGGCAGGTAGCCGCGTCCGGCGGCCAGCTCGGTGCGCAGGAACTGCCCCATCAGACCGATCTGCTCATCGACCGGCGCGAGCGCCTCGGCCCAGTCGGGGGCGACGAGCCCCTTCGCCACGAGTCCGGCAAGTGCACTCACACGGGCAGGCTAGTGCTCAGCGGAAGGCGGGCAGGGCCTGGTCGTGCACCAGTGCTCCGCGGAACAGGTCACCGACCTCGGCGAGCCGCGCGGGCGCGGTCCGGATCGTCCAGCGGTCCGGTCGCAGCTCCGGATCGTCCAGCTCGTGCCAGCCGATCGGCATGCTCACCGGCGCACGGGCCCGGGGCCGGGTCGAGTACGGCGCCACCAGGGTCTTGTTGATCGCGTTCTGGGTGTGGTCCAGACGTGCCCGGCCGCCACGGTCCTTGCGCTGCCACTTCCAACTGACCAGCTCCGGGTGGATCTTCCCGACCGTCCGCGAGACCTGCTCTACCCAGCCGCGGGTTTCCTCGAAGCTGGCGTTCGCCCGGATCGGCACCGACACCTGGATGCCCCGCGAGCCGGTGACCTTCGGATACGACCGCAGTCCGAGCTGCTCGAGGGCGGTGCGGTGGAGTCGGGCCAGCTCCAGGATCTGCTCCCAGCTGGTGCTCTCCCCCGGGTCGATGTCGAACAGCGCGAAGGTCGGGCACTCCGGCTCGTCGGTGCGCGAGGTCCACGGATGCCACTCGAGCGCGCCGAAGTTCGCGGCCCAGAGCAGCGCCGCCGGCTCATCGACCACGAGGTAGGTCTGGGTGGTTCCCGCATCGGCGAGCGGGTTGTCCCAGCGACCGATCCAGTCCGGCGCGTGGTCGGGAAGCTCCTTGTGCCAGAAGCCGCCTCCGGAGTCCCCCTTGCCGCGCACGCGCTCCGGATCCGCGCCGTCGGGATAGCGATGCAGGTTGAGCGCACGACCCTCGAGATGGGGGACGGACACGGGTGCCACCTGAGCGACGTACCTCAAGAAGTCGCGCTTGGTCACCGGGGGCTCCCCATCCCGACCGGGAAACAGTCGTTTGTCGAGGTGGGTGACCTCCAGGCGTCGCCCGAACACGTCCCAGGTGCCGCCGTCACCCAGATCGTCGAGTGCGGCGAGGTCGTCGGCGGTCGGCGGCACCGCTGCGGACTCGGCTTCTTGACGTGGCTGCGTGGCCACCCTCTCCTCCGCCTGGGCCGCCGGCCGGTCGCCGTGCCAGCGGCTGTCCGGGGCCACCCGGACCTCCTCGTTGGTGCGGCCGCTGGTCACCGACCTGGGGTGGTCCTCGGGATCCCATCCCTCGACCGCGAACTCGTCATGCTTGTGCACCAGGAACCACGGCTCCTTGCCGTCCTCGGCCGCCGACCGGCGGACCAGGACCAGCCGGCCGCGCAGCTTCTCGCCGTGCACGTCCGCGTGCAGCTCACCGTCGGCCACCGCCCGGGCCGGGTCGTCGGTGCCATGCGGCTCCCAGGTGCCGCGGTCCCAGACGATGACGTCGCCGCCGCCGTACTCGCCGCGGGGGATGACGCCCTCGAAGTCGGCGTACTCCAGCGGATGGTCCTCGACATGCATGGCCAGTCTGCGCACCGACGGGTCGAGCGTGGGGCCCTTGGGCACCGCCCAGCTCACCAGCACCCCGTCGATCTCCAGGCGGAGGTCGTAATGGCGGCTCTGCGCGCGGTGCCGCTGGACGACGAACTGGCGGGCACCGGGGCGGGCTTGTCCGACGGCACCGGGGTCGTCGCGAACGCCCGAGGGCTCGGCGCTCGTGTCGAAGTCGCGCTTGCCGCGGTACGCCGCGAGCCGGTCGTCGGCGTGCTTGCGACTCATGGGAGTGGCGTACCCCGGGCGTCGGCCCGCACGCCCGGCCCCCACGTTCGGGGACCACGGGCGCCTCTCACGGGGCCTCTCGCGTCGCCTCCCACCGCGCCCGCTGTGATGCATCGCTGCGACGACAGCCGTAACCTCGGCGGTCTTCGATGCGTTCCGGGTACGGGCTCGCGCCAGGGTGGGCGCTCACGGGGAGCCGCGACGAAACGGCATGACTGATGCGTCGATCCGCGATCGGGCTGGTGGCGGCCGCCGCCGTACTGGTGGGGCAGGCCGCACTCGGGCCCGCCGCCCTGGCCGCCGGCAGCACGACGATCACCTGGCGGCCCGCGACCCCGCCGGACGGGACCGGGTTCTGGAGCAGCGCCTGCCCGACCACCGAGCCCGACCCTGTGCACCAGGCGCTGGACGACGACTCGTCCAGCGTCGCCGGCACCCGCACGATGGTGCCCGGGGAGTCGGGTGGCGACATCGCCTGGCAGTACGCGCCGCCGTCGAGCGTCCAGGGCGGCCCGGTGTTCACCGCCAACGCGCCGGGCACCTTGACCGGATTCGGGATCCACGCACGCGGCACCACGGCGGCGGGGCTGGCCGGTCGGCTGCTCGCCTACTACCCCAACCCGGCGAACCCGGACGACTTCTACGTCGGGGTGGCCGAGCTCAACTACGCCGACGCCGCGTGGCACACGATCGACGCCAGTGCCTCGATGCTGTGGTGGGAGCACAAGCGGTACTTCGGCAAGGACTGGACGCCGGTCAACCCGAAGAGCTTCCTCGATCCGACCAATCAGCCGCAGTCCGTCGCGAACTTCACCAACGCGCGGTCGTACGCCGCCCCGATGCTGCTCTCCTACCAGTTCGGGTGCACCGGCGGCCCCGTCCAGCTGGACCACATCAGCCTGGCCGAGAGCGGCTCCACCACGTCGTACGACCTGGAGAACACCCTCACCGCGACCTCGCTGGCCGCCGCCGACTCCGTCGTCGACCCCGGGTCGGGCACCACCCTGACCGGCGCGGTCACGACGACTCCGTCGGGTGCCGCGATCACGACCGGAGCGGTGAATCTGCAGGCGCGTCCGTACGGCGCGAGCTCGTTCACCACCGTGGGCACTGTGCCGCTCGACAACCCGGCCGGAGTGCAGGTGCGACCCGACGGCACGACCGACTACCGCTGGTCCTTCCCGGGCAACGACGACCTGGCACCCAGCGTCTCCAGCCCGGTCACCGTGACCGTGCAGGGCACGATCACCGGACGGCTCCTGCAGCGCAAGCTCCTCAAGGGCCAGCGCTACACCATGACCGGCACGGTGCTGCCCGCGCGAGCCAGCACTGCCGTCACGGTGCAACGTCTGGTGAAGGGCAGCTGGCAGCGGATCGGCAGCGCCACGACCACCGCCGACGGCACCTTCCGCTACGTCGGCCGCGCCACCACGACCGGCCCATCGCTGCTGCGAGCCAGCGTCGACGACTTCGCCGGCAACCTCGGCGCCAGCGCGCGGGCCAGCACGCTGGTGGTCCGCGAGCCGACCGCGGTGACCGCCGGGCTGGTGAAGCGCGCGATCGTCGCGGGCAAGCGGTTCAGGGTCACCGGCACAGCAAGCGTCCGTCAGCGCGGCGTGCTGGTGAAGCTGCAGCACAAGGTCGGGGGCCACTGGCGCACGATCGAGCGCACCGGCACCGGTCGGCACGGCGCCTTCCGGCTGAAGGCTGTGGCCACGAAGGCGGGCAGGTGGAAGCTGCGGGTCGTCGTTGTCGCGTCCGGGTACCAGCTCAGCGGCCACTCGCCGACGTTCAGACTGCGGGTCAAGCCGAAGCCCAAGCCGCTTCCTGCGCCGACCCCGACACCCAGCCCCAAGCCCAAGCCGGCACCGTCGCCGAGCACCGGTGGCGGGTCGTCGGGCGGTTCCACCGGCGGGTCTGGTGGCGGTTCGACCGGCGGTGGTGGCGGAGGCACCGGCATCGGCTGATCGTTCGGGTCACAGGGGCGAGAGCGGTCGGCCTGGGCGCCGCGCTCCCGTGGAGGCGCGCTGCCGCTGCGGCGGCACCGTCCACAGGTTCGATAATGTCTTGGACATCGCACGTGTGTTCGATAGTATAGGCACATGTTCGGGACGCTCGGAGTGCGGGTCCATCTGGAAGGACCATGGGCTCAGATCGCGATCCGTCGATACCGCGGCCGGCGCAGGTGAGCCGCTACCTGCTGGCGACCGTCCAGCTGAAGTCCGTCCCCCCGAGGCTGACCTTGGCGGTCTTGCCCGCGTCGGTGTCGGCGAAGTGGAAGTGCTGTCCATCCGGCAGCTCGCCGGTGCCACGACGATCGATCGGCACCGACACCGTGCCTGCGAGCGTGCCGTCGACCTCGAACGAGAGCACCGGGTCGCTTCCCGGGCGGTACCCACGGGCCTGGAGCTGGTAGCAGACCTGGGTGTACTGGCCGTCGATCAGGCAGTCCGGGTGCACGCGGACGGTGCGCAGCGTGGGTGGCGCGCTCTTCCCGCAGGCCCGCGCGACGTCGCCGTGCTCGTCGCCGTTGCTGATGCGGGCGCGCAGGCAGGCGCGCTGTCCGCCCATCGCGGTGGGCACTTTGACGGTCCCGGAGGGTGCCTGCTCCCAGCCGGAGCCGCGGTTGACCTCCACGACCCCGTCGGCTGCCGCGGCGGCCACGGTGAACACCACACTCCGGTACGCCGGCCTCGCCGCGACCGTCGGAACCCCCAGCGTGGTCACCGCCTTCTGGTGCGGTGGGTCGCCCCCACGGTCGTGGGACTGCCCCCACGCCCAGGAGCCGGCGGCGGTGAGCAGTGCGAGCGCGGCGAGCCCCACGATGACCACCCGGGTACGACGGCCGCGGGCTCGACTCGGCCTGGCCTCCTTTTCGGCATCCGCCGAGACGCTCCCGCCGCGCGCTGCCAAGGATTCCGCAACTACGGCGAGCGGCGCCGTGTGCTCGGGCGCGGGGTCGACGCCACCGGACGTCGGCCCCACCGGCTCCACCGGCGCCGCGGCTGGCCCGGCCTCCGGCACCGGCATCGGGGCGGACTCACCGGCACCGGGGGGCCGAAGCGCGACGACCAGGCCGCGGAGCTCGGCGGTGAGCTCGGCGAAGCCGGAGAAGCGTTCTGCAGGGGCCTCCCGCACCGCCCGACGCACCAGCGCCGCGATCGCATCGTCGATCTCGTCCTCGCGAGCCAGGCTGGGCCCGCCGGGCGTCGGTGGCGTGCCGACCAACGCCGCGTGCAGCAGACAGCCCACCGAGTAGAGGTCGCTGCGCTCGTCCACGGACCCGCCGGCGAGCAGCTCGGGTGCGGTGTAGCCGTCGTACGACGAAGCGGCATCCGGGACCAGCCAGTCCTGGCTGCGCAGGACCGCGCCGAAGTCGGCGAGCTGGGTGAGGCTGCGGCCGTTGCTGGTGCCGCGCAGCACGTTGGTCGGCTTGACACCGCCGTGACCCACCCCGGCGTCGTGCGCGATCGCCAACGCGTCGGTCACCCGCAGGCAGAGCATGATCGCCGCCCCGCGCGCGAGCGGTCCCTGCTCGTCGAGGCGACGCTGGAGACTGCCCGCTGTGCTGAGCGGGCTGACCACGAACAGCCGGCCCTGGTGCATCCCGAACTCCCGGGCGGCGAGCAGGTGCGGCGTCCCGTGCGCGACCAGCGCGCGGAGCTCGTCGCGGATCCGCCGCCGCACCTCATCGGTGATCGGCACGGCGGGACGGAGCAGCTTCAGCGCGACCGTCTCGCCACTGTCGACATGCCGGGAGGCATGGACCACACCCATCGGGCCGCGACCGATCTCCCGGATGATCTCGTAACGGCCAAGCACTGCCCCGGGCTCGGGATCCATCTGCACCTCGACGTCTGCTCGGAGGCGATTGCGCGCCCGTCTCGAAGTCCTCCCCGGATCGGTGAGTCTAGGGCGTTCAGTCGCTCTGCGTCTTGAGTTCGGAACGGATCATCGCCGCGACCGCGGACTGCTCGGCGGCGGTCGGGCCGAAGGCCACCCCGCCGTGCTTGCCGGGCTTCTTGTGGGTCCGCTCGCCGCGCACCCACGGCTCCTTGGCGCAGATGCCGTGGCCCTTGGATGCGGCATACACGTCGATGAAGTCGGCACCGGTGTCCCGGGCCGAGCGGGACACGGCGAGGTCGAGCGCCTGGTCGACCTCGAGCCACGCCTTGCGGTCCGCCTTGGACATCTTCGGCTGCGCCTTGCAGGTCTGCTTCGCCGCGACGTGTCGCGGGTAGCCGACGACCACGATGCGTGCGTCCGGCGCCTTGTCCTGTACTGCCCTGATCGCGTCATCGAGGGACTGCCTGATCGGGTCGATCAGCCGCAGCAGGGCCGGCTCGTAGCGCTCCATCAGACAGCCGGCTCCGGCGGGCCCGCAGGCCTTGCCGATGAGCGTGAACAGGTTGTCGTCGTTGCTGCCCAGACTGATCGTGACCAGCTGGGTGTCGCGGTGCACCGCGTCCAACTGCGGCGCGACCCGGTGCTTGCCGAGGTGCTGTCGCTTGCGCACCGACGAGGTGTCCGCTCCGTCACAGCTGACGTCGGTGAGCCGAGCGCCGAGCGCGTCGGCGAGCTGGGTCGGGTAGTTCGCGGTCGAGCGGTGGCAGCCGTGGGCGCGCTTGGTGGTGCCCGTGTACGGCGCCGCGGTGAAGGTGTCACCGAGCGCGACGTAGCGGTGGTACGTCGGTCGGGGCGCCGGAGCCTGGTGCTGGTCCACCCCACACCCGGAGACGAGGACGAGCAGCAGGCCGAGCAGCCACAGCGGGACCGCGCGACGCATCAGCGCTTGGGGGCCAGGCTCCGGGACGACCCCGAGGCGAAGCGACGCTCGGGGTTGGAGCCGATCGCGGTCCGACGGGGAGCCACCTCGGCCGTCGCGGCAGCAACGGCCCGCTTCGCCGGCTTCTTCGCGGTCTTGGCCGCGGGCTTCTTCGCCGGTTTCTTCGCGGTCTTGGCCGCCGACCGCTTGCGGGCGCTCCCCTTGCCCACCGGCTCGTCCGGCGTGGAGTGCTGTTCGATCCACTCGTCCATGATCACCCAGGTGGTGGTCCGCGCCGCGCGGCCGGTGAGCATCCCCAGATGACCACCCGGCACGATCTCGAAGCGCACCTCGTGGGCGTTGGGCAGCAGCCGCACCAGCGCCTTGACCGAGTTGATCGGAGCGATGCCATCGGTGTTTCCGGCGAAGATCAGCACCGGCAGCGTGATCGAGTCGACCCGGATCTCGCGACCGTCGTACTCCAGCACGCCGTTGCGCAGTTGGTTCTTCTTCACCATCCGGTGGTACATCTGCCCGAAGGTCCGGCCCGGGTAGGCGATCATGTTCGCAGTGAACCGGTCGACTGCCTGGATCTGCGCCAGCCACTCCCGGTCATCGAGATGCTGCAGCTTCGCGATCGGCTTGGTGAGCAGCTTGGTGCCGGAGCTGAGCTGGAACGCCCGACGCACCAGCGGCTTGGGCGCGCCGCCCATCATCCGGTAGATCGGGGTCACCACGCCGCCGTCGGTGATCCGCAGGATCGGTCGCAGCGGTGCGACCAGCGGCACCTGTGTGACGTCGAACGGTGACCCGACGACCGTGACCGAGGCGATCGGCAGCTTCGGCTGCGACGCCGCCACCAGGATGGCGAAGATGCCCCCCAGGCTCCAGCCGATCACGTGCACCGGACGTCCGCCGCCGTGCTCGTGCACCGCGCGGATCGCCTCGGGGACGACGTCCCGGATCCAGTGCTCCATCCCGAGGTTGCGGTCCTTGAAGGAGATCTCGCCGTACTCGACGAGGTAGGTCGGGCGGCCTTGCTCGACGAAGTGCTCGACCAGCGAGCAGCCCCGGCGCAGGTCGAAGCACAGCGACGGCGCGGCCAGTGGCGTCACCAGCAGGACCGGGTCACCGGTCGACTTGACCTGCTTGGCCGGACGGTAGTGGTAGACCTCGCGCAGCGGCCCCTCGTCGATGAGCGTGCGCGGCATCGGCCGCAGGTCGGCCAGGCCGCCGTACAGCATCAGGTGCGCCACGTTGCTGGCCGCGGCCGCGACCTGGTCGGGCTTCGGCAGCAGGTCCATGGGCCGAAACTACCAACGAATCCCCACCGACGGACCGGGTCCGGGTGGTGGACGGCAGCCCGCGAGGTCGGTATGACGGTCACATGAGGATGACGCAGCTGGTGGGCGGGGCGGCCGCGGCCGTCGGCGCGGTGGCGGTGCACGACCTGGTGCAGAAGAAGCACGCCCTGTTGCGCAACTACCCGGTCCTCGCGCACGCGCGCTACTGGCTGGAGGAGATCGGCCCCGAGCTACGGCAGTACATCGTGACCGGCAACGACGAGGAGCGGCCGTTCAGCCGGGACCAGCGCCGCTGGATCTACGCCAGCTCCAAGCTGGAGAACAACTACTTCGGGTTCGGCACCGACAACGACACCGAGCACACCTCGGGCTACGCGATCATCAAGCACCGCACCTTCGCCGACGAGGTGCCGCCGGTGCTGGGCCACCATGCTGCTGACATCGACCTGCCCAGCGCCAAGATGCTCGGCGGGCCGCGCGGCAGGGCGAAGGCGTTCCGGCCCCGGTCGGTGGTGAACATCTCCGCGATGAGCTTCGGGTCGATGTCCAGCCACGCGATCATGGCGCTCAACGGCGGCGCGAAGCTGGCCGGCTGCATGCACAACACCGGCGAGGGTGGGCTGTCGCCGTACCACCGCCAGGGTGGTGACCTGATCCTGCAGATCGGTACGTCGTACTTCGGCTGCCGCGACGAGAGCGGGCGGTTCAGCCTGCCGCGGCTCAGGGAGGTCGTGGAGTCCGCCCCGGTCCGGGCGATCGAGATCAAGCTGTCCCAGGGCGCCAAGCCCGGTCTGGGCGGGCTCCTGCCGGCCGCGAAGGTCAGCAAGGAGATCGCCGAGATCCGCGGCATCCAGGAGGGGCAGGACTGTGCCTCCCCGTCGCGGCACTCCGCCTTCAGCAACGTCGACTCGATGCTGGACTTCGTCGAGATGCTCGCCGCCGAGACCGGCCTGCCCGTCGGCATCAAGTCGGCCGTCGGTGAGATCACCTTCTGGGAGGAGCTGGTCCGGCTGATGGCGTCGGGCGAGCGCGGCGTCGACTTCGTCACGGTCGACGGCGGCGAGGGAGGCACCGGTGCCTCGCCGCTCATCTTCAGCGACTCGATCGCACTGCCGTTCCGGATGGGATTCTCCCGTGTGTACGGGACGTTCGCGAAGGCCGGGCTCACCGACCGGGTGACCTTCATCGGGTCCGGCAAGTGCGGGGTGCCGGACAACGCAGTGGTGGCCTTCGCCCTCGGCGCCGACATGGTCAACGTGGCTCGCGAGGCGATGCTCTCCATCGGCTGCATCCAGTCGCAGCGCTGCCACACCGACCGTTGCCCGACCGGCGTCGCCACCCAGGATCCGTGGCTCGTGCACGGCCTGGACCCGGCGTCGAAGTCGGTGCGCTGCGGTAACTACGTGCTGGCGCTGCGCCGTGAGCTGTTGAAGGTCTCCGAGGCCGTCGGGGTCGCGCACCCCGGCCTGATCACCCCCGACGACGTCGACATCTTCTGCGGCGACTACCAGGCCCAGTCGCTGGCATCGGTCTACGGTTACGAGCCGACCTGGGGCAGGCTCGGCAAGGAGGTCCGTGACGACGTCCGCGAGATGATGCGGCCCGTTGCCGGCGCCTCCGAGACTCCTCCACACAACTGATCGTCTGGCTGAGCCGCCAGCGGGGCGCCTCGAGACCCAAGGAGACCCATGACTTCCCACAACGGCAAGGTCGCCCTCGTCACCGGCGGCTCATCGGGGATCGGCGCGTGCGCGGCTCGCGAGCTCCTCGGCGCGGGCTTCACCGTCTACGCGGTCGCACGTCGCACCGATCGCATGCAGGATCTCGCCGACGCCGGCGTCCACACCTTCGCGATGGACGTCACCGACGACACCTCGATGACCGCCGGCATCGGCCGGATCATCGATGAGCAGGGCCGCATCGACGTCCTGGTCAACAACGCCGGCTACGGCTCGTACGGCGCGCTCGAGGACGTGCCGATGGACGAGGCCCGCCGTCAGTTCGACGTGAACGTCTTCGGCCTCGCCCGGCTGATCCAGCTGGTCACGCCGCATATGCGCGAGCAGGCGGCGGGGCGCATCATCAACATCTCCTCGATCGGCGCACATTTCTACGAGCCGTTCGGGTCGTGGTACCACGCCACGAAGTTCGCCGTGAACGGCCTCAGCGACAGCCTGCGGATCGAGCTGAAGCCCTTCGGGATCGACGTGATCACCATCGAGCCCGCCGGGATCATCACGGAGTGGAACACCATCGCCCGCGACTCGCTCCTCGAGCGCAGCGGCGACGGGCCGTACGCGACGTACGCCAAGCGCGCCTACAACGTGATGAAGCGGATCGACCGGCCAGCGACCTCCTCGACGCCCGACGTCGTCGGTCGCAAGATCGCCAAGGCAGCGACCACGAGCCACCCGCTCTCGCGCTACCGGGTCGGCAAGGGCGCCAGCGTGATCACCAACGGCCGCCGGATGACCCCCGACCTCGTCTTCGACCAGATCGTCGGCCGGATCTTCGGCACCCGCTGACCTCTGACGCCGGACTCAGTCGGCCGTGCGTCAGGTACGACGCGCCTGCCGCAGCCTCTTCTCGTGGTTGGGTCGGGTGGCGGACAGGTCGTCGAGGAACGCGGTCGCCCAGTGCGCGACGTCATTGTCGGCAACGGTCTTGCGCATCGCCTTCATCCGACGGGCGAGGTCGCGGTCCTCGGCGTGGTAGGCCTCGAGCATGTGCGCCTTCATGCCGTTGATGTCGTAGGGGTTGACCAGGTAGGCCTGCCGCAGCTCCTCGGCGGCGCCGGCGAACTCGGAGAGCACCAGCGCGCCGTCGTTCTCCAGCCGGCAGGCGACGTACTCCTTGGCGACGAGGTTCATCCCGTCGCGGAACGGAGTGATCACCATGATGTCGGCGGCCGTGTAGAGGGCGGCCATCTCCTGGCGCGGGAAGGACGAGTGCAGGTAGGAGATCGCTGGACGACCGATCCGGCCCAGGTCACCGTTGATCCGCCCGACCAGCCGGTCGATGTCGTCGCGCAGGATCCGGTACTGGTCGACGCGCTCGCGAGAGGGCGTAGCCACCTGGACGAACACCGCGTCCTCGACGGTGAAGTTGCCATCGGTGACCAGCTCGCTGAACGCCCGGAGCCGGACGTAGATGCCCTTGGTGTAGTCGAGGCGGTCGATGCCCAAGAAGATCTTGCGCGGGTTTCCCAGGTCGTTGCGGATCTGGGCCGCGCGGGCCTGGACCGACGGGCTGCGGGCGAGCTCCTCGAAGCCGGCGAAGTCGATCGAGATCGGGAACGCCTTGGCGGTGACGGTACGTCCGTCGGGCAGGTAGACGGTGTCGCGGTGCGTCTTATGGCCGACGCGTTGGCGCACCAGCCGGACGAAGTTCTGCGCGGCTCCGGGCAGCTGGAAGCCGACGAGGTCGGCGCCGAGCAGCCCCTCGAGGATCTGCCGGCGCCAGGGCAGCTGCTGGAAGAGCTCGGCGGGCGGGAACGGGATGTGCAGGAAGAACCCGATCCGCAGGTCCGGACGCAGCTCACGCAGCATCGTCGGCACCAGCTGCAGCTGATAGTCCTGCACCCAGACCATGGCGTCCCGTGCGGCCGCGGCCGCCGCGGCCTCGGCGAACCGGCGGTTGACCCTCTCGTAGGCGTCCCACCACTCGCGGTGGAACTCCGGCTTGGCGACCACGTCGTGGTAGAGCGGCCACAGTGTCGCGTTGGAGAAGCCCTCGTAGAACTCCTCGTACTCACGCGGAGTCACCGAGATCGGCACCAGCGTGATGCCGTCGTCCTCGAACGGCTCGATCGTGTCGCCGGTGTCACCGGGCCAGCCGATCCAGGCGCCGCGGTTCTGCTGCATCACCGGCACCAGCGCGGACACCAGTCCGCCCGGGGAGCGCCGCCACTCGGTGGTGCCGTCGGCGCGCACGACCCGGTCGACGGGCAGTCGGTTCGCCACCACGACGAGGTCGGCGGTGCTGCGACGCCGGCTGCTCCTGCTCACGCCCTGACCCTATCCCCGGGGTAGCGCACCCCGATCTGTTCACGGATCCGGTCCATCTGCCTCATCACCGCCAGAGTCTGGGCCGCGGGAACCACCGGGCTCTCGGTGAGCCCGGCGGCCAGGCACCGGTGCACCTCGACCACCTCGTTGCCATACCCCCGGCCGATCACCGGCACGCCCGGGACCAGCCGCTCGGCCTCGCCATCGCGTCCACCGAGGGGTCGCCAGAGGATCTCGGTGGGGTGGTGGAACTCCGCGGGCAGGTCGAAGCGCCCAAGGTCCGTGGCGACGCTCGCGGCCCGGGACGTCCAGGCGGCCATGCTTGCGGTCAGCGCCGCGGTGCCGCCGCCGGCGTACCTGGTCGCGATGGCGACATCCATGTCGATGCCGCCCGCGACGGTGGCGACCGCGCGCTCCTCCACCGGCTGACCCATCACGAGGTGGGCCAGGGTCAGCGGATAGATCCCCATGTCCAGCAGTGCGCCGGCACCCAGGGCCGGGTCGAGCATCCGGCTGGTCGGCAGCGCATCGACCGCGAACCCGAGGTCGGCCACCACCTGCAGCGGTCGGCCGCACTCACCGGACGCCAACCGCTCGAGCATCGCCCGGACCAGTGGGTGGCAGGCCGTCCACATCGCCTCCATCACGAACACCCCGCGTTCTCGGGCGTGGGCGAACATCTCCTCGGCCTGAGCGGCGTTCAGCGCGACCGGCTTCTCGCACAGCACCGGCTTGCCCGCATCGACGGCCAGCCGCACGTGCTCGGGGTGGAAGGCGTGCGGAGAGGCGACGTACACGACGTCGACCGCAGGATCGGCGACCAGCTCCGCATAGGAGCCGTACGGCGTGCCGCCGTACTGCTGGGCGAAGGCCTGCGCCGACTCGAGGCGCCGGGAGCCGACCGCGGCCACTCGAGCCTCCGGGACCAGGGCCAGGTCCTCGACGAACTTCCGGGCGATCTTGCCGGGCGCGAGGATGCCCCATCCCACCGGATCCATACCCGCGACGATATCCACCACCCCCGACGCGCTGCGGTGTGGCGAATGACATCGGTGTACTTTGGTGCCTACGATGGATGCGAGTTCGCCACAGCCCCAGGAATCGTCACAGCCCCAGGAGCAGACGCACATGGTCGCCACGCCCGCCCCCCACGACGGTCAGCCGGCCGACGAGGTCGGCGCGCTCTCCGAGCGCGACTGCGACATCCTCGACTTCGAGCGCCAGTGGTGGAAGTTCGCCGGCGCCAAGGAGCAGGCTGTCCGCGAGAAGTTCGACATGTCGACGACGCGCTACTACCAAGTGCTCAACGCGCTGATCGACCGTCCGGAAGCCCTCGCCCACGACCCGTTGCTGGTCCGTCGGCTGCGTCGGCTGCGTGCCGCCCGCCAGCGACAGCGCTCCGCGCGGCGGCTCGGCTTCGAGGTCTGAGGTCATGATCCGGCCGGGCGGCCGTCGGGCACGGCGACCGGGACAGGACGGGATCGTCCTGCCGACCACCGCGCTCGTCGCGAGCATCTGCGCAGTAGCCATCGCAGCGGTCGGCTTCGTGCTCACCTCCCACCCACAGCAGCCGGCCGTAGACACGGCCAGTGCGCACCCGCCGGCGCGCACCGCGAGCCCGGCCCCGACGCTGAGCCCCAAGCCGCACAAGCGGCACCACCACCAGGCGCCGCCGATCGACAAGAAGTCGATCTACGTCGACGTCTTCAACAACTCCAACATCCACGGCCTGGCCGGCCGGACCGCCGCGGTCGCCCAGAACGCCGGCTGGAACGTCGTCGGCTCGGACAACTGGTACGGCACCATCGACACCTCCACGGTCTACTTCCCGCGCACGATGCGTCCGGCGGCGGTCGCCCTCGCCAAGGACCTGCACATCGCCACGATCAAGCCGGCGATCTCCCCGATGAAGCTGGACCGACTGACGGTGATCCTCACCGCCAGCTACAGCGGCTGAGCGAGCCCGCGACCGAGCTTGCTCGGGCACGTGGCGAGCGAGGGCGATGTTGAGCGCAGCGATCACAGCGGCTGAGCGATCACATCGGCCGAGCGGGCCGGTACGTCTCACCGACGAATCTGATTGGCTGTCCGACATGCAGTCCGTGTCCCCCGACGTCCGCCGGCGGTACGACGCCCTGGTGCGCGCGGCCGACTCGCTGGTCGTCGGCCTCGACTTCGACGGCACGCTGGCCCCGATCGTCGACGACCCTGCTGAGGCGGCCCTGCATCCGGCTGCCGCGGAAGCGCTCACCTTGCTCGGCGCCCGGATCCGAGCCGTCGCCGTGGTGACAGGTCGCCCGGTCCGTCAGGTGCTCGACCTGGGGGCCCTGGAGGAGGTCGGCGCAGCCTTCGCCACCGAGGGGTCCGCCGGGCCCCACGAGCTGCTCGTGCTCGGCCAGTACGGCAACGAGCGCTGGAGCTCCACCAGCCGGACGATCGTCTCTGCGGTGCCTCCGCCGGGACTCGCAGCGGTCACCGCCGAGCTGCCGCGGCTGCTCGCCGATCTCGGGCTGGACCCGTGGATCGAGGAGAAGGGCCTGGCCGTTGCCGTGCACACCCGGCGGATGCCCCAGCCGGAGCAGGCGTTCGCCGTACTCCTGCCCGCATTGACCCGGCTGGCCCACGCGCACGGACTCCAGGTGGAGCCGGGACGGCTGGTCATCGAGGTGCGGGCTCCCGGCATGGACAAGGGCCGCGCCGTACGCCGGCTGGTCGCCGAGCTCGACCCCGGAGGCTTCTGCTTCGCCGGCGATGATCTCGGGGACGTGGAGGCCTTCGAGGCCGTCCGGGAGCTGTCCGAGTCGGGGATGCCGACGTTGCTGGTGTGCTCGGGCTCCCGCGAGGAGAACGCTCTGGTCAAGCTCGCCGACGTCGTCGTCCCGGGACCCGACGGGGTCGTCGAGCTGCTCCGGGGCCTGGTCGCCGACATCGACCGCCAGCGCGGCTGAGGCCCGACGGTCACGACTCCGGCGTCCGGGTCAGGGCTGCCGCCACCGCGGCCGCGACATACAGGGCCGCGGTGACCAGGCCGGTCAGGTGCAGGCCGGGCAGGAACGTCGCCTGCCGGTGCGGGCTGCCCGCGATCGCTCCGTACGCAGCGATCCCGATGGCGCCCCCGGCCTGCCGCGCGGTGTTGTTCATCCCGGAGGCCAGGCCCGAACGCTCCGCGGGCACGGCGGCGACCGCCGCGGCGACCACAGCGGGCGTGAGCAGGCTCAGCCCGATGCCCCACGCCAGCATCGCCGGCAGCAGCACGACGTACGACGTGTCCGCGGACCAGCCCGCCACCAGGCCCACCCCCACGGCGGAGACCAGCAGCCCACCGATCATCACCGGTCGGGGCCCGAGCCGCGCGACAACCCGGCCGGCGGCCGGTGCGAGCAGACTCAACGGCACGAACAGCGGCAGCAGCGCCAGCCCGGCGTGCACCGCCGAGCGCCCCTGCACCACCTGCAGGTAGAGCGTCAGCAGGAACAGCAGGCCCAGGGTGCCGAGGTTCATCACCCCGGCGACGGCGTTGGCGACGGTGAACCAGGGCCGGCCGAACAGCGCCAGCGGCAGCATCGGCTGCGCCGCGCGGCGCTCGACCACCACGAAGGCGACGAGCGCCACCACTGCCACGACTGCCGCCACCACGACGGATGCGATGCCCGCGCGGCCGGTGGCGATCACGGCGAACGTCGTGGCCCCGAGCACGACGGCACCGAGACCGGTGCCCGCCGGGTCGAGCCGGGCGTCGCGATCGCCCTGGTCCTCGGCGACCACCCGCCAGGTCACCACGGCAGCGGCGACCACGACGGGGACGTTGAGCAGGAACACCCAGCGCCAGCTCCCGCTGGACACGAGCAGGCCCCCGAGCACGGGACCCGCCGGTAGGGCGATGCTCCCGACACCCGCCCAGACGCCGATCGCCCGGGCTCGCTCGCCGGCGTCGGGATGGGCGCGGGCGATGATCGCCAGGGTGCCCGGCAGCAGCAGCGCCGCGCCCCCTCCCTGCACGACACGGGCCGCGACCAGGGCGCCGACCGATGGCGCCAGGGCACAGCCAAGGGACGCGGCACCGAAGAGACCGAGGCCGGTGAGCACCACGCGCTTGTGACCGCGGGCGTCACCGAACGTGCCACCGGCCAGGAGCAGGGAGGCGAGCGCCAGGGCGTAGCCGTCGACGACCCACTGGAGCCCGGCCACGCCGGCCCCGAGCCCGGCCCCGATGCCCGGGAGGGCGACGTTGACGATGGTGACGTCGAGGAGCACCAGGAAGTAGCCGATGCACATCACCGTGAGCACCGTCCGGCGCGAGCTCCCGAGCCCTTCCACGAAGACCACCCTGACAGCCAGCGCCGACCACGTGTCTGCGGGAACGACCCCTACGGCGCCGCTGGGCAGCCCGGCCGCCGCCGTACGCCCACTCGGCGGACCCAACGGTCTCGGATGCCGGACCCGATGTGCACATTCTGAGACGAATGCCTAGGCTGGTGACTGCTCATCGAGAGGGGCAGAGGGATACGGCCCGCTGAAGCCCCGGCAACCGCTACGAGCCTCCGACTCGGTTTCGACCGAACCGGTTTCGTGGGACTGGTGCCAAGTCCGTCTCGCGCCGAAAGTCGGCGCGAGGAAGATGAGAAGGAGGCCTCCTTGAGCACCATCACCGAGACGACCGTCGAGACGGCGACCCAGCACGGCATCCGCGAGGGCGCCTTCGGCAACGCCACCGCGCTGTCCTGCCGCGAGTGCGGCGCCACAGCACCGCTCGGCCCGCACTACGCGTGCCCGGAGTGCTTCGGCCCGCTGGAGGTCAGCTACGACTTCCCCGCCGTCACCCGCGAGCAGATCGCCGCCGGGCCCCGCAACATCTGGCGCTACAAGGCGCTGCTGCCGGTGCCGTCCGACATCGAGTCGTCCCCCAACACCGAGCCCGGGTTCACCCGACTGCTCCGCGCCGACAACCTCGGCCGCGAGCTCGGCATCGACACGCTGTGGGTCAAGGACGACTCGACCAATCCGACGAACTCCTTCAAGGACCGCGTCGTCGCGTGTGCGCTGAGTGCCGCCCGCGAGTTCGGCTCGCGGGTGTTCGCGTGTCCGAGCACGGGCAACCTCGCCAACGCGGTGGCGGCCGCCGGCGCCCGGGCGGGGATCAAGACCGTGGTGTTCATCCCCTCCAACCTCGAGAAGCCGAAGCAGGTCAACTCGGCGGTCTACACCGACTCGCTGGTCGCCGTCGACGGCAACTACGACGACGTCAACAGGCTCGCGTCCGAGATCGCCGGCGAGGAGGAGGGCTGGGCGTTCGTGAACGTCAACGTCCGGCCCTACTACGCCGAGGGCTCCAAGACGCTGGGCTACGAGATCGCCGAGCAGCTCGGCTGGCGGCTCCCCGACCAGGTCGTCATCCCGGTCGCCTCCGGGTCCCAGCTCACCAAGGTGCACAAGGCCTTCGGCGAGCTGATCAAGCTCGGCCTCGTCGAGGACAAGCCCTACAAGGTGTACGGCGCCCAGGCGACCGGCTGCTCCCCTGTCTCCACCGCGTACAAGGCAGGCGTCGACGCGATCCGCCCGGTCAAGCCGGACACGATCGCGAAGAGCCTGGCCATCGGCAACCCTGCGGACGGCATCTACGTGCTCGACATCTGTCGGCAGACCGGGGGCGCCGTCGAGGACGTCACCGACGACGAGGTGCGCGCTGGGATCCTGCTGCTGGCCCGCAACGAAGGGATCTTCACCGAGACCGCCGGCGGCACCACCGTCGCCTGCCTGAAGAAGCTCGTCGAGACCGGCCAGCTCGACCCCACACTCGAGACCGTGGTCATCAACACCGGCATGGGCCTGAAGACGCTGGACGCCGTCGCCGACCAGGTGGGGGCAGCCGCCACCATCGCGCCGACGTACGACGCCTTCCGCGCCACCGGCATCGCCTGAAACGATTGACGCCCGAACCCGCCCGACCCGCCCCGACCCGAAGGAGCCCGACATGGCCATCTCCGTCCGCATCCCGACCATCCTGCGCACCTACACCGGAGGGTCCTCCGAGGTGACCGCGGCGGGCTCGACGCTCACCGAGGTCCTCGACGACCTCGAGGCCAACCACCCCGGCATCCGCGCCCGGGTCCTCGACGACGCCGGCGAGATCCGCCGCTTCGTCAACGTCTACGTCGGCAACGACGACGTCCGGTTCCTCGACGGCCTGTCCACCCCCACCGCCGACGGCGCGCAGATCTCGATCATCCCCGCGGTGGCCGGCGGCTGCTGACTTTCCCAGGTGAAGAACCCAAAGTCACTGTTCACACACGAGAGTCGGTGTGTGAACAGTGACTTTGCTGTGTGATGGCCGTCCGACTCAGCCCTCCAGCAGTTCCCGGGCAAGCGCCGTACTGGCCGGGTAGTCGACCTTGCTGACCGGCGTCCTCGGTACGGCGTCGACGAACAGCACCACCTTCGGCACCTTGTAGTTGGCGATCAGCGAGCGGCAGTGCGCCTGCAGCTCGGTGGCCGTGGCGGTGGAGCCCTCGCGTCGCTGCACCAGCGCGGTGACCTGCTGACCCCAGCGCTCGTTCGGTGTGCCGACCACGACAGCGTCGAAGACCTCGCCGTGACGGAGCAGCACGGCCTCGACCTCCTCGGGGTGCACCTTCTCCCCGCCGGTGTTGATGCAGACCGAGCCGCGCCCGAGCACCGTCACCGTGCCGTCCGGCTCGCGGCGGGCGAAGTCACCCGGGATCACCCAACGCACGCCGTCGACCTCGCGGAACGTGGCCGTCGTCTTCTCCGGGTCCTTGTAGTAGCCGAGCGGGATCGGTCCGGAGCGGGCCAGCATGCCGTCCACGCCGGGCGGGCAGGGTTTCATCTCGGTGTCGAAGACCTCGACGTCGACGCCGACACCGAAGCGGGGCGCACCGGCCGGGCCCTCCTCGCCGTCGTCCATCTGCGATCCGGCGGCCCCCGACTCCGAGGCGCCGTAGGAGTCGAGGATGAACCGTCCGGGCAGCGCCCGACGGATCTCCGCGCGGACCCCTTCCGACAGTGGCGCGGCGCCGTTGGACACCGCCACCAGGGAGGACAGGTCCCACCGCTGCGGCTCGGCGAGGACCGCCTCGGCGACCGGGCGCCCCATCGCGTCGCCCAGGAAGGTCAACGACGCCACTCCCGCCCTCTGGACCAGGTCGAGCACCGAGACGGCGTCGAAGTGCGGCTGGGTGTAGAGCGCGACCGAGAACCCGGCGACGTGCCCGTTGCCCATGATCCACTGGCTGCCGCCGTGCATCATCGGGCCACAGGCCAGCAGCACCATCGGGTTCTCGTTGGCCGCGGCCTCGGCGGCGAGTTGTTCGACGGACTCGATGGGGGCGCCGTACCGGCCTGCGTTGAGCGCCGCCCGGATGATGTCCTCGTTGCGCCACTCCACACCCTTGGGCGCGCCCGTGGTGCCGCCCGTGTAGATCAGGTAGCGGTCGTCGCCGCTCCTCCCGGTCACCGGCCGCTCGCTCGGGGCGGCGGCCAGTGCGGCGTCGTACTCCTCGCCGAGCACGATCACGTCGCGCAGCTGGGGCAGATCCAGACCACGCACCGCCTCCAGGTGCTCGGGCGCCACGATCGCGGCCACGCAGTCGGCGTTGTCGTAGAGGTAGGCGAGCTCCTCGTGCAGGTACTTGTAGTTGATGTTGATCGGCACGGCGCGCGCCTTCAGGCAGCCGTAGAACGCATCCACCCATTCGATCCGGTTCGCGGAGTGGACAGCGACGTGGTCGCCGGGCCGGATGCCGCGGCCGAGCAGCACGTTGGCCAGCCTCGTCGCCCGATCGTCGATCTCAGCGAAGCTCAGGTCGCGGTCGATCATCGCGATCGCGACGCGGTCCGGTACGGCGTCGGCCATCGCCTCGAGGACATCGGCCAGGTTCAGGGGGCGGGCAGCATCAGTCACTCGGACAGCCTCCCGTGTAGAACACGTTCCAGCAATGACTCGGTCCGCCCTTTGCTGTAATTGAATCTTGAACTACACTAGGGACATGACCGACCGCATGCCTGCCCTCTACCTCGGCCACGGCGCGCCGCCGCTGCTCGACGACCCCGTCTGGTCGGGCGAGCTGCGCGAGCTGGCGACCACGCTGCCGCGACCGAAGGGGATCCTGATCGTCAGCGCACATTGGGAGTCCGCACCGGTCACGCTCAGCGCGTCCGGGGCGCCGCTGGTCTACGACTTCGGCGGCTTCGACCAGAAGTACTACCGGATGACCTACCGGACCCCCGATGCCAGCGCGCTCGCGACCAGGGTGGCGGCGATGATGCCCGACGGCGAGCCGGTCCACCAGCACCCCACCCGCGGACTCGACCACGGAGCGTGGGTGCCACTGAAGATCATGTATCCCGAGGGCGACGTCCCGGTGCTGCAGATGTCCCTGCCCACCCAGGACCCCGGTCAGCTGATCCAGCTCGGCGCCCGGCTGCGCGAGCTCCGCGACGAGGGCGTTCTGGTGATCGGCTCGGGGTTTCTGACCCACGGGCTGCCGTTCCTCACCGACTGGTCGCTCGACGCCGCGGTGCCCGGCTGGTCGGCCGACTTCGACGCGTGGGCCGCCGACGCGATGGCCCGGGGCGACGTGGACGAGCTGGCGTCGTACCGCAGCAAGGCCCCCGGGATGCCCTACGCACACCCCACCGTCGAGCACTACACACCGTTGTTCGTGACCCTCGGCGCCGCCACCGACCCCGAGCAGCCCGGTGACCAGGTCATCGACGGCTTCTGGCTGGGCCTCTCGAAGCGGTCGCTCCAGGTCGCCTGAGTCGACTTTTCCCAGGTTCAGAACCCAAGAGTCGCCTTCCCACACGAACTCTCCTGTGTGAAGGCGACTCTTGGGTTCCTAACCTGGGAAAGTCATCCGGCCCTCAGCGGATGCCGAGTTTGCGCATGATCGCCAGGCCCTTCAGGGTCTTGACGATGTTCTCCTCGAAGCCCTCGTCGGGCGAGGTGAGCACCTGCTTCTTCAGCACCGCGACATTCTGCAGGTCGGTGTACTTCAGCATGCCGTAGTCGCCGTGCCGGGCGCCGACCCCGGAGTTCTTGAAGCCGCCCGACGGGGTCCGCTTGCTCGCATAGGAGCAGGCCAGGCCGTCGTTGACGTTGATCCCTCCGGACTCGATCCGTCGGCCGACCGCCTCAGCCCGCTTTAGGTCCTTGCCCCAGATGCTCGCGTTCAGGCCGTAGTCCGTGTCGTTGGCCAGCGCCACCGCCTCGTCGATCGAGGAGTAGGTGTAGATCGACACGACCGGCCCGAAGGTCTCCTGGGTGCCGTGCACCATCTCCTTGGTGACCCCGGTCAGCACCGTCGGCTCGTAGAACGTCGGGCCGATGTCGGGTCGGGCCCGGCCACCGGTGAGCACGGTCGCCCCCTTGTCGACGGCGTCCTGCACATGGGCGCTGACCCGCTCCAGCGCGGCCGGTGAGATGAGTCCGCCCATCTGCGGCCCATAGTCGTACGTCGCACCCACGCGCAGCTGGTCGACCGCCGCCACGAACCGGCGGGTGAACTCCGCCTCCAGGTCGGCCGGCACGTAGATCCGCTCGATGTGCATGCAGGCCTGGCCGGCGTTGAGGAAGGTCCCGAACATCGCCCCCGGCACGGCCTCGTCGAGGTCGGCGTCGTCGAGGACGATCAACGGGTTCTTGCCGCCGAGCTCCAGCGTGCAGTCGATCAGGTTCTGCCCCGCCCGCGCGCCGATCACCCGGCCGGTCGCGGTCGAGCCGGTGAACATCACGAAGTCGGCGCCGTCCACCAGCGCCGGCCCGATGTCCGGCCCCTCGCCGAGCACGATCTGCACCAGCCCCTCCGGCAGGCCGGCCTCGCGCAGCAGGCTGACGCCGTAGGTCACGCACAGCGCGGACTTGTTGTCGGGCTTGAGCACCACGCCGTTCCCCGCGATCAGCGCCGGCATCGAGTCCGAGAGGCTGATCGCGAAGGGGAAGTTCCACGGTGAGATCAGAGCGATGACGCCCTTGGGGACGTGCACCTCGGTCGACCGGGACACCACCGGGATGACCCCGCCGTGCTTGCGCTCCTTGAGGATCCGGGGGGCGGCCTTGAGGTAGTGGCTCGTCGTCATCGCGACGTCGCACACCTCCTCGAACGACATCCGCCGGGCCTTCCCGGTCTCGACCTGCATCAGGTCGACCACGGTCTCCCAGTTGGCCAGCAGCAGCTCGTGGAAGCGGCGCATCACCGCGAGCCGACTCCTCAGCGGCCGCGCGGCCCAGGCCCGTTGCGCCGCCCGCGCGGTGACGTACGCCGCGGTGACGTCCTCCGGCGAGGACTGCGGCAGATCGATGATCGGCTGGCCGGTGTACACCTCCACGTGGGAGTACGTCGTGGCGCCGTCCGAGACCACCATCCCGCACAGCCGGCCGAGCAGCTCGGGAGTCAGCGACGCGGGACGGACCAGGGTCGAGGACTCGGTAGAGGTGGTCATCTCAGGCTCCCTGCAGGATCAGGTCGGACGCCTTGTCGCCGATCATCATCGACGGCGCGTTCGTGTTCCCGGTGATGATCGAGGGCATGATCGCCGCGTCCGCGACCCGGAGACCCTCGACGCCACGGACCTTCAGCTCGGGATCCACCACGGCACGCTCGTCGACGCCCATCCGGCACGAGCCCACCGGGTGGTAGACGGTCGTCGCGCGCCGGAGCACCTCGTCCCTCAACCGGTCCCCGGTGTACGACGCGCCCGGCTCGGACTCCTCGCGCACGTGGGAGGCGATCGCCGGATCGGCCATGATCGTGCGGATCATGTCGATGCCCTCCAGGATCACCCGGAGGTCGTCGGGCTCGGCGAGGAAGTTCGGGTCGATCAGCGGCGGGGCGAACGGATCGCTGCTGGACAGCCGGAGGGTCCCGCGCGAGCGCGGCTGCACCAGTGTGGAGAACACCGACAGCGACGGCCGCTTGTCGGGGCTGAGCCGCTTCGGCTCGTCCTGGAACGGCGGGTAGGACCACGGGATCGCGAACAGCTGCAGGTCGGGCGCACCGCCCTCGGCGTACGACGTGCTGGTGAACCCACCGGCCTCGAACACCGAGTGCGCCATGAACGTCACCCCGGGCCGAAGCCGGTCCTCCACGATGCCGCGGCCGAAGTGGAACGGGGTGCTGCGGTGCGGAGAGTTGTCGACCACGTAGGTCATCGGCATGAACATGTGGTCGTGCAGGTTGTCACCCACCGGGAGGTCGGCGAGCACCGGGATGCCCAGCTCGGACAGGTGATCGGCCGGACCGATGCCCGACAGCATCAGCAGCTGCGGGGAGCCGAAGGCGCCGGCGGAGAGGACGACCTCCTTGCTGGCTCGCACCGTACGACGGGTCCCGTCGGCGCCCTGGATCTCGACGCCGGTGGCCCGACCGTGCTCGACGTGCACCTTGGTCACGGTGCCGCCGGTCTGGATCGACAGCGTCGGCAGGCTACGGCCGGTGAGGTAGCCGCGGGAGGACGAGTAGCGGGTACCGGCGGCGGTGTTCTCCTGGATCACGTGCATGCCGACCTGGTCGGCGCCGTTGTAGTCGGGGTTGACCGGCAGCGACAGGGCGCTGGCGCCGGCCTCGATGAACGTCCTGGCGGCGTCGCAGATGTGCGGGTTCTCCAGCACCTTGACCGGGCCGCCCTTGCCGCGGTACTCGCTGGGCGCGCCGGCCCAGTCCTCGAGGCGCTTGTAGGACCTCAGCACGTCCTCGTAGCCCCAGCCCTTGTTGCCCTCGGCCTCCCAGGCGTCGAAGTTGGCCCGGTTGCCGCGCACGAAGATCATCCCGTTGACCGAGCCCGAGCCGCCCATGACCCGCCCGCGGGTGGCCGGGATCCTCCGGTTCAGCACGTTGACCTGCGGGGCGTTGTAGAAGCCCCAGTCGAACTTCTTCTTCAACTTCGGCTCGCTGTGGATCATGGTGATCATCCCGGGCCGACGGAACATGATCGAGGTGTCCGGTCCTCCGGCCTCGACCAGGATCACGCTCCGCCCTGCCTCTGCGAGCCGACCTGCGACGGCACAGCCGGCGCTCCCCGCCCCCACCACGACGTACTCGGCCTCGTTCACCAGGTGCTGCTGCTTGCCCATGGCTGCTCTCAATCGTCCGCTGTCCGGCCCGGTCATACTCCCGGTACGAGAGACTGTAACAAGTTCTAGTTTCTCCCGGAAGGCGATCGCGATGCGAGGATCGGCGGCATGCAGGTGCTCTCGATCCAGTCCTCGGTCGCCTACGGTCACGTCGGCAACAGCGCAGCGGTCTTCCCGCTGCAGCGCCTCGGGGTCGAGGTGTGGCCGGTGCACACGGTGAACTTCTCCAACCACACCGGGTACGGCGAGTGGCGTGGTCCGGTGCTGGCCGCCGAGGACGTGCGCGCCGTACTCCTCGGCGTGGAGGAGCGCGGCGCCTTCGCGACCACCGACGCGGTGCTGTCGGGCTACCAGGGCGGCGCCGACATCGGCGACGTGATCCTCGATGCGGTGGCCCGGGTCAAGGCGGCCAACCCGAACGCGATCTACGCCTGCGACCCGGTGATGGGCAACGCGGCCAGCGGCTGCTTCGTGCACCCCGACATCCCGGTGCTGCTGCGTGACCGCGTGGTGCCGGCCGCCGACCTGATCACCCCGAACCAGTTCGAGCTCGGCTACCTCACCGATACCTCGCCGCAGACGCTCGAGGAGACCCTGGCTGCGGTTGACCTGGCCCGCGGGATGGGCCCCGCTACGGTGCTGGTCACGTCCGTGCTGCGGCCCGACGCCCCCGCGGACACCCTGGAGATGCTCGCCGTCGACGGCGAGGAGGGCTGGCTGCTCCAGACCCCGCGGCTGCCGCTGAAGGCCAACGGATCCGGTGACGTCACCGCTGCCTTGTTCACCGCCCACCTGCTCGGCACGGTCCGGGCCGCGAGCACCGACCCGGAGCCGGGCGGGTCCCGACTCAAGGACGCACTGGAGCGCACGGCCTCCAGCGTCTTCGACCTCCTCCGGGTCACCCATGAGTCCGGGCTCCGCGAGCTCCAGCTCGTCCAGGCCCAGGAGTTCCTCGCGCACCCGCGCGGCCAGTTCACCGCCCAGCGGGTCCGCTGACCAATCCGGTGTGACCTCCGCCACGAATCTCCCTGCGGAGCGGCCGTCCGGCCGACGCAGAAGGAGCACACCATGAGGTTCATCGGTCAGGGCCGCAAGCGATTCGTCGCCGCGGCCGTCGCACTGCTGTTCGCAGCGGGCGCGGGCATCGCGGTCGCAGCCACCTCGCCACCGCCCAGCAACGCGATGCGCATGGGGCACGGCATCAACGAGTACGGCATGACCCAGGCCTTCTTCAAGGGCCACCAGGTCAGGTTCACCTACAGCTTGGGCTTCTTCTGCGACAAGCGGGTCACGTCCTTCGCCTCCAGCGGCTGCGAGGCGGGCGCGAAGGCCAAGAAGGCACCGTCGAAGGACTTCGACACGCTCTTCGTCACCGTGCCGCTCGGGTTCAACCTCCCGGCGAGGAAGATGGACTGCCCCACCAACCTGGTCTGCGTGGACCACCCGGGCACGATCGACCTGACCCGGCTCGAGCCGGCGCTCAAGCCGCTCTACCCGGACCTGACCGTGGCGCAGCTCACCGACGCGCTCAAGAACGCCGCCACCCCCGGCCACCAGCACTTCATCACCACCCGAGCCCACGGCAACCGTGAGTGGTGGGACGTCAAGGTGGTCGGCGTGACCAACAAGGCCGAGTACAACAAGATCACCCGGCACCGTTCGGCCGCCTTCCTCAAGAGGGAGATCAAGGCCGGCCGCACCACCGCGGCGATCCCCACCAACCTCTTCCTGTTCTTCGCAGTGAAGTGACCCTCCGCGGTGGGTGGTCCGGCTTCGTGGTCGGGCGGGCCACCCACCGCTTCCACCGTCACGAAGGGACGGACAGACATGACTACCCAGCAGCAGCAGCCCCAGGACTCGCACCAGGACGCCCTGCGCCGATTCCTCCTCAAGCCCATGCACAGCGAGGACCGCTGGCTCGGCGTACTCGCCCTCGTGGTCACCGCCGGCACCCACGTCCCACTGATCCGCGAGCACCTCGAGGAGGCGCCGTACGTCGGCTGGCTGTTCATCGCCCTGACGGTGGTCAGCGTGGTCCTCGCCGTGCTCCTCGTCGTCGCCGACACCCCCGCGGTCTGGCTGACCGCCGGGCTCACGGCGTCGCTGGCGCTGATCGCGTTCGTCCTCTCCCGGACCGTCGGGCTGCCCCAGATCGGTGACGACATCGGCAACTGGACCGAGCCGCTCGGCTTCCCGGCGCTGGCGGGCGAGCTGATCGCCGCCCTCGTCGCGTACGTCGCGCTCCGTCCCCGCCCCTCCCCGCCCGAGCCCGCCCGGTGAGCGGTCGCCCTAGCCGGCCTCGGGTGACGGTCAGGTCCGGCGCAGCAACCCGACGCCGAGCGGGACCGTGGCGACCGCGCAGGCAGCGAAGGCGATCACGGCGATGACCAGGTGGCCGGAGATGAATCCCGCGGGCACCACGCAGGTCAGCCCCAGGAACACGGCCTGCGGCCTGCGCAGCACGCCCGCCCTGGCCGCGCCGATCGCGAGCAGGAGGAAGCCCACCACCAGCGCCGGCCCGCTCACGTTCATGATCGTGCGCGGGATGATCTGCGACTGGTCGATCATGTGGGCTGCGGCGGCACGCTGCGCCCCACTGCCGAGGAGGTGCCACGCTCCCCAGTAGGTGGACTCGAACGAGATCGGCCCGCAGAGCCCGACCACGGTGACCACGCCCGCCGTACGCCCCCAGCCCGGTCGGGAGGCCGAGATCATCGTCGCCAGCCCGGCCACCGCGAACACCATCAGGACCATCGCGGCCAGCGCCAGCTGGATGGCGAGGTTCATCCGGTCGGGATGAGCCACCATGCCGGCGACGAACGCAGCCCCCTTGGCGTGGTAGATGTCGATCCCCAGCGCGCTGCCGACGACCGCCAGCAGCGGTGCCACGACCAGACAGACGCCGGCGACTGCCGCCCCGGGAAAGCCGACCCGCAGCGCCTCGACCGCGCGGGGGGTGACGGACCACCCGGCCACCTGCCACGCTCGTGCCGGGGAAGCCCCTGCCAAGGGACCGGCGTGCTCCACGTTGCTCGTCATCGCTCCTCCATTTCGCTTTAGTCAGATTCTGATGAATAAAGGTAGGTTTGTCTGAATGTCGACGTCAAGGCCCTATCGCTCCGAGCACCGGCGACAACAGGCCGAGGAGACCCGCAGGCGGATCCTCGCCGCGGCGCGCCGGCTGTTCGCCGAGGCGGGGTACGGCGCGACCGGGGTCGGCGACATCGCCAGCGCAGCGGGGGTCTCGGTGCCGACGGTGTACGCGAGCGTCGGCACCAAGGCTGAGCTGGCGCGCAGTCTCGTCGAGTTCATCAACGCCGAGGGCGGGGTCTACGAGAACGACCGCCTCCAGCGCCGGGCAACGACCGCCCCGGAGCTGCTGCGTCGCAACATGCACCTGGTCCGCGAGCTGAACCAGCGGTGCGGCGACATCATGCGGGCGGTCCGCTCAGCCGCGCACAGCGAGCCGGACCTCGTCCAGGTCGTCGCGGCGGGGGATGGCTACCACCGGGAGGGCGAGTACGCGATCGCCGCGCGCTTGGCCGAGATGGGGGCGCTCCGCGAGGGGGTGGATCCGGAGCGTGCTGGCGCGATCATGACCGTCATGGCGTCGTCGGCGACGATCGATCAGCTCGTGCTCGAGCACGGCTGGAGCTACGACCAGGTCGAGGACTGGCTGGTCGAGACGCTCACCGCACTGCTGCTGCGCTGACGCGGCCACGGAGCGGGGGTCCTATCCGCGCAGCGAGTCCAGGACCTTGGCCAGCCGGCGCTCACGGGTGGCGTCGGTCTTGGCCGACTCGACGGCACGGGCGTGCTCCTTCTTCCGGCTGTAGCTCAGCGCCTCCCACGCCGCTGCTGCGGCGGCATCCCGGCGCAGCGCGGCCGCCAGCTCCGGAGGCGGATCGACGACCCGCGGTGCATCGTCGGCCACGAGACGCACCTCGATCTCGTCGCCGGCACCGCGTCCGGTCGCCGCGCGGGTAGCGGCGTTGAACGAGATCAGGAAGCGTCCGCCCATCGAGGTGATCGTGTTCGGATAGGTGTGGTCGTCGTCGACGGTGACCGTCACCGGGACCCGCTTGCCGCGCCCGAACGCGGCCACGACATCGTCGGGCACGACGATCGCCACGTTGTTCCCGCCCATGGGTTCGAGGACGGTGCGAAAGGTCTGTACGTCCATCGGCCCAGTATCCGCGAAGGACAGCGCACCCGCAGCAGAGCCGGTGACAGGAGTCGAACCCGCGACATCCTCATTACAAGTGAGGCGCTCTACCAACTGAGCTACACCGGCATGCGGACGTGATCCGCGGGCGCCATCGTACGAGACTGTCCGCCATGACCTCGCACCTGCTGGACGAGCCACACCATGACGGATCCCCGCTCTACCTCGATGACGAGACACCGGCCCTGGGCAGCGAGGTGGGGGTGCGGGTGCGCACCAGCGCGCAGCGGACGGTGGACGCGGTGTGGGTGCGCACGGTCGAGGACGCCGAGCCGTTCTATGCCGCGATGGAGGTCGAGAGCCGGGACGACGCCACGGTCTGGTGGCGGGGGCGGGTGCACGTGCGCAACCCCGTCCAGCACTACCGGTTCATGGTGGTCGGCGGCGACGGCTACACCTGGCTCAACCAGTCGGGCGTGCACGACCACGACGTCCCCGACGCCGAGGACTTCGTCATCTCGACGTACGACGCAGCGCCGGACTGGGCCCGCGATGCCGTGGTCTACCAGATCTTCCCCGACCGGTTCGCGCGCTCGAGCGCGGCCGACGACCGGCCGACGCCGGCCTGGGCGAAGCCGGCCGACTGGGCCGACCCGCCGATCCATGAGGGCCCGGACACGCCCCTCCAGCTGTACGGCGGCGACCTCGACGGGATCGTCGAGCACCTCGACCACGTGCAGTCGCTCGGCGCGGACACCGTCTATCTGACCCCGGTCTTCCCCGCGGAGAGCAACCACCGCTACAACGCGAGCACGTTCGACTCGGTCGACCCGCTGCTCGGTGGCGACGAGGCCTACCGCCGGCTGGTGGACGCCTGCCATGCTCGCGGGCTGCGGGTGATGGGCGACCTGACCAGCAACCACACCGGCGACACCCACGAGTGGTTCGTCCGGGCGAGCACCGACGTGGCCAGCACCGAGCGGGCCTTCTACTACTTCGGTCCCGATGGCAGCCACGAGGGCTGGAAGGGCGTCGAGACGCTCCCCAAGCTCGACCACCTCGACGCCGAGCTGGGCCGCCGGCTCCGTTCGGTCGTGCAGCACTGGCTGCGGTTCGGGCTGGACGGCTGGCGGATCGACGTCGCCAACATGACCGGCCGGCACGTCGCCGTCGACGTCGCCCACGACGTGGCCCGTGAGATCCGTCGAGCGGGCACCGAGGTGCACGCCGATGTCAGCATCGTCGGCGAGCACGGCCACGACGCCAGCGGCGATCTGGACGGCGACGGCTGGCACGGCACGATGAACTACTATGGCTTCTCCTTCCCCGTCTGGGAGTTCGTCCGCCGGCCAGACGGCAACGTGCCCAGCTTCGGGCTGCCCGTCGGGGTGCCGCGGCGCTCAGGCGAGCGGGCGATGACCAGCCTGCGGTCGTTCCTGGCCCGGTTCGGCTGGCGGGCGGTGCAGCAGAGCTGGAACATCCTCGGCTCCCACGACACCGCACGGATCCGGACGATCACCGGCGGCCCGGCGCTGCACCACGTCGCGATCGCGCTCCAGTTCACCCTGCCCGGCGTACCCATGGTGTTCGCCGGCGACGAGCTGGGCCTCGAGGGTGTCGATGGCGAGGACTCCCGGCGCACGATCGACTGGAGCCGTCCCCTGCCCGAGGAGACCCAGGCGGTCTACCGGCGGTACGCCGAGCTGCGACGTACCCATCCGGCGCTGCGTCGAGGCAGCCTGCGCTGGGTCCACCTCGCCGCGGATCTCGTGGTGTTCTTGCGCGAGCACCCCGACGGCGACGTGCTGGTCGCGGTCTCCCGGGGCGGCAGCCCAGCGGTCGCGCTGCCCGACCCGCTGCCCGACATCCCCGCGTACGACGAGCCCGCCGCGCACCTGTGGCCGCTCTGAACCGTCTAGCCTGAGAGCCGATGCGGATCGTCGCGAGCCGGCCGGACCCGGCGCTGTTCAGCCTCCCGTGGGACCAGCCCCTCGAGGAGTGGACCGAGCACGTCGTACCGCTCCCCCGCGGCCTGTCCCGGCACGTCGTCCGGGTGCTCCAGGTCGATGGGACGTTCTACGCCGTCAAGGAGACCCAACGCGAGATGGCCGAGCGGGAGTACGGCCTGCTCCGTCAGCTCGTCCAGCGCGGGCTGCCCACCGTCGCCCCCCAGGCGGTGGTCTCCGGACGCGCGACCGACCCGGACGCGGCGCTCGTCACCCGGCACCTCGCCTACGCCCTGCCCTACCGTGCGCTGTTCATCAACGGGCTGCCCGCGGCCGGTCTCCCGCTGGTGATCGACGCCCTGGTGGTGCTGCTGGTTCGGCTGCACTTGGCCGGCTTCTACTGGGGAGACGTGTCGCTGTCCAACGTGTTGTTCCGCCGGTCCGCCGGCGAGTTCGCGGCGTACCTGGTCGACGCGGAGACCGGCGAGTTCCACCCCGACGTCTCCCCCCGGATGCGGGAGTACGACGTCACCGTCGGCTGCGAGAACGTCTTCGCCGAGCTGCTCGACCTCCATGCGGCCGGCCTGCTCGGCGACGTCGACCCGCACGCCGTGATCGAGCAGATCCGGACCCGCTACGACTCGCTGTGGGAGGAGCTGTTCGCCCCCGAGCAGTTCTCCACGGACGAGATGTGGCACCTGGAGCAGCGGATCAGCCGGCTCAACGACCTCGGCTTCGACGTCGAGGAGCTGGACATGACCACCGACGCAGAGGGCAGCACCGTGCGGATCCAGCCGCGGGTGGTCGAGGCGGGCCACTACGCCCGGGAGCTCGAGGAGCTGACCGGCCTCGAGGTGGAGAACAATCAGGCCCGCAGGCTGCTCAACGACCTCTCCGCGTTCAGCGCGTTCCACGGCATCGCCGACCGGGCGACTGCGGCGGAGCGATGGCGCACCGAGGTCTACCAGCGGATCGCCCGGATGATCCCGGCGGAGCTGCGCGGGCGACTCGAGCCGGCGGAGGTGTTCCACGAGATCCTCGAGCACCGCTGGCTGCTGTCCGAGCGCGCGGGTCACGAGATCGACATCTTCGAGGTCGCCGAGGACTACATCGCCACCCAGCTGGCCCAGCGGCCCGAGACCAGGCTGGCTACCGAGCCGTGACCTCGTGCCCGCGGCGCGCCGGGCTCAGGTCGAGCTGGATGTAGCGGTGCACCTCGATCCGGCCCGCGGTGTTCACCACCACGGGCTGCAGCCCGACCGGGCGGCCGTCCTGCCAGGTGATCAGCGTGACCTCGGCGTTGCGGCGCAGCTTGCTGCCCATCGCGAACGCGTACGCCGCGCCACCGGTGGTGCCGTTGGTGTAGCTGTAGCCGACCTTGCCGTTCTCGCCGACGATCCGCTCGGGTCCGACCTGGCGGTGCAGGTGGCCGCCGACGACGAGGTCGGTGCAGCCGCGCTCCAGCGCAGGCAGCGCCATGCTCGCGGAGTGCACCACGACGGTGGCCACCCGCTCGCCTGCGCTGTCGAGGCGACAGACCTCGTCGGCGAGCCGCTGCTTGACCTGGTCCCAGCTCAGCCCGGTCTCGTCGAGCCACGCGCCCAGCCCGCTCGAGCGCGGGTCGTCCACCCCGAGGATCCGCACCCCGGAGAACGGCATCAGCGGCTTGCCCTCGAGGTGGGTCCAGCCCATCTTGATCAGATAGCTCGACACGAACGTGCCGTTGTCGTGGTTGCCCGAGATCGCCAGCCGCACCGGGAAGTGCGCGAAGGCATCGGACAGCGAGTCGAGGCTGAACGCCTCCCAGGAGCTGCCGGTGGACGTGTCGTCACCGGCGTCGATCACCACCTGGGCGCCGGCCGCATGCGCGATCGCCTCCGCGACCGGGTCCATCCCGATGTTGTCGTGCCGGTCGCTGACCAGCAAGCCCACGGTCTGCTCCGGCGCCGCGACGTGGAACCGCGACGCCACCGTGGGCACCTGTTGTCGGACCGCCTCGTAGAAGTTCTTCGACACCGCGTAGGTCTTGAACGCACTGGCCACCAGCCGCCGGGTCTCCCGGGTGATCAGCCCGCCCTGGATCTCGATGGTGTCGAGCTCGGGCGGGATCGCGAGCTCGGGCACCGCGTCGGACAGCGAGATCCACTCGGTCGGCTGGATCCGCTCCGGTCCGCGGTGCCACGGCTCGGCCAGCACCACAGCGAGTACGACGACGACCGCGACGGTTCCCGCCGTACGACGTCGCGGCGTGCCGCGCAGCTGCCGTCGTCGACTCTCGCCGATCAGCAGCCACAGCCCGATCGGCAGCAGGCCGAGGACCGCGGCACGGACGGCGGCGTCGATGGCGAGGTGACCCACCTCGGCACGGACCCGGCGCACCTCCGGGCCGGGCTTGGACGCGATCACGGCGTACCGGGCGATCAGCTGGGACGTCGAGGTGGCGGTGGTCTTGCCGACGTCGACCGCGACGCCCAGGTGTCCGCCGGTGGGGATCCGGACGTCGGGCAGGATCGGGCCGGTCCGCAGCTGCGCGTACCCGTGGAAGGTCGGGGTGACCCGCACGTCGTGCCCGGCCACCACCATCGGGGCACTGGTGTGGGTGAACAGCACCACCCACATCGGGACGGCGACCACGGCCCACGCCGCCAGCGAGACGAGGACCCGGCGCCACGGCGGCGTCGTCACGACCGCGCTTGGGCCACCGCGTAGAGGGCGACGCTGGCCGCGACGCCCGCGTTGAGGGACTCCAGCGAGCTGACCATCGGGATCGAGACCAGCTGATCGCAGGTCTCCGCGACCAGGCGCGACAGGCCCTTGCCCTCCGAGCCGACGACGAGCACCAGCGGTCCGTCGGCCAGGTCGAGGTCGGGCAGGGCGACGTCGCCGTCGGCGGCCAGCCCGATCACCATGCAGCCGGCGTCCTGGTAGGCCTTGAGCTGCCGGGTGAGGTTCACCGCCTGCGCCACCGGCAGTCGGGCCGCGGCTCCGGCGCTGGTCTTCCACGCGCTCGCGGTCATCCCGGCGGCCCGGCGCTCCGGGATGAGGACACCGTGCGCGCCGAAGCCGGCCGCGCTGCGGACCACCGCCCCGAGGTTGCGCGGGTCGGTGACCGAGTCCAGCGCCACGATCAGCGGCTTCTCGCCGGCCTCCTCGGCACGGGTCAGCAGGTCGTCGGGATGGGCGTACTCGTAGGGCGGGACCCGGGCCGCCAGGCCCTGGTGCACCGCACCGCCGGTCAGTCGATCGAGCTCGTTGCGCGGCACCTCCAGCAGCGAGATGCCCCGGTCGGCTGCGGTCGCGAACACCTCACGGAGCCGTCCGTCACGCTCGGCGCCCTCGGCGACGTAGACGGCGGTCACCGGCATGTCGGCCCGCAGCGTCTCGACCACGCTGTTGCGTCCGGCCACCCACTCCGAGTCGCCGCCGGTGCGCCGCTTCGGACGGGACGCCTGGCTGCGCTCGGTCTTCAGCTTCTGTTTGTAGGCCTTGTGGTTCGGCCGCTCGGCCGCCTTGGGCGTCGGGCCCTTGCCCTCGAGCCCGCGCCGAACCCGGCCGCCGGACCCGGCGGTCGGGTTGCCCTTGCCGGACTTCTTGATCGCGCCGCGGCGACTGCTGTTGCCTGCCATGTCAGATGCCTCCCCCCTCGATCGTCCACCGTGGGCCGTCGGCGGTGTCCTCGACCTCGATGCCGGCTTCCTTGATCCGGTCGCGGATCGCGTCGGCCATGGCCCAGTCCTTGGCCTCGCGTGCCTGCGACCGCTGCTCGAGCAGGCCGGCCACCAGGACGTCGACGGCGTGGGTCAGCCGATCGTCGCTCCCGCGCTGGTCCCAGGCCGGGTCGGCCGGGTCGAGGCCGAGCACGTCGAGCATCGCCCGGACCGAGGCCGCGCTGCCGCGCAGTGCGTCGGTGTCGTCGCCGGAGAGGAGCTTGTTGCCCTCTCGCATCACCTCGAAGAGGGCCGCGACCGCTGCCGGCGTACCGAGGTCGTCGTCCATCGCCTCGACGAAGTCCGCGCACGCGATCCCGTCGGCGGGGATCTCGCCCAGCACGGCCGCCGCCCGGTCGAGGAAGCCCTCGATGCGGCGGTAGGCCACCGCCGCCTCCTCGAGCGCCTCGTAGGAGAACTCCACGTGCGAGCGGTAGTGCGCACTGACCATGTAGAAGCGCAGCTCGACGCCGCGGACCCGGGTCAGCACCTCGGGCACCAGCAGGGAGTTGCCGAGCGACTTGCTCATCTTCTCCCCGGAGGTGGTGATCCAGGCGTTGTGCAGCCAGTACGACGCGAACGGCCGGCCGGCCGCGCGGGACTGGGCCAGCTCGTTCTCGTGGTGGGGGAAGCGCAGGTCGACGCCGCCACCGTGGATGTCGAAGGCCGGGCCGAGGTACTTGCCGGCCATCGCCGAGCACTCGATGTGCCAGCCCGGCCGGCCGGCGCCCCAGGGGGCGGGCCAGCTCGCGGTCGCGGGCTCGGAGTCCTTGTGGCCCTTCCAGAGCGCGAAGTCGCGCGGGTCGCGCTTGCCGCGAGGGTCGGCGTCCTCGGCCGCCTCCATGTCGTCGATGGACTGGTGGGTCAGCTCGCCGTACGACGGCCAGGAGCGCACATCGAAGTACACGTCGCCCGAGCCGTCGCCGGCCTCGTAGGCGTGGCCGGCCTCGACCAGGCCGGCGATCAGCTGCTGCATCTCCGGCACGTGGCCGGTCGCGGCCGGCTCGTAGGTCGGCGGCAGCACGTTGAGCTGGTGGTAGGCGAGGTCGAGGTGCCGCTTCATCTCGTAGGCGTGGGCGTACCACGGCACGCCGCGCTGCTCGGACTTCACCAGGATCTTGTCGTCGATGTCGGTGATGTTGCGGATGAAGGTGACGTCGTACCCACGCACCTGCAGCCAGCGCCGCAGCACGTCGAAGTTCACCGCCGACCGGACATGGCCCACGTGCGGCTCGGACTGCACGGTGAGCCCGCAGACGTAGATCCCGACCTTGCCCTCCTGCAGGGGCACGAAGTCGCGGACCGTCTGGGAGGCGGTGTCGTGGAGTCGAAGGGTCACCCGCCAATCCTAGGGGTCGCGGGGGCACGCTCCCGCCGCCACCGATGTGAATGCTGAGGCGCAAGGGGCTGGTGGGGTTAGCATCGGGTGATGCTCCGCTTCCCGGTCCTGCTGGTGTGCGCCTGCGCGCTGGCGCTGGGTGCGCCGTTGGGCGTGCTCGCGCTCACGCAGCACCCGACGTCCCCTGCTCCTCGTGCCGAGCTCGCGGTCTCCACCCGATCCGCCGCCCCGGTCACCCGCAACGACCTGCGGATCATCACGCACGGCAAGCAGTGGCGACGCGGCACCCTGCGCGGCGTCGAGCCGGTGGGCGGATCGCTGCGGATCAGCACACCGAGGCGACTTCACCACGAGCACGGGCGCACCTATGAGCAGTCGTGGTGGACCTCCCCCTGGCTGTCGGTGGCGACGTTCAGCGAGCTGAACCCGTCGTGGAACGCGAGCACGCCGAAGGGCACCTTCCTCATCGTCCGTGCGCGAGCGCGGACCGCTGGCGGAGACCACACCAGCTGGCAGAACCTCGGCCGGTGGGCGTCCGGGTGGGACACGATCACCCGCACCAGCAAGGGGTCCCAGCGCGACGGGATGTCGTCGGTATCGGTGGACACGCTGCTGGCCGACCCCGGTATCCGGTTCGACTCCTATCAGCTCCAGGTGCAGCTACTGCGTAAGCAGGGCTCGACCGTGACCCCGACCGTCGGATCGGTGCATGCCGTGTCGACGCTGCCCGGCCGGGTGCCGCAGGTCTCCGAGCCGCTGCTGGGTGCCCGCACGCTGCCGGTGCCGGCGTACTCGCAGATGATCCATGAGGGCGAGTACCCGCAGTACGGCGGCGGCGGCGAGGCGTGGTGCTCGCCGACCTCGCTGGCGATGGTGCTCGGCTACTACGACGCGCTGCCGCGGCACTACGGCTGGGTGAACAAGAGCTACCGTGACCGGTTCGTCGACGAGGTGGCGCGGCGGGTCTTCGACGCGAGGTATGACGGCACCGGCAACTGGCCGTTCAACACCGCGTACGCCGCCACCCGAGTGCAGCAGGCGGTGGTGACCCGGCTGTCGAACCTGCGCGGTGCCGAGCGGTTCATCGCCGCGGGCATCCCGCTGGAGGTCTCGATCTCGTTCTCTCGGGGTCAGCTCTCCGGTGCGCCGATCTCTTCGACGCCCGGGCACCTGGTGGTGATCGTCGGCTTCACCCGGTCCGGCGACGTCGTGGTCAACGACCCCGCCGCCCCGACCGACGCGACGGTGCGGCGTACCTATGACCGCGCCCAGTTCGAGGCCGCCTGGCTGCGCACGTCCCACGGCCTGGCCTACGCCATCCGCGACAAGTCCCACCCCTTCCCCACGGGTGTGGGCCTGACCTGACCCCGGTGTCGTCGAGGCGGCGCAGGTTTGCAGCCGTACGGCGCCGAGGCGGCGCAGGTTTGCAGCCGTACGGCGCCGAGGCGGCGCAGGTTTGCGGCCGTACGGCGCCGAGGCGGCGCAGTTTGCAGCCGTACGGCGCCGAGGCGGCTCAGGTTTGCAGCCGTATGCGATGTCAGGCGCCCCATCCGCCGTCGACGTCGACCTTCTGACCGCTGATGAACCCGGCTCGGTCCGAGGCGAGGAAGCAGACCGCCTCGGCGACATCGGCGGCCACCCCGAACCGACGCAGCGGGATGTTGCCGCGCGCCACCTCCAGCGCATGGTCGTCCAGCTCACCCGAGGAGATCAGCCTCTCGGCCATCCCGTCGGTGAGCATGCCGGGGCCGACGCAGTTGGCGCGTACGCCGTACCGCCCCTCCTCGACGGCCAGCGCACGCACCATCGCCTCGACCGCCGCCTTCGGCGCAGAGGAGAGGCCGTCGCGGACCGGGAACCGCGTCGTGGCGGCCGTGGTGACCGCGATGATCGCGCCCTGGCTGGCCCGCAACGCCGGCAGCGCGGCCCGTACGACGGCGAAAAACGCGCCCGCGTCCTCGGTCAGCTGTGTGCTCATGTCGGTGGGTGAAACCGTGCTCAGGTGGCGCATCGGGACGTGCGGGCCGGCGGCGTACACCAGGGTGTGCAGCGGGCCCAGCGAACCGATCGCGCTGGCGTCATCGGTGGTCAGGTCGAGCCGGACCGACCGTGCGCGCACCCCGCAGGCACTGGCCTCATCGACCACGCGGGCGGCTCCGACGGCGTTCTCCCGATAGGTGATCACGACGTCACTGCCGCGCTCGGCGAGCATCCGCGCGACGGCTCGTCCGATGCCGCCGGTGCCTCCGACGACTAACGCCGCCCCGTCCCGGTCCACGAAATCGTCTCCCATGCCGGAACCCTAGTGAGGCGACGCGCGCCGCCCCACGGCGGGTGCAAACTCGCGCCGCCTCGACGCCGTACAGCTGCAAATTCGCGCCGCCTCGACGCCGCACAACTGCAAACCCGCGCCGCCTCGACGCCGCACAACTGCAAACCCGCGCCGCCTCGACGCCGCAAAACAGCAAACCCGCGCCGCCTCGGCGGGCCTCAGGATGCCTTGAATCGCACGGTGTGCCAGCCGGTCGCGCCGTTGGGGACGACGTCGCGCTCGACGGGGGTCTGGGTGTAGCCGGTGCGATCGGTGGCGCGGACGCGGAGCTCGTGGGTCCCGGCGGGGGCGTCGACATCGAGGGTCCACTGCACCCAGGTGTCCTTGTCGGGTACCGAACCGAGCCGGGCCGTCCGCCAGGGGCCGCCGTCGAGCTGCACCTCCACCTTGGCGATGCCGGTGTGCTGGGCCCACGCCGAGCCGCCGACGGCGAGCGTCCCCTTGTCGACCGCCCAGCCGTCGCCGGGGTAGTCGATCCGCGACTCGGTCTTCACCGGCCCGCGGGCCGACCAGCCGCGCTCGGTCCAGTACGCACGGAACCGGTCGAACCGGGTCACCTCGAGGTCGACCAGCCACTTGGTCGCCGAGACGTAGCCGTAGAGCCCGGGCACCACCATCCGCACCGGGAACCCGTGCTCGATCGGCAACGGCTGACCGTTCATCCCCATCGCCAGCAGGGCGTTGCGGCCGTCGGTGAGCGCGGACAGGGGCGTGCCGCAGGTCCAGCCGTCGTACGACGTCTGCTTGACCGCATCGGCCCCGGGGTGAACGCCGACCTCCGCGAGCAGGTCCCGGATGGGCACTCCGCTCCAGTAGGCGTTGCCGATCAGCGGTCCGCCGACGGTGTTGGAGACGCAGCACAGGGTGACCCAGGCGCCGCTCAGCCGCCGCGCTGCCAGGTCCTCGTAGGTCAGGGTCAACTCGCGGTCGATCATTCCGTGGATCCGCAGCGACCACTCCGAGGGGGTGATCGAGGGCGCGCTGAGCGCGGTGTTGATCAGGTAGAACTGCTGGTTCGGCGTACGCCAGGGCAACACGTGCGGTACGCCGAGATCGGCGCCGGCCGGCTCCTTGCCGATCCCGAAGGGCAGTCGGATCAGCCGGCGCGCCTCCTCGGCGGCTCGGCGTCCCCGTCCCGCGATCCGCCCGGCCCACAGGGCCAGCCCGGACACCAGCACGACGCCGCCGGACATGGCCAAGAAGGTGCGTCGGGAGAGGTCCGGCGAGGCCACCGGGACGACCGGCGCGAGTCTCCCGTCGAGCAGGCGCAGGACCACCACCCACCCGACGAGGCCGACCACCACGCTGACGGTGGCGGCCCCGTCGGCGTGCGGCTGGGACCGGACCGCGAGCAGGCCGATCGCGCCGAGCGCCAGGAAGGCCAGGTCGGCCCCGATCTCGTTGACCCGGGCGAGCAGCCCGATGCCGGCGCACAGCGCCAGCAGCACGACGACTGTGCCTGCGGTCAGCAGCGGCTTGTCGGCGTGCCCGACCACGTTGATCAGCCGCTCTGCGATCGGGCCGGGCGTGAGGTCGCGAACCTCCGCCGCCACCGCGAGCACGGGGTTGGTCTCCGCGTGCAGTGCCCACGCGACGGCCACGCTCAGCGCGACGCCGGAAGCACCGGCCACGACGCCGGCCAGCGCGAACCAGCGACGCTGGACCCCTGCGGCAACGCCCACGCCATCATCCTCGCGCATCGCCCCAAGCCTGCCCAGTACGGCATGATCGCCCTCGTGGACCTGCGGATCGGCATCGGCACCGACGTGCACCGACTCGAGGCCGGCGTACCCCTTTTCGTGGCGGGCCTGGCCTGGCCCGACGAGGACCGGGGCCTGGCCGGGCACTCCGACGGCGACGTCGTCCTGCACGCGATCTGCGACGCGCTGCTCTCCGCTGCGTCGCTCGGCGACCTCGGCAGCAACTTCGGTACGGCGGAGCCGCAGTGGGCCGGGGCCGCGAGCAACGACCTGCTCGCCGAGACCCTGCGCCGGGTCCGCGACGCTGGCTGGTCGGTCGGCAACGTCGCCGTCCAGCTGATCGGCAACCGCCCCCGGATCGGGTCGCGGCGGACCGAGGCCGAGCAGCTGCTCGCCGAGCGGCACGGGATCAGCGTCGCCCTGTCCGCGACGACCACCGACGGCCTGGGCCTGACCGGCCGGGGCGAGGGGCTCGCCGCCGTCGCGACCGCACTCATCGTCCGTGAGGAGACCAGATGACCACCCGGAAGTTCCGCACCGCCGACGGGCTGCACCTCGCGGTGAGCGTCTACGGCGCCGCCGACGCGCCGCTGACCATCTTCTTGGCGCACTGCTGGACGCTGAACCAGCACGACTGGCACTACCAGGTCCGGGATCTGCTGCAGGAGTTCGGCCACCGGGTCCGGATCGTCACCTGGGACCACCGCGGCCACGGCGAGTCCGACGCCGTCGACCGGGCGGGCTGCACGATCGAGGTGCTGGCGCGCGACATGGGCGACCTGATCGACGAGATCGCGCCCGACGGCGCACTGCTGCTGGCCGGCCACTCCATCGGCGGCATGACGATGATGGCGCTCGCCGAGCAGCGTCCCGACCTGATCGAGCGGGTGGCCGGCGCCGCGTTCGTCTCCACCTCGTCGGGCCAGATGAACACGGTCACCCTGGGCCTGCCGGAGATGGGCCGAACGGTGCGCGCGCAGATCCCGCGGATGCTGGCCTTCCGGTCCCGCACGCTGTCTCGGGGCGCACGCCGCCGCGCCCCGATCGTGGAACGGATGGTGATGCGCCGCTTCGTCTTCGGCACCCCGATGCGACTGGCCGACGCCGCCCTCGCCGTCGAAGGACTGATCAGCTGTCCGGGGGCGACGGTCGTCGGGTTCTACGAGGACTGCATGCGGCACGACCGGGTCGACGCTCTGAAGGCGTACGCCGACATCCCGACCCGGGTGCTCGTCGGCACCCACGACCTGCTCACCCCGCCGTCGCACGCCCGCCGGATCGTCGAGCACGTCCACGGGGCAGAACTGGTGGTCGCCCCCGACGCCGGCCACATGCTGCCGCTGGAGCGCGACGCGCTCGTCTCGGGCACCCTCATCCATCTGGCCCGCCCGCACCTGTGACGTCCCCACGAGCAGCCATCGTGATCCTCGCCGGCGGCTCCGGCACCCGGGTCGGTGCCGGGATGAACAAGGCCCTGCTGCCGCTGGCCGGGATCGCGCTGGTGGCGCACTCGGTGCGCACCGCGCTCGAGGTCGACGGCGTGCATCGGATCGTCCTGGTGGTGCGCGCCGAGGATCGCGAGGAGATGGCCGCGGCCGTCTCGCCGTACCTCGGAACCCACGACGTCTGGATGGTCGACGGCGGACCTGCGCGGCACGACTCGGAGTGGCAGGCGCTGCAGCTGCTCGCCCGCGACGTCGAGACCGAGGAGATCGACGTGGTGGCGATCCACGACGCCGCCCGGCCACTGGCCACCGCCACGCTCTTCCGCGACGTGCTGGACTCCGCGGCCCGCAACGGTGCGGCCATCCCGGTCGTCCCGGCAGGGTCGCTGTCGACCCGCGATGGGGCCCGGGTCGCTGCCGACCTGGTCGCCGTGCAGACTCCGCAGGCGTTCCGCGCACCGGCACTGCTCGCTGCCTACCGCCAGGCCGCTGCCGACGGCTTCACCGGCACCGACACCGCGGCGTGTCTGGAGCGCTATACCGCGCTGGGGATCGCGGCGGTGCCGAGCACATCGCGCAATCTCAAGGTCACCTTCCCCGAGGACGTCGCGCTCGCTGAGCGGCTGCTGGGCCGCTGATCGGCGCTGATCCGCGCTGTGCCGCGGTCCGGTGTCAACTCGTGGCACCGGAGGGCGGCGCTAGCGGGGCAGGCTGAGCGCCTCGAGGACGGCGAGGTCGTCCTCGCCATGCACGCGTCGGCCCAGCGGCGGCACCTCGAGGAGGTCGACCGGCCAGCGGCCTCGCAACCGCTCGACGATGTCGGCGAAGGGGCCGGTCGGGGATGCCTCGAGAGCGTCCACCACGGCCGCGGGAAGCACGATCGGCGAGGTGATCTCGACCAGCGTGCTGCGGTCCACCGTCGCGCCGACCTGGACGCCGTCGTACTCCTTGACCGTGTCGGTCACCGGCCGGTGACCGACCACGACGACCGACCGCTCCTCGGCACGATGAAGGGCCTCGCGGATCACCTCGATCGGCACCAGCGGGCAGAGCGGGTCGTGCAGCACCAACGGCCGATCCGACGCCTGGACGTCGATCCAGGGCACGTGCGGGTCGAGCAGCTCGGCGCCGGCGGCCTCGAGCGCGAATGCCGCGGTCGCCAGCAGCGACTCGCCGTGCACCAGCGCGAACGGAAGGGAGCCGCGCCCCTCGACGGGCACGACTCCCCACGCATCAGTCATGGTCTCCACACCTGCCGACCGCTCCTGGACGTCCCGGTGCGTGCTGGGCAAGGCCGAGGAGCGAAGGCGTGCGCTAGCACGTCGAGCGAGGAGAACGCCGCCCAGTGCGTGCTGGGGCGTTCAGGAGGCGAGGACCTCGTCGAGGATAGTCTCTGCCTTGTCCTCATTGGTGTGCTCGGCAAGGGCCAGCTCGGAGACGAGAATCTGACGGGCCTTGGCCAGCATCCGCTTCTCGCCGGCCGACAGCCCGCGATCACGCTCGCGGCGCCACAGGTCGCGGACGACCTCGGCCACCTTCATCACGTCACCGGAGTGCAGCTTCTCGAGGTTGGCCTTGTAGCGGCGCGACCAGTTGGTCGGCTCGTCGGGGACGATCGCACGCAGTACGTCGAAGACGCGGTCGAGCCCTTCCTTGTCCACCACGTCGCGCACCCCGACCAGGTCGAGGTTGCACGCCGGAACCCGCACCACCAGGTCCTGTTGGGCCACGATGCGCAGCACGAGATACTGCTTCTCCTCGCCCTTGATGGTCCGCATCTCGATGTCCTCGATGACTGCGGCCCCGTGATTGGGATAAACAACCGTTTCGCCGACGGTAAAAGTCATGTGTTCAGAACCCCTTTCGAGTGACAAGTCTAACACGCGCACGCCGACACGATTTTCGCGTTTGCGCAGGTCAGAGGCCGAATCAGGGCTTGACAAGAACGCCTTCCATGTGCGGCTCGAGGTCCTTGCCGTCACTTTCGGCTCCCCGGAACCGGTCGCGTCGAGGTGACATACACCGGATACTCCGGTGTGATGAGCACCGTGGCCGCAACCGTCTCGGGTCCCAGCCGGACCCACGCCCAGTGGCGGCTGCTGCTGGGCGCCGCCCATCCCCGCCAGGCGGTCGTGCTGGCCCTCGCGATCGGCGTTCTCGCGTTCTACAGCGACCGCGGCTGGGTCCAGTCGCTGGTGGCCGCGGCCGCCGTACTCGTGGTGCAGCTGGCCGCCGGGCTGTTGAACGACCTCTTCGACGCTCCGCTGGACCGGCATGGCGAGGTGGCCGACAAGCCTGTCGCGAGCGGCGCCGTACCGCGGGGGAACGTGACCTTCACGATCGCCGTGCTGGTGCTGATCGCGATCCCGCTGTCGCTGCAGAACGGCACGCTCGCCGGCGCCGCGCTGTTGGCCACCCTGGTGGTGGCGTTCGTGCACGACCGGATCCTGCACCGCACGCCCTTCTCGTTCGTCGGCTGGATGCTGACCTTCGCCCTCTACCCCGTCTTCCTCGCGTACGGCGGCTGGGCCGGTGGTCGGCATGGCGACGACCCGACCTGGCAGTTCATCCTGGTCAGCGCGTTCGTGGGGCTGTGCGTCCACTTCGCCACCACCCTGCCCGACCTGGTCGGCGACAACCGCAGCGGCGTACGCAACCTGCCGCTGGTGATCGCGCTGCGGGTCGGGGCACCGCGGCTGCTGGTCGCCACCGTGGTGGTCAGCGCGCTCGTGCTCGCTGCTTTCATCGTGATCGGGATCGATCCCGGTCTGCGCCAGTGGTGAGCCGGGGCGCTAGGGTGTCAGCCGTCTGTTCCCCCGAAAGGACCGCCCACGTGAAGTCGCACCTTCGCCGCCGGCTCGCCGGCCCGGCCCTGTTGCTGCTCATCCCGCTGACCGCGGCCTGCGGCTTCGGCGCCCAGACCGATCAGGTCTACCAGGCCGCCGCGGGCTCGAACAACCGCAGCGGGGAGGTCGACATTCTTAACGCCGTCGTGGTCAGCAAGACCCCCGGCACCGGGACGTTCGCGGGCACGCTGGTGAACAAGAACCAGACCCAGGCCGACCAGCTGGTCTCGGTCAGCGACGCGGTCAGCAACAAGACCATCAAGATCCCGCCGGCGGGAGCGGTCAACCTCGCCACCTCGGGCAAGATCCGGCTGAGCGATCCGTCGATCAAGGCCGGCGGCTACGTCGAGCTGACGCTGCAGTTCGCCAGCGGCCAGACCACCAAGATCAACACGCCGGTGTTCTCGAACACGGCCTACTTCGCGAAGGTGCCGGTCGGCCCGCTCCCGACCAAGAGCCCGTCGAAGAGCCCCTCGAACGGCCCCTCGAGCAGCCCCTCGGGCAGTGCGTCGCCGTCGTCCGGCGCGTCGCCGTCGGCCACGCCGAGCCAGTGAGCACGCTGGTCCTGCTCCGGCACGGGGAGAGCGACTGGAACGCCAAGAACCTCTTCACCGGCTGGGTGGACGTGCCGCTGACCGACAAGGGTCGCGCGGAGGCCGTCCACGGCGGTCGACAATTGGTCGAGGCCGGGCTGCTGCCGACCGTCGTACACACCTCGTTGCTGCGGCGCGCGATCACCACCGCGAACATCGCGCTCGACACCGCGGATCGGCACTGGATCCCGGTGCGTCGGTCCTGGCGGCTCAACGAACGGCACTACGGAGCGCTGCAGGGCAAGGACAAGAAGCGGACCCTGGAGGAGTACGGCGAGGAGCAGTTCACGCTCTGGCGCCGGTCCTTCGACGTACCCCCGCCGCCGATCGACGAGGACGACGAGTTCTCCTCCTCCGGTGACCCGCGCTACGCCGATCTCGGCGCGGACCTGCCCCGCACGGAGTGCCTCAAGGACGTGATCGCCCGGCTGCTGCCCTACTGGGAGTCCTCCATCGTGCCCGACCTGGCCGAGCAAGATGTGGTGCTGGTCGCCGCCCACGGCAACAGCCTGCGCGCGATCGTCAAGCATCTCGACGAGATCTCCGACGACGACATCGCCGGGCTGAACATCCCTACCGGGATGCCGCTGGTCTACGACCTCGACGATGCCGGCCGCCCGACCGCACCCGGCCGCTACCTCGACCCCGACGCCGCCGCGGCCGCAGCCGCCGCCGTCGCCAACCAGGGCCGCTGACCCTCTCTCTCCCCCGCCCGTTGAGTTGGGCCTCCGCGTCCGTTGAGTTGGACCTCGTGGTCCGACCAGTCGGGTGCTCGCGCTCGGGACCCGACCGCGACCCCCGACTCAACGGGCCGCAACCCCAGACTCAACGGACGGCAGGGCCCGACTCAACGGACGGCAGGGCCCGACTCAACGGACGGCAGGGCCCGACTCAACGGACGGCAGGGCCCGACTCAACGGACGGCAGGGCCCAACTCAACCCGCCCCCGGGGCGCACTGTTGCCGGTCCGTTCACCGGGTGTTCACCTGGGGCACCGGAGCCGGACACCTGGGCTGCCTACGGTGCGGGGCGTGAGACATGAATCGACATCCCCAGTACGGCGGAACGCCCGCCCCATCCTGACCGCCTCCCTGGCCGTCGTCGCCCTCGGGCTGACGGTGTCGGCCTGCGGGGCGGCTAACGAGACCCAGCTGACCAGCGATCACGGCGCCGGCGTGTCCGGCACCCTCAACGGGGCCGGGTCCAGCGCCCAGCAGGCCGCGCAGGAGGCGTGGCGAGCCAGCTTCCAGGAGGCCAACCCCTCCGCGACCGTGAACTACAACCCCAGCGGCTCCGGCGCCGGCCGCGAGCAGTTCCTCTCCGGTGGCTCCGACTTCGCCGGCTCCGACGCCGCCCTCGACCCGGCAGCCGGCGAGGTCGCCGCGGCCAAGAAGCGTTGCGGTGCCGACGCGATCGAGGTCCCCGACTACGTCAGCCCGATCGCGATCGTCTACAACCTCCCCGGCGTCGCGCACCTGCGCCTCGACGCGAAGACTCTGGCCGGCATCTTCGCCGGGAGGATCACCCGCTGGAACGACCCCGCGATCGCCGCGCTCAACAGCGGCACGCTGCCGAGCACCGCCATCACGCCGGTCCACCGGTCCGACTCGTCGGGGACCACCGACAACTTCACCGACTACTTGCACGCCGCGAGTGGCGGCGTCTGGCAGGCCGCACCCAGCGGTGACTGGCCGCTGAGGTCGGGTGAGGGCGCCAGCGGCACCTCGGGCATGGTGGCGGCGGTCAAGGCAGGCAAGGGCACGATCGCGTACGTCGACGAGAGCCAGGCCGGCGGTCTCAGTGTCGCCTCGATCCGGGTCGGCAAGCAGTACGTCGCCCCCTCGGCGGCCGGCGCAGCCAAGGCGCTGTCGGTCTCGCCGCTGGAGTCGGGCCGTCCCGCCTCGGATCTCGCCGTGCAGGTGGACCGGACCACGACCGCGCCCGGCGCCTACCCGCTGATGCTCACGTCCTACCTGATCGCCTGCCCGACCTACCCCGCGGCCCGCGCCGATCTGGTCAGGAGCTACCTCGCCCACGTGGTCAGCAGCGAGGGCCAGCGGCAGGCAGCGCAGGCAGCCGGATCGGCCCCGCTCCCGGCGAAGCTGCAGAAGAAGGCAGCAGCCCTGATCGACAGCATCGCGAGCAGCTGAGGTCGGCATGAGCATGAAGACCGGATCCACCGTTCGACGCCCTCACGAGGGTCACCCCGCCGGGCGCCCGGATGGTGACGCGCAGCGGGCGGGAGATCGGCGGATCCGGTCTGACGTGTGGGCCGGGTCGTCCAGGAACCGCCTGGGCGACCGAGTCTTCGCGGGTACGGCGCGCTCCGCCGGGCTGGTGATCCTGCTCGCCCTGGTGGGCGTGGTGGTGTTCTTGACCAGCGAGGGCCTGCCCGCGCTGAAGGCCGGCCCGCTCGACCTGCGCGGACACGGCAACCTGGTCGCGTACCTGTGGCCGCTGGTGTTCGGCACGGTGCTGGCCGCGACGCTGGCGATGCTGATCGCCGCCCCGCTCAGCGTCGGGGTCGCGCTGGCGGTCTCCCACTTCACCCCACGCCCGGTCGGCCGGGCGATCGGTCACGTGGTCGACCTGCTGGCTGCGATCCCCAGCGTGGTCTACGGATTGTGGGGCATCGGTGTCCTGGGACCCCGGCTGGTGCCGGTGTACCAGTGGCTCGGAGAGCACCTGTCCTGGCTGGCGTTCTTCAGCGGCCCGGTCTCCCCGACCGGCCGGACGATCCTGACCGCGGCCATCGTGCTGGCGATCATGGTGCTGCCGATCGTCACCGCGATCGCCCGCGAGATCTTCGCCCAGACCCCGCTGTTGCAGGAGGAGGCCGCGCTGGCGCTCGGCGCCACCCGGTGGGAGATGGTCCGGCTCGCCGTACTCCCCTATGCCCGCAGCGGCCTGGTGTCGGCGGTCATGCTCGGCCTGGGCCGGGCACTCGGCGAGACGATGGCGGTCGCGATGGTGCTCTCGGCCACCGGAGTCGTCACCTTCGACCTCACCTCCAGCACCAATCCCTCGACGATCGCGGCGAACATCGCCCTGAACTTCCCCGAGTCCAGTGGCCTCGCGGTCAACGCGCTGATCGCCAGCGGGCTGGTGCTGTTCGCGATCACGCTGGCCGTCAACGTGGCGGCGCGTGCCCTCGTCGCCTCCCGTGGAAGGAGCCTCGGCCGATGACCGACGTCCTGTTCGAGCCGATCCACCAACCTCAGTTCGCCCGGCTCGTCGTCCGCAAGGGCCGGCTGCCCGGCTGGGCTCCCGCCCTGACCGCGGTCGTCTCGCTGGCGGCTGCGTGCCTGGTCGGCATCGGCCTTCGCTGGAGCCCATTCGCCGTCGTCGCCCTGGCCGCGGCCCTGCACGCGGCGGCGCTGCCGGCCTGGTCGGCGGTGGTCGAGAACAGCCGCGCCGCGGTCGACCGACTCGCGACCTCACTGGTGTGGGTCGCGCTCGCGGTCGCGCTGGTGCCGTTGGTGTCCCTGATCCAACAGGTGGTCGCGCTCGGGGCGGGCCAGATCGACGGCGAGTTCCTGACCTGGTCGATGCGCAACGTGATCGGCAGCGGCGGTGGGATCTACCACGCCGTCGTCGGCACCGTGCTGATCACCCTGGCGGCGACCGCGATCTCGGTGCCGCTGGGCCTGCTCGCCGCGATCTACCTGGTCGAGTACGGCGGCAGCTCGCGGACCGCCGCCGGGCTGCGGTTCCTGGTGGACGTGATGACCGGGATCCCCTCGATCGTGGCCGGTCTGTTCGCCTACGCCGTGTTCGCGCTGGTCCTGGGCCCGGGCATCCACCTGGGCGTCGGCGGATCGGTGGCACTGTCGCTGCTGATGGTGCCGATCGTGGTCCGCTCGTCCGAGGAGATGCTCCGGCTGGTCCCGGTCGAGCTGCGGGAGGCGTCGTACGCCCTCGGGGTGCCGAAGTGGCGCACCGTGGTGCGAGTCGTTCTCCCGGCGGCGCGGGCCGGCATCATCACCGGCGTCACCCTGGCCATCGCCCGGGTGGTCGGGGAGACCGCGCCGCTGCTGATCATCGCCGGCGCCACCGACTCGGTGAACACCAACCTGTTCGGCGGCCAGATGGAGAGCCTGCCGGTGTTCATCTACTACAGCTACACCCAGCCCGGGCTGCACCCGGAGTACGCCCAAGGGCACGCCTGGGGTGCGGCGCTGGTGCTGATCGCGATCGTGGTGCTGCTCAACCTGGCTGCCCGCGCGCTCGGCCGGCTGCCCGCGCTGCGCGTGCACCGACGTCGATAGGAGCACGAAATGGCGAAGAGCATCGAGGTCACCGACCTCGACATCTACTACGGCGACTTCCTCGCGGTCGAGGGGGTCAGCATGCGCATCCCGGCCCGCTCGGTGACCGCGCTGATCGGCCCGTCGGGCTGCGGGAAGTCCAGCTTCCTGCGCTCGTTGAACCGGATGCACGAGGTGGTGCCGGGCGCGCGCGTGCAGGGCACGGTCGCGGTGGACGGCCAGTCGCTGTACGACGCCGGCGTCGACCCGGTCGAGGTGCGTCGACAGATCGGCATGGTGTTCCAGCGCCCCAACCCGTTCCCGACGATGTCGATCTACGACAACGTGCTGGCCGGGATGAAGCTGAACAACCGCCGGATCCCGCGGAGCGAGGCCGACGACGTGGTGGAGCGGTCGCTGCGTGGGGCGAACCTGTGGGAGGAGGTCAAGGACCGGCTGAACAAGCCGGGCAAGGACCTCTCCGGCGGCCAGCAGCAGCGGCTGTGCATCGCGCGCGCCATCGCCGTACGCCCCCAGGTGCTGCTGATGGACGAGCCGTGCTCGGCCCTCGACCCGATCTCGACATCGGCGATCGAGGCGCTGATCGGCGAGCTCAAGCGCGACTACACGATCGTGATCGTCACCCACAACATGCAGCAGGCCGCGCGGGTTTCCCAGGAGACCGCGTTCTTCAACCTGGCCGGAGCGGGCAGGCCGGGCCGGCTGGTCGAGATGAACCCGACCGAGAAGGTGTTCTCCTCGCCGGACAACCCCGACACCGAGGCCTACGTATCCGGCCGGTTCGGGTGACCTACGCCGCGGTGGCTGCACCGTACGATCAGCAGCGTGACTGAGCTGCTGTTCGCCCTGCTCGGTGTCGTGCTCGGCGGAGGGGTGGTGCTCGCGTGGCGGGTCAGCGAGCGCGAGCTGCGGACCGGCCCGGTCACGCCGCCGACGCTCCCCGACGGGGTGGCCGCGGTGCTCTCGGTGCTGCGCAGCAGCGCCCTGGTGGTCGATGACGACGACGTCGTGCTCAAGGCCTCGGCCCCCGCGGTGGCGATCGGGCTGGTCCGCGATCAGCGGATCGCCGTACCGGAGCTGGCCGAGCTGGTCGCCCAGGTACGCCGCGACGGCCAGGTCCGTGAGACCGAGCTGGTGGTGCCCCGCAGCGCCGGGAAGCCGCCTCGTCATGTCAGCGTCCGGGTGGCGCCGCTGGGCTCCTGGTTCGTGCTGGCGCTGGTCGAGGATCGCAGCCGCGAACACCGCGTCGAGGCGGTACGACGCGACTTCGTGGCCAACGTGAGCCACGAGCTCAAGACGCCCGTCGGTGCGCTGAAGTTGCTCTCCGACACCGTCGCCGACGCCGCCGACGACCCCGAGGCGGTACGCCGGTTCGCTGGCCGGATGCACGTGGAGAGCGACCGGCTCACCCGGCTGGTGCAGCAGATCATCGAGCTCTCCCGACTCCAGGACGACGACCCGCTGGACTCCCCGGCCGCGGTGCCGCTGGACGAGCTGGTCGTGACCACCTTCGATGAGCTGCACACCGACGCGGATGCCCGCGGCATCGTGCTCTCCTACCCGCCCACCGGGCTGGTGCTGCTCGGTCACGCCGGCCAGATCGGCCTCGCGCTCGGCAACCTGGTGGCCAACGCGGTCAAGTACTCCGAGGACGGCTCGACCGTGCAGGTCACCGCACGCGTCCGCGACGACATGGTGGAGCTGTCGGTGAGCGACATGGGGATGGGCATCCCGCCCGGCGAGCTGGACCGGATCTTCGAGCGCTTCTACCGCGTCGACCGGGCCCGGCCACGGGCCACCGGTGGCACCGGGCTGGGGCTCTCGATCGTCAAGCACGTGGCGGCGTCGCATGGCGGTGAGGTCACCGTCAGGTCGGTGGAGGGAGAGGGGTCCACGTTCACGCTGACCCTGCCGCGCCGCCCCGACCGAGGTCCGGCGACACGGCCGGCCCTGTCGCCGCAGCAGGGGGAGGCACGGACGTGACGCGGGTGCTGGTGGTCGAGGACGAGGAGAGCTACCGCGAGGCGCTCTCGTTCCTGCTGGAGCGCGAGGGCTTCGAGGTCACCGTCGCCGCGACCGGGCCGGACGCGCTGGCTGCGTTCGAGCGCGGAGGCGCCGACATCGTGCTGCTGGACGTGATGCTGCCCGGGCTGCCCGGCACCGAGGTGTGTCGGCGGATCCGGCAGGTCTCGCAGGTTCCGGTGATCATGGTCAGCGCCCGCGACGAGGAGGTCGACAAGGTGGTCGGCCTCGAGCTCGGCGCGGACGACTACGTCACCAAGCCGTACTCCCCTCGCGAGCTGCTCGCCCGGATCCGCGCGGTGCTGCGGCGCGGCGTCGAGGTGCCCGACCTCGACCCGCAGGTGCTGTCCGCGGCAGGCGTCCGGATGGACGTCGAGCGGCACGAGGTCAGCGTCCGTGGTGAGCCGATCGCCCTGCCGCTGAAGGAGTTCGAGCTCCTCGAGGCTCTGCTGCGCAACGCCGGCCGGGTGCTCACCCGTGGCCAGCTGATCGACCGGGTCTGGGGCGCCGACTACGTCGGGGACACCAAGACCCTGGACGTGCATGTGAAGCGGCTGCGCGCGAAGCTCGAGGAGGACCCGGGCCAGCCGCGTCTGCTGCGCACCGTGCGCGGGCTGGGCTACAAGCTCGAGGACTGAACGGGCCTCAGCGGCGGTGCGGCAGGTCGCGCCGCAGCATGCGAGGCAGGTACGCCGCGCCGGGGGCGTCCTCGCTGCCCGCGGCGACGTCATCGGGGTTGGAGATCGCACACCGCTTCATCGACAGGCAGCCGCAGCCGATGCACGAGTCCAGCCCGTCCCGCAGCCGACGCAGTGCAGCGATCTGCTCGTCCAGCCGCCCCCGCCAATGCCGCGAGATGCGCTGCCAGTCGGCCTTGGTGGGTGTCCGTCCCTGGGGTAGCCGGTCAAGCTCGCCGCGGATCTCCTCGATGCTCAGCCCAATGTTCCCGGCCGCCCGGATGAAGGCGAGGCGGCGCAGCGTGCTGCGCTCGAACGTGCGTTGACCGCCGGGCGACCGCTCCGCCGTGATCAGGCCCTGGCTCTCGTAGTAGCGCAGCGCCGACGCGGCGAAGCCGCTGCGCCGGGAGACCTCGCCCATCGGCAGTCGGTCGTGCGTGTCCACGTTCGCCTCCAGAGAAAAGTGCTGTCAGCCCTTGATCTCAAGTTCACTTCAACTTGAACACTGGCATACATGACCACAGAATCCAAGAACACCCGACCGCCGGTCGCTCTCGTCACCGGCGGCTCCGCTGGCCTCGGGCTCGCCCTCGTCGCTGCGCTCGCCGACCGCGGCTGGCAGGTGATCACCGACGGCCGGGATGCCGACCGGCTGCGCCGGGCCACCGCTGACCTGCCGGTCCGGGCCATCGCCGGCGACGTCCGCTCAGCCGCCCATAGGGCCCGGCTCGCCGACGCCGTCGAGGAGCTCGGCCGTCTCGACCTGCTGGTGCACAACGCCAGCGAGCTGGGCCCGATGCGCACCCTGGCCGAGTCGCCGGCGTACGGGTTGGCCGATGTCTTCGCGACCAACGTCGAGGCCCCGCTCGAGCTCAGCCGGCTGCTGCTCCCCCACCTGCTGCACAGCGACGGGATCCTGCTGTCGGTCTCGTCCGACGCGGCCGTCGAGCACTACGGCACCTGGGGGCTGTACGGCGCCAGCAAAGCCGCGCTCGACCACGTCACCCTCACCTTCGGTGCCGAGACCGGCGTGACGGCCTACGCGGTGGATCCCGGCGACATGCGCACCGCGATGCACCAGCAGGCCTTCCCCGGCGAGGACATCTCGGACCGGCCGCTGCCGGGGACGGTGGTGCCGCACCTGCTCGCGCTGCTGACCGAACGACCGGCGTCGGGCCGGTACCGGGCCGCAGAGCTGGCGCCGGCGGTGGCGTCATGACGCTGCTCACCGACTCCCCTCACACCCGCTTCCCCGCTCCGCTGGAGACCACCGCACCGGCGCCCGCCGAGTGGCGCGGCCTGGCCCGTGACCAGGTGCGGCTGCTGGTCGCCCGGCCCGACGGGATCAGTCACGTCCGCTTCCGCGACCTTCCCGAGCAGCTCGCCGCCGGCGATCTCGTGGTGGTGAACAACTCCGCGACCGAGGCCCGGCAGCTCGACGGCCGTCTGCTCGGCGGCGACCCGGTGGTCGTCCACCTGGCGATGCCGCTCGACGACGGCGACTGGGTGGTCGAGCTGCGGTCCGCGCCCGCTGCTGATCGGGCAGTTCTCGACGCCGCGACCGGCGACATCGTGCTCGTGGGCCGGGTGCTGCTGCGGCTGGCGGCGCCGTACCCTCGCGAGCACTCGTCGCCGACCGGCGTCGGCAACCGGCTCTGGCGGGCGCACGTCGACGGCGACCTGGTCGAGGAGCTGCGCAGGCACGGCCGTCCGATCTCCTACGGGTACCTCGATCGCCGCTACCCGTTGTCGGCCTACCGATCCGTCTTCGATTCCCGCCCCGGAAGCGCCGAGATGCCCTCGGCCGGACGCCCCTTCACCGACGCGCTGGTGAGCGCACTGGTGTCCCGGGGCATCGGCATCGCGCCGATCACGCTGCACACCGGGGTCTCGTCCCAGGAGGTCGGTGAGGCGCCGCAGCCGGAGTGGTTCGAGGTCACCGAGCCGACGGCGCGCCTGGTGAACGCCACCCGCGCCGGTGGCGGGCGCGTGGTCGCGGTCGGCACGACGGTGACTCGGGCGCTGGAGTCCGCCGTCGATGCGGGCACGGTGGTCGCGCGGCACGGCTGGACCGAGCGGGTGATCTCCCCGAGCGATCCTGCCCGCGTCGTGGACGGCCTGGTCACCGGCTGGCACGACCCGCACGCCTCGCATCTGCTCCTCGTCGAGTCGGTCGCCGGCGCGGACCTGACCCAGCGGGCGTATGACGCGGCCGTGGCCGAGGGCTACCTCTGGCACGAGTTCGGCGACTCCGCACTGTTCCTGCCCTGATCGCTGTGGCGGAAGGGCTGTCAGTTCGGGGCACCGGTCCGGCAGGCCCCGCGTGGCCCACGGGCCGCCCCGGCGAGCTGACAGCCCGAGTGCAACGAAGCTTGTCCGGATTTCGACGGACGGTGTCCGAAATCCGCGTGCCCCCAAGGGATCGGGCCACCTAGATTGGCTGCCGTGACGATCGCACCGGCCAGCCGCACCGCCGGCCCGGCCCCGCTCATCGCGGCCGCGGTCACCCTGCTGCTGTGGGCATCCGCCTTCGTGGCGATCCGGCACCTGGGCCACGACGTGCCGCCGGGCGCGCTCTCGCTCGGCAGGCTGCTGGTCGCCTCCGCGGTGCTGGGGGCGTTGGTGCTCCGACGCGGGCCGACCTGGCCGCCACGGCGGGACCTGCCGCTGCTGCTGCTGTGCGGGGTCGCCTGGTTCGGCGTCTACAACCTGGCGCTCAACGCGGCCGAGCGCCGGATCGACGCGGGCACCTCGGCGCTGCTGGTGCAGGTGGGCCCGATCCTGGTCGCGCTGCTCGCCACGGTGTTCCTCGGCGAGCGGATGACCCGCTGGCTGCTGATCGGGATGGCGGTCGGGTTCCTCGGCGTGGTGGCGATCGGGCGCGGCTCCTCCCAGGGACACGGCGACCTGCTGGGCGTCGGCCTGGCGCTCGTCGCCGCGGTGACCTACGCGATCGGCGTCCTCGCCCAGAAGCCGCTGCTGGCCCGGACGCCCGGCCTGGAGATCACCTTCCTGGCGTGCGTGACCGGCGCAGTGGTCTGCCTGCCGTGGACCGGCCAACTCGTGCATGTCGTCGGCCATGCGCCGGCCAGCAGCCTGCTGTGGATCGTCTACCTCGGCGTCTTCCCGACCGCGATCGGCTTCACCACCTGGGCGTTCGCGCTGAAGTCCAGCGACGCCGGGAGGCTGGCGCTGACCACGTTCCTGGTGCCGTTCATCGCGACCGGGCTGGCCTGGCTGATGCTCGGTGAGGTGCCGCCGGCGCTGGCGTTCGTGGGCGGGGTGCTGTGCATCGCCGGCGTGCTGGTGACCCGTCGCAGGCCTCGGGTCGCGGCGACGCCGGAGGTCCCGGAGGTCATGCCCGCGTCGCAGTAGCCCTCAGTCGCGCGGGCGGAGCGCCTCGAAGGCCTCGAGGTTGCGGGTGGACTCGCCGCGCTCGAGGCGCCACTCCCACTCCTTGCGGATCGAGGAGGCGAAGCCGAGCTCGAGCAGCACGTTGAACGACTCGTCGGCATAGCTGAGCACCGAGCCGAGCAGCCGGTCGATCTCGTCGGCGGTGATGACCGACAGCGGCAGCCGGCCGTCGAGGTAGATGTCACCGAGCGCGTCGAGTCCGAACGCCACCCCGAACATCCGCATGTTCCGTTCGAGCATCCAGCGGTAGACCCCCTCGAAGTTCTCGTCGGGCCGGCGGCACACGAACGCGTGCACGCCGAGCGCATGCGGGCCGATCTCCAGCCGGACGGGCGTCTGGAGCTTGCGCTCGCCGGGGAGTACGACGTCGAAGACGTCACCGCGCCGGGTGAACTCGATCTCGCCGTCCACCAGGGTGTCGTGGATCAGCTGGGCGAGGGCCTGGCGCTCCGGGTCCGGCGTCGCGTCGAGTCCCTCAGTCGGTTCAGTCACGATGCATCAGCTCCCGGGCCTGCTCGTAGACGGACAGGGTCGCCTGCGCCGTACGGGACCAGCTGAACCGGGCCGCGTGCTCGACGGCGGCGGCGGACATCCGGGCACGCAGCGGCGGGTCCTGCAGGATCCGGCCGATGGCATCCGCCCAGTCGGCGGGCGCGTGCCCGTCGACGAGCAGGCCGGATCGGCCGTCGGCGACCGCGGTGGGCAGCCCGCCGACCGCTGCGGCGACGACGGGCGTCCCGACGGCCTGGGCCTCGATGGCGACCAGCCCGAAGGACTCGTTGTAGGAGGGCACGCAGACCAGCGAGGCGGCGGCGTACCAGTCGACGAGGTCGGCGCGATCGACCGGCGGCACGAAGCGCACCACGTCGGCCAGGCCGAGCTCGCCGGCCAGCTGGGACAGCGACTCGGGGTGCTCCAGGCCGGTGCCGGACGGCCCGCCGACCACCGCGACCACGAGCCGACGGCGCCGCTCGGGTTGGCGGTCGAGCAGCGCGGCGGCCGCCCGGAGGAGTACGTCGGGGGCCTTCAGCGGCTGGATCCGTCCGACGAACAGCAGCACGTCGGCGTCCTCGGGCAGGCCGAGCCGGCCGCGGGCCTCCGCCTGCGGGGTCGGTCGGAACAGCGCCAGGTCGACGCCGGGGTGGACCACCTCGACCCGGGTCGGGTCCGCGTCGTAGCTGTTGACCAGGTCCTTGGCCTCGTCGACGGTGTTCGCGATCAGCATGTCCGCGGCCTCGACGACCTGCTCCTCGCCGATGATCCGGGCGGTCGGCTCGGGGACGTCGCCCTCGGCGAGCAGCTCGTTCTTGACCTTGGCCATGGTGTGCATCGAGTGCACCAGCGGGACCCCCCATCGGTCCCGGGCGAGCGCGCCGACCTGGCCGGAGAGCCAGTAGTGGCTGTGCACCACGTCGTAGTGGCCGGGGTCGAAGGACGCCTCGGTGCGCAGCACCTCACGCGCGAAGGTGCACAGCTGGCCGGGCAGCTCGCCCTTGGTCAGCCCCTCGAACGGCCCGGCGACCATGTGGCGTACGGCGACGCCGGGGGTCATCTCGACCTCGGTCGCATGTCCCGACGAGGTGGCCCGGGTGAAGATGTCCACCTCGATGCCCCGCCGGGCGAGCTGGCGGGCGACCTCGGTGACGTAGACGTTCATCCCGCCGGCGTCGCCGGTGCCCGGCTGGTCGAGCGGGGAGGTGTGCAGGCTGATCATCGCGACCCGGCGCAGGGGCTTCCCGCGCTGCTGCGTGATCTGCTGCTGGTCCACGTCCAACCTCCAACGTCCCCTGATTGTCGTCCATTCCCCGACTTGTACCCTCGGCGGTGTGCAGATGACGACCGCACTGGTGACCGGCGCGAGCAGCGGCATCGGCGAGGCGACGGCCCGCGCCCTCGCCGCCGACGGGTTCTCGGTGGTCTGCGTGGCGCGCCGGGCCGACCGGATCGCAGCGCTGGCCGAGGAGATCGACGGGACCGCGATCACCTGCGACGTGACCTCGCCCGACTCGGTCTCCGCGCTGGCCGAGGCGGTCGGCGGGCGGCTCGACGTACTCGTCAACTGTGCCGGTGGCGCGCTGGGCTCCGACCCGGTCGAGTCCGCCGACCTGGCCGACTGGCAGCAGATGTACGACGTCAACGTGCTCGGCCTGGTCCGGGTCACCCAGACCCTGCTGCCCGCCCTGCGCGCCAGTGGCCAGGGACTGGTGGTCAACGTGGGCTCGACCGCCGGGCGGGTCGCGTACGAGGGTGGGGGTGGCTACACGGCCGCCAAGCACGGCACCCGGGTGGTGACCCAGACGCTTCGCCTGGAGCTCAACGGCGAGCCGATCCGGGTCACCGAGATCGCGCCCGGGATGGTGCACACCGAGGAGTTCTCGCTGGTCCGCTTCGGTGGCGACCGCGACCGTGCCGAGGCCGTCTACGCCGATGTCGACTCCCCGCTCGTGGCCACCGACGTCGCCGAGGCGATCCGCTGGGTCGCCTCGCTGCCCCGCCACGTCAACATCGACGAGCTGGTGATCCGCCCGGTGGCCCAGGCCGCCCAGCACAAGCTGCACCGCGGCCCGATCTTCGGCTGAGCGACCTTTCCCAGGTTAAGAACCCATCGGTCACGCATCGGGTCACATTCTCGCGGCCTGATCCGAATCAGTGGCGTGTTTGCGGGTGCCGAGTCGCTGGGAGTACGGCGAGGCGCGGATCCGCCGTACTTCCCCCAGGAATGTCCCTCTTCACACACCAACTCTCCTGTGGGAAGGGCGACTTTGGGTTCTTAACCTGGGAAAGTCATCGGCCCAGGAACGCCCGGATCCCGGCCACCACGGCCATGGCGTAGCGGTGCCGGCCCCGGACGGTGCTCATCTGATGAGCGTCGGAGCGGTTGTGGACGTTGCCGATCTCGACCATCGCGACCGGCACCCGGGCCATGTTCAGGGTGCCGAGGTCGTTGCGGGGGTTCAGCGCCGTACCGCCGCCGATGTAGTTCGACCGGGCGATGTGGTGCCGGTCGAAGCCGCGCCGGACGGCCTTGGCCAGGCGCATCGACGGGCGCACGTTCGACGGCTTGACCAGGTGCCCGCGCGACGGCGGGATCACGTGGAAGCCGTGGAAGGAGCGGTTCACCTCGCCGTCGGCGTGGATGCTCACCATCAGCCGGGCGTCGACCCTCTTGCCGAACCGGCCACGCGTGTCCACGCAGGGACCCCACCGGCGCTCGCTGTTGGAGCCGCGGGTGAGGAACACCTTCGCGCCGAGCTGCTCCAGCCGGGCGCGCGCCTGCCGGGCGATCCGCCACACGATGGTGGCCTCGGGCAGCCCTCCGTCGATGGCGGTTCCGGTGGTGTTGCAGGCCTTGCGGTAGTCGCGCCCCGCCTTGACGATGCGGTTGATCTCCGCGGGGAAGTTGTGGTTGCCGAGCTGGTGCCCCGGGTCAAGCGCGATCCGGATGCCAGCCAGCGGCAGCCGGCCGGCCAGGTGCGCGCCCCCGCTGGAGCTGTACGACGTCTGCCGGTACGGCGTGCCCGGCGCATGCGCGACCCCGGGAATCAGACTGACCAGCACGGCGAGCGCGAGCGCCCACGGGCCCGCGGTGAGGGCGAGTCGACGGGTCACCGGCTCAGTCCCTTGGCGATCCGGCTGACGGCCTCGTCCATCAGGGTGGCCGCCCGGGCGTGCAGCTCGAGCCCGCGCTGCCAGGGGTCGGGGACGTCGTAGTCCTCCAGCCGGGCCCGCGAGCGGGCTGCTGCGGCCGCGGCGACCAGCCCGTTGAGGTCGGGGTCGTCGACCTCCTCGAGCAGGGCGGCGAACTCGCGCACGGTGAAGGTCCGGCGCAGCGCCGAGGGCACCTCGCTGAGGACCCGCGACCGGATCTCGAGCGTGGCGGTCAGCACCAGGTCGGCATCGCGCAGCATCTGCTCGGTGAGCCGCCGCGCCACGAACCCGTCGGCCCGGCCGCCCCGGGCTGCCAGCTCGGCGGCGGACTCCGGGGACATCGGGGCGCCCTCGAGGGCGTTCACGCCGGCGCTGGCGACCTCGAAGCCCTCGGCCGGCAGCCGCAGCTGCATCAGTCGCTCGCCCAACGGCGAACGGCACACGTTCCCGATGCAGACGAAGAGCACGCGGAACCTGGTCACGTCATCCACGATAGACTCGGGTGCTGCGTCCTCGACGCAACAACCCCCACCCTCCCTACGGCGGCTCAGACCTGCCCTCACCCTTGAAAGCATTCTATGTCGCGCCAGTCCCGCTCCGACCTACGAAACGTGGCAATCGTCGCCCACGTCGACCACGGCAAGACCACGCTGGTCGACGCGATGCTGCGCCAGGCGGGAGCGTTCACCGCGCACCAGGCGGAGAGCGTAGCCGAGCGCGCGATGGACACCGGCGAGCTGGAGCGCGAGAAGGGCATCACCATCCTCGCGAAGAACACCGCGGTGCACTACGCCGGCCCCGCGGCCGAGGGCAAGCCGATGACGATCAACATCATCGACACCCCCGGCCACGCCGACTTCGGTGGCGAGGTCGAGCGCGGGCTGTCGATGGTCGACGGCATCGTGCTGCTGGTCGACGCCTCCGAGGGCCCGCTGCCGCAGACCCGGTTCGTGCTGCGCAAGGCGCTCAACGCCGATATGCCGGTGATCCTGGTGGTGAACAAGACCGACCGGGGTGACGCCCGGATCGCCGAGGTGGTCGACGAGACCTACGAGCTGTTCTTGGACCTGCTCGACGAGTCGCACAGCCAGGACGCGCTCGACTTCCCCGTCGTCTACGCCTCCGGGCGTGCGGGCATCGCGAGCCTGACCCAGCCGGAGAACGCGTCGATGCCCGAGGGGGACAACCTCGAGCCGCTGTTCAAGACGATCCTGGACACGATCCCGGCGCCGACCTACACCGACGGCGCGCCGCTCCAGGCGCACGTTACCAACCTCGACGCGTCGCCGTTCCTGGGCCGCCTCGCGCTGGTCCGGATCCACGAGGGCAACCTGCGCAAGGGCCAGAACGTCGCCTGGATCCGGCGCGACGGCACCACCAAGAACGTCAAGATCACCGAGCTCCTGGTCACCGAGGGCCTCGAGCGCAAGCCGGGCGAGAGCGCCGGGCCGGGTGACATCGTTGCCGTCGCCGGCATCCCGGACATCACCATCGGCGAGACGCTGGCCGACCCGGAGAGCCCGGTGGCGCTGCCGCTGATCCACGTCGACGAGCCGGCCATCTCGATGACCATCGGCACCAACACCTCACCGCTGGCCGGTCGCGGGCCGACCAAGAACACCAAGGTCACCGCGAGGCTGGTCAAGGACCGCCTCGACTCCGAGCTGGTCGGCAACGTCTCGCTGAAGGTGCTCCCCACCGAGCGTCCCGACGCGTGGGAGGTGCAGGGCCGCGGCGAGCTGGCGCTGGCGATCCTGGTCGAGCAGATGCGCCGGGAGGGCTTCGAGCTGACCGTCGGCAAGCCGCAGGTGGTGACCCGCGAGATCGACGGCAAGCTGCACGAGCCGACGGAGCGGCTGACCGTCGACGCCCCCGAGGAGCACCTCGGTGCGATCACCCAGCTGCTCGCCGTGCGCAAGGGGCGGCTGGAGCAGATGACCAACCACGGCACCGGCTGGGTGCGGATGGAGTTCCTGGTCCCGTCCCGTGGGCTGATCGGCTTCCGCACGGAGTTCCTCACCATCACCCGCGGCACCGGCATCGCCCACCACATCTCCGAGGGCTACGAGCCGTGGGCCGGCGAGATCCGCTCACGCTCGCAGGGCTCGCTGGTGGCGGACCGGTCCGGCGCGGCCACGGCCTACGCGATGACGAACCTGCAGGAGCGCGGTGTCCTCTTCGTCGAGCCGACCACCGAGGTCTACGAGGGCATGATCGTCGGGGAGAACTCCCGCGCCGACGACATGGACGTCAACATCACCAAGGAGAAGCAGCAGACCAACGTGCGGTCGGCCACCTCGGACAACTTCGAGAAGCTGATCCCGCCGAAGAAGCTGTCGCTGGAGCAGTCCTTGGAGTTCTGCCGCGACGACGAGTGCGTCGAGGTGACTCCGGATGCGGTCCGGATCCGCAAGGTGGTCCTCGACCAGCACGACCGGGCCAAGTCGGCCGCCCGCGCCCGGCGCGGCTGAGCGGCACAAGGGCTGTCAGTTCGCGCACGACCCGGCCGATCGCAGTCCTCTCACGCGGGCGTCGGTCGCACGGGCCGCTGAACTGACAGCCCGTGCGCAACCAGCCAGGTGCTGAACTGCTCGCGGACGTAGTCCTGGCGCAGCATCGAGTGCTCCCAGGCGAACCGGAGCAGCGAGAGCGAGCGTTGCGCGCACTCGTTGTAGCGCTCGATGTCGTGCACCAGGGCCGCCCGCGAGGCGTGGAATCGGAACGAGTCGCACTCCACGACGAGGCCGAGCCGGCGATCGTGGAGGTCGGGGCGGCCCAGCCCGGCGATCTGCACCTGCGGCTCCAAGTTGAGCTGCGGGAACTCCAGTGAGATGGCGCGGATCACCGACTCGAACGGATTGGCGGCTCGTGCGTCCGCGGCCGTCACGACTCGGATCGCGCGGCTCCGGCCGGTCCGCGGCGCCGCGAGAGCAGCGGCCTCGAGCTCCGCTGCGGTGACCATGCCCGAGCGCAGGGCGGAGTCTGCGATGCACAGCGCCTCATCGAAGGGCAGTGCCCGGGCGCAGTCCACCACCGTCTGCGCCGGGGTGGTGACCAGGCCGTCGGTCCGGACGTCTGCGTAGTGCACCGTGACCTGCCGGCGCCTCCCGGCCGCGACGGTGCGGTGTCGGGGAACGGTCACATGCGGCTGCCGGGGCAGCACCTTGACCGGCCATCCGTGCTCGATCGCGGCGCTGGTGTGGGAGAGGACGCCGGCGAGGCGGCGCGCCGCGGCGCGGGCCTCGGGGCCTCCGGGCAGGCCGTAGCTGCCCCGGCCCACCCGCACGATCCGGCCCTGCCGCAGCGCGGCTCGCACATCGCCACGGCCGAACTCGGCGACCAGGAGGCGGTAGGACATGAACCCGCCGTGCCACGAGAGGCACTCGTCGATCTCCATCCCGGCTGCCTACCCATCGCGGCCGGCCCGCAGCGGATGTCCACAGGGCCCAGGCAGGGCCGCGGCTCGGTGCTAGTAGGCGCCGGAGGACAGCAGTACGGCGCGGGCGGTCTTCAGCAGGATCACCAGATCGGAGGTCAGCGACCAGTTGTCGACGTAGTAGAGGTCGAGGCGGACCGACTCCTCCCAGGACAGGTCCGAGCGGCCGGAGACCTGCCACAGGCCGGTCATCCCGGGACGGACCAGCAGCCGACGATGCACGTCGCCGTCATACTGCGCGACCTCCTCGGGCAGCGGCGGCCGCGGCCCGACCAGGCTCATCTCGCCGCGGATCACGTTGAACAACTGCGGGATCTCGTCGATGGAGTACTTCCGGATGAACCGGCCGAATCTGGTCACCCGCGGGTCCTCACGGATCTTGAACAGCAGCCCGTCGGTCTCGTTGGCGTGGTCGAGCTCGGTGCGGACGCGGTCGGCGCCGACCACCATCGAGCGGAACTTGAACATCCCGAAGTCGCGCTGCTGGCCGCCGACCCGATGCTGCCGATAGAAGACCGGGCCGCCGTCCTGGGCCTTGATCACCAGCGCGACCACCAGCATCGGCAGGGCGAGTACGACGAGCAGGCCGGCGGAGATCACCAGGTCGAAGGTGCGCTTGACCAGGCCCATCGCCTCGTCGATCTGGGGCTCCTGGACGTGCACCAGCGGCAGCCCGGCGACGTGGGAGAAGTGCACCCGCGGGCCGGCCACGTCGGTCAGCGACGGCACCACCAGCATGTCCAGGTCGAGCCCCTCGAGCGCCCAGCCGAGCCGCCGCAGCTCGGAGGCCGACGAGTAGGACCCGCCGGCGACCAGCACCGTGTCCGCCTCGGTCTCCACCGCGATCCGCGGCAGCTCGTCGACAGTGCCGAGCAGGGTCAGCGCGCCGGTGTCGACGCCGACGGGCGCGCACATCCCGACGACGCGGTAGCCGGTCCAGGGCTCGCGGCGGAGCACCGCGTCGAGCTCGGCGACCGACCCGGGGTGGCCGACCGCGATGACCCGGTGGATCAGCCGGCCGCGCTGGCGCAGGGCGTGGATCACCTTGCGGTCGGCGTACCGGACCACCAGCAGCAGCGGGATCCCGATGGCGAACAGCAGCAGCACGTAGCCGCGGGACATCCGGCTCTGGGAGAGGAAGCCGATGAAGCCGACCAGTCCCAAGGTGATCACCGAGCAGAGCACGATGGAGCGGAACTCCTCGAGCTTGGCGCCGAACTCTCGAGGGTCGTAGGCGCCGCCGGCGAGCAGCACCAGTGCCCACAGGGCGACCAGCCACGGTCCAGCGCTCGGCTGGAGGTGGCCGGTGGTGAACGGGGTGCTCCAGCGCGAGTCGATGCCTGCGCGCAGCTGCCAGGCGAGCAGGGAGGCAGCAACCAGGGCGACGATGTCGACCAGGAAGACCAGCGTCACCGCCTGGTCGAGCCGTCGCTGCAGGTGGGTGCGCCCGCTCGTGATCGGTGGCGCATCGATCGCCACCGCGTCCACCTGCCGCGACGCGGTCACCGTCGGGTGATCGCCGCGACCGCCGGGCGGACGTCGGCCAGATAGACCCCGGCGGCAACGATGCCGAGCAGCCCGAGGATGCTCATCGGCGACTGGAAGGCCACGCAGGTGACCATCGCCAGAGCGAGGATCAGCAGCCAGGCCGGCTTGCTGAGCTTGCCGGCCGCCGTGAAGCCGGCCGCAGGACGCAGCACCGCGTCGACGAACGCGAAGACCTCCAGGGCAGCCATCAGCACGAAGAGCACCAGCTCGGTGTAGTACTCGAAGTCGAAGACGGCCACGGGCCTAGGCTAACCGCTCGGCGCCCGGTTTGGGGCCGCTCCGAGGACGACGAAGGGCCCCGGGGAGCTGTCCCCGAGGCCCTCGTCGAGGCGAGGTCAGGCGCTCTTGGGAGCAGCCTTCTTCGCGGTGCTCTTCGCCGGGGCCTTCTTGGCGGGAGCCTTCTTGGCGGTGGCCTTCTTCGCCGGCGCGCTCTTGGCGGCCGAGACGGCCTTCTCGCGGCGCACGGTGGTGGAGCGCGACGGCGCCTTCTTCACCGCGGTGAGGGCCTTGACGCCGTCCTTGCGCAGCGCGGCGACGAACTTCTCGCCCCGCTTGGCCAGGTCGGCGTAGGTCTCGGTCAGGTCGGCGACGGCCTCGTCGACCTGGGCCTGCACGCGGGCCGGGAAGCCCTTGGCCTCGTCGCGCAGCTCGGCGATGCGGGCCTCGAAGCGGGCCTGCGCCTCGCGGGCCTCCTTGGAGAGCTCCTCGACGCGGGCGGTGACGACCTCGCGGGCCTGGCCCTGGAGCGCCTTGGCGTCGCGGTACTCGACCTTGGACACGCGGGCCTGCACGGCGTCGACGCGCTTCTGGTAGGTCTTCTGCGCCTCGGTCGCGTAGCCACGCGCCACGTCGACGGCGAGCTCGGTGGCACCGGCGACCGCGAAGAACGGCTTCACGGCCTCGGTCTTGATCTGCTCAACGTTGAACTGGGTCTTGGCCATTCTCAATCTCCTTGTGTGTCGGTCTCGGAGCCGTCAGCAACGGGCTCGGAGTCTGGGGTGGGCAGCGTGGCCGCGACAGCCGTGATCCTGAAGGACTGGTAGACGTCCAACAGGGACTGCTTCTGCCGCTCGGTCAGCACCGGGTCGCCGAGGATCGCGAGCTCGACGGACCGGACGTGCTCGTCCTCGGCGTTGAGGATGCCGGCCTGCACATAGAGCTGCTCGGCGGAGATCCGAAGCGCCTTGGCGATCTGTTGCAGCACCTCGGCCGACGGGCGGCGCAGGCCGCGCTCGATCTGGCTCAGGTAGGGGTTCGACACCCCGGTCTGCTCCGCGAGCTGACGCAGGGACAGCTGCGCGGCGACCCGCTGGTCATGGAGGTACTCCCCCAGCGAGTCGACGGTCTTGCCGAACTTGGACTTGGCCACGAGGCCAGTGTTGCTAACAATTGTTAGCACATCAAATCGTGGCCGGGTGAGTCGAGTCACAGACCCCTTGGTTCTCTGGGTTGTTCAAGGCTCAACGACTGCTAGCCGTTGCATGCATCAACCGGTCACGACCGGGCGGATCTCGCCCACCTGGCGCCCGCCGCCGAGCAGCGGCGCCTCGCCGGTCCGTCGTACGGCGGCGGTGTCGACGCCCTCGTCCTCGTCCCAGCCCAGGCGCCGCAGCAGCCCGGCCATCACCACCGGCCGGGCCCGGGGCGCGCCGTCGTCGGTCTTCAGCGCGAGCGCGCGACCGTCGGGCAGCGCGACGACGTAGCAGGACTCCGCGCCCGCCTTGCCGATCGCGCCGGGGATCGCGCGCAGCAGGGCGAGCTCGTCGCGGGTGCTGCCGGAGACGTACTCCGGGTGCGCCCGGATCGCCTCGGCGATCAGCCGCTCGGGCCCGTCGGTGGCGGTGGCCAGGCGGGCGAACGCCCGGGCCAGCCCGGTCAGCGAGGTGGACAGCAACGGCGCCCCGCAGCCGTCGACCGCCACGGTGCCGACCGGCTCGCCGGTGAGCTCGGCGAAGGTGCGCGCGATCTGCTGCTGCAGCGGGTGGTCGGGGTCGAGGTAGGTCTCGGTGGGCCAGCCGTTCGCGACGCAGGTCGCCAGCATGGCGGCGTGCTTGCCCGAGCAGTTCATCAGCACCGACTGCCGGCCGTCGCCCGCGCGGATCACGGCGTCGCGGGCGTCGTCGTCGAGCGGATAGTCCCGCGGGGTCTGCAGGGCGTCCTCGGTCAGGCCGGCGCCGGCGAGGATCCGGCGTACCCCCTCGATGTGGAAGGGCTCGCCCGAATGCGACGCACAGGCCAGCGCCAGCAGCTGCGGCTCGAGCGCCAAGCCGGCGTACAGCATGCCGAGCGCCTGGATCGGCTTGTTGCACGAGCGCGGCAGGATCTGCGCGCCCACCTCGCCGACGGCGTACGCCGTGCTGCCGTCCGGGCCGAGCGCCACCATCGACCCGTAGTGGTGCCCTTCGGTGAAACCGGAGCGGACGATCTCGGCGACGACGACAGGCTGACCCATGGAGCCGAGCGTAGTGGCGGTCGCGGCGACCGATGCGCCGCGGGGTTGTCGCCCCAGAGCGGCGCGATCCGAGGCACGTCCCGCTCACCTCGCGTTACCAGCGCGGCGGCTGCGGGCGTCTGGGAGGATGTCGCCCGTGCCTGTGCCGCAACACTGCCCCACGCCCCGAGAGCTGGACGACCTCGAGCTGCTGCTCGCGGGCGCCCTGGCGCCGCGGGACCGCTTCGACGAGCCCGGCGGGGTCGTCGCCCTGGACGCTCCGGCCGGAGAGGTCGAGCTGGTCGACCCCGAGGGGCTGCCGCTGGCGCACCGCGCGGCCGACGGTGCGCTGAGCGCGCTGAGCCACCCTGCCTACGGCCCGTTCCGCCGGCTGCACCTCACCCCGGCGCAGGTCCGCGAGCAGTACGCCGGCGCCCTGTTCGTGCCCGTCGACCGGGCGCCGTCGACCGAGGACCTGATGCTCGTGGAGGCCCGACGCGAGGGCCGGCCGGTGGTGCTGGTGGCGCTGTGCGGGGTCGGTGCCCCGGTCGGGCTGACGCCGGTCGGGCTGGTCCGGGCGTGCCTGGCCACGGCGGCAGAGCTGCGCGAGCAGGCCGACGTGGTCGCCGTACCCCTGGCGCACACCGACCCCGACCTGCGCGCCGCGGTGCTCGCGAACTACGCCGGCGACGACGAGGTCTCCGACTACGTCCACGGCAAGGGCGCCCGACCGGCCCGGGTCGCCGAGGTGATCGAGCAGGACCAGCCGACTGAGCCGGGCGTGGTGGTGTTCTTCACCGGGCTGTCCGGCAGCGGCAAGTCGACCCTGGCCCGGGCGCTGCACGACCAGCTCCTCGAGGCCGGGCACCGGACGGTCACCAGCCTCGACGGCGACGTCGTACGACGCAACCTCAGCGCCGGCCTGACCTTCTCCAAGGAGGACCGGGAGACCAACATCCGTCGGATCGGCTGGGTGGCGGCCGAGATCGCCCGGCATCGCGGGGTCGCGATCTGCTCGCCGATCGCGCCGTTCGACGCGACCCGCAAGGCGGTACGGCAGATGGTGGCCGACGCCGGCGGCGAGTTCGTGCTGGTGCACGTCGCCACCCCGCTGGAGGAGTGCGAGCGACGCGACCGCAAGGGGCTCTACGCCAAGGCGCGCGCCGGCGAGATCCCGGAGTTCACCGGCATCTCCAGCCCCTACGAGACTCCAGAGGACGCGACCGTGGTCGTGGACACCACCGGCCGCAGCATCGACGACGCGCTCACCGACGTGGTGAAGGCACTGCCGTTCACCATCGACGACGACCCGCTCGGCAAGCGATTCAGGAGCGCCTGATGCATGATCTGTTGACCACCGCCGCGCTGAGCGTGCTGGTCGTGAGCTTCGGCATCGGCATCGTGGTCGGCCTGACCGGGATGGGCGGCGGCGCGCTGATGACGCCGGCGCTGATCGTGCTCGGCATCAACCCGATGGCCGCGGTCACCAACGACCTGGTGTCCTCGGCGATCAGCAAGCCGGTGGGCGCCGCGGTGCACTTCCGGCGTGGCTCGCCCAACCCCAAGCTGGTGATGTGGCTGGTGATCGGCTCGGTGCCGACCGCCTTCGCCGGCGCGTTCATCGTCAAGGCGATCGGCGCGACCAAAGAGCAGGAGAACTTCGTCAAGCTGGCGATCGGCGGCGCGCTGCTGCTGACCGCGGTCACCTACTCGATCCGGATGTACATCCAGCTGCGCTACGTCACCGGCGGCAACGAGGTGCCCGACCAGACCCCTGCGGTGAAGCCGCTGCCGACACTGCTGGTCGGCATCGTCGGCGGCCTGCTCGTCGGGGTCACCTCCGTGGGCTCCGGCTCGCTGATCATGGTGGCGCTGCTGCTGCTCTACCCGACGCTGAGCGCGGTGAAGCTGGTCGGCACCGACCTGCTCCAGGCGGTGCCGCTGATCGTCTCCGCGGCCATCAGCCACGTGATCGTCGACGGCGTGCAGTGGGCGGTGCTGATCCCACTGGTGGTGGGCAGCACGCCTGGCACCTACCTCGGTGCGCGGATCGCCGGCTGGGTCTCGCAGTCGGTGATCCGGCGCGGCATCGTGATCATGCTGACCCTGACCGGGCTGAACATGCTCGGTGTCTCCCCCACCTGGATCGCGATCGCCGGCGGCGCGATGCTGCTGCTCGGGCCGCTGCTGTGGGCCTACATCCGGCAGACCCGTGGGCTCCCGGCGTTCGACAACGACGCCGCCGCGTGGCGGCTGCCCGAGCGCAACGGCCACGGTGGCGCGGGAGGCGCTTCGAGGGGCTCACGTCCCGGGCACGACGAGCACGCTGCCGAGGACCGATGAGACTACTGCTGCTCCGCCACGGCCAGACCCACTCGAACGTGTCCGGCGCGCTGGACACCGACGAGCCGGGCGCGCCGCTGACCGACCTCGGGCATGCCCAGGCCGACGCCGCGGCGACCGTGCTGGCCGACCGCGGGGTGGACGCGATCTTCACCTCCACCCTGCTGCGGACGGCCCAGACCGCAGCCCCGCTGGCCGACCGGCTAGGCCTGTCGCCCGTCGTACTCCCCGGGCTGCGGGAGATCCGCGCCGGTGACCAGGAGATGCGCACCGACGACGCCGCCCGCGACACCTACCTGCACACCGTCGCGACCTGGCTGTTCGGCCAGCCGGAGGAGCGGATGCCGGGCGGCGAGACCGGGGTCGAGTTCCTGGCGCGGTACGACGCCGCCATCGACTCGATCGCCCGGTCCGGCGCCGGGACCGCGCTGGTGGTGAGCCATGGCGCCGCGATCCGCACCTGGGTCGGGCTGCGCGCCACCGACGAGGGCTCCGGCGAGTGGGCCGACGTCGCGCTGGAACCGATGCGCAACACCGGCTGCATCGAGCTGGAGCGCACCGACGACAGCTGGCTGATCACCGCGTGGAACAACCACCCGATCGGTGGCGACCTCCTCGAGGACCCGACCGCCCAGGATCCGACCGGCCGCGCCCCGCTGGACTGATCTCTCAGGCAGCGCGACCAGCCGGTCGAGCACCGTCGTGGTGACCGAGCGACCGGGCGCCCCCGGTCACTCAGCCGACGAGCCAACGGCCGATCAGCGAGCCGTGCTCCTCGAGCAGGACCTGGGGGACGGTGGGGACCTCCATCCCGGCTCCGACCACGATCCGGGGTCCGCCGCCGGCGACCATCAGCGGCGCCAGGGTGAGGTCGAGCTCGTCGACGATGCCGGCCTCGAGCATGGAGTGGAACAGGTGCGGGCCGCCCTCGCTGAGCAGCTGATGGAGGCCGCGCTCGGCCAGCATCGGCCGCAGCCGGGTCAGGTCCATGTCGTGGTCGCCGGTGACCAGCACCTGCTCCTCGCCCAGCAGCTCGCGGGCCTCGCCGATGCCCTGGGCGCCGGCCCAGGTGGCCACCAGGATCCGGCCGGGTGGCGCTTCGCGCAGCGTCTCGGGTACGTCGGCCCGCCGGCTGACCACGACCAGCGGCAGCCGCGGCACGGCGTACCCCTCGGCGCGCAGCGTCCCGGCCCCCACCACCAGCCCGTCGGCGAGGGTGCGCAGCAGGTCGAAGATCCGCTTGTCCGAGGCGTTGTTGATGCTGCCGGAGAGCCCGTCGCTGCCGGTGGCCGCGCCGTCGACCGTGGAGACGAAGTTGATCCGCAGCCACTCCCGGCGCGGGGCGGCGTAGAGGCGGGCGAGGTCGTCGTCGGTGACGTCGTCGCCCGCCGTGGTCGAGGAGGTCTCGTCGAGGAGGATCCGCATGCCCCGAGCCTTGCACGAGGTGTCATGCGCGGTGGCGGTCGGCCCGGTGAGGTGATCTGTCGGGAGCTCCACGACCGACGGCCCGTCTCCCTGCGAACGGCAGGTTCTGATGGAAGGAATCCTGCGGTTCGCAGGGAGACAGCGATGCCCCAGACAGGCTTGCCGGGAAGCCGTCTCACCATCCCCGTAGCTTCGCGATGCTGGGCAGCTCGGCAAGCTCGACCTCGAGTCGGTCACGCCGAGCCAGCTCCTCCTCGAGACTGCGCGGTGGTCTGGGCACCCAGCGACGCTCCGCCGGCGACCGGAACGCCGCGCGCTCACGGGCCTCGTGCAGACGGGCGATCACCACGTCGGTGCGTCTGAGGTCGGTGCCGGTGATCCGGGCGACCTCCAGACCGAGCCGCCGCAGCGCAGCCTCCTTCCGGACGTCCCGGGCGTGCCGGTCCCGGCTGCGGTGATCCTCACCGTCGAACTCCACCGCCAGCCCCGCCTCGACATCGAGCAGGTCGGCGATGCCTTGCAGCCGTCCGTGCTGGTCGAGGATCCCGACGTTGGTGAGCGGTCGCGGCAGCCGAGCGTCCAGCATCCAGATCAGCCGCAGCCGGGTCGCCTGCGGCGAGAGGCTGTGCTCGTCGGCGAGGACCAGCGCTCGGCGTACCACCACTACGCGGCGCCAGCCCGACCGCCCCTCGACGTACGTCGCCATCCGCGGCAGCGAGCTGCGTTTCGCCGCGAACGCCATGTCGAGTGCCACCACCGCCTCCCGCAGGTCGGGCGCCTCGCGGGCGGCGTCGAAGATCGCGCGCTCGATCGTCGTGACCGGTACGCCGTGGAGCCGGACCGTCTCGCTCGGGTCCAGCGGCTCGTTGGCCAGCCTGATGCCGGGCTGCTGGCTGAGCCGGCCGCACTCACCCTGGGCCAGTAGCACGGGCAGCTCGGTGACGCCGTCGCGAGCGAGCCCGTCGACCAGGCCGACGCCGTGCATCCGGCAGGCTGCCCACCCGGTCACCGCGCCGCCCGGCGGCAGTCGCACGGACGCCTCGAGGATGCGCTGCTCCACGGTGCGCGGCGTGGCGGCAGGGACGTAGTGGCCGTGGGAGGTGCGCCGCCATTTCGGTCCCGCCGCCCGCCCGCGAGTCGGCCCGGCCTGGCCGGTGGGGTCGACGGGCACGGGGCATACGAGGCCTGTTGGCGGTGGGCAGATCGGGGCCCACTTGTGCATGCCAGCAGGTTGGGTGCGGCCACGGACAGGTGGGATCGGTTGTCCACAGGAGTTGCTTGAGGCGCGGACGCTGGCCGGCGGGCACGGCCAGTGCGCAGGTGGATCGCGGCCCGCCTTCACCGCAGGAGCGACACCCGCGGCGCCCCTGCCATATGCAGGTTCTGAGCAGGAACTTCCTGCGGTTCGCAGGGAGACAGCGGGACAGGAGGACTGCCAGGACGCGGCGCCCTCACTCGTAGCCGAGGATCTCCTTGCGCTTGCGACCCCAGGCCAGCGCGGTGTCGATCGCCTCATCGAGGCTCGCCGAGGCGCGCCAGCCGAGCAGCTTGTGGGCGAGGTCCACGTTCGCGTAGGAGCCGACCGCGTCACCGGGGCGGGGCGGAGCCTCCGACAGCGGGACCTCGGCGCCGTATACCCGCTCGAAGGCGGCGACCAGCTCGCGCACGGTGACGCCGGAGCCGGTGCCGACGTTGATCACCACGCTGGGCGCGTCCACCGTGTCGAGCACCTCGTCGAACCGCTCCACCGCCGCGACGTGGGCCTTGGCCAGGTCCCAGACGTGGATGTAGTCGCGGATGCCGGTGCCGTCGCGGGTCGGGTGGTCGGTGCCGGTGATGGTGAAGGTGTCGCGCTGCCCCTGCGCGGTGAGCACCAGCTGGCCGAGCACGTGCGAGGGCTCGCGCACGTAGATGCCCGAGTGCAGCCCCGGGTCGGAGCCGATCGGGTTGAAGTAGCGAAGGATGATCGCGCGCAGGTCGGTGGCGGCGGCGATGTCCTGGAGCACCATCTCCATCATCATCTTGGTGCGGGCGTACGGCGAGCCGGGGTCGAGCCGAGCGTGCTCGTCGACCTCGAAGCCGGACTCGGGAAGCGCGTAGATCGACGCCGAGGAGCTGAACAGCACCCGCGGCTTGCCGAGCGCGACCAGCTCGTCGAAGAGCTCGAGGGACTTGGCGACGTTGTCGCGGTAGTACTCCGCCGGCTGCGCCACCGACTCCGGTACGACGATCCGCGCGGCCATGTGGATCGTGCAGTCCAGGTCGGGGTGCTCGGCCACGATCCGCTTCAGCAGCGCGCGGTCGGCGATGTCGCCCTCGTAGAAGATCCGGTCCCCGACGAACTGGCGCGGACCGGTGAGCAGGGAGTCGAGGATGACCGGCGTGTGCCCGGCCTCCTCGAGCGCCAGCGCCGTCGTCGACCCGATGTAGCCGGCTCCTCCGGTGACCAAGACCTTCATGGCCGCGAGGCTATCGGAGGCCCCCGACGGCCGGCGTTCAGCACGTGGACACCACCCGTTTGTGGACATCGGGCACGGGCACCGGCCCCGTGGTGCCGTCGCACCTCAAGCAGTCGGGGTGCGGCGGTCTCACGCCCCCACGGTCCCTGAGCCTGTCGAAGGGCTGAGCCTGTCGGTCCCTGAGCCTGTCGAAGGCCCCCCGATCCCTGAGCCCCCGATCCCTGAGCCTGTCGAAGGGCTGAGCCTGTCGATCCCTGAGCCTGTCCGACCCCTGAGCCCCCCGACCCCTGAGCCTGTCGAAGGGCCCCAACCAGGGCTTCAGTCCTCGACGAGCCGCCGCAGGTAGTCGCCGTACCCACTCTTGGCGAGCTTGTCGGCCCGCTGGAGCAGCTCCGCATCGGAGAGGAACCCCATCCGCCAGCCGACCTCCTCGGGCGCCCCGATCTTGAGCCCCTGGCGGCCCTCGATGGTGCGCACGTAGTTGCTGGCGTCGTTGAGGGAGTCGAAGGTGCCGGTGTCCAGCCAGGCGGTGCCGCGCGCGAGCACCTCGACCTGGAGTCGGCCCTGGTCGAGATAGACCCGGTTGAGGTCGGTGATCTCCAGCTCGCCTCGCGCGGACGGCTTCAGCGCGCGAGCGTGGCCGACCACGTCGTTGTCGTAGAAGTACAGCCCGGGTACGGCGTACTTGCTCTTCGGCTGGGCCGGCTTCTCCTCCAGTGAGAGCGCGATCCCGTGCTCGTCGAACTCGACGACGCCGTAGGCGGTGGGGTCCTCGACGGCGTAGCCGAAGACGGCGGCGCCGTCGACGTCGGTGAAGCGGCGAAGGGTGAACCCGAGCCCGGAGCCGTAGAAGATGTTGTCGCCGAGCACCAGCGCCACCTTCTCCGACCCGATGTGCTCCTCGCCGATCAGGAACGCCTGGGCGAGGCCGTCGGGGCTGGGCTGGACGGCGTAGGAGAGGTTGATGCCGAAGGCAGACCCGTCGCCGAGCAGCCGCTCGAAGGGGGCGGCCTCGTGCGGGGTGGTGATCACCAGGATGTCCCGGATCCCGGCCAGCATCAGCGTGGACAGCGGGTAGTAGATCATCGGCTTGTCGTAGACCGGCACCAACTGCTTGCTCACCCCGAGGGTGATCGGGTGCAGTCGGCTGCCGGTGCCGCCGGCCAGGATGATTCCGCGCATGGTGCATCAGCCTAGGGGTTTGGCTTGTTCGGCTTCAGGAAAAGCGAAACCTTCATAGGATGCTGGGCATGCGACGTCTTCTCGTGACCGGTGGCGCCGGCTTCATCGGCTCCAACTTCGTCCACTACCTCGTGGACACCACCGACGTCGAGGTGACCGTCCTGGACAAGCTCACCTACGCAGCCTCGCAGGAGGCGCTGGCGGGGCTGCCGGAGGGCCGGCTGCGGCTGGTGGTGGGCGACGTCGCCGACCCCGCATGCGTCGACCCGCTGGTGGCCGAGGCGGACGCGGTGGTGCACTACGCAGCGGAGTCGCACAACGACAACTCGCTGCGGGACCCGAGCCCGTTCATCCGGACCAACCTGGTCGGCACCTTCACCCTGCTGGAGGCGGCCCGCAAGCACGGCACCCGCTTCCATCACGTCTCCACCGACGAGGTGTACGGCGACCTCGAGCTCGACGATCCGCAGCGGTTCACCGAGGCCACGGCGTACTCCCCCAGCAGCCCCTACTCGGCATCCAAGGCGGGATCCGACCACCTGGTGCGCGCCTGGGTGCGCAGCTTCGGCGTCCACGCGACGATCAGCAACTGCTCCAACAACTACGGGCCCTGGCAGCACGTGGAGAAGTTCATCCCCCGGCAGATCACCAACGTGATCGACGGGGGGAGACCGAAGCTCTACGGCGCCGGGCTCAACGTGCGGGACTGGATCCACGCCGACGACCACTCCGCCGCGGTCTGGACCATCCTCAACGAGGGCGCGATCGGCGAGACCTACCTGATCGGCGCCGACGGCGAGCGGAACAACCTCGACGTGGTCCGGATGATCCTGCGCGCCTTCGGTCGCGACGAGGAGGACTTCGACCACGTCACCGACCGGGCCGGCCACGACCTGCGCTACGCGATCGACTCGACCAAGCTGCGCGACGAGCTGGGCTGGAAGCCGACCTACGCCGACTTCGAGGAGGGCCTGGCCCGCACCATCGACTGGTACCGCGCCCACGAGGCCTGGTGGCGCCCGCAGAAGCAGCAGACCGAGGCGGCCTACGCGGCCCAGGGCCAGTGAGGCAGCACCGATGACCCCCGCACCGCACGGACAGACGCCCGATCCCGGGGCGGCCGCCATCCCGGAGCCGATCGAGGGGCTCACCCTGGAGACAACGTCGATCCCGGGGCTGCTGGTGCTCCGGGTGCCGGTGCACCGGGACAACCGCGGCTGGTTCAAGGAGAACTGGCAACGCGCGAAGATGACCGCGCTGGGGATGCCCGATTTCGGGCCGCTGCAGAACAACGTCTCCTTCAACGCCCACCGGGGCGCGACCCGCGGCATCCACACCGAGCCGTGGGACAAGCTGGTCTCGGTGCTCACCGGCCGGGTGTTCGCGGCGTGGGTGGACATGCGCGCGGGCGAGACCTTCGGGGCCACCTTCCACGTGGAGATCGACCCGTCGGTGACCGTGTTCGTCCCCCGCGGGGTGGGCAACTCCTACCAGGCGCTCGAGGACGGCACCGCCTACAGCTACCTGGTCAACGACCACTGGCGTCCGGGCATCTCCTACCCCGCGCTCAACCTCGCCGACCCCACCGCGGCGATCCCGTGGCCGATCCCGCTGGCCGAGGCGGAGATCTCCGAGAAGGACCAGCACAACCCCCTCCTGGCCGAGGTCGCGCCGGTGCCGCCGCGCAAGACCCTGATCATCGGCAACCGCGGCCAGCTCGGCCGGGCGCTCAGCACGCTCTACCCCGACGCCGAGGGCGTCGACCTCGACGAGCTCGACGTGACCGATGCGGCGCAGGTGGGCGCCTGGCCGTGGTCGGACTACCAGCTGATCCTCAACGCGGCGGCATTCACCGCGGTGGACGCCGCGGAGACCCCCGAGGGCCGGCGTACGGCGTGGGCCGCCAATGCGACCGCACCGGCGACCCTGGCCCGGATCGCCACCGAGCACCACCTGACGCTGGTGCACTACTCCAGCGACTACGTCTTCGACGGCACCGCCCAGCTGCACACCGAGGACGAGCCGCTGTCCCCGCTGGGGGTCTACGGCCAGTCCAAGGCGGCCGGCGACCTCGCTGTGGCGAACGCGCCTCGGCACTACCTGCTGCGCACCTCGTGGGTGGTCGGTGACGGGAAGAACTTCGTGCGGACGATGCGCCAGCTCGCCCTCGACGGCGTCTCACCGAGCGTGGTCGACGACCAGATCGGTCGGCTGACCTTCACCGCCGACCTCGCTGCGGCCACCCGGCACCTGGTGGACTCGGCGGCGCCGTTCGGCACCTACAACGTGACCGGCTCGGGTGAGCCGGCCAGTTGGGCCGACCTGGCCCGCCGAGTCTTCGAGCTGTGCGGCCGGTCCCCCGACGATGTGAGCACGACGACGACCGACGCCTGGGCCGAGGGCAAGCTCGTCTCACCCCGTCCGCGGCACAGCACACTGGATCTGTCGAAGATCGAGGCCACCGGCTTCAAGTCTGAGGACCACTGGTCCGGACTGGAGACCTACGTGGCCTCTCTGGAGAGCTGGTCGCTGTAATCCCATCGTTCAGGCTGGCGATGTCAGCCGATGGCCTTGCTGTCGGTACGATGTCGGCTGGCTGTTTCCCCCCGAAAGGCTGACGCGTGTCTGAGACCCATGCCGACTACCAGCTGAGTCAGCTCGACCAGCTGGAGGCGGAGTCGATCCACATATTCCGCGAGGTGGCGGCGGAGTTCGAGAAGCCGGTGCTGATGTTCTCCGGCGGCAAGGACTCCATCGTGATGCTGCGGTTGGCCGAGAAGGCCTTCTACCCCGCGCGCATTCCCTTCCCGGTTCTCCAGGTCGACACCGGCTTCGACTTCCCCGAGGTGCTGACGACCCGCGACCGGTGGGTCGAACGGCTCGGTGTCCGCCTGGTGATCGCGAGCGTCGACGACGCGATCAAGGACGGCATCGTGGTCGACGACGGCAAGACCAGCCGCAACCGGCTGCAGATCGGCACCCTGCTCAACGCCATCGAGACCGAGGGATTCACCGCCGCCTTCGGTGGCGGTCGACGCGACGAGGAGAAGGCGCGCGCCAAGGAGCGGGTCTACTCCCACCGCGACGAGTTCGGCCAGTGGGACCCGAAGATGCAGCGCCCGGAGCTGTGGAGCCTCTACAACGGCAAGATCCGCGCCGGGGAGCACATGCGGATCTTCCCGCTGAGCAACTGGACCGAGCTGGACATCTGGCACTACATCGGTCGCGAGCAGATCGACATCCCAGCGATCTACTACTCCCACCAGCGTCAGGTGATCGCCCGCGATGGGATGTTGCTGTCGGCCTCCGACGCAGTCCAGCCCAAGGACGGCGAGAGCATCGAGACCCGCACGGTGCGGTTCCGCACGGTGGGCGACATGACGCTGACCGGGTGTGTGGAGTCCGAGGCCGACACGGTCGACAAGATCATCGACGAGATCGCGATCGCCCGGGTCACCGAGCGCGGCGCGACCCGAGGGGACGACCGGTTCTCTGAAGCCGCGATGGAAGACCGCAAGAAGGAAGGCTACTTCTGATGGGCGCCGAGGAACTGGCTCAGATGGACCTGCTGCGGTTCGCCACCGCGGGCAGCGTTGATGACGGCAAGTCGACACTGATCGGGCGACTGCTGCTCGACTCCAAGTCGATCTTCGAGGACCAGCTCGAGGCGGTCGAGGCGACCAGCGTGTCCAAGGGCTACGACTACACCGACCTGGCGCTGCTCACCGACGGGCTGCGCAGCGAGCGCGAGCAGGGCATCACCATCGATGTCGCCTACCGCTACTTCGCCACCCCGACCCGCAAGTTCATCATCGCCGACACCCCCGGCCATGTGCAGTACACCCGCAACATGGTCACCGGGGCGAGCACGGCCGACCTGGGCCTGGTCCTGGTCGACGCCCGGCAGGGCCTGACCGAACAGTCCCGTCGGCACGCCGTGCTGCTCTCCATGCTCCGGGTCCCACACCTGGTCCTGGCGATCAACAAGATGGACCTGGTCGACTACGACCAGGCCACCTACAACGCGATCTACAAGGAGTTCACCAACTTCGCCACCAAGCTGTCCATTCCGGACCTGACGATCATTCCGATCTCAGCGCTCCAGGGCGACAACGTGGTGACTCGCTCGGAGAACATGTCGTGGTATTCCGGGCCTACGCTGATGCACCACCTCGAGCACGTCCACGTCGCCTCCGATCGCGACCTGGTGGACACCCGCTTCCCTGTGCAGTACGTGATCCGTCCCAAGTCCGACGACTTCCACGACTACCGCGGCTACGCCGGCCAGATCGCCGGAGGCGTGCTCAAGCCGGGCGATGAGGTGGTCGTGCTCCCCTCGGGCATGACCACCAAGATCGCCGGCATCGACCTGTTCGACAAGGAGCTCGACGAGGCCTATCCGCCGATGAGCGTCACCGTGCGCCTTGAGGACGACGTCGACGTCTCCCGCGGCGACATGATCGCCCGGGTGAAGAACGCCCCTCAGCCCTCTCAGGACATCGACGCGATGGTCTGCTGGATGACCAACGAGCCGCTGCGCCCGCGCCAGAAGCTGGCGATCAAGCACACCACCCGGATGGGCCGGGCGCTGGTCAAGGACGTGCAGTATCGCCTGGACGTCAACACCCTGCACCGCGACCAGGGCGCCGGCGAGCTTGGTCTGAACGAGATCGGCCGGGTGCAGCTGCGCACCACGGTGCCGTTGCTGTGTGACCCGTACAACAAGAATCGAACAACCGGTTCCTTCATCCTCATCGACGAGGCGACTGGGGTTACGGTTGGCGCCGGCATGATCAACTGAACGACGTGAAGCGGTGCCGCAGGTGGCCGCGACGTCCATGCCGAGCCATGTGTCCACGAGACTGCAGACGGATGACGTCGACATAACAAGCCAACTCAACGACTCCGCCGTGGCGCTCGCGAGGGCGCATCATGTGGCAGTCGTTCGACGGCAGACCAACGAGCCGTGGGCTGGCGTCGACGGTCATGACGATTGCCGGTGCACGCACCCATGGCCACGTTGGACGCCAATGCGCCATCAAAGGCAACCCAACCCCAACCGCCCCGCTGTCGACCGCTGCCTTGAAGCGAGAACTGGATCGTTCAGATCAGAGCGCATGCCACATCCTCCGAGGGGCGTGCGGCTCGCTAGGATCAGTAATCCAAACTACGACAAAGCAAATCCCGAGGTCACTTCTCCCCTCGACAACACGAGCGAACAAACGCCCACCCTACTGATCAAAGCGCAGACCAGGCCAACTCTCACACATCTCGCATTCAGCCATAAGTGAATCGCGCTGGTCACCCTAGCCGCCAAGTTCAGCATCCTTGACTACGCGGATAGAGCGCCTCTCGCCCATTCCTTCCCGTCCTTGCTGCGGCCCCCGGATGACGTACAGAAACGCAAGGTGAACACGTGAAAGTACCGTCGTCAGCGCAAAGCTCCATGCAGCCCCATGTAAGCCGTATGTCCCTACCAACAGCGGCGCCGCAACAACTGCCACTGCAAACGTAACCGCGGCATTCATATTCAGCGCACGTCGGTCACCGCGGAGCACAAATGTCGTCTCGATCAGAAACCCGCCAACATTAATGCTTTGAGCAATCAGCATGACAGGCAAAATCGTCTTCATTTCCGCGAAGCCTCCGCCGAAAGCAGAGGAAAGCAGCCGGCCCTGCCAAGCGATCACAAGCGACACCAGAACAAATGGTATGGTCAAGGCTACTGAGCGGCGAATAAGCGGCCACCGATCGTCGCCCCGATGATCATCATTGCCAGCGGCGATCCGTTGGCCAATAACCGCACTTTTCAAGATCACACCGAAGGCGCCGATCAACATCGTTACCCGGAACGCAGCGTTGTAAACACCAACCTCGGGCAATTTGCCGAAATAACCCAAAACCTGTACAGGAACCCAAACAATAATACTGTTCGTCACCGTCACTGCGCCATAACCAATCAGCCCGCGCGCCGCGTGTCTCAGACTAGATACCGCTGCACCCCTCCCAGCCTCTCGTCTAAAGCGAAGCAGGACCGGCACAACCAGCATCGGTGCTATAGCGCACATCGCAATTGCCACGACCCAGAGTGGCGGCGTTCTCGACTGGAGCGCCCAAGGAAGTAGAACAATCGTCAGCCAGATGGCAAGGAGCGCATTCTCAAGCAAGATAGCCACAGTCCCACGTCCCGCGGCTCGACTAAAAGCGCTCGAAATCCAAATCGAGTTAAACCCCAAAACCGCGAGAACAAGCAACAACGGACTGCCTAGTTCGCCCACGAGCCTATGGACGAGAACAGGACTAACCAGTTCGCCCAACATCAGAATCGCACCAAACACGAGACCAATGCAGCCGACCACAATGTAGGTCGATACCAGCGCAGGCACCGTCTTGCGGGTTCCAGACCTCACCCGAGGAGTCACCCATGCGGTCAAATACTGCTCAGCGCCAAGACGCGACATTAGCCCCAGAACGGCAATCGACGACTGGAGGAAATAGAAGGACCCCGAGTACCTGACACCCCAGCTACGAGCGACGAAGACCGCTAGACCAACTGTCGTCGCAGCGCCAAAACCCCTGGCTCCAATCATCGGCGCCCAGCCCAACAGCGTCCTTGCCCGTTTCACAACATCGCCTCATCTGACACGGCGGTATTGGACTCAATTAGTTTAGAATATCGCGCCCTTAACACGCCATGGGGAAGCTCCCACCAGGCAGTTGCCTGCACTCTGGCAATGACGTCGTCCCCAAACCGTAGCCGAACGACCCTAGCCGGGCTGCCGGCAACAATGGCATAGGGCGGAACATCGCGAGTGACAACGGCACCGGCCCCAACGACAGCCCCGTTACCGACCCTCACCCCTGCCATCACAATTGCATTAGAACCAATCCAGACATCATGCCCGATTACTGTCGGCCCTGAGCGAACGTTGTAATGACGCCGATCGATCGACTCGAACAAGGTGAAAAACGGAAAGGTCGACAACCCGTCAAATCGATGCGCTTGCCCGGACGAGAATATTTTCACGCCGCGTCCTATCGAGCAGTATCGGCCGATGAGCACATCGTCCAAGGTGCCCCGTATCTCAGTGTAGCCACCGATATAGGTATAGTCCCCGATCGTGACTGAACCGCGAACGACGGCTGTCAGCGCAACTCGTCGATGACGCGGTCGAGCACGAAGCTTCGTAGCTGCAATGCACCAACCTGCAAGTCGCGAATAGCGTCTCATTTCCGGAAGCATCTCCAAAGACTTGATTTTGACCGCCGCCCGTAGACAATGCGTGAAGGTCCGACGTCTCACATTGAGTTAAACAGCGTAGGCAATGCAATCAACGACGTGAGCAATACGTTCAGCGATACAAATATGATGGCAACCTTGGTCAGAGCGCGCCTGTCCGCCCCATATCCGCTACGCACATTTTGCATAATCGAACTTAGCGCGATCACGAGCAGAGGAGCGATAGCAAAATAATATCGCCCATGTTGGAACACGTGAGTCGCATTAGTAATTGCGAAGAAGGTCGCGATCACAGATAGCAACAAGTAGAAGAAGCGCTGCCCAGTTTCCGATTTGTCTCGTCCAGCGATTCGGATAAGACGCACAAACACTGGGAGGGCGAGTAGGTACAGCGGAACGGTCCGTACAAAGAACTCCGCAGCGCTCGGCAAATACACCAGCCCCGCATACAGAACTACTGGGTTTTGAATGGCACTAAAGCTCTTGCCCCATGTATAGCTGATCTGCGTTGACAGGTCCGTGAACCCTGGAGCCTCGCCCAGATACTGGGGCACAATGCCCGCACCGAATTGAATCTGGTGGGCCAAAGCCGTCCCGATGAGCGTTCCGGCCACGGCTGCGCCGCAAAGCGCACCATAACGGACCGCAGGTCTATCTCGAATCAGTCGCCACTTCATCAGAAGCGGGAGCAAAGCGTAACCTAACGCAATTACAGCGAGAATCACATAAGAACGGTCTTCGAAAACGCATGCGGCGGCTGCCAAGGCGTAGATCAGTCGCCCGCGTCGCGATCGAACAAAATAGAGAGCGGCCGACATCAATATGAACCCAATATCGGTCGAAATCTGGTCGAGTTGGTAACAAACTGAAGGCATCAATAGGGCAAGTACATATACTGCTGTCTCTTCACGGGCTGACGATGGGCTTCGAGCCCAGCGGCGCCGCGCGTACCAAAAGATCGCTACCGCGCAGACCACAAGAATCACGTTGCCAAGCTTGGCAACATAATAGGACGTCGACGCATCGCCAGGGACTGTCGCGTACCTTAGTGCGCCGTCGATGCGCTGCCAGTTCTCCGACACAAATGCATGCGACGTACTCGCGTCGAACGGTCCGACGTCAGTAAGCCCACCTGCGAGCCATCTCAGCGCATCAAGGAACCGACCATAGAACACCCCATATCCGCCAGCCTGAAGCAGACCCAGGTTCCGACGCTCATCTGGCCAATTCACCGGCGGAAATACGACTGCGACAAAAAGTAGCGAAAGCACCAGCATGACTAGGCGCAATGGGATTTGGGCCCGGCCCCTACCGCTGGCAGCGGCATCAGTGGCGATTGGCTCCGTTGCGTTCGCCCGGCGCGCAACGCTGCCCGGAGTGCGGCGACTGTCCGTGCGGGTTGCGAGTGTCACCCCGGAGCCACCACCCATTCTGTGTCGGACTCGTAGCCTAACTCGACTAGCAGGTCGCCCGCCACGGCTTTGAAGGCCCGAACGTGCCGCTCGTTGAACTCCGATCGCCAACCTCCGCGCTTCCCTGACCTAAATGTGTGCGATCGCGCGGGATCTATTGAATCCAGACACTTACGGTGGAGTCGGTCTCCTTCGAGTTGTCTCCTTGTGGTGGAGTCGCAGGCTCGCAAGTAGTGCTCGACGACTCGCGCGATGGTCGTCTCCAAACGATCACCCTGAAGGTCCTCATACCGAACCGCGAGTGTATTGGGCGAATCAAGCCATCCTGCATAGCGCCGAAAGCGCTCATTGATACTAGGGTAAAAGATACCTTGGCGAGTAAGGTCATCGCTTCCGCATATACTTAGCATTAAACGATCCTCGAGCGACAGGGCGGAGTACACCCGATGCATTCTATGATACCGGTTCATTTCGGCGAGATAGTACGCCTCCGACGCCACCACGTCCCTAAGGTCCCGATAGACAAAATAGGTGACGACATTCATCCCGACCAGCGATTCTGCATATTCCTGTTCCCAGAACAGATGGCCCTTCGCAACTTCACCGGGCGCAATGCGACGCAACCTTGGGCCCATTTTGCGCGGCGGAATCTCGTGCATCGTAAGGGAAGGTGTCGACACAAAGAATTCGCCCCAGTCACCCGCGCTCGGGAGACCTTCGATGACCTGGGTAAGTAGATGCGTCCCGCTCTTAGGAAGCGAGTTGACTAGGATCGCGGGGAGGGGTTGAAATGTGCCCGGCGCAACGGCTTGGAGGGCTCGCTTAAGGGTCCGTGTGGCAACAGACTCACCCTTCCTCAGGAATGGGTTCTTAGAATTAGCGAAGCGTCTACGCACCGTGGGTCCCGGAGCTGATCGTCAGGTTATGCTGCATCGCTTGTGATTTCGCGAGTGCGAGGATCCCCCGCAAGGACGTAAACGCCCAGTGCGCCAAGATGCCTGCAGCTACGAGCGCCGATACGAATCGGCCCGGAGCCGGCGACTCGTCTCGAAAGTATATCCACATGGACCGATGGAAGTGCCAATTGACCCTCATCGATCGGTGCTGACCGGATGAGGCTCCTTTTAGGTGAACCGCGGTAACGCGGCCGTCGTATGCGACTTTCAGACCGTTGCGGCGAAAACGGCGGCACAGGTCAAGGTCTTCCCCATACATCCAATAGCGCTCGTCGAAGAGACCGACGGACGTAAGGTCCTTGCGGCGCATTATCATGAATGCACCATTGATTGCGTCGACGTAACCGAACGCGTATTCGTCCACGTCGGGCGCCAAATAGTCTGAGGTCCAATCTGCTCCAAGTTGCTTCCCGACCATATAGCGCAGTGCAGCACGCGGTCCCGGTGAGTTGCGCTTTGCCGCATGGTCAATTGAGCCATCCAATCGGACGAGGCGTGGACCGGCGATACCCACCTCGCTGTGAATCCTCAAGACCTCGACCATGTGTTCGATAACTCCAGGCGTAATCTCCGTGTCTGGATTTAGCATGAGAATGTAATCGCCACTTGTACGGTTTACGCCCTCGTTGCACGCCAAACCGAAGCCGCCATTCGTTCTTCGGGCGACAACTTCGACGGTCGGGAATGCGGAGTTTAGACGCTCGGCCGTGCCGTCTCCGCTAGCGTTGTCGAGCACCGTCACGCGATAGCTGAGGTCGGATTGTAGGGTCGCATTAAGAACAGACTTAAGGCACCGTTCAGCAGCCTCGGCTGCGCGATAGGTAACGATCAAAATATCAACGTCGTACACTTATGATTCTTTCTGAAAAGAGCAAGGTGGCAGGTCATTTGCGCGCTACAAATGGAACCAGGGGGGGGCAACCTCAGTAGGCGCCATCGGTGCCGATGACGGCACGGAGCGTCTTCAGGAGGATTACGACATCGGAGGTCATTGACCAGTTCTCTACATAATGAGTGTCGAGCCCGATCGCATCGTCCCATGAAAGGTCAGAGCGCCCAGACACCTGCCACAGTCCCGTCATGCCCGGCCGCACGCGCAGGCGCCGATGGGCCACGTCGTCATACATCTCTACCTCGAAGTCGCGCTGCGGACGCGGGCCCACCAGGCTCATGTCGCCCTTGACGACGTTGAAGAGTTGAGGCAGTTCGTCAATCGAGTACCGGCGAATAAATCGGCCGACACGCGTGACTCGCGGATCCTCCTGCAGTTTGCCCAGAGGTTGATCGGCCTGGCCCGTCGCGGCAAGCAATGATCGCAACTCGGCATCCGCGCCGACGTTCATAGACCGGAATTTGATCATGCGGAAAGGGACTCCGTCGCGACCAACACGCTCCTGCATGTAGAACACTGGGCCCCTGCTACCCAGCTTTATCGCCAGGGCAGTCGCCAATAAGATCGGCGCTACGGCGACGAGCAGGACCGCCGCGCCTACCTTGTCGAAGATCAGTTTGGGCCAGGCCGCTGCGGCCTCGTATTGCGGCTCATCGATGTGGAGAAACGGCATCGAGGCCACCGCCGTAAGTTGGAGCCGGCCATTGGTCACGTCGACCACGTTCGGCGACACCATCAGGTCGACGTCGGAGGCTGCGAGCGTCCACGCTAACTCCTTCAAACCGCGGTGGCCGACATGCTCGGAGTCCGTGACGATCACCATGGTCGCACTGCTCTCAGCGAGCGCTTCGGTGAGCGTGGCAGTTGGACCGAACACAGCGAGTCCACGCTCCGTGGCCCAGGGGACCTGCTCGAGCTCGATGTCGCCGACAGGCACCCACAAGCCCGCGGCGCGCATGCCTGCAGCCGGCGTTCGTGCAAAGCAGTTCGCAATCTCCAGTGCCGAGCCCGGTCCCCCGATGATGAGCACGGAGGTCAGGGCATCACCCCGCGCACGGCGGCGCCGAAGCCAGATCCGGTTTCCCTTGCGCACCAGTAGCAGCGCGACCAAGCCCCCTGGAAAGGCAATCGCGAGGTATCCACGCGACATATCCATCTTGAAGATTACTGAGACGATCGCCAAGCACCCAAAAACCATCATCGTCGAGAGTGCAACCCGCTGGTACTCCAAGGGGCCGTCGCCGACGATCCGGGCATCACGGCTTCCGAATACCTGGAGTGTGGCCATCCACACCAGGGCGAGTGTGACGCCTAGGGCGCTGTAGGAAACCGAGAATGGCCCGTGCGTCGTCTTCGACGAGTCGAATCCGAATCGCGCGTACAGGGCCGCGACCATGACGACGGCCAGCACAATAGCGTCCTGGGCAAACAGGCGCGTCGAGTACTGCTCTCGCCAACGTCCGGCGCAGATGGGCCGTTCGTCGGCAGATATCGACCCAACAGACCTCAGGGCTGCAGAGGTCTCTAAAGAAGCCATGCGAGTGGATCCCTTGCTGTGACAGACGAGGGCCGGAGCTAGGCAAAGCGGCCGCCGGACTCGGCAACGTTAGCGATCTGCCGCACCTCACGGGGCGGTTTCGAGGAACTTCCTTCCCCAGTCGCTGGCAGAACGCGGAGTGGCTAGCCTGCCAGCGATCCCCGGCCTCCGCCCACCAGACACTTCGGACAAACCCAGCGAGCGAGATTTTTTCGCAAACCGGACGCGAAGACAGATCTAACCCGCTACGCTGCCGAAGTCGCACGTCCACCCATCGGGAGTACGCATGAAGAAAATTTTCGGTCCGCTACTGGCGGCCCTCGTCTCGGCCTTCGCGCTGCTTTTGGTGGCGCCATCGGCCCAGGCCTACCCAGAACTGCAGCTGCACATCTCGGTCAGCTCACACTCGGTCACCTCAGGGGCCACCATCGACTTCAGTGCCACCTCCGCGGTGAGCTGCAAGTGGACCGCCACCTTCGCCGGTGAGACGCAGACCGGGAACGGCAAGTCCTTCTCCGGCAGCTTCCAGGCACCTTCGGTCACCAAGACCACGGTCTTCACGCTGACGATCAGCTGCGACACCGGGAGCACCCCGGTGGCCGGTCGGGCGATCGCCGGCCACGCCGGCAACGCCGTGATGGTGCCCAAGGATGTCGTGACCCGATCGGTCAAGATCGTGGTGCACCCGTCCGGTCAGGGCGCGGCCACGAACAGCGGTGGCGGACTGCCGAACACCGGTGGCCCCAACCTCGGCATCCTCGGTGGCGGGCTCGCCCTCCTGGTCGCCGGAGCCGGCACGGTGCTCTACACCCGCCGTCGGACCACCCACGCCTGACCCAGGATCGCGTTGACCACACCCCCGGGCGAGGGGCCCGAGCGCTCTGCCTCGAAGCTCCTCCGCCCGGGGGTGTGGCGCGTCCTGGGCCTGCTCGTCCTGGTCCTCATCCTCTTCGCCGCCGTCTTCGCCTATGAGGCGCTGCGGGCCCGCTCCGATCTTGAGACCGCCCGCACCGAGGCCCACCAGTTGCAGAGCCAGCTCACACAGGGTGACCTCACCACCGCCCGCAGCACAGCCGACAGGCTCCGCCTTCACACCGCCCGAGCCCACAGCAACACCGCAGGCTGGCTCTGGGACGTTGCCTCCTGGACGCCGTACTTCGGCCGGGACGTCTCCGCGGTGCAAACCACCGCAGCCGCCCTCGACACCATCGCCCAGCGCGCGCTGCCGACCCTCATCGACGTCGCCAACAAGGTGGACGACGGCACCCTGAAGCCACGGCACGGGCAACTGCCACTCGCCCGGATCCGGGAGCTCACTCCGCCGATCCAGCGCGCCGCCGACGTCGTCGACGGCCCCGCCGCCCGCCTGGAAAGGCTCGACCCGAGCTCACTGACCTCGCCCCTGGGCACCATCGTCGCCCAGGTGCGTGACCGGGTGACGACCGCTCGGGCCACCCTCGACACCGTTGCCCGCACGTTCGCCGCCCTGCCCGCAGCGGCAGGCGCCGACGGGCGGCGCGATTATCTGCTGCTCTTCCAGAACAACGCGGAGATCAGGTCCACAGGCGGGATGGCCGGCTCCTGGGCAGTGCTGCATGCCGACCACGGTCGCGTCAGCCTAGGTCGACAGGGATCTGCCGCCGACCTGGACCGACATCCGCCCGCCGTCGCCCCCGTGCCGCCCACCGTTCAGGAGGCTGAGCTCTACGGCTCCGACCTGGGCAAGCAGCTGCGTGACGCCAACTTCAACCCCAACTTCCCGCGCTTCGCCCAGATGGCCGCCGGCATCGTCGGCCAGCGCACCCACCAGAAGTTCGACGGCGTCTTCGCCCTCGACCCGGTCACGCTGTCCTACCTGCTGCGCGCCACCGGTCCGGTGCAGGTCGATGGCGGCACCTCCCTGACCGCCGCCAATGCCCCGCGGATCCTGCTCAACCAGGCCTATCTCGACATAGCGGATCCGGTGGCCCAGGACGCCTTCTTCGCGGAGGCGGCGAGGAAGATCTTCACCGCGGTGGTCGCCGGCCAGGGCGATCAGCTCGGCGTGGTGCGCGGGCTCGCCCGAGGCGTGGATGAGCGCCGAGTGCTCGCGTGGTCGTCTCGCCCGGATCTTGCCAAGGCGATCGACAGCACGGCGGTGGCCGGCCTGCTGACCGATCCAAGCGGTCCGCCGCAGATCGGCGTCTTCCTCGATGACGCGACCGCGACCAAGCTGGAGTACTACCTGCGCACCGACAGCCACCTGACCAACGTCAGCTGCGACGGTGACCAGGTCCGCACGACCGTGGCGACCACGCTGCGATCCCGGGTTCCTGTCCACAAGCCGCTGCCGGTCTCGGTCACCGGCCCCGGCAGGTTCGGCCCGCTGCGGGACATGCTGCTCAACGTCCGCTTCTTCGGCCCGTCGAGCGGCATCATCCAGAGCATCACCGTGGACGGCAAGCAGCAGACCGTCGCGGGCGGTACGGCCGGTGACCGCCAGGTCGCGGTGGTGCCGGTGCGGCTGCGCCCCGGTCAGACCCTGCGATTGCGTGCACGCGTCTCCTTCGGCCCAGGAGCCAGCAACCAGGTGCAGCTGACCACGACGCCGGGTCTGACCTCCGGCAAGGATCCAGTCTCGATAGACGGCCTCTGCTCATGAAGGCGCGATCTGACGACTTCAGGGGTCGCCCGCACTCCTGCCCCTCTACGCTGGGTGCCGTCGACACTAGCCGGCACGGGGAGTAGAGGACTGCATGGAGCTTCGGGACTACCTGCGCATCGCCCGGCGCCGCTGGGCGCTGATCGTCGGCACCGTCGCGGTGTTCGCGATCCTCGCCTCGGCCTACACGGCGCAGGTGGTGCCGCAGTATGCCTCCGACTCGACCGTGTTCGTCTCCACGACTCCGGGCACTTCAGCCGAGGCTTACCAGGGTGACTTGTTCTCCCAGCAGCGGGTGACGTCGTATGCCGACCTGATGAACGGGCTCAAGCTCGCAGGCCGGGTGGTCAAGGATCTTCACCTCGACCTGACGCCGGCGCAGCTGTCATCGAAGATCAGCGCGAACGCGGTGCCCAACACTGTGCTGCTCGACATCACCGTGACGGACCCGAGCCCGACCCAGGCTCAGCTGATCAACCAGGCCGTCGTCAATCAGTTGCAGAAGATGGTCGCCCAGATCGAGACTCCCCCAGGCAAGAGGACGCCCCTGCTCAAGGCCACCGTGGTCGACTCACCGCGACTGCCCAGCTCGCCGGTCTCACCCAAGCCAGTCCGCAACATCGGCCTGGCGCTGGTGCTCGGGCTGCTGATCGGCTTCGGCATCGCCGTACTGCGGGAGGTTCTCGACACCACGGTCAAGGACCCGCGGGCGCTGCACGGCCTGGAGGACGTGCCGCTGCTGGCCGGCCTCGCCCTGGACAGCGACGTGCACAAGCACCCGCTGATCAGCGGACTGCCCCCCCACGCGGCCCGGTCCGAGGCGTTCCGGGTGCTGCGCACCAACCTGCAGTTCCTCGACGTCGACTCGACCAGCAAGGTCTTCGTGGTCACCAGCTCGGTGCCTGGCGAGGGCAAGTCGACCACCGCGACCAACATCGCCATCGCGCTCGCGAATGCCGGCAAGAGCGTCCTGCTCGTGGACGGCGACCTGCGCCGGCCGCAGGTGGCGACGATGCTCGGTCTGGAGAACGCGGTCGGCCTGACCACCCTGCTCGTCGGCGACGTCGATCTCGACGACGCGCTCCAGGTGCACTCCCAGTCGGGTCTGCGAGTGCTCACCTCCGGCGCAGTCCCGCCCAACCCCGCCGAACTGCTGCAGACCCAGGCGATGCACGACCTGCTCGCCAATCTGCGGGCCCGCTTCGACATCGTCATCATGGACGCGACGCCATTGCTGCCGGTGACCGATGCGGCGCTGCTGTCGTCGCTCGCTGACGGCGCCCTGGTCGTGGTGCGGCACAGCCGGACCACCAAGGAACAGCTCACCGGCGCGATCGATCGGCTTGGACAGGTGGACGCCGCCGTGCTCGGTCTGATCCTCAACATGGTGCCGCGCAAACGTGGGCTCGGAGGTGAGGGCTACGGATACGGCTATGGCTACGGCTACGCGCCGGAGGAGGTGCCGAAGGCGCGACGTCGACATGCACGGCGGGCCGCAGCGACACCGGTCGAGGAGTCCACCGCCGATGGCGACCTGGGTGAGCACACTGAGGTGGACTCGCTGACCGGGGCCCCGCTCTCCGAAGAGGGTGCGTCTGGTCTCCCGCCTTCCGTGATCGACGAGGAGAGCAACGCCGATATCTCGGCCGGCGACGACGTTCGCGACGAGGGCTCGGAGGAGCCCGACTCCGACGAGGATTCAGGGGCCTCCGCGAGCGAGGACAGCCCCTCGCCTGCCAATAGTCCGAGGGTTTCGCGTCGGCACGCGCGTGCTTCCTTCGACGTGCTCGAGCACGAGGACGCTGCGGACGATGGGTCCGAGCCGGACGAGGAAACGGCCGAGACCCAGGAAAGTCCGGAAGCGCCGGCAACATCCGAGGACTCTGCGCCGACGAGTTCGACCGATCCGGGCTCAGCCCGCCGACGCAAGCGGGACCGCAAGGGGCGGCGTCAGGCTCGGCGTGCTCAGACCCTTCGACAAGCTCAGGGACCGGAGTCCGAGGCCCTTCGACAAGCTCAGGGGTCGGATGCTCAGGGGCCGGACGCTCAGGGGTCGGAGGACGAGGAGGCCGAGGGCGAGGACACCGTGGGCTACTGGTGGAGGGCCGGCGGCTGAGGTCGCGCTGCTGATGGTCAACAGGCGGGAGGGAACTCCCGGACCGCGGCGGCGGCGACGATGCCCGGCGACTGGGTCACGATGACGGCCCGGTGCTGGCCGGGACCACTGCGCATCGTCCAGTCTGCGCGCACCGTCTGACCACCGTGCAGCTGCACCACCAGGGTGGCCACCGGACGCCCCTGATCGACAGTCTGCTCCGCGGCGATCCGTTTCCCGCCGATCCGGAAGTCGCTGAGCGCACCGCCCGCCGGACCGTAGATACGGGCGAGGACCAGCTGCTGGCCAGACGGCGTGCCGTAGTGCCCACCTCCGGTGATGTACCTCGTGAGGCTGCCCGGGGCGGGGGTGAGCATGTGGAAGTCGGCTCGGCCGGCCATCACCTGCTGCTCACCCCGACAGGAGGTGGCGCGCACCGACGTGTGCGTGCGAAGGAAGTAGGACATCTTCGACCCGGTCGCGTCGCTCAGATAGATGCCCACCCGCGGGTGCACATCGGACGCGGCGTCCACCCGACCGGCGATCCTGGTCGGGTCGAGCACGGCCTGCACGCTCGGCGCGAAGGAGTGCAGGTAGGTGCGGCCCTCGGCGACCGATTGAGCGAGCGCTGGGATCAGCTTGGCCGGCGCGGCGCCGCCGGCGGAGACCTTGCCGAAGACCGCCTTGGCCACTGCCCGGAAGAACGCGTCCTGGCCCGCGTTCGTCGGGAACCGCCGGTAGACCCCGTTGAGCAGCAGGCCGGTGGCGTTGCCCGAGGTCAGGGTGGTGCCGTGGACGGTCACGGGTCCGGTCGCGCGAAGCAGATAGCCGAGCGTCACCGCGTCCATGCTGAGCACGCCGTCGACGTGACCGCCGTACCTCTTCGCATACATCGCCCGGGCAAGCGCGGCCGTGCGCGGGAAGTCCGGGGTGAAGTTGACGTCCTGGAAGTACGTCGCCGCCTGCACGCCGTAGAGCCGACGTTCGGCCTTGCTCTGTGGGAGCACCGGGCGCGTGAACTCGCCGAACTCCCCGGCTGAACCTTGTCGCCCCATGGTCAGCCGCCCATGATCGGCATGCAGCACCGCCCAGGCGCCGGGGATGCCGCCGGTGGACCGGATCTCGGCGTTGTTGTCGAAGAGCATCAGGTAGCTGCGCGGACCCTCGGCGCCGAGCATCGCCGGAGCGATCCGGGTGGCACGGGCCGCGGCGCCGACGCCGGTGTCGGCGGTGCGCAGTTGCCCGGTGAGCTGCTCGAAGGGTCCCCGCACCCATCCAGTGAGACCCGCAACGTTCACTCGACCCAGCTGAGCGGTGGCGTGATCCAGTGACCTCGACGCCTCGTCGAGCACGGGTCGCAGTCGGGTCATCGCGGTGAGGTCGAGCCTGCCGTGGTGCGGCGCGAGCTGCTGAGCAAGGCCCCCGTCCACGCGGTGCACGATCGGCGCCAGCGCCTGATCGGCCACCTCCGCCCCCACTGCGGACACGGTCGCCACAGCCCTGGTGTCATCACCGACGAAGGGCAGGTGGTCCAGCAGTCGCCAGCCCAGCGAGGAGGTGTGCCCGCGCGACGCGCTCACTGACCGGCTGAAGTCGGCCAGGCTCCGGCTGGCCCGGGCCTGGTCACCGGCGGCCAGCGCCGACTTCAGGGTGCCGGCCTGATGCTCGGCACTGTGCAGTTCGGCGCGGACGCTCAGCCCGAGCCAGGCGTAGTAGCCAAGTCCAGCCAGCACCACGACGACCAGAGCCGCCCCCAGCCTGCGTCGACGCGCAGGCAGGAGGCGGCTCATTCAGGTCAGTTTCGTGGATCGGTGAAGGCAGCGGTCCGTGCGGACTACTTGCTGATCGTCACGCGCGTCGTGTGCTTGGAGTGCTTGTAGACCGACCCGTTCCTCGGGAGGTACTTCACCACGACTCGGAACTTGCCTGGGCGGAACCGACCGAGGCTCACGTGTCGGGTGCTGCCTCGGTAGGGCGCGACCTGGGTCCGCACGTTCTTCCAGTGCGGCGTGCGGTGCGCGCGGTAGCGGAAGACCTTGACCACCACGTGGCCGCGAGGCTCGGCGTTCCCGGACACGGCGATGTGGACGCGGGGACGCAGCTTTGCCGAAGTGTGGTGGCGACGTACCTTCTTGTGATGATTGACGTGCACCTTGACGTGGGTGCGCACGGTGCCTGGGTAGGGCGAGACGGTCGCGGCCTGTGCCGGACCCGCGGCCACCAGGCCGGCGAGGATCAGTGCGGCAACCGGCAGCAGCGCAAACTTCTTGATCAAGCAACTCACCCCAACAGGCAAAAATCAAACTTGGACAATCCGGATGTTCTGGACCGAGCGACGTCAGCGTACTGCACCGACGGGCACGACACTGACAAGACTGGGGAACTGGTGGTCTCCGATCAGTTTCCAGCATCGGGCCCATGGGCGGGGTCTGATGTCTTAGGCTTTCCGAGGCCCGCCCGGGCCGCCTGACTCCGATCTCGGCAGGGGACTCCTCCGTGGAACTTCGTGACTACCTCCGCATCGCTCGGAGGCGGTGGCTGCTGATCGCGCTGACCGCGATCATCGCGGTCGGTGCGGCCGTCGCGCTCACCGTGACGACGACGCCGCAGTACGCCTCGACCGCGCGGGTCTTCGTGTCCACCTCGCCGGACACCTCCGCGGAGGCCTATCAGGGCGGCCTCTTCTCCCAGCAGCGGGTGGCGTCCTACGCCGACATGATGAACGGCCTCGAGCTGGCCCAGCGCGTGGTCGACCAGCTCGGTCTGCATCTGAGCGCCGGCGAACTGTCCGGGATGATCAGCGCCAGCGCAGTGCCCAACACCGTGCTGCTGAACATCACCGTGACCGACCCGAGCGCGACCCAGGCTCAGCGCATCAACGGTGCCGTGGTCACCCAGCTGAAGTCCATGGTGGGCGACCTCGAGACCCCGCCCGGCGGCAAGCACCCGCTGCTGAAGGTCTCCGTCGTCGATCCCCCTTCGCTGTCGACCTCTCCGGTCTCGCCCAAGCCGACCCGCAATGTCGGACTCGGTCTGGTGCTCGGCCTGCTGCTCGGCTTCGGCCTGGCCGTGCTTCGGGAGATCCTGGACACCTCGGTCAAGAACATCCACGAGGTGCACGGGTTCAACGACGTCCCCCTGCTCGCGTCGTTGCCGCACGACCCCGAGGTGCACAAGCAGCCGCTGATCAGCTCGCTCGCCTCGCATGCGCCACGCGCCGAGTCGTTCCGCGTGCTGCGCACCAACCTGCAGTTCCTCGATGTCGACTCCGACAGCAAGGCGCTGGTGGTGACCAGCTCGGTGCCCAACGAGGGCAAGTCGACCACGGCGGTGAACATCGCGATCGCGCTGGCCGAGGCGAAGAAGAGCGTGCTGCTGCTCGACGCCGATCTGCGGCGTCCCCAGGTCGGCCAGCTCCTCGGCCTGGAGAGCGCGGTCGGCCTGACCACCCTGCTCGTCGGCGAGATCAAGATCTATGAGGCACTGCAAGAGCACCAGCCCTCCGGGCTCAAGGTCATCACCGCCGGCGCGGTGCCGCCCAACCCGGCCGAGCTGCTGCAGAGCAACGCGATGCGCGACCTGCTCATCGACCTGCGCCGCCGCTACGACATCGTCATCATCGACGCTCCGCCGCTGCTGCCGGTGACCGACGCCGCATTGCTCTCCGCCGAGGCCGACGGCGCGCTGCTGCTGGTCCGGCACGGCAAGACCACCAAGGACCAGGTCACCGGCGCCGTCGAGCGGCTGCACGGCGTCGACGCCGCTCCGCTGGGCGTGATCATGAACATGGTCCCGCGCAAGCGCGGTATCCGCGGGAAGTACGGCTACGGATACGGCTATGGATACGGATACGGCTACGCACCGGACGCCGCGGACATCAAGCCGACCCGCAAGCAGAAGCGCGAGGCCAAGGAACTGGCCAAGCAGGAGGCCAAGCGCGCCAAGCGCGCCAAGAAGTCCGCACACAGCTGACCGCTGAGGGAGCCGGCCAACTCGGCGAGGTCATGCACAACACCGACCCGGCCGTGCCCGAGGCCTATCGGCCGTAGTCGTCCTCGATGCGGCAGATGTCGTCCTCGCCGGTATAGCTGCCCAGCTGCACCTCGACGATCACGAGCTCCTCGTCACCGTCGTTCGCCAGCCTGTGCTGGGCGCCCTGCGGGACGTCGATCGACTCACCGGCCCGGGCCGTCCGCACCACACCGTCCACGGTGCAGGTCGCGGCGCCTCGGACCACCACCCAGTGCTCGGAGCGGTGCTCGTGGGTCTGCAGCGACAGCCGCGCTCCAGGTGTGACATGGATGCGCTTGATCTTGTAGCCCTCATCGACGTCGACGACGTGCCACGACCCCCATGGCCGAGTCTCGGACTCCAGGCTCTCGGCGAACGCGTCGGCATCGGCGGCGGTCATGGGAGTCAACGGTAGTCGACCGGTCGTCAGCCGCGCAGCGGTCTCACGTGCAGACCGACCTCGGGGTCGACCACGACCTCCTGAGCGGCGACCAGCCCGTCGGTCTGCAGATCGGTGTCGGTCGGCACGCTGCGCTTGACCAGGGCCAGCGCGATCGGGCCGAGCTCGTGGTGACGGGCGGAGGAGCCCACGACCCCGACCACCTTGCCCCCCTCGGGCAGCTCCACCGGCGCGCCCTGGGCGGGCAGCCTGTTCTCCGAGCCGTCCAACTGCAGCAGGGTCAGCCGCCGCGGCGGCCGGCCCAGGTTGTGCACTCGGGCAACGGTCTCCTGGCCGCGATAGCAGCCCTTATCCAGATGGACCGCGCTGCTTGCGTCGGCCGCGACCCAGCCCACCTCGTTGGGGATCGTGCGCTCGTCTGTGTCGATGCCGAACCGTGGCTCCCCCCGGGCGATCCGCAGCGCCTCGAACGCCCACAGGCCACAGGCCGGGGCCGCTGCCTCGGCGTACTCGCGAAGCTGGTCGCGGGGCACGAAGTCGTACTTGCCCGGCCGGTTCCCCGGCGCGCGCCCCTCGGCCACCGGAGGGGCGGTGGGCCGCCAGCCGACCGCGATCTCCTCGGTCACGTCGGCGACCTCGACCCGCATCATGAAGCGCATCGAGTCCAGGAACGCCACCAGCGCGGCGGCCCGGCCCGGCTCGACGTGCGCGGTGAACGCCTCGCCGTCGTCGACGCCGCGCATCTCGTGCTCCACGTGTCCCTGCGGGGAGAGCACCAGGGCCTGCACCGGCACGCCCGGCCGAAGACCTTCGAACTGCTGCGTGGTCAGGCTGTGCAGCCAGGTCAGCCTGTCCGGCCCACTGACCCGGATGACCCCGCGATGGGAGAGGTCGACGAAGCCGTCACCGGACTCCAGGATCCGCTGCTCGCCATTGAACGAGCCGTAATGCGCGGCGACGGGTGCGTCGATGCCGTTGCCGGACACCGCGTCGGGCAGCGCGAGAAGGGGCGACAGGCTGTCCATGCCGCCCAGTGTGCCGCGCTGGGCCAACCCGTGGGACGTCGGGTCACTCGCTGCTGCCGAGGGGGCTGGTGGGGACGGGGAGCGGGCAACGCGTCATCGGTGGGGCCGCGGCCCTTCGACAGGCTCAGGGACCGCGGCTCAGGGCCCTTCGACAAGCTCAGGGGCCGACAGCCTCAGGGACCGCGGCTCAGGGCCCTTCGACAAGCTCAGGGGCCGACAGCCTCAGGGACCGCGGCTCAGGGCCCTTCGACAGGCTCAGGGACCTTCGTCTCAGGGCCCTTCGACAGGCTCAGGGACCTTCGTCTCAGGGGCCGACGTGTCGGAGGCCGGGTTCTCGGGGACGGAGCGCCGCCAGCGGGCGGCGGCGAGGGCCAGGCCGGCGAGACCGGCGAGGTCCCCGGCGGTGAGGCCGTGAGTGGCGAACGGTGCCCACAGCACAGCGCCCTCCATGGGTCCGTTGACGAGCAGCCAGAGGACCGAGACCGCCGCCAGCCAAAGGGCCCCGCGCCGCCCGGCTCTGGCCGGCGTCGCGGCGAGCAGGACCAGGGCGACCAACGTGAGCCCGGCGATCATGCCGAGCCGCCGGGGCGGTGTGCGTCCATGACCGCAAGTATCGCCAGCCGCACCAAGTCCGGTGGGCGTGGTGACGAATCTCTTGAGAGCTCAGCCTGCGGCGTGAACCTGGCCCGCGCCCGCCCGCGCCCGGACAGCTCGTTGGGCAGTGTGCCTCGGCTCAAGCTCTTCGCCCTTGGCGATGCAGCGACCCACCGCCACCGCGAGCGCCGGCGAGAACGCCAGCCACGCGAGGAGGGCCACAGCGAGGATCCACATGCCATCCAGTGTTCCCCCGCCGCAAAGCGTCTAATCCTCGCCGCGCCGGAAGATTTCTCGCTCATCTTTGCCGCTTTGCCGCTCTGTGGTGTCACCGGATGGCACCACAGCGCGGCACCCTTCGACAGGCTCAGGGGTCGACCCGGCTCAGGGGTCGACAGGCTCAGGGGTCGACAGGCTCAGGGGTCGACCGTTGTATCCACAACCGGCCCTCTCACGGCGCGCTCCACAGGGTCACGGCGGTCGGTCGCGCTCAGGCCCGTGCAGGGAGCAGCCTGACCCGATGCATCCCAGCTCCGAGCCCGCCCGCGTGGTCAGAGCACATCTCGACGCCCAGTCCGGCGTCATCTCGCGCGCCCAGGCCCGGGCTGCGGGACTGGCTGCCCACGACATACGGCGCCTGCTGCGGCGGCGCGAGTGGGTGCGGGTGCACCGGGGCGTGTACGTCGAGCACACCGGCCCGTTGACCTGGCTGCAACGAGCCTGGGCAGCGGTGCTCTGGGCGTGGCCGGCCGCGCTGTGCGGGGTATCGGCGATCCACTTCGGTGACGACACCGAGCGGGTGATCCATGTCGGCGTCGATCGACACCGGACGGGCCTGGTCGCGCCTCCCGGCGTACGCGTGCATCACCTGACCGACCTCGCCACCAAGGCCCACTGGCACACGAGCCCACCGCGCGTCCGTTATGAGGAGGCGGTCCTCGACGAGGCCGCCGGTGCGGGCTCGGACCTCGACGCAGTCGCGATCCTCGCCGGGGCGGTGCAGACGCGTCGTACCTCCGCGGCGCGACTGCTGGCGGCACTCGAAGACCGACGGCGACTACCCCGGCGGGCCTGGATCGCCGCGGTCCTCGCCGACATTGCCGGCGGTGCCTGCTCCGCGCTCGAGCACAGCTATCTCACCGGGGTCGAGCGCCCCCACGGGTTGCCCTGCGGGCGGCGGCAGCGACCTGACCGTGGGCGCCTCGGCGTGATCTACCGCGACGTCGAGTACCACCGGGTGATCGTCGAGCTCGACGGCCGGTTCTTCCACGACAGCGCCACCGCGCGCGACCGGGACTTCGACCGCGATCTCGACGGTGCTGCCGACGGGCGGGTCACCATCCGGCTCACCTGGGGCCAGGTGTTCGGTCGGCCCTGCCGCACCGCGGCCCGGCTCGTGGCGGTGATGCGTCGTGCAGGCATCCCGGTCGACGCCCGCCCTTGCGGCCCGGGCTGCCCCCTCGGCTGAACGCTAGTGCCGCTCTCTGGTGTCACCGGATGGCACCACAGCGCGGCACCCTTCGACAGGCTCAGGGGTCGACAGGCTCAGGCCTCGCGACACTTCGAGCACAGGCCGAACACGGTCAGATGGCCGTAGTCGGGAGTGAAGCCGTGCTCGCGCGCCAACGGGTCCAGGGCCTCGGCGGCGCGCTCCCGGGAGACGCTGACCACGGTGCGGCAGTTCCGGCAGATCAGGTGGGCATGCTCGTGACCGGTCGCCGAGTGGTAGGTCGGGGCGCGGTCGGACAGGTGGGCGTGCCGGATCAGCCCGAGCTCGTCGAGCAGCTCCAGGGTGCGGTAGACGGTGGACAGGTTGATCGACTCGGAGTGCTCGCGGACCTCGGCGTACACCTGGTCGGGGGTGGCGTGCCGCAGCTTCTCCACCGCGGCCAGGACCAGCTCGCGCTGGGGGGTGAGGCGGTGGCCGGAATCGCGCAGCCGCTGCTGCCACCCTTCGACAGGCTCAGGGGTCGGGGGCCCTTCGACAGGCTCAGGGGTCGGGGGCTCAGGGACCGGTGGCTCAGGGGTCGGGGGCCCTTCGACAGGCTCAGGGGTCGGGGGCCCTTCGACAGGCTCAGGGGTCGACTGACCAGGGGGCGGGGGCTCAGGGGCCGGGTGGGGGGTCATTGGCGCTTGAGCTGGGCGTGGGTGTGCGGCTGCAGCTCCTTGCCCTCCGCAGCCATGTCGAAGGCGTAGAGCAGGTCGCCGTCGACGTAGCCGTAGAGCCGCTTGCCACCGACGTACTCCCGAGCGGTGGCGGTGCGTACGACGGCGTCGGTGACGATCTCGAAGCGGGGCTGGTCGGGGTGGATCTCGCCGTCCCACACCTCGACGATGCCGGTGTTGTGGGCCAGCACCACCTCGAGGTGGCCGTCCTCCTGGGGCCTGATGAACCCGGTCTCCTGGGCCGCCTCGCGGACGTGGTTGCCCTCCGCGTCGACGATCCAGGCCCGCGCGAGGTAGTGGATGAACGGTCGACCGTCCTGCTGGAAGATCAGCTCCTGGCCGAACTGGAAGGGCTCGATGCCGTCGTACTCGCCGTGGCCGTTGCCGGCCCAGGTCCCGATCAGCCAGGCCAACCGGGCGCAGTTCGGGTGGATGTTCTCCGGGATCTCGAACGGCACGGGTCAGGCTTCCTGGCCGTCACGGCCGCTGCGGCCGCGCAGGCTGAGCACCAGCACCAGGCCGGCCACCGCCAGCGCGGCGACCCCGAGCAGCACGGCGGCGAGGGCGAGGACGAAGAACGCTTCCATGCCGTTCAGCATAGGCTCCGGGCATGCGCAATCTGGTGATCAAGTGCACCTGCGGGGCCGAGGACGCCGAGCGGTGCAACCAGGCCTTCACCGTCGCCGCGTCAGCAGCGGCCGCCGGCGCCGAGGTGTCTTTGTGGCTGACCGGCGAAGCCGCTTGGTACGGCGTGCCCGGCCGCGCCGAGGAGTTCGACCTGCGACTGGCCACCCCGCTGGACCAGTTGCGCGACGTGGTGATCGAGCACGGGCGGCTGACCGTCTGCGGCCAGTGCGCGGCCCGACGGGAGATCGGCGAGGCCGACGTACTGCCCGGGGTGCGGATCGCCGGAGCGGCGGTGTTCGCCGAGGAGGTGCTCGCCGACGACGCCCAGGCGCTGGTCTACTGAGGCCGCGGCTCAGTCGCGGGTGGCCAGCAGCATCGAGTTGCCGCCCAGGGGCGCTGTCGGGTCGATCTCGGTGAGATGGCCGGCACCCTGAGCGCGGTGGCCCGAGATCACGAAGATCCGGAAGTGCGGCGCCAGCAGAGCGAGCGCGTCGGACGGCGACTGGCCGGCCAGGGCGAGGTTCTCCGGGTGCACCTCCAGGTAGAGCCGGCGCAGGTCGGGCAGCAGCGTGGTCATCCCGCGCAGCGCGTCGACCTCGGCGCCCTCGATGTCCATCTTGAGCACGTCCGGCTTCGGCCGGTCAGCGAAGTAGTCGTCCAGCGTGATCGCGGGGACCTCCACCTCGACCTCCCCCTCGCCGGGCCACGGGTTGTAGAGACTCAGCGCTGGGTGGTTGAGGTCCGGACGGCGTGAGTAGCGCACCGAGCCCGCGTGGTCGCTGACCGCGACGTTGTTCGCGTACGGCGTCGCGACCGCGTGGTTGAGGGCGAGATTTCCCTCCAGCAGCGCGAAGTTGTCGCGGTCCATCTCGAAGGCGTGGATCTCGCCGGCAGCCATGAACTGAGTGGCCAGACAGGAGTAGTAGCCGAGGTTGGCGCCCACGTCCGCGAAGCAGGAGGCCGTCCGGAGGTCGTCGACCAGCAGCCGGGTGACCGGCTTCTCGTGCAGCCGGTTGAAGGCGTAGCGCGGATAGAACCAGCGGTGCGCGGCGGGATCCTCGGTCGAGAAGACGGTGCGGCGACCGTCGAGCCGCAGCGTGTAGCGGGTGGAGCGGTCGTAGAGCAGCCCGGCCACTCGGTTGCGCAACGGCCGGAGCACGTCCTTGGCGGTGCGCCTCGCAGAGGCCAGGGCAGGGCTAGCGGACATGGCGGCATTCTCCTCCGTGGGCTGCTGAAAGGTAACAGAGCACCCGAGCAGGATCAGCGGATCAGGCCAGACCGAGCAGGCCGCGGGCCTCGACGGGGGTCATCGGCTCCCGCTGGGCCAGCCGCCCGAGCTCCACCGCTCGGGAGACCAGTTGCTCGTTGTGCTCGACGGGGACCCCCCTGCTCAGGGTGAGCACGTCCTCCATGCCCACCCGCAGGTGCCCGCCCTTGCTCAATGACGCCAGCCCGACCGGCAGCGTCGAGCGGCCGATGCCGGTGGCCGACCAGGAGGTGACTGACGAGGGCAGCGCCGCGACGGCAGCCACCAGCGCGTCGGCGGTGCCGGGCATCCCGCCGGGCACACCCATCACCAGGTCACAGTGCACCTTGCCGCCGTACGGGGCGCCGTACTTGTCCAGCAGCCGGTGCAGCGCGGCCACGTGGCCGAGGTCGAAGAGCTCGAACTCCGGGACCACCTCGCGCTCCTGGCTGAGCTGGTAGAGCTCGCAGATGAACGGCCACGGGTTGGAGAACACGTCGTCGCCGAAGTTGGTGGTGCCCATCGTCAGGCTGCAGGAGTCGGGGGCGGCGTCGAGCACCTTGAGTCGCTGGTCGAGCGGGTCGTGTACCGAGCCGCCGGTGGAGAGCTGAAGGACCAGGCCGGTGCTCTCGCGCAGCGCAGCCACCGTGTCCTTCAACCTGGCCGGGTCCAGGGTGGGCCGGTGCTCGGCGTCGCGGATGTGCACGTGGATCATCGCCGCGCCGGCGGCCTCGCAGCGCCTGGCGGTCTCCACCAGCTCCTCGGGGGTGGTGGGCAGCTGCGGGCAGTCCGCCTTGGTGGTCTCCGCCCCGGTCGGGGCGACGGTGATGAGCAGGTCTCCCATGGGGTGAGAACCTACGCCCATGCGTGCAGTGCTCCAGCGGGTCACCTCCGCGTCGGTGACGGTCGATGGCTCGGTCGTCGGGTCGATCGATGAGCCGGGGCTCGTCGTACTCCTGGGGGTGACGCACGACGACGGGGCCGAGGAGGTCCGCTGGATGGCGCGGAAGGTGCGTGAGCTGCGGATCATGCGTGACGAGGGTTCGGTGGCCGATCTCGGCGCACCGGTGCTGGTAGTCAGCCAGTTCACGTTGTACGGCGACGCCCGCAAGGGCCGACGGCCCACCTGGCATGCCGCGGCGCCGGGACCGGTCGCGGAGCCGGTCTACGAGGAGTTCTGCGCCGAGCTGGCGGCCCTCGGCACGCGGGTCCAGCGTGGCCGGTTCGGTGCCGAGATGGCCCTGTCTCTGATCAACGACGGGCCGGTGACCGTCATCCTGGAAACCCCACGCCCGGGACTCGGAACGCATGGCCACACCGGTCGTTAGAATCTAGACTCACCGAGGATCTGACGACAGTCACATCTGGATCTCCAACCCCAAAGGCTCGGCGTGGACTTCAAGGAAATACTCAGGCTGGCTCGTCGTCGGTGGAAGACCGTGGTCTCGATGGTCGCATTGGCGCTCATCACGGCCGCGGCGATCTCGTTCACGGCGACGCCGATCTACCACTCGACCGCCAAGGTCTTCATCTCGACCGACGTGAGCAACTCGTCGGAGGCCTACTTCGCCAGTGTCTTCTCCACCCAGCGAGTTCAGTCCTACGCCGACCTGGCCACGAGCGGCGAGGTGATGCAGAAGGTCATTGACCGGCTCAACCTCAATATGACCCCGGCCGAGCTGGCACAGAAGATCAGCGCAAGCGTCACCACCAACACGGTGATCATCACCCTCGAGGTCAAGGACCCCAACGCGCGAACCGCTCAGCAGATCGCACAGGCCGAGGCCGAGGAGCTGACCCAGTACCTCGCCGACATCGAGACCCCTGCCGGCAAGACCACCACCCCGGTGAAGGCGACGATCACTGACAAGGCCCAGTTCGACGGGACGCCGATCTCGCCCAAGACCGGGCTCAACCTCGGTGTCGCCTTCCTGATCGGCCTGCTGTTGGGCTGCGCGCTCGCGGTGCTTCGTGACTTCCTGGACAATACGATCGGCACCCCCGAGGACCTCGCCGCGGTCACCGATGCCCCGGTGATGGCGCACATCGCCTACGACCCGTCGGTGCCCAAGTCCCCCCTGCTCACCGAGACCGCAACCCACGCGCCGCGCGCGGAGACCTTCCGGCTTCTGCGCACCAACCTGCAGTTCCTCGATCCCGACGCCAACCCGCGCTCGTTCGTGATCACCAGCTCGGTACCCAGCGAGGGCAAGACGTCGACTGCTGTCAACCTGGCGATCGCGCTCGCCCAGGCGGGGAGCAAGGTCTTGCTCGTCGACGCCGACCTGCGCCGCCCCCGGGTTGCCGGCATGCTCGGCCTGGAGTCCGCGGTCGGCGTCACCACCGTCCTGGTGGGCCGCAGTGACCTGCACTCCAGCATCCAGCGGCACCAGCCCAGCGGGCTCTACTTCCTGGCCAGCGGCCCGATCCCGCCGAACCCGACCGAGATCCTCCAGTCGCGGGCGACCAGCGATCTGCTCGCCCGGCTGAAGGCCGAGTTCGACACTGTCGTCATCGACGCGCCGCCGCTGCTGCCGGTCGCGGACGCCGCGATCCTGGCCACCGGCGCCGACGGCGCGATCATGCTGGTCCGGCATGGCAAGACCACCCGCGATCAACTCCGACACGCGACCGGTCGGCTCGACCAGGTCGGCGCGAAGCTGTTCGGCGTCGTCGTCAACATGTCGCCGCGACGCCGTGGCGCGGATTACTACGGCGGCTACGGCTACGGCTACGGGTATGGGTACGACGTCGCCGCAGAGAAGCTCGCCAAGACCGTAGAGACGAGGTCCTGACCGTGACCGGCCCCGCAGCGCCTCCGGCCGAGCAAGCCGTCGTCTCGGTCATCGGGTGCGGCTACCTCGGGGCGGTCCACGCGGCGGCGCTGGCCAAGCTCGGTAACCTGGTGATCGGGGTCGAGACCGACCCCGAGCGCCTGATGGGGCTGGCGAACGGGAAGGCGCCGTTCTTCGAACCTGGCCTCGATGAGATGCTGGCCGAGACACTTGCCTCCGGGCGGCTGAGCTTCACCGCCGACATCGCCGCCGCGGCCGACGCGACCATCCACTTCATCTGCGTGGGCACCCCCCAGACCGCGGGACATCCCGCGGCGGACCTGACCTATCTCGAGGCGGCCTTCGAGCGGCTGCTGACCGTCATCAAGCCGGGTGACGTCGTCGCCGGCAAGTCCACCGTCCCCGTCGGCACCGCCCCCGAGCTCGCCGAGCGCCTCACTGCCGCGTGCCCCGAGGCCACCTTGCTGTGGAACCCGGAGTTCCTCCGTGAGGGCCACGCGATCGACGACACCATGCGCCCCGACCGGGTCGTGGTCGGATCGGCGCCCGGAGCCGCGGCCGATCGAGCGCTCGCCGTGCTGCGTGAGCTCTACGCGCCGATCACCGCCGACTGCCCGCTGATCGAGGTCGACTTCGCCACCGCGGAGCTTGTCAAGGTCGCCGCGAACGCGTTCCTGGCCACCAAGATCTCCTTCATCAACGCGATGGCCGACCTGTGCGAGGTCGCAGGTGCCGACGTGGTCAAGCTTGCCGACGCGCTGGGACACGACGACCGCATCGGACGCAAGTTCCTCAACGCCGGGCTCGGCTTCGGCGGTGGCTGCCTGCCCAAGGACATCCGCGCCTTCATGCACCGCGCGATGGAGCTCGGCGCCGACCAGCCGCTGCTGTTTCTCCGGGAAGTCGACGCGATCAACCTGCGGCGCCGGGACAAAGTTGTCCGGATGGTCCGTGAGTGGCTCGGCGACGCACTGGTGGGCCGGCGGATCGCGGTCCTGGGCGCAGCCTTCAAGCCGGACAGCGACGACATCCGGGACTCTCCCGCACTGGCGGTCGCGGAGTCGCTCCACCTGCTCGGGGCCGACGTGCGGGTCACCGATCCGCGCGCGATCGAGAGCGCCCGCAAGCAGAGTCCTGCGCTGAGCTACGTGGCCAGCCCGCAGGAGGCGGCCGAGGATGCCGAGGCCGTCCTGCTGCTGACCGAGTGGGCCGAGTTCCGTGAGCTCGAGCCGAGCCGCTTCGGCGAGTTCGTTGCCTCGCGCCGGATCCTTGACGCGCGCAACTGTCTCGACGGCGCGGCTTGGCGCAAGGCAGGCTGGGAGTACCGCTGCCTCGGTCGAGCGGTGGAAGGCTGACCCGATGAGCCGACTGGCCGCCGGCAGCCTGTCGGCTGTGCTCGTGCTCGTGCTGGTGGCGCTGGTCGCGCTGGCCAGCCTGGGCCCTCTTGAGAGCGGCCTGGCCGTCGGTGCGGCCGTGGTGCTGATCGCGGGTGCGGTGCTCGCCGCGCGGTTCGACACCGATGACCTGGGCACCGGGGTGATCACCGTCGCGATGCTCACCAACCCGATGTTCAGCGGGATCTTCAAGCCGACGATCATCACCGTCTCCGACGTACTCTTCGCGGCAGGCTTCGCGCTGCTGCTGCCGAGGCTGTTGCGCTGCCGACTGCGGATCCCCGGCATCTGGGCCCTCGGCCTGACCATCCTGATCTGTGCGGGACTGGCCTCGACACCTGCCTCGGACTACCCGACCACGGGGATGCTCCGGATGCTCTCGATGGTCGTCACCATCGCCGGACTGCCGGTGATGATGATGTGGTGGAATCCGCCCAAGCGGATCCTGGTCCGGCTCGTCACGGCGTACGTCATCGGGCAGGGCATCAGCATGATCGCCGGGATCGCCCTCGGCGAAGCGGCCACCAACCGGCTCGAAGGCCTGACGACCCACCCCAATGCATTCGGCATGCTGGCCGTCTTCGCGGTCACGCTGTTGTTGTTCTTGCACGCCGAGGTGCGCCAGGAGCGTCGCTGGGTGATCTGGGCGGGGCTCGCGCTCAACGGAGCCGGCGTCGTGCTCAGCGGCAGCCGCGCCGCTCTGCTCGCGCTGGTGATCGTGATGCTCGCGGTGCCGATCATCGAGAAGTCCGCGAAGGTCGTCTACCTGTACGCCGTCGGCGCGGCGGTCATGCTGGTGGCTGCCTCGGCCCTGTTGAGCGCGCTGGGCCCCAACTCGGCGCCGAACCGCCTCCTGCACCCCGACCAGAGCACGTCCGGAGCCGCCGGCTCCATCGATCAGCGCAGTGCCCTGCTCTCCCAAGGCTGGCACGCCTTCTTGCAACACCCGATCGTCGGCAACGGCTTCGGGGGCACCTACACGTTCTTCTACCACAACGTGTTCTTGGAGTTCATGGCCGCGGCCGGGCTGATCGGCCTGCTCGGCTACCTGCTCGTCATCGGCACCACCCTCGCGCCCCTGTTCGGAACCGGACCACTGCGCCGGCTCGGCTACTGCGCGCTCGGCTACCTGGTCGTCAGCATGTTCAGCCCCACGATCTCGGAGCGGTGGATCTGGGCGGTGCTCGCCCTGCCCCTGCTCGTTGCGGCGAACGGCCAGTCCTCGCGGGAGACATCCGGGGCCCCACGGCCCGCCACACTCGGGACCACACCACGAAAGGCCCAGAGTTGGACCACCCACTCGACCGTCTGACCCACAACACGCGCAGGGCCGTCCAAGCGCTGCGCTGCTTCGATGACGGCCCACGGCTTCTCGGCGAGCTGCTCCGCCCGCGCTCACGCCCCGAGGTCCGCTTCCGGGTCCCGAACGGCCCCACGATCGACTGCCCCAATCGGCCCGGGGCGCGGGTGCCGGTCTTCGAGTTGTTCGCGGACGACGCCTACCGGCTCGACGAGCTGCTGGCGGGGCTCCCTGCCGATGCGACCATTCTCGACATCGGCGGGCACATCGGCTGCTTCAGCGTCGCGGTCGCCTCGCGGCTGCCGCATGCCGTGGTGCACGCCTACGAGGCCTCGCCGACGACGGCATCCTGGCTGGCGCGAAACGTGGCCGCCAACGGCCTCGACGGCCGGGTGACCGCTCACGCCGAGGCGGTGGGCAGCGTCGCCGGCACGATCCACCTCGAGGACAACAGTGCCGGCAGCAGCCTCAACCGGGTGACGGCAGAGACCGCCGCGACCGCGACGACTGTGGCGGTCCGCTGCGTCAGTCTGGCTGACGCGTTCACTGCCTGCGGACGCACGCCGGACCTGGTCAAGATCGACACCGAGGGCGCGGAGTACGACATGGTCCTGGGCAGTGACCCGGGCCTGTGGGCCGGCGTACGCCGGATCGTGCTGGAGTACCACGACGTCCCCGGTCACGACTGGGACGAGCTCGCCGGACACTTCGACCGGGCCGGCTTCGACCTGGTACGACGCGATGCGGCCTCGCCCCGTCAGGGAACGGCCTGGCTCGTCGCCCGAGGAGCCTGAGCCGATGTCACGACTGCCCCCGGCCCTGCAGCCTGCCTGGCCGCTGGTCAAGCGCGGCCACCGGCTCGCCACCCGCGGCGTCGGCGCCGCGACCCGCCACATCCCCGATGGGGCCCGTTCGCTGCCCCGGCTGGCCACCGAGCGTGCGGAGGACACCGCCGCGCGCGAGCCAGACGTCGTCCGGCTGCATCTCGGTGGCCCCGGAGAGGCGCTGCGCCGGCCGATCCCTGTGGGACAGCCGGCCGACCACTGGATCTTCCGGTGGCGCTCGTCGTACGACGTGCCACGCCGGTTCACCCTCGACATCGGCCAAGGCACGGTCGTCGGGCTCTACGCTGCGACCCTGACTCCCGGCGGCGTGCTCGACTTCGAGACCAGCGCCTACTTCGGGATCGACGGATGGAGGGAGCATCCGCTCTACCTGCGACCCCGGCTTCCCGAGCCGGAGGACTTCGACGGGACCCTCCTGAGCCTGACGACCAGCGGGACGTCGGCGAACTACTTCCACTTCGTGACCGACACGCTCCCCCGCTGGGGCGTGCTCGAGGAGTGCTTGCCCGACGTGCGTCCCGACGCCTGCTACGTCAGCACCGGCAGCCGCTATCAACGCGAACTACTCGGCATGCTCGGCATCGACACGCTGCCGGTCGTCGAGCCGGGCAAGCACCGCGCGGTCCGGGCCCGACGGCTGCTGGTCCCCTCGCTGTCCAACCCTGATCTGATGGCGCCGTCATGGACGCAGTCCTGGCTCAAGCGCCGACTGCCCGACCGGGGTGGCCCGGACCTGCCACGACGCCTCTACCTCTCCCGCGGGACGAAGCGGAACACCCGACGACTCGTCGACGAGGACCGCCACATGAAGGTGCTCGAGCACCACGGCTTCACGACCATCGACCCCGGCACCCTGTCGGTCCAGGAGCAGATCGACGTGTTCGCCGCTGCCGAGGCGATCGTCGCGCCGCACGGCGCAGCGTTGACCAACCTGGCCTTCGCCAACCCGGGCCTACGGCTGCTGGAGCTGTTCGCGCCCAACTACGTCAACCCGTGCTACTGGACGATGGCCGACAACATCCCCGATGTCCGCTACCGCTACCTCGTGGGTTCCGGGAGGGCGCCTCGCCCGCGGTCACCGATGAACGGAGTGCTCGCGGATATCCGGCTCGATCCACGTGACTTCGAAGCCGCCGTGGACGACCTCCTCGCCTGATCGAGCAGCGAGCCTCAGGCCCGGCGCGACCGCACCAGCCGGTCGGCCAGCACCCGGCCGACCGTGCGCAGCCGGCCCTGCGGCGTGAGCCGGCGCAGCCTCCGCGCAAGGCGCCCATTGCTGCGGACGATGCCGACCTCCAGATCATGCTGGGCGTCGACATTGCGGGCGCCCTCGACCGGATGGCGCAGGGGGAAGCGCATCTTCTCAGCCGGTGGCAACGTCCGGGTGGAGACCGTGTGGGTCGCGTCCTCCCCGAAGCCTGCGTTGTGCACCAGGTTGATCGCCGGCGTGATCGCGAGCGCGTCCAAGGCGACCTGGGTGAGGAACCACTGGCTGTCCCAGCCGAACTCGTGCTCCTTGGCCGCGGCGACCTCGGCGAAGTAGCGCCCGCCGGCACGGGTGACCAGGCTGTTGCCGGTGGGGCGGGCCGGCTCGACTCGCCACGCCGCGTCGACACTGTCCGCACCTGGGAAGACAGTCTCGTAGTCGCGGGGGAAGAGCCCGCGGTGACGCTGCCACGCCCGGCTCCACGTCGCCCAGCCCCAGGTGATCGAGAAGGTCGTGAACGCATAGCTGGCCCCCGCGAAGCGGGATGGGTCGATGACGAACATCTGACCCGAGACCATCATCACCCGCTCGTCGTCGGCATGACGGTCGAGCAGCTCGGCGCAGAACCGGAAGAAGGTCGGGTCGGGCACGCAGTCGTCCTCGAGCACGACCGCCCGGTCGACCTGCTCGAAGACCCAGTCGAGGCCGAGCTCCACCGTCTGCTCGACGCCGCTGTTCTTCTCGGCATAGCGGCGCCGAACCGTGCAAGGCCAGTCGATCTCATCCTCGAGCGCGGCCCGCACCTGCGCGCACCGGCGCGCGTCCTCGGCGTCACCGACGCGCGGCCCATCGGCCACAACGAACAGCTCCTCAGGTGCCGCCTCGCGGACGGCACTGACGACCCGCCGGACCAGGTCAGGGCGGTTGTAGCAGATCAGGGCCACGGGCGGGCAGGAGTACGACGCCACGGAATCGACCGGTCCGGTGACGCTCAGAGGAGCTCGGGGCGGCTGCGGAACCACTCGATGGTCCGCAGCAGTCCCTGCTCGACGGGGACGACCGGTTCCCAGCCCAGTTCACGACCGGCCAGAGCGATGTCGGGACGACGTACGCCGGGATCGTCGACCGGGCGGTCGATGAACACGATCTGGGACGAAGAGCCAGCCAGATCGCGGATCCACTCGGCCAGGTCGAGCATGGAGATCTCGCTCGGATTGCCGATGTTCATCGGGCCGGAATGGTCGGAGCGGGCGAAGCGCCAGATGCCCTCGACCAGGTCATCGACGTAGCAGATCGACCGGGTCTGGAGTCCGTCCCCGGCGACCGTGATCGGCTCCCCGGCCAGCGCCTGTCGGACGAAGTTCGGGATCGCCCGGCCGTCGTTGGGGCGCATCCGGGGACCGAAGGTGTTGAAGATCCGGACGATGCCGGTGTTGGCTCCGTAGGTGGTCCGGTAGGCCATGGTCAGCGCCTCGCCGAACCGCTTCGCCTCGTCGTAGACACTGCGCGGGCCGACCGGGTTCACGTGACCCCAGTAGCTCTCGGGCTGTGGGTGGACCTGCGGGTCGCCATAGGTCTCCGAGGTGGACGCGACCACGAACCTGGCGTCACGGTCACGCGCCAGGTCGAGGGCGTGCAGGGTGCCGAGCGAGCCGACCTTCATCGTCTCGATCGGGTGCTCGAGGTAGTCCACGGGCGAGGCGGGCGAGGCGAAGTGCAGCACCACGTCCACCGGCCCAGGAACGTCGATGCCGTCGATGACGTCGACCTCCAGCAGGCCGAAGGACTCCTTGCCCCGGAGATGCTCGACGTTGCCGGGGACACCGGTCAGGAAGTTGTCCAGCGCCAGCACCTCGTGACCCACGTCGACCAACCGGGTGCACAGGTGCGAGCCCAGGAACCCGGCGCCGCCGGTGACCACGATCCTCACGGGCAGACCCTAGCCGACGCCTCAGGAGCCCGCGGCGGCGATCTGCACGGTGCTGATCGCGGTGGTGTCCCGCGGACCCTTGTGCACGCGCAGGATCTCAAGGCTGATCGACGAGGTGCTCGTGCGTGGCACCCGGATGGTGCGCAGGGACCGGTCATGGGCGCCACCGGCCATCCTCTGCACGACAGTGGTGTCGCCGATGGTCCAACGCACCTCGGTGATCCGATTGTTCTGGGCGTAGCGGTCGGCGTGGCTGACCGGGTCGGTCTTGGCGTAGCCGGGGATCAGGCCCACCTCACCGACGGCCGTCGGCGACGGCAAGGTGAAGGTGAGCACCTGGCCCGTAGCCGGCCCGTCGCACCGCCAGGCCGTCGCCGGGTCACTGTCCAGGACGTTGGCGACGGCGTAGCGGACCTGGTGCCCACCCGAGTCGACGCCGGGCTTCGCCGTACAGGTGGCCTGAGCGGCCTTCGCTGTGACCGGGCGCACGGCGCCGTGCCAGGCCTTCGCCGACGTGGATGACGTCGCCCCGGAGGTGTGCCCCTTGGTGTGGGTCTTCGAGTGGCCCTGCTTGCCGGTGGGACCGGCGGCGGAGTGGCCGCCGGACAGCGCCCGGCCGACGACGTACGCGACCAGCACCAGCAGCACGGCGACCAGGACCGCCAGCAGCGGACGGAGCCAGCGATGCTCGCGCAGCGCCAGGAACCGCTCTCGCAACACGTCCGCGCGGACCCGCATAGCCGGCGCGGGAACGTCCTCGACGTCGGCGCGGTGGCTGCCCGCCGGTGGCGTGCGCTCCGGGCCCATCGCCTGCTCGTACGCAGCACGGTAGGCGTCTGCGAACTCCTCGGGCACCTCCGGAGGCGGTGCGCCCGGGTCACCTGTTCCGGACATGATCAGCGAGCCTACCCAGATCGGCCGGGAGACGACCCCGCCCCGTGGCACCGGGGCGCCACGGGGCGGAACTCAGGTCCGCTTCGATCCGATCGCGACGGCCACCTCGGCAACCACGCCGGTCGCCGCAGTCACCGTGCGGTCCACCGGCTCGGCCTTGGGAGCCAGGGTGCGCAGCGTCCAGTCACCGGGGCCGGCGAAGAACCGGAAGTGACCAGTCGCCGAGGTCGGCACCTCGGCGGTGAACTCGCCGGTGCGGTCCAGCAGCCGGACGTACGCCGAGCCCTCGGGCTGACCGGCGCGGGTCACCTGCCCCTGGATGATGGCCTCCTTGGCGACGTTGACGCCGTCCAGCGACAGCCCGCCCTCAGTCGCGCCGCACATCAGGCCTCACCAGCCTCGTCACCCAGAACGACCGGCACGCCGACCAGCGAACCCCACTCGGTCCACGAGCCGTCGTAGTTCTTGACGTTCTCGCCGCCGAGGATCTCCTTGAGCACGAACCAGGTGTGGCTGGAGCGCTCGCCGATCCGGCAGTAGGCGATGGTGTCCTTGTCCCAGTCCACACCGGCCTCGGTGTAGATCTGCTTCAGCTCGTCATCGGAGCGGAAGGTGCCGTCGTCGTTGGCGGCCTTGCTCCACGGCACGTTGGCCGCGGTCGGGATGTGGCCACCGCGCTGGGCCTGCTCCTGGGGCAGGTGGGCCGGGGCGAGCAGCCGGCCGGCGTACTCGTCAGGGCTGCGCACGTCGACCAGGTTCTTGGTGCCGATCGCGTCGACGACCTCGTCGCGGAACGCCCGGATCGAGCGGTCCTGCTCCTTGGCGGTGTAGCTGGTCTTCTCGCGAGTGGGCACCTCGTCGGTCAGCTCACGGCTGTCGAGCTCCCACTTCTTGCGGCCGCCGTCGAGCAGCTTCACGTCGTCGTGACCGTAGAGCTTGAAGTACCAGTAGGCGTAGGCGGCGAACCAGTTGTTGTTGCCGCCGTACAGCACCACGGTGTCGTCGTTGCTGACGCCGCGCTCGGAGAGCAGCGCCGAGAACTGCTCGCGGTTGACGAAGTCACGACGGACCTGGTCCTGCAGGTCGGTGGTCCAGTCGAGCTTGATGGCGCCCTGGATGTGGCCCTTGTCGTAGGCGGTCGTGTCCTCGTCGACCTCGACGAGCACCACCTTCGGGTCGGAGAGGTGCTCCTGCACCCACTCGGCGGTGACCAGAGAGTTTTCGCGGCTCATACGAGTGCTTCCTTCTTGTTGTTGAGGGTCTGTTTGTTGTCGTAGTTGTTCTGGGGCAGGTGGCATACGCCGTAGACCTTGCAGCCCAGGCAGACCTGGACGCTGGCGTTGAGCACGGCGGCGACGAGTGCCATCCCAGTGGCGGCGTACCCGAGCCACGTCGGTCCGGCGAGAAATCCGACCAGCCCGACGAGTGCGAACACCAAGCCGATGCCCTGGGCGAACCGCGGCGGGCGCGGGTCCTCCAAGCGGGTCGGTGGTCCCAGGCGCGGCCGCACGATCGTGCGGAACAGGTACGCCGCCGGGGTCCGCTGGACGCCGAGGACGACCCCGGTGGCGAACAGTGCGGCCTGGATGGCAAGCAGCACCACCCCGACCGGCGTGGTCGCCGTCAGCAGCGCCACTGCCAGCACCGCGCTGGTCAGCGTCGCGTTGAACTGCGGCCCTCGGGCATCGAGTGGTGCAGGCGCGTCGAATCGGCTCACGGGTTGTCCTGACGTCGGAAAACGGATCGGGCATCGGCGTCGGACGCCAGTGCGCACCGCGTTCAACACACGTGCGTAACGGGTGCCGCGCAGTGCGGCTCCTGGCGTCCGGTCAGGACATTCGACACAGCGCCGAGCGCACGCGGCAGTGGTCCACTGCGCGGCGCTTGGTCAGCATGGTCGAGGACATGGAGCAAGAGTAGGTCGAGAGCGGCCGCATACCCACTCCCTATCTCGCCATGTGGTCCGCGTGTCCATAATACGAGATCACTCGATCCATCCTCCCAGTCGTAACGGGCCGGCAGCCTGGGTCGTTATGGGGTTCGAGCGGCAATCCGCCGCGCCGGGGTAGCGAGGATAGGGCGGAGCATGCGCCGATCGACACGACGAAAGCTGCGTAGGTGGATCATCGGACTGTGCGCGGCCGCGGTCCTGATCGCCTTCGTGGTGGTCCGGCTGCACCACCGGGCCGACCAGCCGCAGACCGATCCGTCCACCAGCACACAGTCCGCCAGCACGCCTCATCACACTCGGCACCACCGCCGTCACCACCGCAGTGGCGACCCCGCGACGGCGGACTCAGCGGTGGCCACCGGAAGGGCCGCCACCTTGAAGGCACTGGAGGCAGCGGCCCCGCAGGGCACGTCGTTCCAGTACGGGCCGGGCATGCACACCTACCTCAGCACCGTGTCCGGGAACGGGTCACTGGGCTGGGTGGGCTACAAGGATCTCAACGGCACCAGATACGCCAAGCAGTTCCCGCCCGACCCGTATGTCAAGAGCGCCCGCATCCAGGCTCCCGGGGTGCACGTGATCGTCGGCGGCGTGGTCGCCCCCAAGGGAGGCTCGGTCACCTGCACGATCACCGTGGACGGCAAGACGGCGGTGCGTCGCACCGTCCACGGTGCCTACCGGATGGTGGTCTGCGAGGCTTAGCCCGTCTCAGCGCTTTCGCTGCGGCGCACTCTGCTCGACAAACTCCGACGGAGGAGAGTCCCGATGTCCCACCGGATGACCCGTGCGCGCAACCTCGCTCACCAGCAGGCGATGCGGGCGCGCCGGTTCCTCAACGAGCACGGCTGGGATGTCCAGCGCCTCGACGAGGAGAGTCGCCGGCACACACTGACCAGCTACGACGACACCGTCCCGTTGCCCCCGGGAGCCGCGGAATACCTCCGCCCCGACAACCCACTGCTCCGGGAGCTGCGCTCGGCGTACGCCGGTCTCGAGGCGGCGGCAGCAGCGCCTACGCTGTGGGAGGACTCCTTCGTCGACGACCAGGTCTCGCTGCCCTGGTTCCGCGGCGACAACGCCTACGTCTGGCAGTACCGCGCCTTGCGCGGCGGCACCGAGGCGCGGATGTACATCAACCTGCTGCAGACCCGTCGCGCCGACCACCTCGGCCTGCTCGACCGCCTCACGGAGGACGGGCTCTTCGGGGTGTGGACCTTCGACCTGGGCGGCCAGCGGGTCAGCCGCGACCTTCTCGACAGCATCGACGAGATCAACTATCTCGACAGTCGGCTCGGGCTGTCCGAGCGCGGTCACTTCTCGGTCCTCGACATCGGCGCGGGCTACGGCCGGCTCGCGCATCGGATGGCGGAGGCGTTCCCGGGAACGGTCACCTACGACTGCATGGACGGCGTGCCGCACTCGACGTTCCTCTCCGACTACTACCTACGGTTCCGGGATCTGCACGACGCGCGTGCAGTGCGGCTCGACCGACTCGAGGACATGCACGACAGCTACGACATCGCCGTGAACGTGCACAGCTTCACCGAGTGCCCGCTCGAGGCAGTTGAGTGGTGGCTCGAGCTGGTCGCCAAGAAGTCCGTGGAGTGGCTGCTGGTGGTGCCGAACCACCCGACGGAGCTGCTCACCACCGAGGCCGACGGCGTGCGCCGCGACTTCCGGCCGAGCATCGAGGCCGCGGGCTACCAGCTCGTCGACTTCCGGCCGGTCCACGAGGAACCGGAGCTGCGACGGCTGATCGGAACCGACCACCACTTCTTCTTGTTCCAGCGCGGCTGAACGATTCACACGCTCCAGCCAGCCAGCTCCAGGTCGCTGATCCGGCGCAGCTCGGCGACATCGGGCGCGAAGACCGCCTCGAGCCGGGCTCGCAACTCCGGGAGGACCTCCGGACGCGGGATCGGCTGCGACAACCGCCGCCGCACCGGTGCAAGAAGTCGCTCGCGGGGCCCGTCGGGGAGCGCGTACAGAAGCCGGACGAGCGGCGAACGCCGCAGCGTCGTGCCCGCGGCGGAGTACTCCCGCTTCTCCTCGCGCGTGTTGAGCCGCTCGTCGAGACCGACCACCTCGACATCGGGGTCGACTCCGGCGAACGCCCACACGCGCCGCAGGGTCTGCTCGGGCCTGGTCGCCAGCTCGGCCATGTCGAGGACCAGCATCTGATCTCGGGAGAAGTGCTCGAGGTAGGCAGCCAGCTGGTGCGCGTAGCAACTGCCTGCGACGTAGGGGTTGTGGGCGGGGTCGACGTCGGCGAAAGCCTCGTCGAATCCGCGGAGGTCGTTGGAGTGCATCCGCTCCTCGACGTAGGAGGAGACCGCGCGGTCGATCGGGTCGCGGACCAGGTAGACAAGACGCGCTTCGGGGACGCTCTCAGCGATGTTCGCCGCCACATCCGGCACGAACGGCGCCCGCGTGTACGCCGTCGAGGACTCCCCCCGCACCAGCGCCGTGGGGTCGAACATGGCGCGGTAGTGCCCGCGCCAACTCGCCCGGTCGGGATCCTGGAAGAACAACAGCTCCTTGCCGGTCGCCATGGCGACGTCGGGGTGTCGGCCGACCAGCCCGTGCAGCGTCGTGGTGGCGGCCTTCGCGGCTCCGATGACAAAGAAGTTGGGCCTTGCGCCGCCAGCATCGTGTGCCAGCTTCGGCTGGGAGGCTCGCGGCGTCCACTTCTGCGGCGCCAGCCTGCGCACGCACATCGGGCAGACATCGAGGGCGGAGCCGTCGGCGCGCAGGGTCCACCCGGACTCATGGTGACCGGCCAGCGTGGAGGTGGCCAACCGCGGCGGACAGCAGACGTCGCACTGCAGGGTGACCAGGTCGCCGGTCGTCGACGCGCCGGCGCCGCCGGAGAGGGTGGTCACGCGCCGCCCGAGGCTGCTTCGCGGAGAATGCTCTCGAACCGGTCGGCGCAGGACGCCAGCCGGAACTCCTGCTCGGCGAGCTGGCGCGCCTGCTCACCGAGCAGCGCCCGCTCCTGGTCGTCTGCGAGCACCGCCGTGACCCAGCGGGCCGCTGCGGGCAGCGACTCCTCAGCCGGTGGCAGCACGCATCCGCCGGCGCGGTCAACGAGGACCGAGGCGAGGTTCTCCGGGGGCATCAGACCCAGCACCGGACGGCCGGCGCAGAGGTAGGACAGTGTCTTTGAGGGCACCGAGAACTCACCGGCGGTGCGCTCCAGCAGCACCACGAGCACGTCACCGCTGCCGAGTACTTCCGGCAACCGTCCGTACGGCTGGAACGGCAGCAGGGTCAATGGCACGTCGAGTCGGTCAGCCTCGGCCCGCACGACCTCGACGGCAGGGCCTTCGTTGACCACGACCAGGCGGACCGGCGTGCCCTGGTCGATCACGTGTCGGGCCAACTGCACCAACAACGCCGGGTTGTGCTTCAGCCCCAGCGTGCCTGAGTAGGTCAACGTCTTCGTCTCGTCGAGCCCGTGCTCGACCGCCCAGTCGTTCTTGCGCTCGACAGGGTAGATCTCGTCGAGCGGCGCCCAGTTGGGAATCACCGTAGCCTTCTCGGCAGTGCCCCACGCTCGATGAACCTCGAGGAACGACTCGACGATCACCACGATCGCTGCCGCGCGACGGGACCCCCAGCGCTCGCCGTACCCGATCAGCTGGCCGGCCACGAGGAACATGCGGGACAGGGCCGCCCCGGCGAAGCTCTTGATCGCGACTGCCTGGATGTCCTGGTGCCACAACACCCAGGGGGTGCGGCGGAGCCACAGCACTGCGGCCAGCACCACCATGCTGGGCACCGGCGTCGTCGACACCATCACCACGTCCGGCTTCACACGCCGGGCCTGCCGGGCCAGATCGAACCCGATCTGGATCTCGGTGACGAGGCGTCGCGCGAAGCTCGTCTTGCGGATCCTGCGCCCGACCGAGATGGGCTCGAAGACAACCCGCTCGTCAGGCCGCGCCTCGAGCTTGCCCTTGCCTCCGACGTAGGCAGCGCAGTAGGAGTGCACGACGTCGTGCCCGCGACGGGCCAGCTCCCGGCTCAGCTGGGCCTGGAACGGGTGCCCCGAGAAGTCGTGGACCAACACCTTCATGACGCCGCACCTCAGCCGAGTGATCGCTTCACCTGGTCGTAGACCCAGGCGTAGGTCTTGGCCAGGCCGTCGGCCAAGGTGATCGGCGGAGCCCAGCCGTAGGTCTCCAGGATCTGGGTGTTGTCGCTGTTGCGGCCCCGCACCCCCTGGGGCGCATCCAACTGGTAGCTGCGGGTGCACTTGATCCCGGCGATCTCCTCGACGATGGAGTAGAGCTGGTTGATCGAAACCAACTCATCAGAGCCGAGATTGACCGGAGCACTGCTCTCGCCATGGAGGATCATCTGCGATCCCTTCAGGCAGTCGTCGATGTACATGAAGCTGCGGGTCTGCTCGCCATCGCCCCAGATGTCGAGGTGGTGCTCACCGGTGATCTCCGCAGTCGCGATCTTGCGGCACACCGCAGCCGGCGCCTTCTCCCGACCGCCCTCCCAGGTGCCGTGCGGCCCGTAGACGTTGTGGTAGCGCGCCACCCGGGTGGTCAGCCCGAAGTCCTCCTCGAAGTGCCGACACATCCGCTCGGTGAACAGCTTCTCCCAGCCGTACCCATCCTCCGGCATCGCCGGGTACGCGTCGGCCTCCTTCAGCGCGGTGATGTCGGTGTCGGTCTGCTTGTCCGCGGCGTACACGCACGCCGAGGACGAGTAGAAGTACCGCTCCACACCGGCCAACCGCGCGGCCTGCAGCATGTGGGTGCTGGTCAGCACCGTCAACATGCACAGCGCCTTGTTGTTCTCGATGAAGCCCATGCCACCCATGTCGGCAGCCAACATGTAGACCTGCCGCGCACCATCGGTCTGGGCCACCGCGTTGTCCAGCAGCGACAGATCCGCGACCACGTTCTCCGCGCCCGCATGAACCTGATACCACTCCGAGGTCGGCTTCACGTCCACCGAACGCACGCTCAGCCCCTGCCCAAGCAGGTCGCCGACCAGATGCCCCCCGATGAACCCGCCGCCTCCGGCGACGAGGACGTCAACGCTGCCCATGACTCATCTTCCCCTAAACCCGCCCGCGATCGTCCCCCGCGCCGACATTTCCTTGCTGCCTTCCCCACAAACGACATCGGCCCGAATTTAGTTACGCGCCAGTATCGGACATTTCAGCTCGATTCCGCCCCGCTCGGTCTCGCCACCCGTGAGCTACGCTCCGGCGCCATGAGACGCGCCTTCATCACCGGCATCACCGGCCAGGACGGTTCCTACCTGGCCGAGCTGCTGCTGGGCAAGGGCTACGAGGTCCACGGCCTGGTCCGTCGAGCCTCGACCCTGAACCGTAGCCGGATCGACCACCTGCACGCCGAGGACCGGTTGCACCTGCACTACGGCGACCTCACCGACGGCGTCAGCTTGGTCAACCTGATCCACAGCATCGCACCGCACGAGGTCTACAACCTCGGAGCGCAGAGCCACGTGAAGGTCTCCTTCGAGATGCCGGAGTACACCGCATCAGCCGATGCGGTCGGCACCCTCCGGCTGCTCGAGGCGATCCGGGCCTCGGGCTTGGGCTGCCGCTTCTACCAGGCGTCGACCTCGGAGATGTTCGGGTCGACCCCACCACCCCAGTCCGAGATCTCGGCGTTCCGCCCCCGCTCGCCGTACGGCGCCGCGAAGCTCTACTCGCACTGGGTCACCGTCAACTACCGGGAGGCCTACGACCTGTTCGCCGTCTCTGGGATCCTCTTCAACCACGAGTCGCCACGACGCGGCGAGAGCTTCGTGACCCGCAAGATCAGTCTCGGAGTGGCCGCGATCAAGCACGGGGTCACCGATCACCTCCACCTCGGCAATCTCGCGGCGGTCCGCGACTGGGGTTACGCCAAGGAGTACGTCGAGGGGATGTGGCAGATGCTGCAGCGTGACGAGCCCGAGGACTTCGTGCTCGCAACCGGGACGGGCACGACCATCCGACAGTTCTGCGAAACAGCCTTCGCCCATGCCGGTCTGAACTGGGAGGATCACGTCCGCCACGACAAGCAGTACGAGCGACCCACCGAGGTGGACGCGCTGATCGGAGATCCGTCCCGAGCTCACGAACGTCTCGGTTGGACTGCGCGCACCACCACCGACGAGCTGGCGCGGTTGATGGTGGACGCCGACCTGGAGGCGGTCGGCCGGCTGGTCCGCGACCGGGGCGTCTCGCCGAACCTGCCCCTGTGAGATCGCCCGGGAGCCACCGCACCGCACTGATCACGGGCATCACCGGGCAGGACGGCATCTATCTCACCCGGCTGCTGCAGGATGAGGGCTGCACGGTCGTGGGCACCGCGTCGTCACCAGCAATTCGAGGACCAGCGGGCCGCCGAGTGACGGCGTACCTCCCCCGTGTCGCGGTGGTCTCCTGCGACGTCCGCGACCGGACCGGCATGCGCCGACTCCTCGAGGCGCACCGGCCCGACGAGGTCTACAACCTCGCCGCGCTCAGCTCGGTGGCACTGAGCTGGGCCGAGCCGGCGCTCACCCTGGATGTCAACGCCACCGCCGTAGCAGGTCTCCTCGACGACGTGCTCGCGCTGCGGGACCGCACCGGCGCCGACATCCGCTTCTTCCAGGCCTCGTCCGCGGAAGTTCACGGCTCCGCCTCGGAGAGCCCGTACGCTCAAGCGAAGGCGCTGGCCGAGGTCTCTGTCGTCGAGTATCGGGAGCGGCACGACCTGCACGCCTGCTTTGCGACGCTGCACAACCATGAGAGTCCGCTGCGCGACGGACGCTTCCTCACCCGCAAGGTCACACGGGCGGCAGCACGGATCGCTGCCGGCAGGCCCGATCCGCTCACCCTGGGCAACCTTGCGGTGAGGCGCGACTGGGGACATGCACGCGACTACGTGGTGGCGATGCGCGCGATGCTGCGGACCGACGCTCCCATCGACCTGCCCATCGGCACCGGGGTCGCGCACTCGGTAACCGAACTCGTCGACGTGGCCTTCGACGCCGCTGGGGTCGAGGAGCCCTGGGCCCACGTTCAGCACGACGAGTCGCTGATGCGGCCCCGCGACGCAGCACTGATCGTCGCGGATCCGGAGCCGGCTCGCCAGGCGATCGGATGGACCGCCACCACCAGCTTCGTGGAGCTCGTCGCGCAGATGGTGCACGTCGACCAGGAGCGGCTGCGCCGCGGAGTCGAGGACGACCCGGCATACCTCCTGCGCTGAATGGACTACAGCGCCAGGCTCCCGGGAACCAGCTGTCGGAGCACCTCACGGCCCTGCGCATCATCGGCGTGGGCCACCGCGACATCCCAGTACTTGCGGGCCCGGCCACCGCCCCGTCCTTCGAGCGACCCGGCCTGCGCGGGTGCCGCATCGATCGTTGTCCGGCCGAGGGCACGGCCCCCGCCGTCCCAGACAGCAACGTCCAGATAGCCCAATGTGGCCAGCTTGTCCCACACCGCCAGCGGATCGTGCCCGGCCAGCCGAGAGAGCTGGTGGTCGTACTCGAAGAACAGCACCGGGGGCTGCTCCCGCCAGGCCTCGGCGATCAGCGGAACCAGCGCCACGTCGTAGCCGTCGGTATCAGACTTGGCTAGTCGGAGCCGTTGGAAATCCGGGTGCTCGGCCCGCAGTCGGTCGACGGTCACCGTGGTGAAACCGTCCCCGCCGGCGCTCGCCTCGAAGCGGGTGGTGCCTCCTCCTCGGACCGCCGAGAGCGAGCCGCCACGGTCGTCGGTCGCCAGCAGGGCCTCCACGATGCTGACCCGTGGATCCGCGTCGGTGTTGAGGTGCAGGAATTCCAGGTAGTCCGGATCGCCCTCGACGCAGAGGATCCGGGCGTCGACGGCATGGAGTACCTGCAGGGCCGAGTCACCGACGTTCGCGCCCACGTCGAGGACCGTGAGAGGTGCTTCACCCCCACCGAGGGCGGCGGCGAGCTCGACGAGGTTCTGGCCGTAGACCGAGCCGGGTCCGCTGTAATCCGGCAGCCGGTGTGACCAGGGAAGCACCATCCGCACCCCGTGCACCTCGCGGGTCACCTTGCGGTGCGGGAATCGGTCCCGGACCATCCAGATGGCGTGCCGGCGGACCAGACCCGCGACGTCGGCGAGACTGCGGCTCATCGGCCTTGCGCTCCACTGCCCGCGCCGGCCGACACCAGCGAACTCCTGATCGCTGAGGCCATGCTGCGCCAGGTGAACTGCTCGGTGTAGGCACGGCCGGCGTCAAGCTCCGCCGGCGTGCGCTTTATCGCACGGCGCATCGATTCAGCGAGATCCGGCGGCGTGATGCGGCGAGCCGTCTCCGCGTGGCCGCCCGTCACCTCGGCGAGGGCGGGATCGTCGGAGACGACGAGGGGGATGCGCAGCCTGAGCGCCTCCACTGCGGGCAGCCCGAACCCCTCGAAGTCGGAGGGGAAGACCACGAGGCCTGCGCCTGCGAAGCAGGCCACGAACTGCTCGTCGTCCAGCCACGACATCAGCTCGACCCGATCTTCGATGCCGAGCCGGGCTACCCGTTCTGTGGCGGCCTGGCGGTCGGCACGGCCCATGCCCACCAGACGCAGCCGCCAAGTGGCCTCGGTGCAACAGAACTCTGCCCAGGCGTCGAGCACGGCATCGACGTTCTTGTTCGCGAACTGGCCGAAGGCGAGCGCGTAGGGCGCAGCCCCCTCGGACGGTGCGGCCGGCGGCCAGCGATCCACGTGGTCGGCACCGTAGCGGGCCTCCACTGCGCGTGCCCGAGCCGCGGGGTGCCGATCGACGAGGTCGCCGAGCGTGCGACGCGAGATGCAGTAGACCGCACCGGCGGACCGGAAGCTCCACGCGTACGCCGCCCGTCTGGCCAGCCTCCGGCCAAGCCCGAACTGGTGGGGACGCAGCTCGTGGCGCAGGTCGTAGAGGATCACGCCGCGTGGACACGGCGTACCGAGCAACCCGCTGGCCGTCACGCCCGACACGACCCCGTCCGCCCCGAGGCGCCGCGCGGCCCGGCGTACACCCAGGCTCCGAGCCCACAGCGTGCCGACGGCGCCGCCCAACGGCGGGGGCACCACCTCGACACGCGCCCCGGCCGGCAGCCGGAAGCTCGGTTCCTCGCCGGCGACGACGGTGATCTGGTCGCCCGCACCGAGCTCGGACCACCCTGCCAGGAGGTTCTCCAAGGTGATGGCGGCGCTGCCCGAGCGGACCGCGAAGGCGTCGACCACGATGTGCACGCACGGAACCCTATGGCACGAGTTCGGGGAGCGCGCCCGCAACGGGTGAGCCGTCGGTAGGGTGTGCGCGTGACAGCGCATCCGGACTTCGATCGCGACGTCGTCGTCGTCGGCGGCTGCGGCCGTGTCGGTCTCCCCCTCGCCATCGCCTTCGCAAAGGAGGGACTGCGGGTCGCGGTGTACGACCTGAGTGAGCAGGCGGTGAAGGTCGTCAACGACGGAGCCATGCCCTTTGCCGAGCCGGGCGCCGACGAGCCGCTGAGAGACGCCGTCGCCGATGGCCGTCTCGTGGCAACCACGGACCCGTCCGTGGTCGGCACGGCGCGCAACGTCATCGTCGTGATCGGCACGCCGGTCGACGAGCACCTGAACCCCGACCCCAGCGCCCTACCCCGCGCCCTGGCCGGCTGCTTCGAGTTCTTCCGTGCCGGGCAGCTGGTGGTCCTACGCAGCACCGTCTTCCCGGGGGTGACCGACATGGTCACGCGGACCTTCGAGAAGGCCGCGGTCGACGTGGACGTGGCGTTCTGCCCCGAGCGGATCCTCGAGGGTCATGCCATGGAGGAGCTCCACTCACTTCCACAGATCATCGGCACCCGCACCGAGTCGGCAAAGGCGCGGGCCACCGAGCTCTTCAGCGTGCTGGCAGACAAGCTCGTCCACACAGGACCGCAGGAAGCCGAGCTCGCGAAGCTGTTCACGAACGTCTACCGCTATATCCAGTTCGCCACGGTCAACCAGTTCTACATGATCGCCAACGAGCGCGGCCTGGACTTCGAGGAGATCCGGCAGGCCATCACACAGGACTACGCCCGCGCCGCGGACATGCCTCGGGCCGGCTTCGCAGCGGGCCCCTGCCTGTTCAAGGACACCATGCAGCTCGGCGCGTTCAACGACAACAACTTCGCCCTCGGTCACGCCGCGATGCTGGTCAACGAGGGTCTTCCACTCCACGTGGTCAGTCGCCTGGAGCAGACCTACGACCTCGGCTCCATGACAGTGGGCATCCTGGGCATGTCGTTCAAGGGCGGCTCGGACGACACCCGCGAGAGCCTGTCCTACAAGCTGAAGCGGATCTTGACATTCAAGGCCGCCGAGGTCCTCACGACCGACCCCTACGTGACGAACGACCCCGAGGTGGTGCCGCTCGACCAGGTCCTCGCGAAGGCGGACCTGCTCATCGTGGCCACGCCGCACCCGGACTACCGCGATCTCGAGGTGACCCAGCCTGTCGCCGACGTATGGGGCATTTTCGAGCAGGGCGTCCAGATCTGATCCCTACCGATTCCAGGAGCAACCGCGTGCCCCAGGTCCTCATGACCGGCTCTGCCGGCTTCATCGGCGGCTATCTCGTCCAGGCTCTACTCGACCAGGGCTGGACGGTGGTCGGGCTGGACAACTACTCCAAGTACGGACCTGTCGTGCGCTCGTACGACGATCACCCGAACTACCACTTCACCGAAGGTGACGCCCGCGACGCGCAGCTCGTGGAGAAGCTGCTCGAGGGCTGCGATCACTTCGTCGCCGCAGCGGCGATGATCGGCGGGATCTCCTACTTCACCAAGCACGCCTACGACCTGATGGCCGTCAACGAGGCCATCATGGGCGCTTCCTGCGACGCCGCCATCAAGCGGTTTCATAGCGGCGGGAAGCTGCAGAAGGTCACCTACGTGTCCAGTTCGATGGCCTACGGCTCGACCGACCGGTGGCCCTCCGTCGAAGGCGACGAGCTCACCATCCCGCCGCCCGCCAACAGCTACGGCTTCCAGAAGCTCGCCGTGGAGTACTGGGCCCGCGCCGCCTGGCAGCAGTACGGGCTGCCCTACACGATCGTCCGACCGTTCAACGCCGTCGGCGTGGGCGAGCAGCGTGCGCTCGGCGACCTGGAGGAGGAGTCCGGAAACGTCAGGTTGGCGCTGAGCCACGTCGTACCGGACATCATCCAAAAGCTGCTCAAGGGCCAGGACCCGCTTCACATCCTCGGCGAGGGATCTCAGATCCGCTGCTACACCCACGGCTCCGACCTCGCCGCCGGCATCATCGCGACCCTTGATCACCCGGCCGCACGCAACGAGGACTTCAACCTCTCGACGCCCGTGCACACCAGCGTGCTCGAACTCGCCGAGAAGATCTGGACCCGACTCAAGGGTCCCGACATACCGCTGCGCTATGTCAGCGACCCACCCTTCGCGAACGACGTTCAGAAGCGGATCCCGTCGGTGGACAAGGCTCGCGACCTGATCGGCTTCGAGGCGAAGGTGACCCTCGACGAGATGCTCGACGAGCTGATCCCCTGGATCAGGGACGCGTTGGCGCGCGGGATCCTCTAGTCCGGAGGCGAGCCGGGCTCAGCTCAGCCCCAGCCACCGATCCGCTCGACCGTGCTGTCGCGCATCCGGCCCATCAACCGGGGGAACCGGTCCTGGAGCTGCCGGGTCTCGTCAGGCAGGGAACTGCGCGCGGTCTTCACCGCATCTCCGAGCAGTGACCGAGCGGCGGCGCGCCACGCCCTGCGCCGCCACTGGTCGTAGGCCGCAGACTCGGCCGGCACGAACGGGGAGGGCAGGTCGGCGTGCTGAGACTGGACCCGGTAGACGCGTCGCAGAATCCGGCGGATCCTGCGACCGCGGGCGTCATGGGTGTAGCAGTAGTCGGGACGCGGAAGGCGCTCCTCCCATTCGCGGAGAGCACTGCCGTACTCGCGACAGAGATGCTCCACGGCAGTGCTCGAGTCGCGCATGTGCGCGGTGGACCAGTCATACCGAGTGGACAGCTCGCCTACAGCGTCGGTGTCGAAGGCATGGAAGTGGAACAGCCGCAAGCGATCCCCCGTCGAGCTGACCACGAAACCGTCGGCGTCCTCAGCCAAGGGACGCTCCTGGAGATTGGCAACGCTTGTGTTGTAGCCGGCATGTCGCAACGTCGCGGCCCGGAATAGCGAGGCACCGACGTCGACCCACTTCTGATCGACGAAGAGCCCGGAGAGCGGATCGAAGAGGCACTCGTTGCGAAGCTTCCCCCACCACCAGTCCAAGAAGGCAGACGCCCGGCGGTCGACTCCGCAGAAGCCCAGGTTGAAGATGCCGACGCTGAGAACATGCCCCTCGGTGAGCGGTGCGTCGGCAGCGGGCGGCCTCAGAAAGTGCGGAGTCAGGATGATGCCGCCCTCACTCGCCTGAAGCGCCGGGGACAGCTCCACCATCGGCGCGGTCACGTAGAGATCGGGATCGAGGTAGTAGGCCTCGTCGTGGTCCTCCAGGAGCCGCTTGAGCAGCAACGGCTTCACGGCGGTGGCGAACTCGACCAGCGCATAGCTCATCGCCAGCCGGAGGACCTCGCGGTCGCTCAGGCCGAGACCGGCGGTGCTCACCAGACGGACTCCGGGCAGCTTAGGGAGCTGGTCGTCGGACGCGACATCGATGAGCAGCACCACGAGGTCGGTGTCGTGGTGGCGACGCAGGCTGTCGGCGAGCGTCATCGCCTTGGGCAGGTAGTTGCGCGCGAGGATGGTGCAGTACGCCCTTCGGGCGTTGCCGCTGGACGTCATTGACCCACTCTCCCGGGGGCGCTCGGGGGGAAACCGCAACCGCACACCGCGGCGGACGCCGTCACCATACAGTTGCCCGCACCCACCCGTCCGGAGACTGCTACCGTGCGCCCCGTGGATACGGCGACCGACACCCGAGAACTCTATCTTGACCTGCTCAAACGCAGCTTGGTCGGTGCTCTCGACGAGGACAACGACAGCATCCTCGGTGGTGTCCGCACCCAGGGCATGCGGGACTGGAGGAAGAAGCTCGCCAACCATGCCGGCCGACTGGCCGGACGGTTCGACATCGAGATCGCCTACAAGAAGCCCTACGACGCCAGCCTTCGGGAAGCCGGCCGGGACTGGCCCTCGCGAGCCGTCTCGATGGTGGGCCTCAAGCGGATGCAGAACATCCAGGACTGCATCGAGGCCATCGAGGTCGGCCAGGTGCCCGGCGACCTCATCGAGACCGGGGTGTGGCGCGGCGGAGCGTGCATCTTCATGCGCGGCAACCTCAAGGCCTGGGGCGATACCACGCGCAAGGTATGGGTCGCCGACTCCTTCGAAGGGCTACCCGAGCCGAACGCGAGCGACTTCCCGGCCGATGCGGGTCAAGTGTTCCACGAGCAGAAGGGCCTGTCCGTCGGCGAGCAGATCGTGCGGCACAACTTCGAACGCTACGGCCTCTACGACGACCAGGTCGTCTTCCTGAAGGGCTGGTTCAAGGACACGCTGCCCACCGCGCCGATCGAGCAATTGGCCCTCATGCGACTCGACGGCGACCTCTACGAGTCGACCATCCAAGCGCTCGACGCGCTGTATCCGAAGCTCTCGCCGGGCGGCTTCTGCATCATCGACGACTGGATCCTGGTCGACCAAGCGCAGCAGGCCTGCCACGACTACCGCAAGCAGCACGGCATCACCGAGGAGATCATCGACATCGACGGCACCGGCGCCTACTGGCGCAAGGCGTCGTGAACGAGACGACCTCCATGGGGCAGCCGGCCGGTCGGGGGGTGAACAGCTTCCCGCCGGGTTACCACGACGACGTACGTCGGGACGTAGCGCCGTACGTCCCCGCCGCCGGTGGCACCCTACTCGACGTCGGCGGCGGCACCGGGGCCACCGCCGCACACTTCAGGTCACTCGGGCTCGCCGAACGGGTCGGCGCTGTCGACCGGATCAGCTCCGACCTGGCCGATCCTTCGGTGGACTTCCACGAGTCCGGGGACCTGGAGGACCAAGGCTTCCTGGCCACGGTGATCGAGCGCCACGGGCCCTTCCAGACGATCCTGTGCCTGGACATCCTCGAGCACCTCGTCGACCCGTGGAGGGTCATCGAGACGCTGCACCACGCGCTGGTCCCAGGGGGGCGGATCGTGGCGAGCATCCCCAACGTCCGCCACTACCGCGTCTCGGGCGGGCTGTTCCTGCGCAACAGGTGGCACCTGATGGACTCGGGCATCCTCGACCGCACCCACCTGCGCTTCTTCGTCAAGGAGACCGCGATCGAGCTGATGACCCACACCGGGCTGGAGCTCGAGGAGGTCGTCACCCCCGACCGGGGTCGCCATCCGCGGCTGGCCCGCACTGCCCAGCATCTCGGTCTCGGCAGCCTGGTCGCCGTGGACTACGTCGTCCGGGTGCGACGCTCCGACTGATCGGCCCCGGCGTCGCCGTGCGGAAAGCGCTCGCGTGCATAGGCGATGAACTCGTCGATGTCCTCACCCGCGAGCAGCGGCACGGCTCGCCGCACCTCGTCTTCGGGCCAGTCCCACCAGGCGATCTCCAGCAGCGCCTCACGCTGCTCCTCGTTGAAACGGTGCCTGATCAGCTTTGCCGGGTTGCCGCCGACGATGCCGAAGTCGGGCACGTCCTTGGTCACCACACTGCCCGCCCCGATGATCGCGCCGTGCCCGATCCGGACACCGCTGAGGACCTGCGCTCCCGGACAGAGCCAGACGTCAGACCCGATGAAGGTGTCGCCCGTCGGCGTGGGAAAGCCGTCCTCGCCGGCACCCGGCATCCGGAACAGGATCCGGTGCGGATAGGTCGTGACACTTGTCAGCGAGTGCCTGCCGCCGAGGTAGATCTTCGCGTCAGCGCTCAGCGAGCAGTAGTCGCCGATGGTCAGTCGCGTGTCGTCGTGCATGAATGTGACGACAGTAGGGACGGCGTAGCTCCGGCTGTGCTCGCCGATCTCCACCCTTCCGGCTCTGATGAGCCGGTTGAGCTCGGCCCGATGTGGACTGACCACGAGCCCCGTCGCAGCAAGCCTGAGCAGGTAGCGGAGCCGACGAAGAAAGTTGGCGATGGTGTGGAGCATGACCTGCCTTCACTACGGCGGCAGAGCTGCCGCAGGTCGCGATAATAGCGAAGGTGGGACTCTCCCGAGGGCGGCTCGACGGATAGACTCTCGGGCACTCGGGCACGGCCGACGCCGCGAAGCACTGCCTCGCCGAAGAACACGTGACGGGAGATCACTTGACTCAGTCAGCCCCGGCCTTCGGCCCTGGATCGCCGCTGGTGTTCATCCACCTGCCGAAGACCGCCGGGACCTCGCTCGTCAGTGGGCTGGTGGAGGCGCTCGACCCCGCCGCAGCCTTCATCGGCGTCGACCGATCCGGCTTCGGCTCCTTCCGCGACTTCGCGACGATGCACGCGATTCCCACCGCTCGGGTGATCCTCGCGCCCGACCAGCTGCCTGCGGCCGCTGACCTCGTGGCGGGCCACTTCTCGCCGTCGACCACGAGGGCCCGCTATCCCACGTCGCCACACTTCACCGTCCTCCGTTCACCCCGCGCACGGCTGCTCTCGACCTGGCTCTTCTCCCGGGCCCACACCGAGCTCACCTTGCGGCACTGGGGGCCGTACGGCGACTGGATCCGTCGCGCCCGCAGCCGGCTCGCGGAATATCTCGCAGACCCCTCGGTCGCAGCCCACACCGACAACGCGATGACGCGGATGCTCCTGTGGCCGCATGCCCTGATCCCCGATGCCGACTTCATCGACCCCGCGCACGACAACGAGCTTGTCGAGGCGATCCTCGGCGCGCTCGAGGGCTTCGACTACGTCGGGCTGGTCGAGGATCCGGAGATGCTGGCCAACCTGTCGACATGGCTGGGGACGACGATCCCCAGTCGCAGGCTCAACGAGGCACGCGGGATGCCGCGTCGGCTCCGGCCCGACGTCGACGCCGAGGTCGATGAGGCAGGCTCGCTGCTGTGGGCACGCTCGCGGGTCGACCAGCGCGTCTGGGAGGCGGTTGCCGGCCGGGTGCTGCCGGCCACGAGCGATCTCCGTGACCTTGAGGCCCAGGTCTTCGACCGCGCCGTCGCTCGGCAGCGCCAAGCGGTCGCGTCGCCGGTCGCGGTGAGCCGTCGCGCTCTCGACGCGGCGTACACCGTGCGGGCGCGACTCGCGGGTCGCTGACGGCTCGGCCGCCCAGCCCGGGCCGGGCCTCAGCGATCTGCCGGGCCATCGACGGGGCGGCCCAGGATCTCCCCCAGCGTGACCTCGCGGATCACCCGCGCCGGTGCGCCGCCCACGACGGCGCCGGCCGGGACATCGTGTGTGACTACGGCGTTGGCGGCGATGACGGATCCGTCGCCGATGCGGCGCGGGCCGAGGACGACCGCGTGCGTTCCGAAGGTCACATGGTCACCGACCGTGGGAAAGCCCCAGGACTCCGGGCGACTCCCCCGTCCCGGCTCGCCGAGTGTCACTCCCTGTCCGATCCTGCAGTCCTTGCCGATCACCACTCCAGGACCGATGACGACGCCGGCCGAGTGGATCAGGACCAGACCCGGCCCGGCTGTGGCGTCGGGATGGATCTCGGCGCCCGACCAGGCCAGCACGAGCGAACGCAGCACGAACGACAACGGTCGCAACGGAGTGCTTGCGAGAGCCGAGCCGAGGCGGAAGACGAGGACGGCGTGCGTCTGAGGAGTCACGAGCGCCTTCGCCAGCACCTTGAGCCAGAAGGTCGATCCGGTCACGCGCAACTCGTCGACGGTGCCACGCAGGTCGGCCCTGACCAGTTCGAACAAGTGCACCCCTCGTCTCGGCGGCCCAGATGGTCCCGGGCACCTTATCGCCGGGCTCAGCCCCCCGCGAACGGAGGCAGGAACTCCACCGTGGATCCGGGTGGCACCAGGACGGACTCGGGGTTCTCGGTGTTGGCCGGACGATCACCCACCAGCACTGAGCAGGTCCCCAGGACGTCGGCGAAGCGTCCAGAGTCGTGCAGCCTGCGGGCCCGGCCGGTCAGGTCGGCGAGGCTGGTCGGGCCGGAGACCTCGACGGTGTCCTCGTCGACGCCCGCAGCGGCACGCAGCGAGGCCCAGTAGCGCAGGGTCACCTGTCCGTCAGGTGAATGGCTCGAGCCGTGGTCGGTGGTCACCTCCGATATTCTGCCAGTGGTCCGAGGCGCCTCCGCCGCTTTGACCGTGCCGGGAGGTGCGATGAGTACGCTGCTGCTGCTGACCAGTACGACGCAGCCGTCCGCCGCTGTGCTGCCCGGACTCGCTCTGCTCAACCATCAGGTGCGGATCCTGCCCGCCGAGGGAAGCGCGCTGCTCGAGGCGCCTGACTGCGACATCGTCCTGGTCGATGGGCGTCGCGAGCTCGCTCACGCCCGCGACCTCTGCCGGTTGATCCGCACCACGGGCTCGGAGCAGCCGGTGCTGTTGATCGTCACCGAGGGCGGCCTCGCCGTTGTGGCCGCGGACTGGGGCATGGACGACCTCGTCTTGGACACCGCCGGGCCGGTCGAGATCGACGCGCGCATCCGGGTCGCCCTCGACCGCTTCGCCTCGCGCCACGACGACGGCGACGAGGACCACCTGATCCGCTCCGGGGAGGTCGTCATCGACGAGGCGGCGTACACCGCGAAGCTGGGCGGTCGCGTGCTGGACCTGACGTTCAAGGAGTTCGAACTCCTGAAGTACCTCGCCCAGCATCCCGGCCGGGTCTTCACCCGCGACCAGCTGCTCCAGGAGGTCTGGGGCTACGACTACTTCGGCGGCACCCGCACCGTCGACGTGCACGTGCGCCGGCTGCGCGCGAAGCTCGGGCCGGAGAACGAGGCGCTGATCGGCACCGTCCGCAACGTCGGCTACCGCTTCGTGCTCCCACCGAAGGAGACGGCTCGCGAGAATGCTCCGGTCCACTGAGGCCGATAGCCTGCGCGGTATGCCCGAGCTCGTAGAGATCGCCCCGACCGACTACGACCCCGCGTCCGGATCCGGCGTCGCCGCCGACGTACGTCGGGTCGCAGAGGCCTGCGACCTGGCCGACGGGGTGACCACACTCAACGAGCAGACCTGCCTGGAGCTGAAGCACCGCGGGCTCGCCGCTGCCCGGCTCTGGGTCGCGCGCCCTTCGACAAGCTCAGGGACCGAACCAAGCTCAGGGACCGAACCAAGACCAGGCCTTTCGACAAGCTCAGGGACCGAACCAAGCTCAGGGACCGAACCAAGACCAGGCCCTTCGACAAGCTCAGGGACCGAACGAGGCCCTTCGACAAGCTCAGGGACCGGGGGCGGGGTGCTGGGGTTCGCGCTGCTGCGCGGGGAGGATCTGGACCTCGCCGTCCACCCCGATGAGCGGCGCGCTGGCATCGGGAGCGCGCTCGCGACCGCCGCCTTGGCCGACCTCCAGCGCGTCGAGGCCTGGTCGCACGCCGACCACCCCGCGGCCGCCCGGATCGCGCAGGCACATGCCATCCCCCGCGAGCGCGAGCTGCTGGTGATGGAGCGCCCCACCAGCGAGCCGCTGACGCAACTGGCCCCTCCCGACGGCGTGCGGCTGACGACGTACCGGCCGGACGACGGGGCCGCGGTGCTCGACGTCAACGCCACCGCGTTCGCCCACCACCCCGAGCAGGGCGAGCTCACCCAGGAGGACTTCCGTGAGCGCACCACCGAGCCATGGTTCGACCCAGCCGGGCTGATCCTGGCCAAGGACGAGGACGACGCGCTGCTGGGGTTCCACTGGACCAAGGTCCACATCGACGAGCAGCCACCGTTCGGCGAGGTCTACGTGGTCGCGGTCAACCCCAAAGCGGCGGGGCGGGGTCTCGGCAAGCTCCTGACGGTCGCCGGCCTGCGGCACCTGGCGACCACCGGGGTGGACCGAGTGATCCTCTATGTCGACGGCGACAACGATCCCGCCGTCGCGCTCTACCGGGGGCTCGGCTTCCGCGACCTGCGCACCGAGGTGCAGTACCGCGGGCCGGTCGGCGGCTGAGCACACTCAGTCGCGGGCACAGACCAGGCTGGTCCATCCCCTGTTCTCCGGGGTCAGTCGGCGCAGCAGGGAGTCGACATCGACGGGACCCTCGGAGCCGAGCTCCGAGACCCGGTAGCCGGCGCCGGCGAGCTGGTCGAGGTAGTCGCGCGGGTCCCGCCCCATACCGACCAGACCCTTGGGCCAGAACTCCAGCAGCATCAGCCTCGGCGGCCGATCCCGCAGGATCGCCTGCATGCCCGACAGCGCGTGGGACTCGGCTCCCTGGATGTCCATCTTCACGAAGTCGAACGGCTTGGCGAGATCGGCGAGATCGTCGTCGAGCCGCACCAGCTCGACCTCGAAGCTGGTCCCGCCGAGCGCATCCGCGTCGTCACGAACCAGGCTGTTGTTGCCATAGTTGCGGCCGGCGCGGAAGAACGTTGCCCTACCGGGGTGGTCGGACACGGCACACATGCGCACCTCGGCCCGGTCGGCGAAGCCGTTCGTGACCAGATTGCGCTGACAGATCGCATGCAGTCTGGGGTCGGGCTCGTAGGCGACCACCCGACCATCAGGGCCGACCAGCCGGGCATAGAGGCAGGTGAAGTAGCCGATGTTGGCACCGAGCTCGAGCACCCGGTCACCCGGCTTGACGTGCTCCTTGTACCAAGCGACTTCCTCAGGCTCGTAGGAGCCGCGGGCGAGCTGGAGCGAGTCGTGCAGGTCGACCTCGAGCTCGAAGCCGTCGAGCCGCACCCTGTTGCTGCGGGTCAGCCGCCAGACAGCGCGATGTGCCCACCAGACGAGCCGGTGCCGCCGGGTGAGACCGTGTCCGCGGACGGCGCGGACGAACGGCTCGAGCACCACGCCCAAGGGCCCACGGTAGAGCCGGTCCGGGTTGTGCTCCATGCATCCTCCGGCTGCTCGTGGCGGTGTCTTCGGGGCCGAACACTAGCCGAGTCCGCCGCCCAGCCGCTGACCGAGCAGCTCCGCGATCTCGACGTTGTACGACGACGCCTCGCGGCCGACGCCGACGATGTTGAAGAAGCCGTGGATCATCGAGGGATACCGCTTGGCCTCGACCTCGACCCCGTGCTCGGCGAGCAGGCGTGCGTACGCCTCGCCCTCGTCGCGCAGCGGGTCGAAGCCGGCGGTCACGACGTACGCCGGGGCCAGGCCGGCGGGAAACGAGTCACGCAACCCCACCGAGCCCAGCGAGTCGCGCCGGGCCGCCTCGTCGGGGAAGAACGCCCCGGACGCCAGGTCGATGAACGCCTTTGTCAGGAAGAACCGCTCGCTGAACATCCGCTGGCTGGCGGTGCCGTCCACGAAGTCCGTGCAGGGGTAGATCAACAACTGGAAGGCCATCGGCAGGCCCCTCTCGGCGGCCTGGATGGCCGTGGTGGCCGAGAGGTAGCCGCCGGCCGAGTCGCCACCGACCGCCAGCCGATCCGGGTCCGCGTCCACCTCGGCGGCATGCTCGACGAGCCACGCGTACGCCGCGAGGCAGTCCTCGACCGCGGCCGGGAACGGGTGCTCGGGGGCCAGCCGGTAGTCGACGCTGAGCAGCTGTACGCCGGAGTGCTCGGCGAGGTGACGACACGCCTGCTCGTGGGCGGCGTGACCGCCACCGTGGACCATGCCGCCACCGTGGAGGAACAACATCGTGGGGACGCGGGCGCTCCTGAGAGCGCTGGCGGGGGTGTAGAGCCGCAGCGGCAGCGGGCCGCCCGGTCCCTCGATCGTCAGGTCGCGCACCGAGCCGATCGGTTGCCGGCCGCCGACCATCCTGGCCTGCCGCGCCAGCTCCGCACGTCCCTGCTCCCAGGGCAGGTCCTCCAGGGCTGGCACCCGCGCCAGCCGCTGCAACCGCAGCATCAGCTGCATCTCGGTGGACAGGCGCTGCCCGTCCCGGACTACCGGCCGGCCGGCCAGCACCTTCTGCGCCGGGGTGGGCAGTGCAAGCAGGCCCTTGAGTACGGCGGCCTCGAACAGCTCTCGTCGATGGGTCATGGAGTTGAACGTAGTTCAATCCCCCTCCACCGCGCAGTGTCAGACTGGCCACATGGACTACCGCCGCCCGGGTGCGCCGCACCGGCTCCGTGGGATGGGAGCGTCGTGAGCAGCGCCGCTGTGGCCGCGGACACGTTCGACGTGGAGCCGCCGTACGAGCCGAAGCTCGATGAGACCGACGACGACCTGGATGCCGCCGGCTTCGAGGACCGGTTCCTGGATCGTGAGCTGTCCTGGCTGCACTTCAACCAGCGGGTGCTCGAGCTCGCCGAGGACGAGAGCCTGCCGCTGCTCGAACGGGTCCGGTTCCTCGCGATCTTCGCCAGCAACCTCGACGAGTTCTTCATGGTCCGCGTCGCTGGGCTCAAGCGCCGGATCGCCGCGGGCGTCGCCGTACGAGCCGCGTCTGGGCTGATGCCGCGTGAGGTGCTCGAGCGGATCTGGTCGGTCAGCGCCGACCTGATGACGCGGCATGCCTCGACCTTCCGGGACGCGATCATCCCGGCGCTGCGCGAGCAGGGCATCGAGCTGGTCCGCTGGGACGACCTGGACAGGGACGAGCAGAAGTTCTGCAAGCGGCTGTTCAAGGAGCGGGTCTTCCCGGTGCTCACCCCGCTCGCCGTCGACCCCGCGCACCCGTTCCCCTACATCTCCGGGCTGTCGCTGAACCTGGCCGTGCTGGTGCGCAACCCGGAGACCGGCAAGGAGCACTTCGCGCGCGTCAAGGTGCCGCAGATCTTCGACCGCTTCGTGGCTCTCGGCAACCAGCGCTTCGTCCCGCTCGAGGATGTCATCGGAGAGCACCTCAAGCGGCTCTTCCCGGGCATGGACGTGCTCGGGGTGCACACGTTCCGGGTGACCCGCAACGAGGACCTCGAGGTCGAGGAGGACGACGCCGAGAACCTCCTGGCTGCCCTGGAGAAGGAGCTGTCCCGACGCCGGTTCGGCCCGCCGGTGCGGCTCGAGGTCGAGGAGTCGGTCGACGAGCACGTGCTGGCGCTGCTGGTCTCCGAGCTGGGCATCACCACGGACGAGGTGGTGCGGCTGCCCGGGCCACTGGACCTGCGCGGCCTGCACGACATCGCCGACCTCGACCGGGAGGACCTGAAGTACGACGCGTTCGTGCCCGCGACCCACCCCGCCCTGGCCCCGGTCGAGTCAGCCTCCCCTGTCGACGTGTTCAAGGCGCTGCAACGCTCCGACGTTCTCCTGCACCATCCCTACGACTCGTTCAGCACCTCGGTCCAACGGTTCCTCGAGCAGGCCGCCGCCGATCCCCAGGTGCTGGCGATCAAGCAGACGCTCTACCGCACCTCCGGGGACTCTCCGGTCATCGACGCCCTGGTCGACGCCGCGGAGGCCGGCAAGCAGGTGCTGGTGATCGTCGAGATCAAGGCCCGCTTCGACGAGCAGGCCAACATCCGCTGGGCCCGCAAGCTGGAGCAGGCCGGCTGCCACGTCGTCTACGGACTGGTCGGGCTGAAGACCCACGCCAAGCTGGCCATGGTGGTGCGCGACGAGGCCGAGTCCGGGCAAGGGATCCGTCGCTACACCCACATCGGCACCGGCAACTACAACCCGAAGACCGCCCGGATGTATGAGGACTTCGGCCTGCTGACCACCGACGAGACCATCGGCGAGGACGTCGCACACCTGTTCAACAACCTGTCGGGCTACTCCCGCAAGGCCTCCTACGACCAGATCATGGTGGCGCCGGACTCCGTGCGCACCGGCCTGATCGAGCTGATCCGCGCCGAGGTCGCCCACCACGAGGCAGGTCGACCGGCGCGGATCCGGATCAAGGCCAACTCCATCGTCGACGAGGCGATCTGCGACGAGCTCTACCGAGCCTCACGCGCCGGAGTCGCCGTACAGCTGCTGATCCGCGGGATCTGTGCCGTTCGCCCGGGGGTCTCCGGCCTCTCCGACCGCATCGAGGTGCGCTCGGTGCTCGGCCGCTACCTCGAGCACAGCAGGGTGTTCTGGTTCGAGAACGGCGGCGAGCCCTCGGCCTACCTCGGCTCGGCCGACCTGATGCACCGCAACCTCGACCGACGCGTGGAGGTGCTGGTCAGGCTGCCCACCGAGGAGACCGTCGCGCAGGTGGGACGCATGCTCGACCTGGCCTTCGACCCGGGAACGGCCGCCTGGCAGCTGAGCGCCGACGGCGAGTGGATCCGCTCCGACCCCACTGCCCCGGACGAGCCGTTGCGGGACCTCCAGGAGACGCTGATCAACCTGCACCGGCGCCGGCGCTGAGGTCAGCATCCGGAGCGGCCGCCCGGTGCAGCCGGCGACGGACCAGGTCGAGGATCACCCGCACCTCGTCGCGCAGCGGAGGCAGCGCTGCAAGGATTCCGAGCCAGAGCACCAGATAGCCAGCCAGCGCGATCCCACCGGATGCGGCGCTGGCTCCGCCACGATGCACCAGCCAGGCGGCCAGGACCCCGGGCGCCCCGTGCCAGAGAAGGGCACGCAGTCCACGACGCAGCAACACGATGCCGGGCACCTGCGGCTGGCGCCGCAGCCACCAGAGGCTCATCGGCCAGTACGCCGCCGTACCCAGCGTGAAGCCCGCGGCGACTCCGTCGATCCCCCACCTCGACCCGACGTACATGCAGGCGACGGTCACCGGCGCGGTGACAGCGGTCACCTTGAGGTAGGCACGCATCGAGCCCGTCGCCATGAAGGCCCAGTTGGTCACCACGGTCAGGGCATTGAGGCACCCGCCGAAGCACAGGATCTGGAAGGGCACCACCGCCGGGTGCCACTGACCACCGAGCACGAGGGGGATCAGGATCTCCCCGAAGCCGACCATCACGCTGAACAGCAGCAACACCGGGTGCACGACCACGGTCTGTCCGCGAAGCAGCAGCCGACGGAAGCGCTCCGGCTCGGCCTGGACCCGGGACAGGAGCGGCAGCGCCACCTTGGTCGCCGGGACGCTCAGCTTGCTCAGCGGCAGCGCCAGCAGCTGGAACGCTCGGTCGTAGATGCCCAGGCTCGCCGCCCCGAGCCGGGTGCCGATGATCACCGAGTCGGAGTTGATCATCGCGTAGTTCAACACTTGGTTGGCCACCAGCGAAGCGCCGTAGCGCAGCATGGCCATGGTGCTCACCTCGCGGTGGTAGCGACCCGGAATCCAGCCTGCCGCGACGAGATAGAAGACCGTGGCCAGGATCGTGGGCAGCACGAGCTGAACGACCAGGGCCCAGTAGCCCGCGCCGAGCAGGGCGGCGACCAGGGTGGCGACGAAGCCGATCAGCACGGCGCCGGTGTCGCCGAGGGCCAAGGTCCCGAATCGCAGACGTCGGTTGAGGTCCGCCCGGGCCTGCGCACTGATCCCGTTGATCAAGAAGACCCAGCACACGACGTGCGTGATCGGGACCAGCCGCGGCTCGCCGTAGAGGTCGGCAATGGGTACGGCAGCGAAATAAGCCGCCACGCTGAGCACCAACCCGGCCAGCGCGTTGAGCCAGAACAGGTTGTCCTGGAGCTCGCGGGTCATCACCTTCGCCTGCACCGAGGCGAAGGTCAGTCCGAAGTCACGCAGCACCTCGGCGACACCGACGATCGCGGTGACCATGGCGATGAGTCCGTAGTCCGACGGGCTCAGCAGGCGCGCAAGGACGACGATGCTCATGGCCTGCAGCACGATGCGGGCGAACTGGCTGCCGCCCATCGTCAGGGCACCGCGCAGCGCGTGCTCGCGCGTCGTTCTCGCCCGCTCGGGCCGCGCGGCGCCTGGTGGGGGCATGGTGGTCCTCGAGTCAGCAGGTGGCGAAGATGACCGGGCCGCTGTAGAGCGACGAGAGCGGGAACACGCCGGCGCTACGGGGTCTCATGGTCAGGAGAACTGTAGAGCCGACGGCCTTCGACGCGGTCAGCTTGAGATCGTCGTTGAACGTCGACTCGCCCCGCCCCACGGCCTCCCCGACGGCGAGACGTGCTCGGGCGCGGAGGTTCTCGCGCGCCTGGTCGGAGGACTCGAACTCCTCCGCGATGGTGAGCACCCGACCGGGCGAGAGCGCCATCACCAGTCCCGAGAGCGGGCTGGTGCGCCCGGCCGCGGCGATCAGCTGGTCGGCCTGGCGCTGCGACGCTCTGTCGGCATGGGCCATCGCGAGATCCTTGCAGGCGAAGTCGCGCGCCCAGATCATCGCGGCGCCCGGCTCGCCGATGCGCCCGATCATGTCGGTCACCGAGGAGGTCGCGGCCAGTGAGGCGCCCTTGCCCTGGGCGGCCCGCGCCGCAGTCTCGGCGTACGACGCGGTGTCGCTGCTGATCACCAGGTGCTGGTCGGCCAGCAGGACGACGTACTGCACCTCGGGGGTGAGGCTGGGATCGAGCGGGCCCACCAGGTCGGCGCCGCCGAGCCAGACCCCGGTCTCGCTCGAGGGCTTGGTGTACCCCAGCTCGCGCAGGTGTCCGGCGAGGGCGTCGAAGCTGACCTGGTCCGCCATCCGGAGCACCATCGCGGACCCGGACCCCGCCTGCGCGTAGGCCTCCCAGTCGGCGTTTCCGGGCGACCAGCCGTAGTGCTCGGCCAGCGCCCGCGCGGAGTCGGAGATGCTCGACACCGTCGACAGGTCGCGGTCGTAGGCGCGGTTCAGCCATTTCGTGACGGTCGTGGGGGACGGAGCCGCGGTCGTCGGCACGTGCAGGCTGCGGCGTACCGCCGCCCAGTCGGTGAAGGACAGCCGCTGGGTCGCCGCCGGCACCAGTGACACCGCGCGCTCGAGATCGGTGCGGTGCGCGCGCCCCCACACCACGCTGCCGGCGTACCCGAGGCCGGCCAGGACCACGAGCACGAGACCGCCGACAAGCCAGCGTGTGCGCACGCGCTCCTCCTCGCCCTTGAGACTGCCGATGTGAGACTACTGGCATGCCCCAGCCCGCCGAGGTCGTCGCCGCCGGCGCAGTCGTCACCCGCCGCAGTCGCAGCGGTGGCGGGCGCGAGGTGCTGCTGGTGCACCGACCGAAGTACGACGACTGGTCCTTCCCCAAGGGAAAGCGCGACCCCGGCGAGCACATCGCCGCGACCGCCGTCCGCGAGGTCCTCGAGGAGACCGGGGTGCGGGTGCGGCTGGGCCGCCCGCTGCCGCTGCAGCAGTACGTCGTCTCCCGCGGGCGGACCAAGACCGTGCACTACTGGGTCGGCCGGGTGATCGGCGACCCCGAGGTCGACGGCGACCTGTCGGGCTACCCCGTGAACGACGAGATCGACGCGTTGGCCTGGCTGCCGGTGGACGACGCCGTCGGCCGGCTCAGCCACGAGCTCGACCGAAGCCTGCTCGCGGCCTTCCGCCGTACCCCGAAGCGGACCGACGCCCTGGTGGTGCTGCGCCATGCCGCGGCGCGAGCCCGGCGGACCTGGCATCGCGCGGACCAGGAGCGACCGCTCACCCCCGCGGGCAGGGAGCAGGCGGCCGCGCTGGCATCGGTGCTGTCGGCCTTTGGCGTCAGCCGGGTGGTCACCTCGCCCAGCGTGCGCTGCATGCAGACCGTCGCGCCCTTCCTGGAGGCACACGACCTGGTCGCGGAGGAGGACGTCGCGCTCAGCGAAGAGGGCTGCAGCCCGGCCGACGTCGATGCACTGGCCGCCCGGTTGCTCGATGACCGCGCGTCGATCGCGGTCTGCACCCACCGGCCGGTGCTGCCGGTCCTCCTCGAGCGGCTCGGCGTGCACGAGGAACCGCTCGCACCGGCGGAGTCGGCGGTCTGCCACCGTCGCCGTGGCCGCGTCGTCGCCACCGAGCGGGCCTGAGTACCCACCCGGCTGTCATCATTTCCCGCATGGGCGTGCGAGCTGCGACGCGACGGCTGCTGTTGGAGGTGCTCGGCTGGACGCTGGTGCTCCTCGGGATGGCTGCCCTCGTCCTCCCCGGGCCGGGCCTGCTGCTCCTGTTCGTCGGGCTGCTGGTGCTCTCCGAGCAGTACGCGTGGGCCGAGCGCCGGATGCACCCGGTCCGCGAACGAGCGCTGCGCGCCGCGCGGGAGGGGGTGGCGACCTGGCCTCGGGTGCTGCTCTCGACGGCGGCCGCCCTCACCCTGGTCGGCGTCGGCGTGCTCTGGGGGATCTCCCCCGCCGCGCCGGACTGGTGGCCGGTGCACGAGCGCTACTGGCTGATCGGCGGCTGGGGCACCGGCGGGACGCTGATCGTGTCCGGAGCGCTGGCGCTGGGACTGCTGGGCTGGAGCTGGCGGGCGACGCGCTGAGGGCACGGCGTACGGCGCTGGTCAGGGCAGCCGGAGCACGAACCTGAGCACGAGATACACCAGCGCTGCGGCGCCACCTGCTGCGGGGAAGGTGAGCACCCAGGCGGTGAGGATGGAGCGGGCCACGCCCCAGCGCACGGCCGAGAAGCGCTTGGTCGCGCCGGCGCCCATGATCGCCGAGGTGATCGTGTGGGTGGTGGAGATCGGGGCGTGGAAGAAGAACGCGGTGGTGTAGAGCACGCTGGCTCCGACCGCCTCCGCGGAGAACGCGCTCACCGGGGAGAGGTGGATGATCTTGCGACCCAGGGTGCGCATGATCCGGAAGCCGCCGGAGTAGGTACCCAGCGAGATCGCGGTCGCGGCCACGATCACCACCCAGAGCGGCAGCGAGTCGCTGGCGGCTGCGTGGCCGCTGGTGACCAGTGCCAGGAAGATGACACCCATCGTCTTCTGGGCGTCCTGCAGGCCGTGGCCGAGGGCGAGGGCCGACGCCGAGACCGTCTGGGCCAGCCGAAAGCCCCGTTGCACCCGGTGCGGGTTGCGCCGGCGCAGCAGCCACATGATCGCCAGCATCACCACGAACGCGGCCGCGAAGCCGACCACAGGCGAGACGACCATCGGAATGAGCACCTTGTCGACGATGGTCGTCCAGTGCACGGTGGCGCCCGCAACCATCGCCGCCCCCACCAGGCCGCCGATCAGGGCGTGCGAGGACGAGGACGGGAGTCCGAAGTACCAGGTGATCAGGTTCCAGCTGATCGCACCGAGCAGGCCGGCCAGGACGATCACCAGGCCGTGGTTGACGTGCACGGTGTCGGTGTTGATCACGTCGCTGACGGTGTGCGCGACCTCCTGGCCGAGCAGGGCGCCGACGAAGTTCATCACCGCGGCGACGGTCAGCGCGATCCGTGGGGTCAGCGCCCGCGTCGACACCGAGGTGGCGATCGCGTTCGCAGCGTCGTGGAAACCGTTCGTGAAGTCGAACGCGAGGGCAACGGCCACCACCGTCATGACGATGGCGAGCTCCACCGTTCAGGACTCCTTGACGTGGATCTGCTCGACGGTGTTCGCCACTCGCTCGAAGGCGTCCACCGCACTCTCGAGCGAGTCCACGATGTCCTTGAGCTTGAGCACCTCGAGCGCTTCGTACTGTCCGCTGAACAGCTTCGCGACCGTACGTCGGTAGTACTTGTCGCCGGCGTTCTCCAGCCGGTTGACCTCGATCCAGTACTCCTCGAGGTCCTTCATGCTCTTCAGCTTCGGCATCGCCTCGGCGGTCAGGTCGGCGCAGTGCCGGATGATCTCGACGATCTCGGCCAGCTCGCCGGGTAGCTGCTCGACCTCGTAGAGCAAGGTCAGGTCGACGGCCTCCTCCATGAAGTCCATGCAGTCGTCGAGCTGGGAGGACAGCGCATAGATGTCCTCACGGTCGAAGGGAGTCACGAAGGTGCTGTTGACCCGCCGGACGATCTCGTGAGTGGTCTCGTCGGCAGCGTGCTCGGCATCCCGCATCCGGCGGGCGACGTCCTTGCGGTCACAGCCCTCGACGAGCATCTCCGCGAGGAGACCGGCCCCGTCGACGAGGCGCCTGGCGGACTCTGCCAGCAGGTCATAGAAGGCGGAGTCGACGGGTTTGAAGCGCAACGCCACTACTGGTCTCCTGGTGTGCGGCATCAGAACGGTCCTCATGCTAGGCGCACCAACACCCGACGGCGCAACCCGGTCAGTCGAGGTGCACCGCGGGGGTGAGGATCAGCACATCGGGCGGGGGCAGCTCACTGCGCCTGGGCGCGCCCGGACGGCGCCGGTCCAGAGTCGATCGGGGTCGTCTCGGATCGGTCCGGCAGACCCAGCACGGCGTCGATCTCGGCCAGCGAGAGGGGGCCCTTGGCCTGGTTCGCGGCCACGATGAGGGCGGCGGTGATCTCGACCTCGCTCAGGAGGGCAGAGTCCTCAAGCTCGACGTCGAGTGGATCCACCTTGTCCAACCTCCCCAGCAAGGCATCCGACGGCCACGCCGTCGCCACGTATACCCCGAGGGTCTTGCCTGGAAACCTACTCCCCGGGGCGCAACGCCGGACACGCTTCGGCCCGAGACGCAGAGCGGGGCCCCGACCAGCTGGTCGGGGCCCCGCTTGCGTGCGATGAGGTCAGAGAGGACGAACGTTCTCCGCCTGGGGGCCCTTCGGACCCTGGGTGACGTCGAACTCGACCTTCTGGTTCTCGTCGAGGGACTTGTAACCCTGCGACTGGATCGCGGAGTAGTGCACGAAGACGTCGTCTCCGCCGTTCTCCTGTGCGATGAAGCCGAAGCCCTTCTCGGCGTTGAACCACTTGACGGTGCCCTGAGCCATGCTCAATTTCTCCTTATACGGGGCGAGAGACCACCACATCGGCAGCCTCGGCAGGAATGCAGTGACACGTCGTCCCGACTCGCAAGCATTGAGCAAAGAGCTGAAACGCCGTTGGATCACAAACTCCAACCGCGTTATGTAACCGCTGGAACTTGCATCCTGCCGCCGCCGACACTACCAAGTCAGTGCACCTCGTGGCGAGACCGCCGCCCGAGCGGGTCGGCCCGGGGGGCCGTGCCCTGCCGTGAGGTCGGTCGTTGAGACGATGGAGCGGCACTGAGAACCAGTGACACGCAACGAAAATGCCCGTAAGTCGACACGCCGTGCCCGCACGCGTGGAAGTCTTGGACCAGGGCGCAATCGACCCGGCACGACCAGGAGAGGGGCAGGACGTGGCTGACCGCCGCAATCCGGATCCTCCCCTGCCCGAGGACGAGGACTCCCGGGTCGATCCGCTGAGCATCGCCCTCTCCGGGCTCGTCGACGTCAATGACATCCCCGATGACCGGCCTGGGCTGAGGGGACGGCTCGGGCGTCGCCGTACCGAGCACCGGCACGACGCCCGTCAGCCACCGGCACCGGCCGATCGACCGACAAGCCCGTCGAACCAGGACGACAGCGAGCGACGGGTCGACCCGCTCGACGTCCTCGCCGATGCGCTCGACGCCGGTACCGCGGTGGTCCCTGAGCCCGAGGTCAAGCGTCGGCGCTTCGGACGACGGGACGAGCACACCGCTCCCCCAGGGCGCGCTGCTGAGCCCACAGCCGCGGCTCCCGAGTCGCCGCACACTCCGCAGCACGCGAGGGTCGAGCCGGAGCCGCCGTACGTCGAGAGCGGCGCGGGCACCGACCCGGCCGCGGACCTCCCGCCGGAACTGGTCGAGCTGGCCGCCGCTGCCGACGAGCCTGTCCCGCTGCAACCGCGTCGCCGTGGCACCTTCGCCCGGTCGCGCGCCTCCCAAGTTGAGCGAGCCGAGCGCCTCACCGAGCCGTCGGAGGTCGACTCCACCACCGAACTCGAGGCGGTGCGCGACGACGTCCCAGCTGATGACGAGGCATCGGCATCGGCGTCGGCATCGGCATCGGCATCGGCATCGGCATCGGCGCACACTGAGCCGATCTGGGCCTCGGTCCGACCCGAGGCCGACAGCGAGACCACCGCTGAGATGCCGGCCATGTCCAGTCAGGAGCCCCTGCCGGTTGCGGCGGCTACCCCCGGGGCCGAGGACGAGCCGGACTCATCCGTTGGCCGGAGCGAGGCCGGAGCCGGCGCATCGCTGGCTCCCCTCACCGACCAGCCTGCGGCCGAGATCCTTGTCGACTCGGGCACCGAGGCGCAGGTCGGCTCGTCGGCCGAGCCAGAGCGGCCGATCACGGCAACCGACGAACTCGAGGACCAAGCGGAGGCAGAGGCCCGCCGGCCCGCAGCGAAGCACGCCGCGACCCTCGCACCAGAGACCGAAGCCCAGCCAGAGCCGCAGCCCTCCGCCTCCGCTGCGGAGAACGCACTGTCCGAGCCCGACGTTCTGGCAGAAGGCGACGACCAGCCAGAGACCGAGATTCCGACGGGCCCGGGCCGTGAGGCGCAGGTCGATGTCTCGACCGAGCCCGAGTACGCGCAGCCACCGCTGTCGGAGACCGAGGACCAGGCCGAGGCTGCGCAGCCGGTCTCCACCGAGACCGAACAGCCCAGCGAGGACACGCGCCCCGAGCCCACAGCGGCGACGGCCGAGGTCCAGCAGGAGCCCGCTCCCGAGACACCCGGCGACGAGCCGGAGCAGCCCGTCGCGCACGCCGCCGACTCCGAGGCCGAGAACGAGACCGAGACCGCCGAACCCGAGCCCGATGCCGGCGAGTTGGCCGCGGTCAGCGCCCAGACAGCGGAACCGACACTCGCCGACGAGCCGACCGGGGTCCCGGCAGGGGACACCGAAGATGAGCCCGAGCAGGCGCCGGAGACCGAGGACCACGCAGAGCCCGCGCAACCGGTCACTACCGAGACCGAACAGCCGAGCGAGGACACGCGCCCCGAGCCCACAGCGGCGACGGCCGAGGTCCAGGAGGAGCCCGAGCCGGAGACACCCGGCGACCAGCAGACCGTCGCGGACGCCGCCGACTCCGAGGCCGAGAACGAGACCGAGACCGCCGAACCCGAGCCCGATGCCGGCGAGTTGGCCGCGGTCAGCGCCCAGACAGCGGAACCGACACTCGCCGACGAGCCGACCGGGGTCCCGGCAGGGGACACCGAAGGCGAGCCCGAGCAGACGCCGGAGACCGAGGACCACGCAGAGCCGGCGCAACCGGTCACTACCGAGACCGAACAGCCCAGCGAGGACATGCTCCCCGAGCCCACAGCGGCGGCGGCCGAGGTCCAGGAGGAGCCCGCTCCGGAGACACCCGCCGACGAGCCGGAGCAGCCCGTCACGCACGCCGCCGACCCCGAGGCCGAGGCCGCCATGGGCGAGCCCAGTGCCGGCGAGTTGTCCGCGGCCAGCGCCCAGGCAACGGAACCGACACCCGCCGACGAGCAGCCCGGGCTCACGGCAGCGGACACCGAAGACCAGCCCGAGCAGGCGCCGGAGACTGACGACCACGCAGAGCCCGCGCAGCCGGTCACTACCGAGGCGGAACAGCCGAGCGAGGACACGCGCCCCGAGCCCACAGCGGCGACGGCCCAGGTCCAGCACGTCACTGAGCCGGAGACACTCGCCGCGTCCGCGGAGCCGAGCCCCGCCGAAGAGCTGGAGCAGACCGTCTCGCCCGCCGAGGTCGAAGTGGCAGACGCCGATGCCAAGGACGCCATGGCCGAGCCCGACACAGGCGAGTTGTCCGCGGTCAGCGCCCAGGCAACGGAGCCGACGCCCGCCGACCAGCAGACCGGAGTCCCGGCAGCGGACACCGAAGGCCAGCCCGAGCAGGCGCCGGAGACCGACGACCACGCAGACCCCCCGCAACCGGTCACCACCGAGACCGAACAGCCCACCGAGCCCGAACGGCCCAGCGAGGACACGCTCCCCGAGCCCACAGCGGCGACGGCCGAGGTCCCCAACGAGCCCGGCGAGCTCCAGGCGGGCGGAGAGCCGTTCGCCGCGTCCTCGACGGCTCCCGACGAGGTCGAGCTCGCATCGACGGAGCCGACCGAGCCGACCGAGCCAGCCGAGTCGGCTGGACCAAGCGTCGAGGTGCGTCCCGAGGCTCAGCGTGAGACGGAGACCATGCCACTTGCGCAGCCCGCGGCGGACGCAGTGACAGAGGAGTCCGGCCAGACCCCCGAACCCGAGGCCTGGCCGAGCGCGCCCGACGACGTACCGGCAAGCCGGGAGGCGTCCACGGCGACTACCGAGACCTGGCACGAGCTCTACGAGCCCGAGCCGTACGCCGAGGAGGCAGCGCCGCCCGCTGCATTCAGCTCGGCGCCGCCGGAGGAGCCGGTTCTCGAGCGCCGTGATGAGCGTTCGGCCGCGCCTGTCGCTGCGACAACCCAGGACCCGATGCAGGCCGCCGAACCCGCCGCCGCACCTGTGTCTGCTGACGCAGCGGATGACGGACGCACGGCACAGCCGGTGGCTGCGGCGACCCCAGAACCCACCGGCGAGCCGGCACCTGAACCGGCACCCGAGCCTGCGCCCGCTCGCCCGACGGAGGCGAAGCTGACTGCTGCTCCCGGTCCCGCGGACCCGGACGCGGTGACCGACGAGTGGTCGCTGGACGACCTGCAGGCCACCGAGTGGTGGCCCCAGCTTCCGACACCGGCCGCCACAGCGGGCCCGGACGCTTCCGTCGAGCAGGCGCCTGGAGAGGCGGCCAGCGCGGCCGGAGCCGCGGCAGCGGAACCCGCGCCAGCGTCGAGCTCGGCCCAGGAGAGCGGCCCCGGCGAGGCCGTCGCGGAGCAGCAGTCTCGGGCGCGTGCCCACTGGCTGCGACGCCTCCGCGCCGAGCGTGATGCCCGGCACGCCGCTACCGACCGACCCGACGAGCCGAGCGCCCCAGAGACATCCACGGAACCAGCCGGCGCCCATCGGGTCAGCCAGCCGCGGACCAGCGAGACGGAGGCATCCGTGCCCGAGCAGCCCACATCCACTGACTCACCCGCCGAGTCGTCCGATGCAGGTGAGGCGGATGCCGGCTTCGCCAGCCCGCTGGACCTCCTCTCTGGCTACACCGCTGCCACGCAGGCGCAGGTCCGCGAGGCCCGACTGGCGGGTGGGGAGCCTCGCGAGGCCGCCGTGCCCGAGGCCGCCGCAGGCGATGAACCCCGGAGCGAGCCGAGCGAGCCGGCCGATGAGCCCAGCCCGGTCGAACCCGTTGCGCAGGCGCCCGCCGAGCCCGCGCCCGCTGTGGCGAGCACGGACGACCTGTGGTCGGAGCCGGACACCGATGACGCTTCCGATGACGGCATGCCAGCGCACGGGTTGTGGCGAGGCCGCCGCCGCGGCGAGCGACGCCGGCTGCCCGACCACGAAGCCCCCACGAACCTAGACGGCGACGCGGTGACCCCCGAGACTGGCGACGAGCAGCCCAAGGAGGCGGACGTGACCACGAGCGGTCAGAACCCCGACGAGCAGAGCTCGACGACCGACACGACGGACGAGGCGATCCACGACCCAGACCACGTATGGACCGCGGAGGAGCTCGCGGCCGCAGGATGGACGACCGAGGACCTCAAGCAGGCGGGGTGGACCGACGACCTGCTGGCCGAGATCGGCTGGCAGCAGGTCCATCACGCGGCCCCCGACACAGCCACGAGCGCACCCGAGGAGGCCGGCTCGGAGGCCGGCGCGGAGGCCGGCTCGGAGGCCGGCTCGGAGGCCGGCGCGGAGGCTGGTTCGGAGGCTGGTTCGGAGACCGCCACGGCGAGCGGATCCGACACCGCACCGGCGTCCGAGGAAGCCGCGGACGGCGGCCATCACCTGGGCCTGCTCGGGCGGTTCCGCCGGCACCACCACGACGAGCCCGCCGCCACGTCCACTGCGGCTGCCGCCGACGAGGCCGCCGCGGAACAGGGCGACGCCGCCGCTGAGGAGCCCCGGCCCGAAGCGCCGAGCGACGTCGAGTCGGAGGCGACCCCGACACAGGAGGCCTCCCCGAGCGCGAGCGAGGTCGAGCCGGAGCCGATCCCGACACACGAGACCTCCCCGACCGCGAGCGAGGTCGGGACGGGGACGGAACCCTCGACGGAGGCCGCACCCGCCGACGAGTCGTTTGCGGCGTCGCTCGTCGCTGAGGGTGCCGGCAGCCACCGGGCGGACGAGCCGCCCACCGACGAGGTCCCCTCGACGGCAGAGGCCTCCACTGAGTACGCCGACACCGACACCGACACCGACACCGACACCGACACCGACACCGACACGCAACCAGACCAGCCTGCCGACGACGGGGCCACCGATCGACAGGCATCGGAGAACCCGGCGGTCGACGCGGCAGCCCAGGCTGCTTCGGCAGACCTGCCGGAGGTGACGGCTGAGGCCGCGGCAGACGTTGCGGACAGCCAAACGGATGCGCCCGCTCCGGTGGCAGACGGCGCTGTCGAGACGGACGGCCTCCAGACGGAGGCGCCGGCGGAGGCGCCGATGGAGGCCCCAGAGGCCGCCGAAGCCACACCGGAGCCCGAGCCGTTGGTCGTCGATGAAGAACCCGCCCCGGTGGCTCAGGTCGAGACCGGGGAGGCCACCGCACCGGCCCAGGTCCCGGCGGCCCGGCCGGCGGCGCAGAACGTCTCCGCCAGCGACTTCGAGCTGTTCTTGGACGAGGAGCCGCTGGACAACTACGACCTGGAGACCTTCGACATCGAGGCTCCGCTGACGCCTCAGGCACGCCCGGCAGCGCCAGCACCGGCCCAGGCGGCCCAGCCTGCACCGCCCGCGGCGGAGGCCAGCCCGGAGCCGGAGCCGCCGGTAGCCGACGAGCCGCCGGCAACCCCGGAGACCGAGGCGCCGACGTCGGCAGATTCGGCAGCGCTGGCCGACGAGTCCGCTTCGCCGGAAGCGCCTAGCGACGATTCGGCGTCCGCGGTCGAGAACGTGGCCACCGCGGTCGAGACTCCCGCCGAGGCACCCGCCACGGAAGAGCCTTCCGGCGAGGCACCCGCCACGGAAGAGCCCGCGATCGAGACGGCCGTCGAGGCACCCGCCGCGGAGGAGCCCTCCGCCGAGACACCCGCCACGGAAGAGCCCGCGATCGAGGCCGTCGGCGAGCCGGACGAGGACGGCCGCGACGACGGACCCAACGGCCCCGACGACGAACCGAACGGCCCCGACGACGAACCGAACGGCCCCGACGATGGTCCCGGTGGGGGCCCGGGACCCGATGAGGGACCGGACGACGCACCCGACCCGGCACCTGCTGCCCCGGAGGCGGCTGTCCCGGAGACGACGTCAGCGGCTCAGCCGTGGGCCTCGTCCAGCCACTCCGTGGTTGCGGAGCCGGTCGAGCCGGCTGCACCCCAGCCATGGGCCCGACGCGCTCTCGAGCCGACCGACGAGGCCGACCCGGCCGGACAGCCGGACGGCGTCGACGTCCCGGCCACGGCGGAGGCGAGCCCGCAGTCCGCGCCGGCACCGCCAGCCGCGCCCGAGTCGACCACCCCGCTCGACGAGCCCGGCGCGACCAGCACGACTGACGCCGACCTCAAGAGTCCGAGCACCGCGCACGACGCGACCAACACCCCGAACCACGCCACACCAGACGCCGACTCGACTGCCACGACGGAGCCCGCCACCCCGACCCCGTCGGAGGACTGGGTCGAGCCTCTCGTCCCGGTGTCCTCCGCCGAGCACGAGACGTCCAGCTGGGACACCGAGTGGGACTCAGGGACCACGCCGACAGCGGAGCACCGGCCCCCGACCGGGACGGTCACCGGCGCCGCCACGGCCTCCGGCGTACCGCTCATCGCGGGCGGGCACGCGGTCGACCAGCCCGACACCGGCGCCGCCACAACGTCCGGCACGGACGCTGCCGTCACCGCAGACGACGAGCCGATCCCACCCTTCGTCGAGTACCGCCCCTCCGACCTCGGTCGCTACCTGCTCGGCGTCCTGTTCATCGCGTGCGCAGTGCTGGCCGTGCTCGCCATCTTCTACGCCGTGCAGCAGGGCGGTGTCTCGCCGATCATCACAGCCATCGCGGTGACCGTGCTGGCGTTGGCCTTCTGGTGGGGGCTGCTCAGTTGGGCGCCCAGGATCATCAGCGTCTCCGAGGGTGTCGTGGAGATCGCCCAGGGCGCCAACAGCGAGCGCTTCGACCTGCGCGACCCGGCCACCAAGGTGGACGTCGGCGACGACCCGCGAGCGCGCGGCTGGACCACGAAGCTGGGCCGTCCCAACGGCACCGACGCAGTGATCCACGCCCGTCAGGTCAGGCCGCAGCAGTTCTCCAGGATCGTGGCGCACTACCGCGAGCCGGCCGAGGGCCGCACCACGGTCGAGCAGGGCTGACCGGGTCGGCCATACTGACGACCGCGGGCCTCTAGCTCAATGGCAGAGCAGCGGACTTTTAATCCGCGGGTTGTGGGTTCGAGTCCCACGGGGCCCACCCGAAGGCTGTACGTTCCGCGGCTGGGTCACCCACCTCGCCTGTTTCCCTGCAAGGCGCAGGTTCGACGCCACGGAAAGCTGCGGTTCGCAGGGAGACAGCAGTACGCCGGGTCAGGCCGTCGGGTAGAGGTTCTGCAGCCGGACCTGGCCGCGGGCGACGACCCGGTCCTGGTCGTCGAGGGTCTCCACGAGCCAGAGCTGCTGGGAGCGGCCTCGGTGCAGCGGGGTCGCAGTCGAGCGCAGGTCCCCCTCGCTCACGGCACGGAAGAAGTCGGTGTTGTTGTTGACCCCGACGACCTTGCCCCTGTCCCCGAGCCACGTCGCCGCGCCGACGCTGGCCAACGTCTCGACGACGCTGCAATGCACGCCCCCGTGCAAGATCCCGTAGGGCTGGTGAAGGTGTGCGGCCGCGGTCCAGTGGGCAGTGACCCGGCCCTCCTCCACCTCGTCGAACTCCAGCCCGAGGTGCTCGATGAACGCGCCGGCGAGGTCCTCCGCGCCGGGGAAGCCGCCCTGGTCTGCCTGTGTCGTCATGGGCCCATCATCGCGGGCACCACTCGGGGGTGGTCCACCAGGGTCTCTAGGGTGTCGGTCATGACTGCACCGTTCCGGTACGACGTCGTGGAGATGTCCACCGAGGAGATCGAGGCCGAGCGCGAGGTCTTCGGGGGACTCGCCCAGAGCATCCGCGAGCTCGCCGAGGCCTCGCTGCGCACCACGATCGACCCGGAGGCGGCCGACCAGGTCCGCCACGAGATCGAGGCGCTGACCGAACGGCTGCGGGCCGCCCAGATCCCCGGCTCGTTCGGGGTCCAGCTCACCAGCGGTGGCACTGTCCGCGGGCACGGCAACGCGGTGGTGGGCCTGCGGAACCCCGTCGCCGTACCCCTGGAGATCGAGCGCACCGGCGACGGCCGGGCCCGCAGCGAGTTCGTGCTCAACGCGCTCTACGAGGGCCCGCCGACGATGGTGCACGGCGGCGTGATCGCGCTCGTGCTCGACCAGGTCTTCGGCGAGGCCGCCGCCGACGGGGGCACTCCGGGGATGACCGGCACCCTGACGCTGCGCTACCGGAAGAACACGCCGCTGGGGAAATGCTCCGCGGAGGCGTGGATCGACCGTCGCGAGGGCGTGAAGACCTTCGTCCGCGGAGTGATGCGCGACGCCGACGGCGAGACCACGGTCGAGGCCGAGGGGGTCTTCATCCTGCCTCGATGGGCCCGGGAGGCATTGCAGCGCCATGAGTCCGCGCCGCCGCGGTTCGAGTGAGCCCGTCGTACGACGTCAGTAGCGGTGCCGTGCCCGCGTGACGCCGCCCAGCGCGGTACCCGGCCCGGAGTAACGCAGCGCCGGCACCATCTCCGAGGTGACCAGCCCGCGCTCGCCGGTGACCTCGTCGATGACCTGGAAGGCCGCCTCGATGCGGTCGGGGGTGTCGACCACGAAGGTCACGACCGGCACCCGGCGCCCCAACTGCAGCAACCGGTCCCCGTGCGGGCGGTGGTCGCCGTGGTAGCCCCAGACGCCGCGGACCGCCGTCGCGCCTCGGGCCCCACCGGACCGCAGCCGGCGCACCAGCGCCCGATGGATCGGCTGGCCCGCGTGCTGGTCCGACTCGGACGTGTAGACGCTGAGCTTCTGCCACAGGCCGAGCCCGGATGCATCGTGGGTGGGCAACGGGTGCGGCCGCGCCAGCAGGACCCCGTCGCGCTTGCAGACCCGGACCCGCTCGACCGTCATGGTGGCCGCCGGGAGCAGGGCGCGCAACTGCCCGAAGGCCCGGGCCACGTCCTCACCCGCGCCCACTGCGACCACCATCGCCGGCACGTCCACGTTGCGGTCCCAGAAGCGGGCCCGCTCCCGGATCCCCCGGCTGGTCCCGTCGACGCCGAGCAGCACCGACGCCCCGGCGACGCCGTGCGCATGCAGCAGGTCGCACACGACGAGGTGCCCGCGTCGGTCGCCGATCCGCTCGTGCCGGCCGAGATGGACGGTCAGCTTGATCGCCTCGTCGAGGCCGCCCGGCAGCGTGTCGGGCAGCAGGTCCGCGAGCCGGGCGCGCTCCACGGTCAGCATCCCCCGGGGAAGCAGGTCGGCGAGCTCGGGCAGCAGCGCCTCCATCCGCTCGGCGCGGTCGACCGCGATCGCGAGGACGGAGGGGTCCTCGGACATCGTCAACAGCTGGTCGCCGCGCAGGTGGTGGGCGAGCCCGAACCCTGCGGTGGCGCGGAGCAGCACGCTGCTCGCCACCTCGTGCCGAGCCAGCTCGTCGAGGAGTACGTCGGAGAAGAAGCGGCCGCCGACCCGGGTCCGCTCACCGAACCACCAGCTGGCCTTCAGCGCCTCGTGCATGTCCGACTGCGTCACAGGCCACCTCCGATCCAGAGTCCCAGCGCGGCAGCCGCCACGCCGGCCACCACGCTGAGCACGACGTTGGTGATCGCGACCGGAAGCTGGCGCTCCTCGGCCAGCCGGTGGGTCTCGTACATCCAGGTGCTGAACGTCGTGTAGGACCCGATGATCCCAGTCCCGACGAGCAGGGCAGCGTCCCGGTCCAGCACCAGACCGTCCACCAGGCCGAGCAGTACGGCGCCACTGAGGTTGACCAGCAGGGTCCCCACCGGCAGCCGGCGTACGGCGCGCCGGGTGATCTCGCCGTCGACCGTGAACCGCAGCACCGCGCCGACGCCCCCGCAGAGCATCACTCCGGCCCAGACCAGCACGACGCTCACCGCAGCGCTACCCGTCGTACCAGGCCGGTGGCCAGGTGCATGGCGAGCAGCCCGCAGACCAGGCTCGCCAGCAGGTAGCCGAGCCCGACCGCCCAGGCGCCGGCCTGGAGCATCCGGACCAACTCGACCTGCATGGTCGAGAACGTGCTCAGGCCCCCACAGATCCCGGTGCCGAGGAACGGCCGCCGGTAGGTCGAGACGGGCAGCCGCTCGAGCAGCCGGGTGGTGAAGTAGCCGAGCAGGAACGCCGCGACCACGTTGGCCACGAACGTCGCCCACGGCCACTCCCCGGGGTGGGCGGGAACCGCCTCGGCGAGCAGGCCACGTGCGAGCGCACCGACCGCACCGCCGACGAAGATGGCCAGGATCTCCCGCGGGTCACGTCCGAACATCGGGCCCCTGCCCGCTCCTGGTCAACGCCGTCAGACCTGGGCGCGTCCGCGCTCGCGGGCATCGGTGAGCCGGGCCTCTTCGGCGGCGATGTCCTCGAGCTCCTCGCGGGTCGGGAACTCGCCCGGCGCGCTGACGAACTCGGTGGTGCCGCCGGCGACCCGCTCGAGCGCGAGCCGGGCGAAGATCTGCTGCTCGGTCGCGGTGCGCTCGGATCGGTCGTTGCTCAAGAACGTGACGAACCAGTGCAGCAACGCGGTCACCTGGTTCTTGAAGCCGGTGATGTAGAACAGGTGCACGCCCAGCCACATCAGCCAGGCAGCCAGCCCGGTGAGGCGCAGGTTGCCGACGAGGGCGACCGCGCGGAAGCGCGAGATTGTGGCCATGCTGCCCTTGTCGAAGTACCGGAACGGCCCCTGGGGTGCCTTGCCCCGGATCCGATGGTCGATCTGCTTGGCGGCGTACTTCGCGCCCTGGATGGCGACCTGCGCCACGCCGGGGAGGTGGTCCAGCGAGATCATGTCGCCGACGACGAACACCTCAGGGTGCCCGGGGAGGGTGAGGTCGGAGTTCACACCGATCCGCCCGGCCCGGTCCAGGCTGGCGCCGGTCTGCTCGGCCAGCGTGTGGGTCAGCGGGTTCGCCTGCACCCCGGCGGCCCAGATCTTGGTGACCGCCTCGATCCGGCGCTTCTCGCCGTTCTTGTCCTGCACGACGATGCCGCGCTCGTCGAGGTCGACCACCATCGCGCCGAGCTGGACCTCGATGCCGAGGTTCTCCAGCGCCTTCTTGGTGCTCAGTCCGAGCTTCGCCCCGAACGGCGGGAGCACCTGACCGGCGGCGTCGAGCAGGATGACTCGGGCCTTGCGGGTGTTGATCGAACGGAAGTCACGCTTGAGCGTCTGGCGGGACAGCTCGGCGATCTGACCGGCCATCTCGACGCCGGTCGGGCCGGCGCCGACCACGACGAAGGTGAGCAGATGGTCGACGTTCTCTCCGCGGGCCGCATTGACCTCGGCCAGCTCGAACGCGCCGAAGATGCGGCCGCGCAGCTCGAGGGCGTCGTCGATGCTCTTCATCCCCGGCGCGTAGGCGGCGAACTGGTCGTTGCCGAAATACGACTGGCTCGACCCGGCAGCGACGATCAGACTGTCGTACGGCGTCACCGTCTCCCGGCCCAGGACGTGATGGGTCACGGTGCGGGCGTCCAGGTCGATGTCGGTGACCTCACCGAGCAGCACCCGGGTGTTCTTCTGGGTGGCCAGCACCTCGCGGGTCGGTGGCGCGATCTCGCCCTCGGAGAGGATGCCGGTGGCCACCTGATAGAGCAGCGGCTGGAAGAGGTGGTGGGTGGTCTTCCCGATCACTGTTACGTCCGCATCGGTGTGCTTCAGCGCTTTGGTACCGAACAGCCCGCCGAAGCCCGAGCCAATCACGACGACGCGGTGCCGCCCACTCGCCGCCTGATCCTTCTTCGCAGTCGTGTCCATGCATCCATTGTCCCGAAAACGGCCGCTGCGTCATCATCGGGGCGGGTCAGATCCGTTTTCGGGGCCACTCGATGCAGAAAGTTCATGATCGGTTGAATCAAAACCCGAAAAATGGGGGAATATGGTGGGTGCCGATCGGGGGATCCGTGGTTCCATCAATGCTCGAGAGGTCACAGGGCCGTGCTGCTGACGAAGAGGTCCCTGGCTCTGCCAGCGGAGCCGCCGTCGGTTCGCCTTGCGCGCGCGTGGGTGGCGGATGTGCTGACCGAGGTCGGGCGCGCTGACCTGGTCCACACCGCACAGCTCGGCGTCTCCGAGCTGGTCACCAACGCCATCCTGCACGCCCGGCCACCACTGACCATCTCGGTCCGCGGCACGGCCCGGCACCCACGCATCGAGGTGCTCGACCACAGCCCGAACGCATTGCACCCGGCCACCCTCGCAGCGGTCACCGACGACTGCCCGACGACGTACGGCCGCGGCCTCGCCCTGGTGGCGATGAACGCTGCACAGTGGGGCTCCGAGGCGGACGCCGACGGCGTCGGCAAGCGGGTCTGGTTCGAGCCGGCGCCGGAGATGCATGAGGGCGCCGACCTGTTCGACGTCTACCTCGGCCCCCCGCTCGATGAGCCCAGCGTCGCCGTCCCGCCACCCGAGGACTCCGTCTCGGTCGTGCTGCTGAACCTGCCGGCCCGGCTCTTCGGCGAGCTGCGTCGCTACCACTTCGAGCTGCGTCGCGAGCTGCGCCTGCTGCTGTTCTCCGACCGCGACCGGTTCCCGATCGCCGCCGAGATCACCGAGATCTTCAGTGCCGCGGACGCGGAGCGGCGTGCGGCGAGCGGCATCAACCGACTCGACGAGGCGATCGAGCGGGGCCGGTCCACGGTCGACCTTGAGTACGCCGTGCCTGCCAGCACGCCGCACACGATGCGACGGCTGCAGCAGGTCCTCGAGGAGGTCTACCGCGTCTTCGCTGACGAGCACCTGCTTGCGATGGCGCCGCGAGAGCCGCTCCGCGAGCTGCAGCACTGGTACTTCAACGAGTTCGTCCGCCAGGGCCGCGGGGAGGCACCCCGGCCGTGGCACGGCGCCGTGGACCACGTCGAGCCCGCTCGCGTCTACTCGGTGTCCTGACACGCTCCACCCCGCGCGTCCTGGCACTCCGCGCATCTTCGCCGCACCCCCGGGCACATCCTCGGCGCAGACGAACGATCCCCCAGCCCGGGCTATTGCCTGGACTGGGGGATCTCGCTTCGGCGACCCCGACGGGACTCGAACCCGCGGCCTCCGCCGTGACAGGGCGGCGCGCTAACCAACTGCGCTACGGGGCCATGATTGTGAAGCCACGGAATGCTAACGCATCGACGACCCACCTTCTAAATCGAGGCTCGTCGACCGGCCGCCATCAGCGGCCGGCTCCGTACCCCCAACGGGATTCGAACGCGCCCGACACCACGCTCAGGGGGGTCTGCTGAGCGTAACCGGGGGCCGTTCGGACCCGTTCGGAGGGGCCGAAAACGGTTCATGTGTTGACTGGTCAACACGCGCACCCCTCCCCCACCAACGCAGAACAGCGCCCCACCCGCCGAAGCGGATGGGGCGCTGGGGTCGTGCGGGGTGGTGCTATGCGCGCAGTAAGTGGCAGGCGGTCACGCCGCCCGGTAGACGCCGCCGATGGTGATGACGTCACCCGACGCCCACGTCAGCGGCGTCGTGGCTCCGGCGTTGCTCAGCGCGCCGTTGGTGCCGATGACGCACAGCCGCACTGAGGACGTGGAGGACTGGATGCGGCAGGCCAGCCGGAACAGCGTCGTGCCCGCGCCCCGGTTGACCATGCCGTCGAACACCACGATCCCGTTGCTGGCACCGATCGCGGCCACCGGCAGGCTGATCTCCATGATGGTGCCGACCACCGACGTTGAGCCGAGGGTGACGCGGGCGTAGAACGCCACGTGCTTCTGTGTGTCCTCCTGGTAGGCGCCCAGCACGGTCGCGTTGCCCTGCGTGGTGCCTGCCCCGGTGAGGGTCGGGGTGTAGGAGACCCACAGCGGGGTCGAGGCCGAGGCGGGCAGCGGTCCGATGTTGAGGTCGGCGCGGAGGAAGGAGAGCTGCTGGTCCTGCACGGCGGCGACCACGAGGTCCGCGATGTGGGCGTGACCGGCGGCGTTGGGGTGGATGTTGCCGGCCTCGTAGTAGGTGGTCGAGTGGTCCATGTCGGTGGTGGGCACGTAGATCACCCGAGAGCCGAACTCCGCGACGACGGCCTGGGAGACGGCGTTGAGGGCGTCAACCCCGGCGTCGGTGAGGTTGGAGTCGCCGTACTGGGTGTAGTCCAGCGGCTTGGCCTGCCCGACGAAGACGATCAGGGGGCACGATTCCTCGTCGGGCTCCCACGCCCAGAAGTCGAAGGCGCAGCCGACACCGCCGGTCACGGCGCTGGTGGTGAACACGTAGGACGCCGACCCGGCGGGCACGTCCGCAATGCGCATGACGGCGGGGCTGCGGTAGGTGCCGTCTGTGGGCGTCGGGGTCAGGACGGGCGAGCCGAGGGAGGCGGGGCCGGTGACGGTGAACGCCGAGGAATCGTCCCAGTTGATGAACCCGAGTGCGATGGTGCCGCCGGGGAACGATGCCGGGGTGGTGATCGTGATGGTGCCACCGGCAGTCGGGTTGTAGTGGAACCCGACGCCGGAGTTGGAGATCGCGGTGAGGCTCTGCAGCCATGTTCCCGAGCCGCCGAGAGTGACGGTGGAGTCGCTGGACTCGAACACCGCACCGGAACGGTAGCGGGAGATGACGCTGCGCAGCGCCTGCTTGAACGGGGCCTGCGCGGTCTGTGTGTTGCCGAGCGCGTGGGCGTCGTTGATGCCCCACATGATCGGGTAGAAGCCGCCCGGAGGCGCGAACCGGGTCGGTCGCGTCTCGTTCTGGAGCACTTGTGCCCAGTCGTCGCCGGTCCCGAGGTGGCTGTAGAGCACCGACCCGGCGATGGCGCGGTTGAACAGAGGCAGGTCGAGTCCGGCTGCGATGAGGGTCGCCATGTCGTTGGTGCCCTTGGTGACGCCGGTCCCGACGCCGTTCATGTAGGAGTGGCCGTCTGCGGTGGCGCGTGCTGCGGGGAGGATGGACTTGCGGGCGAATGTGGCCGTAAGGGCGTCGTTCTCGACGGTGCCCGAGCTCGCCAGCACCGCCGTCCACGCCGCCTGCTCGGTGGCGTCGAAGGACGCCCGCGACGTGCCGTCGGCGACGCGGCGGATCATCGAGCCATCGGGGGCCTGCACCACCTGGGCGGCGGTGTACGCCGTGGTCGGCTGCCACGCGCCGGCACCCGTGCCGGGTCCGGGAGGCCCCTGCCGACCCTCGGGGCCGGTCGGACCGGCAGGACCGGGCTTGCCGATGAGGAGCGGGCCACCGGCCTTGCCGGGGGGGAACGGCTGAAAGGGCATCGCGATCTCCTAAGCGGCGGCGAGGAACATGAACGGGGACGAGGACGGGACCCAGAACGGCACGACGTCGGTGCCGTCCGAGAGCAGGCAGCCCCAGGCGTAGCGGCCGGGCGTGATGGCAGCGGTCACCGACTCGTCCAGCGACAGGGTGAACGTGCCGTCGTTGAAGCCGGTGAACGTGGGGGATGCGATCACCCCACCCGACGCGTCCACGATGCGGCAGGTCGCGGTGATGCCGGTCGAGAAGTCGATCGGGGCGCCGTCCGAGTCGAGGAACACCGAGGACGGCACCAGGAACGATGCACCCACCACGGCCTTCTCGGCGAACGCGCCGAGGCAGCCCTGCGGCGGATTCTGCGCGGCGATGCCTTGCAGCAGGTCAGAGAACGCGGACATGCGTGGCTCCCTAGAGGTCGTAGTAGCGGCGCTGCCATGCGGCATCGAGCCGCCGGATCGCGAGGTCGAGCAGGCGTGCGGTCAGCGACGGACGGCCGGTGAGCCGCCACGCGACGTGGAACAGGACGAGCGCGACGCCGTAGGCGATGGGGACGGCGACGGTGCTGGCCTCGTCGAACCGGGCAGGCATGGCACGCCTAGCCCTTGCGCGCCTTGGGCGTGTTGGCGTGCGCGGTCGCACCGAGCGCGGTGCCCACGAACGCGTAGGCGGCCAGCGCGGTCTTGAGCCACGTCGGCTCGGCGGCCACGTAGGCGATCCCGAGCGCGCCGAGGACGACCCCGGCGAGCGCATAGACGGCGTACACGGCCTTGCGGTACGCGGAGGGGATGATGTCGGTCAGCGGGTTCATCGGTGCGGTCCGATCTTCCTGAGCCAGGCGAGTGCCCGGCTGAGCTTGTGGTGCTTGCCCGGCCTCTTGGACGCCGGGTTGGCGTGCTCGGCCTTCGATGCGGCGGCGATCGCAGCGTCCACGTTCGCGCCACGGGTCGGCGCGGGCTTGGGCTTGGGTGCGACACGGCGCCGGTAGGACGGGTCCGCAGAGTCCAGGCCCTCGGGGAACGCCGGGTAGCCGTAGCCCTGGATCTCCGGATCACGCCTCAGCCGCTTGTGCTCGTAGACCCCATCGCCCTCAGCAGAGCCGTTGTCGTTGGTGTTGCCCTCGACCGTGTAGACGTAGGTGTCGTCGTACCGGGCCACGAGGAACGTATGGAACATGTCGCCATTGTGGCCGAGGAACCCCTGAGCGGCGACGGCGGGGTACTGCGACCACTGGCCCTTGTCCTGGAACCACCGCGCACCCGTGTCGGTCGACGCCGTGCGCGGGTAGTACTTCGCGAGCCGCGCCTTCATCGCGCACCAGGAGACGAACGTCGCGCACCACGGCTGCCCGTTGGCCCACGAGAGGCCCGGCACCTGAGCGGCGTACTTCTCGTCGTTGTTCCAGTGCCCACCGGAGCGACCCTCGTGGTAGCCGACCTCGGCCTTGGCGATGCGGATGATGCGCTGGGCGTTGCTCACTGGTGCTCCTCGAGGTCGTACTTGATCGCGTGGTGGTCGCTGCCGTGCTTGCCCAGCCGGGTGGCCTTCACGCTCGCGTTGCGCACGGCGGCAAGGTCGATCCCGAATCCGGCCACGTCCACGCCGTGCAACCGAGCCGCGACGACGTGCTTGGTCATGTTCCAGTCGCCCACCATCGCGACCGGGCGCCCCTTGCGGGCACGGTCGAACCACCGCTGCACGGCGGCGATGCTCTCGGCCTTCGGACCCTGACCGAACGGCTGATGAACGCAGCCGACCTTCCACACGACGCGGCGCACCTTCACCCGCACGTAGCGGTACACCCGCCCGTCGTGCCGCTTCCCCGCCTTCGGACCACGCCAGTGCTGCCGCAGCCGGATCGCCAGACGGCCCTTGATCCGCAGCCCGTCACGCACGAGGATCGCCGTCTCCGCGCGCTCCGACTCGCCACGACGCGGCCGGAACTGGACCACCTGGTAGCCGAGGCCGTCGAGGTGGCCGTGCAGGTGGTAGGTCTCCTGGAGGCAGATCACGTCCGGGTCATGGACGGCGATCAGCTTGGCGACCTCGCGGCGCACGGCGTCCGGGGCGTGGGTGTTCTCGACGTTCCAGCCGATGATGCGCATGGTGGCCTCCTAGAAAAGTTGTCCGGGAACCCTTGACAGTGGCTCAAACGGGAGTAATGTTGTCCATGTCAGCAAGACAACATTCAGGAGCAGAACGATGACCGATTACCAGGGCCGCGACAGCGAAGGCTTCACCTACCGGACCGACGACCACGACGACGCACTCACCGGCACCCGCTACACCAGTCGCGACGACGCGATCCTCTGGGAGGTCGTGAAGCCCATCCAGGGCACCGGCGAAGTCTCGGATGCCTACGCCGAGTACGACGTGGAGGCCATCGCCGAGACAATCCTTGGCGACTACGACGAGGGCTACGCCTGCAAGGTCACCGACGACGAGTTCTGGCAGGTTGTCGCCGAGCACGAGGCCGCGAAGTGACCACGGCCAACAGCGACCTCCTCGACACCGAGGCGGTCGCCCGGGTTCTCGGCATCCGGCCCGAGTCCGTAACCCGCTACAAGGCGCGCGGCGACCTGCCCCAGCCCGACATGATGTTCGGTCGGTCGCCGGTCTGGCGAGCTGAGACAATCCGCGAGTGGATGGTGAGACGTCCCGGCAGGACCGGGAGGCCTCGCAAGCCCTAGCTACGGCTCCACGTCGTCCGCGAGGTCGTGCGGCGGGCAGTCGCAGGGCGGGTCACAGGGCGCGAAACGATGGGCGTGGGAGCAGCGCGGGCACGGCAGATCGCGGCCCAGCGGCGCCATGGGTCACTCGCCCGCCTCGACGGCGGCCCTGTCCTCACGCCGCTGCAGCACCTGAGTGCGCGCCAACGCGAACAAGGTCAGCCACGCACCACACGCCACGATCCCGTAGACCACCAGCGCGATGGCCTCCTTGACACCCAGATGCCCCGACCAGCCGTGGAAGATCAGCGACAGGTCGACCAGCAGCGCCAGCCCGACAGCCGACGTCATCATCGCCCGCCCGATCAGGGACCGCCACCAACGCGCAGTCGCGGCGTACACGATCGGGACGGCGGTGGCGGCAGGTGCGGCAGCCACGATGATCCACAGGGCAACGGTGCGCATTACCGGGTGTCCTTCCCGATGGTGGCGGCGATAGCGGCCGCGAAGTTGTTCTGCTCACGCAGCCCACGCAGACGGGCCGCCAGGGCGGCGACGTCGGGGGTCTGAGCCTTCGTGCGGGCAAGGTCACGCTCGGCCCGCTCACGCGAAGCCGTGGCCTCCTGGGCGCCCTGGGCGGCCTCACGGCGGCCCACCCACGGCCACCTCACGACGACCCCTCACCGTCGTCGGTGGCGGCCTTGCGCTTGATGGAGCGCATCACCTCGTTGACGGTCTCCCCGACCTCACGCAGATGCCCAAGCTGCTCATCCTTCTCAGCGATCTGGGCGTCCTTGATGCGCGACTCGGTGCGCCACTCCTGGGCCTCGTGTGACTTCTCTTCGTAGGTGCGGCGCGGGATCAGCCGCCCGGTCAGCACCATCAGGACCGCGATGCCCAGCAGAGCCGAGGGCGTCAGGACGGGCCACCACTGGTCAATCACGCTCGTCGCCTCCCTCATGCCGCCGTGTACGTGCCGCCGGAGTTCAGCGGGATCAGCCGCCGCCCCGACGCCAGCGCCGCCACATACTGCTCGGTCGTGTACGTCGGGTCACCGAGCGTCAACGTCGCCGCGAGGTCGTCGTGGGCGTAGGAGACCTCCGTGCAGCGCAAGTCCTCGCCCGTCTCCCGAACCCGCACCACGTAGCCCGGCTCCAGCTCGAAGGGCGCCACCATCCGACCCGTCGCCAGATCCAGCACCGGACGCGCCACCACCGCAGTACCCGACACGGGGGGACCGGACGCCGCCGCCAGGATCGCCTGCCCCAGCTTCGTCGCGTTCGCCGTCGACCCCTGACCGTCCGGCAGGCTCACCGGCTCCGCGTCACGTGTCCGGCCACCCAGCGCCGGGACGCTCGAGGTGACCACCGTCGTCTGCGGACGGCCCTGCGCGTCGGTCCACGACACCGCCACCCGGTTGCACAGATCCGCGTCCGAGCCCGGCTGGGAGAACCCGTCGCGGGTGGAGATGATGTAGCGCGGCGTCGTCGGCCACGGACGGTACGCGAAGCCGCGTCCCGCGCCCTGGTCGGGCAGCATCTCCCACGTCATGTCCGGCTCGTAGAGGGTCAGGTCGTCGAGCACCTGCTGCATCCGGGTCGCCGCCGAGTAGACCAGCTGGTCGATCTGGTAGGCCGTGTCCGCGATGGACACCCGGCCCGCCGCGACCACACCGCCCAGGAAGCGCCACACCAGATCCGCGACGACCTCCGAGGCGAGCAGGTAGTCCACCCTCGGCGGCGCGACCTCCGCACCCGCCGCCGTGCGCAGCGTGCCCAACATCGCTTGCGGCTGCCAGCCGAGCCACAGCGTGTCCACCGTCGTGGACACGTTGGTCGCCACCCCGTCGTGATGCAACTGCGCCCGGTGCGTCGTCTCGGGGACGAAGTCGGCCCCCACGTAGCCGATCACCGTGCCCACCACGCCGGTCAGCGTCGCGGTCCACCATGCCGCGTCAGCACCCGCCCGCAGCAACATCGAGTAGTCGGTGGTCGTCAGCCCGGCGTCGTGCTTGATCCACACCGCGCCGATCACCTGACTCTCGCCCAGCGTCGGGGTGTAGGTCATCGACGCGAGGCCCTGACCGCCCGCGAGCGGCTGACCGGGGTTGAAGCCGAGCAGGATCGCGGGCTCACCGGCCAGCAGCCCCGACCCGTCCGGGTACACCGAGACGCCGACGTTCGCCGATGGCGTGTTCGAGCCGGTCGTCATCCACGCGTCATAGGCCGTGTCGCGATACAGCAGCGGCGAGGCGCCATCGGCGGCCAACGTCATGGTCCCGGTCGCGTTCAAGTCGAAGGACTCGCCCGCCTGACCCTGCGAGTGGCCCGGATTGTTCGCGAACCCCTCCCACAGACAGCGACCCGACGGGGCGTAGACGTACACGCGGTCGCCCGCACCGAGGTCCGGGAACGCCGACCGGGGGATGTTCAGCGTCGCCTGCATGTCCGCAGGGCCACCGCCCGCGACCTTGCGGAACGTCAGCCCCGACAGGTAGCGCCGATCCGACAGCAGCCGATCCGTGCCGCCCTCCGAGGCGATCCGCAGCGACAGGCTCACGGCGCCGGCCACAGGAAGCGCGGACGGTAGGACAGGTCCAGGTCGGTGGTCATCGTGATGTCATCGCTGCCGCCGCTGTTCGCACCCGGAGTCACGATCAACGTGAGCAGGTTCGGCACACCCGGCACCACCACCGGGAACGACCCCGACTGCACGCGGCCCAGGTCGAAGGTCGAGACGTCCGTGCCCGAGACGGACACGACCTCCCAATGGGTCTGCGCATCCCCATCGGTCCATGCGTTCACGTCGCCGCCGACCGCGACCACGTTCGTCTCGGTCATCACATGCGCCACGCACTCGCCCGACAGCGGCCCGATGGGCACCAGCAGCAGACAGTCCCAGCGCAGCTCCGGCGCACCGGAGACCGCCTGCGCGTAGACCTGCAACGTGCCCGACCCGTCCACCACACCGGTATCGGTCGGCGCGTTCGGAATGCCCCGGTCGATCTCGCCCAGCACCTGCCACCACGGCCCCGCACCGGCGGGGATCTGCACCGTCACGTCATCGGTCGACGCGCCAGCAGAGGTCTCCAGGTGGATCTTGACATCGAGCCCCACCGACGCGACCGACGCCGCCAGCCGCGCCACGGCTAGCCACCGGCCCGTGAAGATGTCCGCACCGAGCAGCCGGCGCTGCATCGCGTTGTCGGCGAACGTCGTCGCCCGGTACGAGCCGCCCACCATCGACGCATCCGCAACCGGGGCGCCCGTGTCGGCCTGCGCCGTCCACTCGTCCCCGGTGCCCACGTCGATCACCCGCAGAGCAGGAGTCGACCCGTCCACGCCCGCAGTCGAGGCCACCACCATGTCCACCGAGTGACCCGGCGAGTTCGCCACCCCATACCGCAGCGGCGCCGGAGCGTCCCCGACGATGCTGTCCAGCACACACGACATCGGATGCAGCGCCGCCGTCGGGTCGTTGTCGATCGTCACCGACGGCAGGCTCACCCGCTCCCCATACAGGTACGGGTCAGCGGTCAGCGACACGTTGATGCCATGCAGCCCCGCCGGCATGCCGCTGCGGACGAACAGATTCTCCGGCGTCAACTCCGCAGGCGAGGAGCGCCACACGTGGAACCAACGCGGCTCCGAGAGCGACGTCACCTGCACCAGCAGCCACGCATCCGGCCGCAGCAGAGCCCGCGCCAGATCCGCCAACTCCGAGTACGCGCCGATCAGACCGCCGGACATGTAGTGGTTGAAGGCCACCGTCCGAGGACCGTCGAAGCCACCCACCGAGCCCGGAGCCGCCGTCCACTCAGGCGCACCCCACGACAGACCCTCATGCCCAGCGAACTGATCCGGCGACGGGTTGAAGTCGTAGAGCACGTTCGCCGACGACGACGGCGCATCGGTCAACCTCAGGATCGGCATCAGCGCGTCCTCTTCCGGTTGCCCGCACCCTGGTTGCGGTCCGCGATGCCCTTGCGGGCGCCTTCCTGCACACGCTCCTCCAGGTGCTCCAGCACCTTGCGAAGCCGCCGCATCTCGTCGCGGTCCGCCTCACGCTGATGCCGCAGCTCCTTGATCAGCGGGTCGGAGAACGACGCCGCCACCGCGCCGAGCCGGTTGTCGGCCTTCGAGCGCTGACCGAACAGCGACTCCAGCGAGGCGATCTGCGAACGCGACTCGTGCGCGAACTGCTGGGCCAGAGCGAGGTTGCCCGACCCGGTCAACTGCGCACCCAGCGCACCCGAGAGGCCCTTGCCCTTGGCCGCGCGGATCGCTGCCCGCATCCGCTTGGCGTCGTTGCGGTCCGCCTCCGCCTGAGTGCGGAAGTCGGCCAGCGAGCCCGAGAACAGGTCGTGCGCGAACGAGCCCGCCGCCGTAGACCGGGCCTGCGACTGCGTCTGCCGAGCCGCCTGCAGCCGCGAGGACACCAGGTCGAACTTCGCCGAGATGTCGTCATAGGCCTTGGAGTTCTTCACCGCGTGCCGACGCAGATCGTCGAACGACTTGCCCAGGTGGCCGCCGTCCTTGTGGATCGTCACCGCGAACTTGTGGAACTCCTTGCGCAGCGCCTTGATTCCGAGATCCTCGGTCAGATTGAACGCCGAGGCAGCCGAGCGGAACTCCGAGCGGGTCAGCGGGTTCTTGCCCACGGGGCCACCGGAGGCGAACCCCGGCGCGCCCGCGTTGATCTTCTGCAGCAGCGCGAGGTTGCGCGATGTCGCGCGAGCATTGACCACGAACTCGCGATTCGAGAGCCGCGCGAGGATCGAGTCCGACGTGCCGGTGCCGGGGCCCACGATCAGGCCACCGGTGGCGTGCGCCTGCGAACGCTTGTTGAGCGCGTTGACCTGGTTGACGTAGTAGTCGGTGCGCACCGAGCGGGGGATGCTGGCCAGTTGCGACTTGATGGCCGCGATCGACGACAGTGCACCAGAGATGCCCGAGATCCCCACAATGGTGCGGATCTGCTTCGGGGTGAGGTTGTACATCCGCGCGAGGTCCGCGATCTGCGCCTTCGACGCGCTGACATTGGTCAGCGCGACGATGGTGGCAACCTGCTTGGGGGTCAGGTTGTACTGCTTGGCCAGCGACGTGACATCACTGAGCGACTGGACCGCGCCAGGGGTGGCGATCTTGGTCTGCACGGCCTTGGGCAGCGAGGCCAGCCGCTTGCCGTAGTCGGGCAGCGCCGGGGACAGCAGCAGCCTGTTCAGGCCCGCCTGTGCGGCGGCCTGCTTCTGGGTGAGCTTGACCGCCTTCTCGCGGGCGATGTTGGCCATCACCTGCGCGTTGTCGGAGGCCACCGGCAGCGTGTGCTCGTTCGGCATTCCCGCGAACGCGGTCACGCCGATCCCCTTGATGAGCCCCGCGAGGAGTCCGCCGCCCTGCAGGCCCTTCAACGCGGTTGCGGCGCTGCCCTCACCCAGGAAGAACTTGTCCGGGAAGCCGCCGAAGGTGGGACTCTTCGGGGTGCCGCCACTGATGTTCGGCACCGGCACCCCAGGAACACGGGAGCCGCCGGGCCCTCCGCCTGGGACGCCCCCGAAGCCCTCGTTGACGACGAACACCGGCACCGGGGACGCCTTCGAGGCAATGCCACCCGTGAGCGGGTTGCCGCCCTTGCCGATTCCGACGAGGCCGCCGAGCTTGCTCAGCGCGCCGATGCCGCCCTTCGCCAGCGAGATGCCCTTGAGCGTCAGCGCGATACCGGCCAGCGACCCGGCCGCGATCGTGAGCGTCTTCGTCGGGATCTTCGAGATGCCCTTCGCCAGCCCGTCGATCGCCTTCAACCCGACGTCGCCGATCGGGGCCAGTGCGTGAACGATGTGTCCGGTCGCCTTCGCCACGTCGCCGAGCGTGTGAGCCACCACCGGCCCCTCGCGGCGCACGTAGCCCACGAAGTCCTTCAAGTCCTTGGACTGCCCGATGTGCGCGAAGCCCTTCGACCAGTGATCGAGGCTGCGACCCACATCCTTGCCCACCGGGGCGAACGCGGAGCCGATGCCCACGAACCCCTTGGCGACGTTGCCGAGGATGTCGCCGGCGGTGCGGATCGTCGGGCCCGCGATCTTCGACAGATCCGCGACCGCCGTGTCCAGGCCGCCGCCCTTGACCGCCCGGTCCGCCTCGTCGAGCAGGTCCGAGAGCGCCCCCGAGGTCGCCTTCAAAAGCGGGTTCAGATGCGGCAGGATGTCGGCGGCCAGCCCCAGCGCCTGCGTCACCGGCCCGAGGACCGCCTTGGACGTCACGATCGGCTTGAGCGCCGCAGCGAACGCCTGCTCGGTGGAGACCAGCGCCTTCTGCGGCCCGGTCAGCGACTTCTCCAGCGCCGCCGCCTGCGCGAGCGCGGCCTTGCGGGCAGCAGGGCTGGTCAGCGTGTTCGCCTGAGCCTTGAGCGCGGCGATCTGCTTGGCGACCTTGTCGGTCTGCTTGACCCCCGCACCGGCCAGGAACCCGAACAGCGTCAAACCGCCGCCGCCGGCCACCAGCGGCGCACCGAGAGCGGCGGTCAGACCGGCCGTGGCAGCAGCGACAGGGACCAGGGCGGGCCCGAGCGCGAGAATCCCGGTCGTCAGGCCCGAGAACCCCTTCGTATCCCCCAGCAGCGACCCGACCCGATCCAGCCCCGAGACCTGCGTGTTGATCTTCGCGGTGCGGGTCCGAGCCGCGCGGTCCAGCTCGGCGTCGGCCTTCGCGGTGTCCGCGTTCGCCTCGACCTTCGCGTCACGCGGACGGCTCATCTCAGCGAGACGGGCCTTCGCATCCTTGTCGTCCAGCTCGGCCCGCACGTCGGCCGTCAGGCCCTTGGTGAGCGCCTTCGCCTTCGCGGTGAAGCCCTCGGCCGACGGGACGAGCCGCACCCCGACAGAGCCGACGATGATGTCACTCAAGACGGGCCCCCTTCGCGTCGGTGCTGATTCGGGTTTCGCTTGGCCAGCCACTCGGCCATGTCGATCAGATCGACGGCCCGGCCGCCCATCCGTGACTCGTCAGCGACCGGCTCGACTCCCGGACGCGGGAGCGGAACCGGACGGTTCACACCCTTGGCGCCGTCCTCGGTCTGCAGCCACACCAGGTTCGCCACCTGGTCCGAGAGCCGCGCCAATAGGTGCTCGGGCAGCCCCCACCCGGCCGAATCGCCCAGCAGAGCCCGACGAATCGCAGAGGACTCAGGCGCCTGCCGGACGAGCACCAGCAGATCGCGCCACGACAGCTCCGGCGTGCCGAGCCAGTCCAGCCGCAGGCCGAGACGGATCAGGTCGTACTCGAGCGCCTCCTTGTGCTCGGCGATCAGCCGTCGGAGGCTTGCGATTCCCCCTCGGTCAACTCCGAGTCCTCGCGCCACGCCTCGAGCAGGTCCGCGAACTGCTCACGGTCCAGCCCGCGAACCGCCTTGCCCTGCAGGGCGGTCGAGCCCGCGAAGAACGCCACGGCGGCGCGCAGATCGTCCTCGATGTCGATCAAGGTCGGCACCGGCACGTACTTGGTCTTGGTGACCGAGAACGTCGCCATCCCGATCGTGAACTCGAACTGATCCTGGCCCTTGCTGGCCTTGCTTGCAGGCACCTGAAATGCCATCGCCCCGGTCCTTTCGTATCTGCCCGGTCAAGGTGAGGATGGAGCCCCTCGGCGCACGCGGGACCGGGCTGGCTACGTGCGCCGAGGGAGAGAGGGGACCAGCGACTAGGCCGTCTTCTGGCCGTCGTCGCTGTACTTGTAGGCCGAGTTCCCCGAGGCGTCCGGGAAGGCCTGGATGGTCACCGGGTAGGCCACCACGGCGCCGTCGTTGTAGGTCACATCACCGACCGTGAGCACCTGGGCATTGGGGAGCACCAGCCGCATCGAGGTCTCGAGGTCGGCGATGTCGAACGCCCACTCGCTGTGCTCGAGCTCGGCCGAGTTGACCGAGATGGCCAGCTTGTTGCCGGCGGTCGTGGTCGCGGCGGTCGCGACGACGTTCGCGTCCCCGTTGACGGCCTGCGCGACACTCTCGGACAGCGACTCGATCAGGGTCACCTGGTAGGTGACCGCGAAATCGGTCTGCAGCACCTTGACGATGTCGTTGCCCCACGCCTTGACGGTGGTCGTGGTGCGGCCGATGGTCTCGGTGACACCGGCGTCGCCGATGTAGCCCAGCGACTTGAAGGCCGCATCGAGCGCCGTGGTCGAGTCGGTTGGAAGCACGCTGCCGATCGGGGCCCTGTACGCGCCACCGGTGGACTTGGGCCGCCCGGCAACGACGTTGTTCAACACGTTGGTCATTGGTTCCTCCATAGGACGTGCCCGGTCCCTGGTGGATGTGCTGCTGTGGTGCTACCTCGCCGATGCCGGGGAGGGGTCTGTGGGTCAGCCGCGCGCCTTGTGGCGGCTGGTCGGGTTGCCGGACGCGGTGCGGCACGGCTCGTCGCCGGAAGCCCCGCACGTCGGGCAGGGCGCGGCAGCGTGCTCGGCTACAAAGCCGGGATGCTCCTGGGTGCCGTCCGAGCACGGGACCAGCCAGCCGGAGGCCTCCCAGCGGGCCACGTCGCCCTCCGGGACGCTGTAGGCCACAGGGAGACTCGGATGCTTCACGGTCACGTTCATACGGCGCTCCTGGTGTGTAGACGGAGCCCCACCGAGAGGGTGAAGCGCCGCAGGACGGTGTTGTCGTAGGGCGTCCACGTCGGCGACATGAACTCATCGACCGACAGCACGAACGCATCCCCGACCGACTGGCCCGGCAACTCCTGAAGCAGCGCGTCGCGGACCTGCTGGGCCAACGTCCGGGCGTTCTCACGAGCCGACGCCTGGTCATGCGCGGCGTCGTACACGTCGCAGTCGACGCGCGGAGAGTCGAACTGCAGCCGATCACCGGACCCGCCGATCCCGACGACCTGGATGCACGGCACCACCTCGGCGAGGTTCGCGGGCGTCTCCGTGCACACCCGCACGCCAGGAAACCGGGCGGCCAGCCATGTGACAAGCAGCGGCTCGACGTGGGAGGTCATGCGATTCCCACCGCCTTGCCCAACGTCCGGTGCCGCGGGTTGTGCTCGGTGCCGAACTCGACGAAGAACGCCTCCGGGGCATCGTTGGACACCTCGCCGTAGGCGCGGGTCGTCTTGTGCTCCTGGACGCCCGCCGACGCCGAGAACGCCGCCTTGTAGCGGCCCGGATGCGGACCCTGCTCGTAGACCGGGGCGATCGACTCGGCGACCGCCTTCACCTTCTCGGCATGGGCCAGCATCGCGGCCTCCATGTCCTCCGAGCGCAGATACTCGCCCATCCCGGCGTAGTCGAGCCGGAAGTCGTCGGCAGTCATCAGAGCCCCACCCGAGTCAGATGCACCTGCACACCGGGGTCGGTGCCGGTGAACGGATTGGTGAAGCGACCCGGCTCGCCGTCCACCTCGTACTCGTCGCCGTAGACCGTCACCGAGTCGATCCCCGAGACGTCGGTCCCGGCAGGAAGCAGCGCGAACAGGCCACTGATCAGCGTGTCCTGACCCTGCACCAGCTCCGTGCCACCAGCGGGCCAGACCGGCACCCCGGACAGGACCGTGTCGACGTCGTAGAGCACGTCGTTGCCGTCCGCGTCCTGGTCGAGCACCGAGCGGGTGTGCAAGGTGACCGTCTCGCCGAACGGCATCACCATGCCGAGCCCTCACGCGTCGAGTAGTCGTAGTCCCACGGCGGCAGGTTCGCGCCCGGCCCGGCCACGCCGACGCTCACCACCGCAACGGTCACGGTCCCGGTCAGAGCCGAGGCGTCAGCGGTCAGCAGCGACACCTCCGTGTTGCCCAGCGCGTTGACGAACGTCACCACGAAGGCGCCCGTCACGACGACGTTCCCGGGGCCCACATTCGGCAGCGCGGACAGCGCCGCCTGGACGTCGGCGGCCGACGCGTCGAACGCGATCGGGGCCGTCGCGACACCATCGAGGATCAGCGCGAACGTGCCCGCCGTAGCGGCCACCGTCACCGACTGGACAGCGTTCGCGGCCACCGCGAGCACGGAGACCGACCCCGCGCCACCGAGGCCCGCGCCCCTGCGAAGGGTCGCACGCTCCATCCGGGTCAGATACACGCTCGCGGTCCGCGACACCCCGTACGGTCCGGTGTTCTCGGCCGTGTTCTGCTGCGGGTTCGAGTACGCCCGAGCCGCAGCAGCCAACACGACACCCTTCGCGCTCGCGGGCAGCGGGAGGACGACGTCCTCACAGAAGCCCTGAGCCAGCGCCAGCAGAAGGGTCGCCCGGCCCTCGTCGACCGCAGGAAGCCCCATGAACAGGGCGAGGTCGGCCGGCGCCGCGACAGGGTCCGACATCAGTCGTCCTTGTCCGCCTTCTTGGACCCGGACTCAGCGAAGCCGTAGTCCTCGGCGACGGCGCGGAACTTCTTCAAGTCCTCGCCCGTCACGTCGATCACGTAGCTCTGCGACTCGTCGTCCCAGGCCGCGACGGCCCACGGGTCGGGGCCGCCGAGGTTCAGATTGGTCGATCCGTGAAACTTCGCCATCGCAATGGCTCCTGTCTTTCCGCGTGGAAGGTGGTCACCGGGATGGCCGATCCAGAGGACCGACCATCCCGGCGAGGACTCAGCTCAGGTCCTTGATCACGCCGTGCGCGTTGGTCGGGCCGTACTCCAGCCCGATCTCGCCGTACAGCTGGAACTTGCGCGAGGCACCCGTGCGGGCCAGCTCCTCGGTGAACAGCAGCCCCTTGCCGGGGATGTTGAGGAACACCGGGTAGCAGACCCCGAGGTCGACGACGCCGACCTGACCGGCGGGCATCCACCGGTCGACCATCACGCCGAACGTGCCGAACGGGGTCACGACGGTCTCGATGTCGATGCCGCCGACGTTGCGGTCACGGGTCGGCGCGTTCAGCGTCGCCTGCGCGTAAGCCTTGGTGATGGCCACCTTCTGCGCCGAGCCTGCCAGCAGGACCGTGGTCGCCTGGGGCAGCTTCGCGCCCGCGTCGAACATGGCCTGCAGGTGGGCGTTGATGATGTCCGAGGTGAGCGCTCGGGCCGTGCCGCCGTTCGCGGACACGGTGCCAGCGATACCGAGGACGCCCTGGGTGTGGCGGGCGGTCGTGTTGTCCGCGGGCACCTGCAGGGTGCCGGACAGGAACGACTTCTCCACGTCGACGGCCATCGACTCCAGCTCGGCCATCGTCTGCACGGTCAGCTCGTCGAGGACCGCGTCGTCGGCCTCCGGGGCGATGTTCGCACCGGCGAAGTTCCCCCGCGCCGCGATCTTGGTGTAGGACACCTCGATAGCGGACTGGTGGATCTCCACGACGTTGGTCAGGTTCGCGCGCGATCGCTCGGCGGCGGTCGGCGCGGCCGCGCCCTCGAGGGCCGCGTTGTTGGCGCTCGAGGAACGACGGTCGATCGTCTGCCACTCGAAGGTGGTCGACGCGGACGGCTTGGCCGAGTTCAGGCCGCCGATGGCGGACAGGAACGGGGTCTCGGTCGGGGTCACGGTGAAGAGTTCGCCGTGATAGTTCGGCAGGTTGTATGTGGTGCCCTGCCCGGAAACTGCAGCCATTGTCTTGGCTCCTTCGGGTTAGCGGGCAGGCGGTGTCGCCTGCGCCTAGTCGTTGCTGCTGTTCAGCGCCATCTGCGACTTGAGTCGGATGGCGGTCTTGAAGTCACCGGCCGCCTGGGCTTGGGTGATCTGCTCGCCGAGGCTCGGCGCGGGCGAAGCGGAACGTCCCTGCGAGGGGTTCGGCTTCATGCCCGGCTTCTCGGGGTTGGCGAACGCGGCGTACTTCTCGCGGAGTGCGCCGATCTTCTCGGCGTCGACCTCGCCATCGGTGATGAACTTGTCGACGTTGATGTCCTCGAGCAGGGTCGCCCGGACGTCGTCGGGGAGCGCGGAGAGCGCGGCCTCGACCTTGGCCGATGCGACATCCCGGAGCATCCCCGTTGCGCGGTCGTTGGCAGCCTTGGCGGCCTCCTGCGCGCGCTCGAGGTCAGACTTGGACGCCTCGACGAGCCGCTCGTACTCGGTGAGCTTCGGCTCGGCCTCCTTGAAACGGTCGCGGAGGTTCTTGGCCTCGTTGCGCGCCTTGGAGACCTCCCCGAGGATGACCGAACGGGCGTCGTCGTCGAGTCCGCCGAGGAGATCCTCCAGGGATCGCTTGGCGACCGGTGCGGCCTCTGCGGGCGCCTGAGGGACGGGCTCCGGTGTCGTGCTCTCGGCCGCCTGAACGGGGGCGGTCGGGGTGGGCTCTGCGGGTGATACGGACATGACGTTGCCCTCCTGGGGCGGTTGGTTCCCCCGCTCCGGGCGGGGAGGTGTGTGGGTGCCTGAACGCTCAGGCGAGCTTCCTTAGCGGGCCCGTCACGGGACGACCCTCGACGTGCTGGCGCCACGCGATGTGGATGGCGCGACCCGACTTCCCGAACTCGTCGGTCAGGCGCTTGTACTCGGCCAGGTCCATTCGTGCCTGCGCGGTCGGCTCGTAGTGACCGAACACGGGCTCGACGTGACAGCGGCACGTCCCACCTGAGCCGTTCGGCTGCTTGGTGTGCGCCCGGAAGTCCGCGCTGACCTTCGTGCCGTACACCGCGCCACGGGTGGCCAGCAGCCGACAGAACGAGCACGCGCCCGGCTCGGTGACCCGCGCCCAGCCCTTCGCCTCACGGTCCGCCTCGGCAGCGCTCATCACGGCCTGCCGCGACTGGTCCAGGACCATCTGCTCGACCTCGGAGGCCAGCGCATCACGCGCATCCCGCTCGGCCTGAGCATCGGGCGCCCCGTACAGCGGCGAGATGACGTGCTCGACCGCGGCGGTCACCTCGGCGTTCGAGGGCAGCGGCGGCAACGACAGGTGAACCCGCCCGGTGACACCGGCCGCACGACGCTCGTTGCGGTAGTACGTCAGACCGGCAGAGGCCGACGCGCGACCATACTGGGCGAGGATCGACCGCAGCGCCGCCGCCAGACGCGGCACCGAGCCCTTCAAGTCGTGCAGGTCGAGCAAGTGCGCCCACGCCGCCAGCACCAGCGGGCCCGTAGCGGCAGCCAGACCCGCCTGCGCGACCTGATGCTGCTCAGCCGTTCCGCTGCGCGCCACCGAACACCTCAGCCGGAGTCGGAACCGCCTGCCTGCCCGACGTCGTCGACGCGGGCGAGATGACGTCGTTCGAGAGGCCCTTGTCGACCCGTGCCGCCTTCGCGGTCAGGCTGTGGGCGATCTCCTGCAGGAACGACGCGCCCTGGTCCTCATCGCGGTCCTGAGCCAGACGCGACCGCTCCACCGCCGAGTAGCCCAGCCGCTTCAACGTCACGTCCGAGGTCGCCGGGATCGCACCCGAGGTGATCTGCTTGGTGACGGCGTCCGAGGTGCCCGCCGGGGTCGACGGCGCCGGGTCGCGCCAGTCCGTCTCGATCCGGTACGCATCCGGGGCGACATGGCCGTCGCGGATCAGCAGCGCCATCCGCATCGTGTCGGCCCAACCGGTGCCAAGGATCAACTGCTTGGACCGGGCCCGCTGCGTCAGCTCCTCGAACCCTGCGCGGATCGCGTCCGCCGACGCCGGGTTGCCGTCCGCGTGAATCCCCATCATCGACGGAGGCACACCCATGTGGACGCTCATCAGCTCCTTGTAGGCGTCGAGCACCTTGGTGAACGTCGAGGGGTCCGAGCCCTTGAACTCGCCCACCTGCGGGACGTTGCCCTCCTCGTCGCGCTCGAGGAGCCACAGCATGTCCATGTAGGACTTGAGCTTGGAGACCGGTGTGCCGTCGGGGTTCTGGAACGCGGACTCGGTGACGCCCAGCGCGTAGCGGCGAGGCGCGGCGTGCAACTCGCGGCTGACCTCCATGCCTGCCAACGTCCGGCACGCCGAGTCGGTTGTCGACATCCATGCCGCGCCGATCTCCGAGGCTCCGTCGCGGTTCGTGAGCCGCTGACGGTTCGCCATCCGCACGATCGGCGGATCGAACCCGTGGTCGTCGCGGGAGGTGACCTCCCACCTCGCCGCCATCGGGTTCCCGAACGACGCTTCGCGGGCCATGTGGATCGTCGTGCCCGGCACGTACAGCGCAGCGACCTCGGCGCCGTACATGTCCGAGGAGAAGTCGCCGTCGTAGTAGACCTGCACCCCGCCGGCAACCTTGCGCATCCGCGCATCCCACTGGACCGCCATGTTCATCGGCGACTCCGAGGTGATCAACGGCTGACCGTTCGTGGAGTCGTCACCGCTGCCGACCACGTTGTACGCCCGACCCGAGACGAACGCCTCCAGGTGCGTCATCGGCGCCTCGGCGTCGAGGTTGTTCGCCGACCAGATCCCCATCAGGTCATCGTCGACGTCAGTGGCGCCGGGGAACCGGAAGCCCTCGACGACCGTGCGGTGCACCAGCGCGTCGACGCCGACCATCGTCCAACCCAACGCGGGCCGGATCTTCGCCAGCGTCGGAGAGATGCTGATCCCCAGGTCGCGCATCCGCTGCTCGGCGTCGTAGTAGAGCCACCGCAGCTCGAAGTAGGCGCGCTGCTCGAACAGGCGCATCGCCAGCCAGTTCGCCATCCCCAGCTCGTCGTCGGACAGGTTCAGGTCGGGGAACTGCGGAAACGTCGCGATCGGCGCGAAGAACGCATTGGAGAGCGGGACCACTGTGGACGCTCCGTTCGCTCAGTCGGGCAGGATGATCACGCGGCCCTTGCCGGGCGCGCCGGCCCCGGACTTGAGGCTCAGCAGGTAGATGCGCCGCAACATGCGGGCGCCGATCAGGCACACGGCGAGGTCGATCTTGTGGCGCGACTCCCGGTTGTCCTTGCGGACCGAGACGCCCCAACGGCCCGGCGCCCGTTTCGCGTTGCGCAGGTGCTCGACCAGCACCCCGGACTCGGCGAACGCCACCTCGCCGCCCGCAATCTCGGTGAGCACCTGGTCGCAGGCCTCGACGAACGTGCGCTGGTTGGTGTCCAGGGCCATGTCGAAGGCGACCGCGTGCGCCCGGTTGCCGCTCTTGACCGGCCAGCACTTCAACTTGCGGCCATACCGCTGCGACCACTCGTCGCACAGCGGCCACCAGAACCGGTTGTCGCCCTCGGCGTCGTCGTCCTTCGCGTGCGAGGGGTCGAACCAGAAGGCGACCACCTTGTAGCGGCCCATCGCCGCGATGACCGCGTGGTCGACCGCGTCACGGTCGACGATCCGGCCCTTCTTCGGCTGCTGGACGTGCAACACCTGCGCGAACCCGTCAGAGACCCGGCAGGCGATCAGGCCCGTCGCGTCATCGGACTTCGAGCCGTCCCCGAACAGGACCACCCGGTCGCCCTCGGCAAGAAACCGGCCCGTCTGCTGCGCGGCCCTCGCATCGTTCGGGTCGCACCACGCGTCCTCGGCGGCGGTGATCTGGTTGTACCACTTGCGCCGCGACTCCGACGCCGGGTTCGACGGGTTCTTGATCGAGTTCAAGATCCGCTTCAAGTTCAGCCATGTCGAGTCGCCCCGAATCGACTCCACGACGCCCGGCGCGTCATCGACGGTCAGCGGGGCCTCGGGAGGTGCCTCCAGCGAGTCGTACAGCATCCCGAAGTCCATCGACTTCGGCGGCTGACAGTCCAAGCAGTCCGGCCACTCGACCTCATCGACGTGGACCGGGCAACGCACGCCCACCGTCGCCTCGTAGGCCTCGCGCTGCCGCTGCCCCACACTGTCCTGACCAGGACGGTGCGCGTTGCAGATGTCCAACTGCCGAGCCAGCGCATCGGCCGACTTCGCCAAGTTCCCCTCGATCGCGCCCGACAGCTCGTGGCCGCCGTTCGACTCGACCCAGTTCTGAGTCTCGTTGCGGATCACCAGAGTCGGCCGCGGACCCTCGATCGAGAGCACGGACGACGTCGCCGCCTCGATATGCGCGGTGTCACCACGCGCCCACACGTCGAGCTTGCCCGGCTGAATCCCATACTCGGCCCGAGTCTCAGGCGGGATCAGCGCGGGGAACAGCGGCATCGTGTTCCGCTTGATCTGATCCTGCGCCACGCCGACGATCTGCACGTACGGATTCGGAACCTGCTGACCCACCGGGACATCGCCGTCAAAATGGGAGAACATCGCATCCGGCGAGCAGATGTGCGTCGTCGACGCGGCCACCGCCAGCGGATCCTTGCCCCACCCCTTGAGCCGCTGGAGCACCTGGAACGGGTACAGGAACTCGCCCGTCTCCGGGTCCAGCGCGTCATGCCAGAGGATGAACCGCGCCTGCTCGAGGGTGTACGTCCACGGGCCGCCCTTCGGCGCCGAGAGCCACTTCCCCGCCCACGCCAGATTCCGCCACCCCAGCGTTACCGCCGGCAGAACCCAGCCGTTCTCGTAGCGCCACGTCGGCCCGATCTTGACCGGCTCCCACGCCAACCCAGTCGGCGGGGTCGCCCGCTGCAACTGGTCCTCGTACCAGCCGATGATCTCCCGGTACTCGGACTCGCTCGAACGGACCTGCGCTGCAGCCGAGAGGCTACGCGCCACGTCCTCGACCCGTCGACCACTTCGAGTTCGCGGCATCGCGCTGCTGGTTCACAGCCACGCCACCGCCCTCGTCGTCCGGCAGCTTCAACCGAGTCAGAGCCCCGTCCAACGCCGACCGCTGAGCACGAAGCTCACCGATCAGCGGATGGATCACCTCCTGGCCCATCGACCCCGTCGTGATCATCGGGCAACCGCGCTCCGACCACGCCGCCTCGAGACTCGCCACCATGTCCGCCGTGCGGCACGCCGCATGCAGCCGAGCGACCTCATCAGGACGGAGCGCATAGCGACTCGCGATCGAGTCCCACACCGCGCGCCCCGCGTCAGACAGATCAGCGGGCGCGGTCGACTTCTTCTTTGCGGGCATGACGGGTTGCCTCCTGGGCAGAACGGCCACCGCCTGGGTGAGCCGGAAAAACGAGAGCCAGACCGCACGCAGGCCGGCGAGTGCTATACCGGTTCGGAAGGCGACGGCAGCGCGAGGGGGTCACCCCCCCACCCCTCCGACGTGCGAGCCGCTAGATCGCACCTGGATGCGGTTCGGGCGGCCGGTGCCGGGCGTGTCTGACGCGCTGGACGCCCGCCATGCGCTCGGCCTTGGACTTGGCGTCGTGGCAGGGCGCGCAGATGGCGGCGAGGTTGTCGTCGTCGTGACTGCCACCCGCTGCGACCGGCTGAACGTGGTCCACCTGTGTCGCCTCGCCGATGCACAGCGCCGGGTACGGGCTGTAGCAGCGGCCCTCGTCGCGCTGCAGGATGCGGCGCCGGGTCGTCTTCCAGTTGCCGGGCTGGGCGTACCGGTACGGCATCAGCCGTGCTGTTCGCCCGGTGCGTGGCCCGGTCGTGCGCCGGTGGCACGCTCGTGCAGGTTGGAGCACAGGCCCTTGACGATGCGTGGTCCGACGTACTTGCCCAGCTCGACGACGCACCTGTCGAAGTCGCCGGGCACTCCCCATTGGATCTTCGCCGCGCCTTCGCCTTCTGCCCAGTAGCGCATGAGTCGTTCGGTGGCGGCGGGATCGGTGTTCACCATGTCGACCGCCTCCGTTCGGCGTAGCGTGCCCTCCGTGGCGACGATGACGTGCCCGCGATGCGCGGAGACGATTCCTGAGGGCGGCGGATGGTGCCCGTTCTGCCGTAGCGACGTGCCGCTGAGCATGCGACGTCCGTTGCCGTTGGACAACACGTTCGCGTGGGCGATCGTCGCCGTGCCGCTGCTCTCGTTGCTGCTGCCGCTCGCCTTCCCGACGATCAGCGGCGGGATGCTGGGGCTGGCCATGGTCGTGCTAAACGTCGTGTTCGCGGTGGCCGACGACAAGCGGGTACAGGCTGCCGGCTACGTCGAGGTGGGCGCCCTGTGGGGCCTCATCCTGGTCCCGGTCTATCTGGTGCTTCGTGCTCGCCGTGTCGGAATGTGGGCGATCCCGCTGCTGTGGGGCGTGTCGTTCCTGGTCTATCTCGCGGTCCTGTCGGCCGTGACGGGCTGATCGCTCGCCGCGCCCCACAGCCACGCCGTGACCCACCCAACGAGGTACGCGCTCGGCTCGTCGATGCCGCTGATGGTGTGCCCGATGTGGTCCATGAGCGCGGACACCACGTGTGCGGCCTCGTGCGCGGCGGTGTCGATCAGGTCGACCGGCGCGGTGTGCTGGGCGGCGTTGATGTAGACCACGACCACCGGGACCGTGATGCCGCTCTTGGGCTGCCAGGCGGCGAACCGTGTCCAGCCTGCCGACTCCGGTGCCGGGCCGTCCACGAGGCCGGGAAGTCTGCGCCGCAGGGTGGCCCAGCCGCGTCGGTCGGTGGCGACGTGCAGGTGGCAGCCGTATGCGTCGAGGACGTGGTGACGGTTCACGGCTAGTACCGCAGCCGCTCCACGGTCCCACCACGCAGCACGAGGACGCCGCGCACGGTGTCGAAGGTGCCGGCCTCGCAGGTGCGGTTGCTGCAGATCAGCCAGCCGCAGAGGCCGGCCTTGCAGTGGTGGGTCAGCGGGCGCGTGCACTTGGTGCAGGTGAGCGCGGGGTCGTCGTTCATCGCTGCCCCCATCCGCCGGACATGGCAAGCGCCCCGGCCGTCTGGCTCAGGGCGCGCGAATTCTGGTGCGCTTCATGGTTGCACGCCGGGTGGGCAGGAATCAAGCACCGCGCGTCACGGGTGTTTCGGGTCAGCGGTGCCGCCTCACGGGCGCCACTCCTCGCGGTAGTCTGGGTGGTCGGCGTAGACGGCGGCGAGGGCTGCCAGCATCGGCGCGGTCGGTGGCTCGTCGCCGAACTTGGCGCGGTATTCCTGCTCGGTCGCCCAGGCGATCTGCTGCGATGCTCGGAACGCGAACTGTGTCGGGTCGCTGCTCACGATCGGCTCGAGCTTGACTGGTTGGTCGATCAGTACCGGCCAGTTCTTGTGCAACTCCACGATCCGCCGCTTCGCCTCGCAGTCGGCCATCACGCGGGCGGGGTCGATCAACTCTCGGATGCCCGTACCGCCGGCGAGGAGGTCGGTGCGGAAGAATGGGCGGCCGACTCGTGCCTGATGCTGCATGTCCCGTGCTACGGACTCACGTTCAGCGATCCGGGCCAGCAGGAACTCCGTGATCGTCATGGTTCCCATCATGCCTCCCGCTTCTCGAATGCCACCGACAGCAGCGGCCTCACCGCGCCGTACCGGTAGGTAGGCTGCCCGGCGTCGTCGGTACCCGATGCCGTGATCCGCTTGCGTGCGTCCCACAGGTTGATCCTCTTGCGGACCTGCTCGCGGCTCACCTGGAGCCCCAGATACGTGATGAGGTGGGCGATCTCCGCAGCCGTGCACAGCCGGTCGTCCAACTCGCGCTCCAGGGCCTCGCGCGACTCCTTGACCGGGTACGGCGCCTTGCACTCGCGGCACTTGCCCTGCAGGGCGCCCTCGGTGGCGTAGACGGCTCCGGGGCACGACTCGATGCGCACGTCGGGGCCTTCCCCGACGATGCTCCGCGCGGTGCACCAGCCGAGGAACAGCCGGCGCGGCGGGTTGTCGATGATCCGCAGCGTGTCGCCCTCGATGCGCCGCAGGTTGCGCAGCGTCTCGGTCCATGTCTCGTGCCGGGTCAGGCCGTCGACGCGCCACAGCAGCCACCCGGAGATCGCGGGCAGGGTGTCGGCGGGCCAGCCGTCGGCCGGGGACTGGTGCCGCACGTGGTCCTCGATGCAGATCCGCACGACGCCGACGAGCTCGTTTCGCAGTTCGGCGAGGGCGGTCGATGCGGCGGCGTTCCAGGGCAGGCCGTCGTCTCCGTGTTCGGCGCCGAATCGCTTGGCGCGCTGTCCGGCGATGGCGATGTCGAGCTGCTCGGCGAGCCAGGGCACGTCGCCGAGGATGCGGGCCAGCTCGTCGGCGCAGTCCTCGCAGCCGTAGGCGTCGTCGCGGGTGGGCTGTCCGCAGGCGCAGGTGCCGTCGCCGGGTCGGGTCAGGTGCAGGTCGGGGCGTTCGCCGATGGTGGCGGGGACGTCGGCGAACACGAGTCGGAGCGCTCGGGGCGGCTCTTTCGGGTCGTGGTGGGCGGTGACGCCTGCGTTGCCGGGGTGGGCGCCGCAGTGGTCGCAGGCCCAGCGTGGCAGTTCGCTGTACGTGCAGCGCTGGTCGAAGGTGTTCATGCGTCCCCCATGGTTCGCTGTGCGCCGTTCTGCGGCCCGTTCGGAATGCCAGTGACGTAACTACCCGCTTGTGACTCCGCGTCGCGGCAGCGGGCATCCTCGCAAGGCTGGGACCCCTTCGCACGCCTCATGCGTCCCCCTTGATCGCGGCCCGGCACATCGCGGCCCCGGCCTTGGTGTCGCCCGGCTGCCATGAGGGCGGCGGGCTGTCCGGCGTGTCCTCGTCGTCGTCGGGTCCGGCGAGCTGGTCGGCGCGGCATCCGCCGCATCGGTCGGCGAACTGGCCGGGGTGGCGTGGGCAGTCCTGTCCGCGTTTGGGCGGGTGTGGGCGGGACTTGGCTTCGATGGGAACGGTGTCTGAGTCCCACGCCTTGCCGGGTGCGGCGATCACGCCGGGGTTGCGGGCGCTGGCGTCGCAGGCGGCTCGGATGCTGGCGATGACGACCTCGGGCAGCGAGCGGTCTGCGACCTTGGCGAGTGCGGCCATGATGCCGGGTTCGTCCCAGCGTGGTGCGCCGTGGGGTCGGCTGGCGACGATGAGCGATGTGAGGATACGAGCTTGGTCCTTGGTCACGGGCATCGGACACCGCCGTTGTCGAGTGCATGCATCCGGCCTCGCGCTAGGTCACCGTGAGATGCATGCGACGGGCGATCTTTCGGAACTAGGGAACTAGGGAACAAAGGAACTAAGGGAGTTGGGGTCTCCATTCGCGCTGCCATCGCTTATGCCTTTCCCGATGCCATTGCCGTTGCCATGCCCGATGCCATTGGCAATGGGATGGTGGATGCCATCGCGGTTACGTGGTTCATGGCATCGGCGTTGACTTCGGCCAAGCCATCCCATCCGGCGAGGGTCGGCTTCTCGGCGTAGTGGCGCCCGAGCTCGGTCAGAACTGCGGCGCGGAGGTTGAGAGAGACGATCTTGTCTATGGCCCTTCCGACCGCCTTTCCCATGTTCACGCGGTCCATCACGCCGTCGTAGCGGACGTAGGTGCGGGCCAGGAGTTCTTCGGTCTGCTCGTCGAGGACGACGAAGCGCGCGGCTGCCAACGAACGGATGGCCCGCTCAACCTTGCTGGCCGTGTTGCCCTTGCTCAGTGCGGCGATGCGACCGGGCCGGTAGTCGAGCACTCCGGCATAGGTCAGCGCCTCTTGGCTCACGAGCGCGAGGTAGGCGTGCTGGCCGCCAACGTCGAGCGCGCGAAAGTCGGGGTCTCGCCAGATTGCGGTGAGGATGCGGGCGTGGTCACGGGCCATGGGTCACCCGCTTGAGGTCGATGCCCGTGATGAGCATGCTCACGCGCTCTAGCTGGTCGTCGCAGTCATAGACGATCTCCTCGGCGTCGGCAGCGTCGCTGAGCGCTACGAAGGCGCGCAGGTCACCCCACGTCATGCCCTGGAATGGTTGTTCGATGTTCACTACTCCTCCTCCTCGTCGTACTCGTGGTTCACGCAGCCGCACACGTGCTCGACCCCGAACTGGTCGACAAACCGCCCGATGCAGACCGCGTGGTACTGGTCGGGTACGGCGCCGGGTGCCGAGTTACAGCAGCCGAAGATGCTCACGGGGCCACCGACCCGTCGTCGCCGTAGTCGGTGTGGTCGAGGGTCCACCACCCGCCGCTGGTGGTATCCCAGACCGAATCGAGCGAGCAGTGGTGGCAGCGGAAGGCGTGCAGTTCGATCCACCAGTGGCGCGGCATCTTGCCCTGGACGCGCCACGGCAGCCGGGCTCGTGCCGCTTCCTCGGCGTGAAAGTCGTCGAGTGTGAGCCGGGTGGAGTCGGCGCGCAGGCCCTTGTTCGTGGACCAGCACGGGAACCCGCGTTCCATCGTCGGCATCCCGCAGCCTTCGCACACGTCCGGCTTCGGCGCCGGGCAGATGAACACACCGGACGGCGCGTACTCCCAGCCCTCCCAGACGACGGCCCGGTCGTCCCACTTCGGCGGCAGGTCGTGGTCGTGGAGCATGGTCAGCAGGTCGCTCATTCCGGCTCCCCGCACATGGCTGTGTGGTCGCTGAGTCGGCGTTCGACGACGGCGCGGGTCTGGGAGAGCGTGGCCCATCCACAGGGGCAGGTGGCTGTGAATCCGGCGGACGAGGCTGTGACGGTCATGCGATTGCCTCCGAAACCGCGCGGGTTACCGGTGAGTAACGGGGTGACGAAATGGTCGCGGCGTGCGACCTACTCGCCGGTAACCGCGTGTTACCCGTGAGTAGATCGCGTCCTACCGACCAGTAATCGACCGTTTTCGTGACGAAACCGCTCCGAACGGGGCTCATGCGCGGCACGCTGCCTTGTCGCAGGCGCCCTTGACGACGGCCAGACAGTCGCGGCACAGCCGTCCCTCGGCGCCTCGGGTGCAGGTGTGGAACCCGTAGCCGCAGGTGAGAATGAACGCCGGCCAGGAGCGGCCCTCGGGCTGGGTCTCGACGGCGCCACAGTCGGCGCATTGGAGGCTCATCGGGTGGGTGGCGATGATGCCGGGTGGTCCGCCGTCGGTGAGGATGTGGCTGCCTCCGAGGGCGGCGTGGAGTTCGTCGGCGGTCAGGCTGGGCTGGGGGAGCATGGTGGTCATGCGACGGCCTCCCATCCGAGTCGCTGGATCTGTCTGCCGGGGTCGAGGTCGAGGGGGTCGCGGGCTCGCAGGGTGCGCCACACGTCCTCGATGTCGTGGCGCACGCACCAGCGGCGCAGTGCCTCTGCCTTGGTGATGCCGAGGCGTGCGGCGGCGCCTTGTGCGGACTCGCCGTGGGCGGCCATCCAGCGCAGGTCCTCGATGCGTGGGAGGGCGGCGCGGGCCTTGCCGCAGGATCGGGCGTTGGCGCAGATCCAGCCGTCGTCGGTGCGGCGTGCGGTGCGGGGATACAGGGGGCGGGTGCAGCGTGGGCAGGTGATGGTCATGGCGGTGCTCCGTGTGCTGGTGGCGTGGCCGGTGTCGCGGGTGTGCTTGTCGGCTGCCCGGTCGGCGTCGGGTCCGGTGCCGTGGGCTGGGCAGGTGAGGCAGTGCCAGGTGGTCATGCGGCACCGCCGAGGGATTCGGCGACGGCTGCGATGAGGTCGCGTGCCGCCGGGGGTGTGACGGCGTTGCCGGCGAGTCGCACCAGGCTGCGCCGCGTCGCTGGCCTGCCCTTCTCGTCGACCGCGGAGTGCCAGTCGTAGCCGGGCGGGAAGGCCATCCCGGCGGCGACCTCGTGGGGCTCGAGCATCCGGAACAGGCAGTCGTCGATCTGCGCTTCGGCGGCCTTGACGTCGCCGGGCGTGATGACCGACTGATGGCCTGCCGTGGTGAGTGTGCGCAGGTACTCGGAGGTGGGGGTTGTCATCTCGGCGCCGCCCGTGTTGTGTCGGTGGATCAGGGCGTATCGGTCGACGGTGGTCAGGGTGCCGATGGGCTTGTCGACGGACTGGGCGTGGTCACTGGCGCTGTAGTACGGGGCCAGTAGCCCCATGTGCTCGCGCGTCGTCAGGGTGCGGTGCGGATCGCGGACCGGGCGCGCCTCGTCGTTCCAGGTGCCGCCGGAAGGCACGAGCATCGCGGTCTCGTTGCGGCAGGTCTGCGTGCGGGCGGGCAGGCTCAGAGGCCGGGCCGTCTTGCCGTCGCGGCCTTCGACTGGGATCGCAAGCGCCTTCGTCTCCTGGGTGTGCAGGACGCGCAGGTACTCGGTGACCGGCCACGTCCGGTAGTAGGCGTTCGGGTCGCCGTGCTGTGGGTGCTTGGGGTCGGCGGCGTCGTACTGGTTGCCGGACGCCTCAAGGTGGAACGGACCCCAGTAGCGGGCGATCCCAGCGGCGATGCGGGCGATGGTCTTCTCTGCCAGCGGCTTGGCCCGGTCACCGATCCGCTTCCCGGGCAGCGTCCAGTCGATCGCGGCGGCGGCTGGGAGGTAGCCGGGCTCGACGCGGGTCGCGCAGCCGGGTGTGGCGCACAGGTAGACGTACTGGTCGCGGTACTTGCCGACGCTCTTGCCGGGCTTCCACGCCTGGAACGACTCGCCCACGCGGTCGCAGCGCGGGCAGTACGCCTGCGGTCGCATGAACCTGTCGACGTCGGGGGCCTTGCTGCCGCGCGGCCACGCGACGACGTAGAGCCGATCGCGGGACTGTGGCGCCGGTGCTCCGAGGGCTTGGGCGTGCATCGAGTTCAAGCTGATGACCCGGTAGTCGTAGCCGAGGTTCGTCAGTCCCTTCTGCCATGCCTCCCAGGCGCGGCGGTACTTGGGGCGCATGGCGATGTCGACGACGTTCTCGACGATGACGGCGGAGTAGTGGTGGTGGTCGATGAAGCGGAGGACGTCGAACATGAGGAGTCGGGATCGGGTGGCCTCGTCCTCGTCGTTGGTGACCAGATCGTCCTCGGTGAGCAGGTCGAGCAGCGTGGGGTCGCCCATGGCGCCGGTCAGGTCGCCGTTCCTCGATCCGCCGGCTTGGGACCAGCGTGTGCATTCTGGTGACGCCCAGAGGATGTCGGTGCGTGGGAAGTAGCGGGGGTCCTCGATGTGCAGGTCGACGCAGGCGTGGTCAGAGTCGGGGTGGTTGGCCTGGTGGGTGTTGACGGCGAGGGTGTTGTGGTTCGCGGCCATCACGATCTTGACGGTGCCGGTCATCGCGCCGCCGGTAGAGCTGCCTCCGCCGCCGCAGAAGATGTCGGTCATGGTCAGGCTCACGTCTCGTCTCCTTCGGCGCTGTCGTCGCTGAACCACGCGGCCAACGGGAGGGTGGCGGCGATCAGGAGCGCATCGCGGAGGTTGTGCGCTCGGACTGTCACCGGGCCGCAGGTGCCGAACCAGTCGGCGTCGGTGTGGTCTGCGGGTCCGCTGGCGTGTAGCGAGGACCGGATGGTGATCTCGAATCGGTGGCCGCAGTCGTGGCCCTTTTCGGCCTGTTCGGCGGTCCGTGCCTTGTGGATGTACTCGTGGCAGACCTTGCTGAAGGTGTCGCTTAGCGCGTTCCACCAGAAGGCTGCTGGGATGCGGGTGCTCACGCCTTGTCTCCTTCGGCGGCAGCGAGCGCGGCACGGAGGCGGTCCACGACGTTGGCGGTGGTGAGCATCGGCCTGCCGTTCGGGGCCCGGCGCTCGTCCCACAGGTCGGCCAGTTCCCGGATCGGTGCCAGGGCCTCGGCTCGCGCCTTCGCGGCTACGGCGGCGTCGTGCTGGGCGAGCCAGTCGGAGGCGATGAGGCGGTCGGCCAGGTCGTCGACCTGAACCTCAATCCACGTCGTCTGTTCGTCGCTCGGGTCGACGACGTTGGATGATTCGACCTGTGCGCCGAGCCAGTCGGCCAGCGTCTCCACGTCGTCCCGCTCGGTGCCGCTCATCGGTACACCCCGCACTTCTTGCAGATGGCGCGGATGAGCCGGTTCCCGATGTATCGCTTATGGCCATCGGACAATGGCGTGAAGTCGTGAGCCGGGCCGTTGTAGGGGCAAGGGCTATGCCAGTCGGCGCTCATCGGGCACCTGTCTTTCTCGGCCAGCGCACGACCACGCAAGGCAGCGGACACACGTAGTGATGGTTAGGTCCTCGGTAGTAGCCGATCCACCAGTCGGCGGTGTCGATGTAGACGCTCATCACTTCGCCCCGCTCTCGCGGATCGCCTGCGCGACGTGGACCGGAGTCCACTGAACCCACTGGCCGATCGCTTCCGAGCAGGGTGGGCAGTAGAGCGGACCGTGCTCTGTGTGTGTCGCAGGGTGCGCATCCAGCACGTCCTCGATGCTCGGGGCGTCGGGCGGCGCGGGGACGGACTGGGCGTCAGGTAGCGGCTCGTCGCTCGTCCGGAACGCGGCGGCGATGCGAGCACCCTGAGCTGCGCCGATGAGCCGGTGCATCGCGCCCTTGGTGACGAGGTAGGCGAACGTGTCGCCGTCCTCGGTCTGGCCGTACTGCTGCGCTCGCCAGCACACGTCCTTGACTGCTTCGGCGAGTCGGTCGATCGCACCGCCGCCGTGCTCGCCGCACACGGGCCAGCCGCCGGGGAGTACGGCTATCGCAGGCTGGCGGCAGGTACCGTTGCAGCAGATGCCTCCTGCAGTCGGCTCCGGTGTCGTCTCGGGCTGGGGCGCGGCGTCGAGCAGGTCGCGGAGGTCGATCACTGCCGCCTCGGCCTGCGTTGCCATCGCATCGAGCCCCCGGGACCAGGCCGCGTCGGTCTGTCCAGATGCCGCGCGGCGCGCGTTGATGGCAGCGCGCTCGATCCCCGACGCCAGCGCCTCCATCCGTCCCCGCCACCATGCGTCCCGCTCGGCGACGGCGGTGTCGATGAGTCGGGCGGTCGCGGGGTCCCAGTGGGTCTCGGTGGTGTTCTTGCGGGCGTCGGCGCGGACGGAGCCGAGGCCGTCGTGGGCGGTCACGCGCGTGCCTCGATCATCAGGTCGAGCAGTTCGAGCGCGATCGGCTCCTGACTGGCGGCGAGGTCGGCGATCTCCTGGACGACGGGCAGGGGGTGCTCGTCGTAGTACTTCCGAGCGGCTGCGTAGGCGGCAGAGCGAACCTTGTACCAACCGTCCGAGTACGGGGTTAGGTCGGCAACGGCAACGGCAACGGCATCGGCAGCGGCAACGGCATCGGCAACGGCAACGGCAACGGCAACGGCAACGGCAACGGCAACGGCAACGGCAGCGGCATCGGCATCGGCAGCGGCAGCGGCATCGGCAACGGCATCGGCAGCGGCAGCGGCAGCGGCATCGGCATCGGCATCGGCATCGGCAACGGCAACGGCAACGGCAACGGCAACGGCAACGGCAACGGCATCGGCAACGGGGCGGTCTGCCAGCTGCTCGCGCACCTTGACCTCGACCTCCTTACGCAGCGTGGCCCAGCGCGATTGGCGCAGCGTCCATGCGGCGTCACGGATCGCATACAGGACCCGCCGACGCTCCTGCGGGGAGTCGGCTGCGAGGGCGTCGAGCTGCGCGGCCTGTTCGCTCATTCCGGCCAGGTCGAGCCACGGGCGCAGCAGTCGTTCGGTCAGGTAGCGGGTGGCGATCTGCTCGCGGATGGTGTCCTTGCCGTCGTCGCCGGTGCCGATCATGCGGACGAGGTAGGGCTTGAGGGTCTGGCGCTTCGCGTCGTCCCACCTGTCATTGAGGCGGATCACGTATCGGGCGAGGACGGGGGATGCGCAGGAGGGTGCGTCGGTGAATCCTTCGTCGGCGAGCCAGGACACGACCTCCATTGCGCAATGGCCGGACTCGAAGGACCCGTGTGAGCCTTCGTGGAGTTGGATGTCGTCGAGGGCTGCGAGTTTGTCGGGGTTGATGGTGGTGGTCATGGTCAGTGGTCTCCTTTGCTTGTCCGGCTCAGATGCCGGTCGTGGTGGTCGAGCGCCCAGCACAGGGCGCGGGCGATGGTGTCGGTGGCGGCGGTCAGGACGCGGAGACGGAGGGTCACGGTCTTGCGTCGCTCGATCACGGCGTCGGTGGTCATCGCGACCGACATGAGGCGGCTCACGCTCCGCCGCCGATCGCCTCAGCGACCGCCAGGGCGGCGCGGATCGCGCGGCAGTCGGACGCCTCGCAGTCGGGGCGGTCGCAGGGTCGGCACGTGTTGGTGCGGTTGGCCTCGGCGTCGAGCAGGTCGGCGACCGCGAGCGCGACGGGCGGGGACATGGCGGCGATGTAGGCGGCATCGGCGGGGTCGATGGGCAGGCTCATCGGGGAGGCTGTTGCCCACGCGGCTGCGCTGTACCACTCGCCGTCAGTCGCCTGCGCCAGCGTCCGCAGCCGGTCGGCTGCGGCGTGCAGGGTGGCCGGGGCGGTCACCGTGCCACCCACCAACGCGGAGTCGGCGTCAGAGCCAACGTCCCCTCTGCAGGCTTCCCGGACTGCATCAACGGAGGCTCGACCCACTGGCCCTCGTACTTCACCCGGCCACCAGCGCCGGGGCACAAGTCGGGGTCGGGCTCCGGGTATGCGCCGATGTGGGCGGCGTGGGCTTCACCGATGGCCTTCATGGCGTCGAGCCAGCCACCAAGGTCGGAGATCGCGCCGGGTCGGATGTCGATCTGCCAGTGCTCGCACGACATGCACACGCCGACGTAGCGGCGCAGGTCCGGGCGCTTGCTGACCGACTGGATGCCGAGACGTGGCCCGCTCACCGTGCCACCCCCGTCGCTGCCCACGCGACCACCACGACCAGCCCCAGCACGCACGCCAACAGCACCGACAGGCGGGCGTCCGTGCCGCCCGACTCGGGGGTCACTGGTCGGCCTCCGGGTCGTCGGTGCGCTCCCCGGTCAGCCACGGGTCGGCGGGGTCCACGATCTCGGCGTCGATCGCGTCGAGGTCTGAGTCCTCGATCTCGCCCGTCTCGGTGTTCAGCACCACGGCGCGGGGCCGACCGGCTGCAACCTCGGCCTGCACTCGGGCGATTCCCTGAGCGTCGACACGCAGTTGGTCGCGGAACTCTGCGGACGTGGGCACCCACTTGCGCAACTGGCGAACCGCCGACTTGAGCCACATGGCGGCCTCGTTGGTGCGCCACGGTGAATAGTCCCCGTCCGACCCCATCGAGGATGCCTTGATCTTGTTGATCTCGGCGCGGTTGAGGACGATCACCTTGGACGTGGCACCCGAGCGAAGTCGGGCGTAGGCGTAGACCAGCCGCAACTCGCCGCGGTCGTTGGAGTCCCAGTCGATGCGGTGCATGGGCAGTTCGTCGCGGCCGGGCTGATAGTCGAAGCCGTCGCTGTCATAGACGCATTCGGCGACCACCGAGGACACGGCCCCTGCCCGGTACATCATCTCCACGATGCCCTGATAGCCGGTGATGCCGAGCACTTCCATCTTGCCCTTGACCTTGCGCGGCGTCAGGTAGAACTCCTCGGTTCCAGGCTCGAGGCCGAGCCGCGCCGCATTGAGGAGCGCCACCATCAGGGACGCCGGCGTTTCGGTCGCCGCCTTCATGAGCTTGGGATCGCGACGTACGGCACCTTGCGCGACGCGAATCCACACCGGCGCGTGGACGTGGGACGGAAGCACCGAGGACAGATCCTCGGAGTGCTTGGCGATCAGCTGCGAGGGGGTGATGACGTCAGGCGTAGTCATTGATGCTCCATTCGAAGTCGGCCGGGATGCCCGCGGCAGGGAGGGATAGACGCGCCCACGGGGGCAGCGTCAGGGTGAGGCGACCAGTGGCGCCCTCGTAGGGCTCGGCGTCACCGCAAAGCCGGTTGAGGGCTCGGTCCCGAAGGGTGCGACCCCGTTCGATGAACTCCTTGCTGGCGTCCGCGACGGTGACCCGATAGGGCTCGGTCTTTCCGACGAACACCCACGTGAACCGCTCGACATCGAGGTCGAGCAAGTCGGCGACGTCGAGGTAATGGGACGCCGAGAGGTCGTAGAGGAAGCCGATGACGGTGCGTGTCAGCGAATCCTCCCCGGGCCTTGACCCGGTGGTCTTGAGGTCGATCACCGAGTCTGGGACGAGCCGGTCGAACCGGGCCTTGTGCTGGATGCCGTCCTCGTCGGTGCAGAATGCGGAGACTTCGGACAGCCCGTCGCCGCTGAACAGCAGCTCGGCTGCCTCGCCATGAGCCAGGATCGCGTCGCGCATCCGATGTGCACGCTCCCAGTCGTCCTGGGTGACGATGACCTTGCCGTCAGACTCGGATTCGGCTACGAACAGCTTCCACGCCTTGGTGCTGGTCGGGTTGTCGGCCTTGGTGCCGTCCGCCTTGAGACCGATCACGGCGGCGTCTGCGGCGACGTACTGGCTCAGGTTGTCCGGCTCGAGCACCACCGAGTGCACGAGCGTCCCGAAGTCGAGCGCGGCCTGCGACATCGAGCCTTCGTCGTATAGCTCGGGTAGGGCTCGCTTGAGTTGCGTCGAGGACCACCAGTCGGTCAGGGCGTGATAGTCGTCGTTCGGGAGGTCGAAGTGCAGCCCCGGCTTGATGTCGTCGCTCACGATGCCTCCCCGACAGCCCGCTCGGCGTCGATGCAGCCCCGGCACCAGCCGTCGTCGTCGAGCGGCTCGGTGCTCCGTTGGCAGATCACGCACTCGTCGGCGTGTTCGGGGATGTAGCGGCTCATGCTCGGCACCTGCACTCGTCGAGGCGGCAGCGTGGGCAGAACTCGCCTGCCCATCTGGGCTGTCCGTGGTCGTCGTAGGCCGCTGCCCGTGCTTCGTCGCGGGCGTCGGCGTTGGCCTGCTCGTTGAGGTCGGATGCGTCTCGGCGGGCGTCTGCTGCGGTCCAGGTCATCGGGCGCCCCGCTGGATCGCGACGTGGGCGGCGCGCAGGCAGTCGACGCACGGTGTGGTGCGCGGCACGGGTGCGGCCCACTCGTAGGGGTGCAGTTCGCGGCAGATGGCGTAGGCGACGGGCGGGTGGCCGATGGGCGTCTCGGGCGCGGTGGTCATCCCTGCCGCCCTTCGTCGAGTTGGTCGCGGAACGTCTCGGCGGCGAGGGCATCGTGGATCGGGGTGTCGGAGAGGGCGGCGTCCCAGCGGGCGAGGAAGTCGGCGCCGCGCATGTCGCCGCGCTTGGCCCACTGGTGCTCGGTCCACGCGTCGAACAGGGCGAGTCCGATGCAGAGGGCGCCGAGGAGTCCGGCGAGGATGAAGGCGAGCGCGGCGGTCATGCGCCCTCGCCTCCGTCGATGAGCCGCAGGTCGCGCTCGACGTCGGACTCGATCAGCGAGGCGATGAACGGGTCGGACTCGGCGGGCACGTACGGCACCGGCACGTCAGCGAAGAGCCGCGCCACGTCCGCCCAGCCGTCCACGTCGCCCTCGTCGGGCAGGCAGACCACCGACAGCGGCGCCGGGCGCACGGGGCGCGTCGAGGGATGGATCAGCCGCTTCAAGCGGGCGACCTCGACGACCAGGCGCTGCTCGCGGGTAAACATCGCGCGGTAGTCGGCCAGCAGGATCGCCAGGAAGGTGATCGCCAGGAGGGCGACGACGGTAACGGTGATCGCGTAGGTGGTCATGACGCCTGCCCCACGGTCACCATGCGGCCCCACGGCTCACCGATGCCGGCGCGCCACTGGGCGGTGATCTCGCCGCCGGGCCAGCGCTCGATGTGGATCATGCCGCCGCCGTGCTCGATGGGCACGACCTGGGATGTGACGGGGGCCTCGTAGGGCGTGGAGACCTGCGCGTCGGCGCTGGTGGTGGTGCTCATGTATCCTCCTGAGTGAGTGGTTTTGCTCGGCCCGTCGGATGCACCCCGGCGGGCCTTTTTCTGGTTGTCTGGGGTGCCACCCGGCGGACCCGTGGCATTGCGCCCGCCGGGTGGCTTCCGCGCTTCCCCGGCGCGGTCTGGTCGGCTCGGACGGGCGGGAGGGATTGGGCAGCCCGCCCGAGCCGGGTCTTTAGGGCGAGACGCCGCGGAACACGGGCTCGGTCACGGTCGACTCGACCTGACCGACGACGCCCTCGAACGCCTCGCGCAGCACGTCCTCAGGCCGCTGGAGTCGGTAGCCGACCCGGAGCGCCGCGTCGACGATGCGGAACCGGAATCGGGCCGTGACCTTGTACGTGTCGGCGCCCTCGAACGGCACCAACGCGAGGTCGAAGTCCTTCGGGATGTCGAGCCGTCCAGCCCTGCCCGCCTTGGCGTCGATCTCCTCGCGGTAGACCAACTGGCTCTCGCCGGAGGAGAGCAGCTTCGAGGACTCGAACGCGCCGCCCTTCGATGCGTAGAAGTGCTGCGCCAGTTCGAGCATGTCGGCCGCCGAGGGTCGCACGATGTCGACCGCCCGGTCCTCGATCAACTCGGCGAAGGTGGCCTGGTCGAGCAGCTTTCCGTTGTGCTCCACCCACGCCTTCCACGCCGGGGTGTGCTGCACGGCGTAGGTAACCCGGTGGTCGGCCCAACCGGCGGCTGCCGGTACCTCGTTGCCCGCCTTCGTGCCCCCGTGCGCGTTGATGACGCCCACGATCTTGTTGCCGATGGTGTCGGCCCATACCTCGGTAGCCGAGACGCCGTGCTTGGCGAGGTAGTCGCAGAACGACTCGGCGTTGTGGACCGTGAACGAGCCGCGCTTGCGCTGCGGGTGGTCGCGGTAGGACGCGAGCTTGGCCTCGATGTCGACCACCTCGACGCGTCCCTGGTCGGGCACGACGACGAGGGCGAGATTGTCGCCCACGATCGTCGGCTCGGCCGCGCGGGTCGCGGTGTCGATGATCGCCTGAGCATCCCCGGACGTGCTGAGCAGTTCGCTGGTCATGCCTTGATCTCCTTGATTTCCTTGATCTCGCCCGTGGCCGGGTCGACGTTGGGCGGCGGGACCTCACGCAGAGACTCGAAGGACAGTTGTCCGGGGTCGGTGCGGGTGAGGTTGCCGTCCTTGTCGGCGTAGAAGATCGACGGCTTGCGGTCGTGCTCGGGCAGCCGGAGCTTGATCTCGTCGGCGATGAGCAGCGGACCCTCGGGGTCCTTGTCGAGCAGCGAGACGCTGATGGTCAGCGAGACGGTGCCCTTCTTGCCGGTGTCACGGACACGGGAGACGAGGTCGTACAGGGCATCGCCCATCTCGTCGTGTGTCTTGCCGTGGGACTGCTCGCGCAGCCAGTCGGCGAATGGCCGGACCACGAGATCCTCGGCGGCGGGTTCTGCCATGAGATACTTCCTTCTGTCTGGACCCCGGCCCTACGGATGCCGGGGTCTGGCTTTTGGAGGGTCAGCCGACCCACTTGCGCCGTGGGTAGGTCTTGTTGCCGTTGCGGATCGTGCCGCCGTCGTTGTCGTCGAAGCAGCCTTCGATCCGACGCATCGGCTTGCCGTCGCCGGTGAAGTGGCCCCAAAGACTGCTGAGCCGAGCGGGCGGGATGTCGGCGCCAGCGAGCGCGAGCCGGACCCTTGGCACCGACACCCAGCCGTGCGCCTTCGCGTCGGCCTCACACGCGGCCAAGAACAGGTCCACGGCATCGGCGCCGGGGACGGTGTGCTCGTCGGCGATCAGCGACAAAAGGTCGTATTCGTCGGGGGCGAGGTAGCCGGGGGTCATTTCCACACCCCCGTGCCCCACTTCTCGTCCAACTCGGCAGACAGGCGGGCGACGTTGTGCAGGCAGCCCAGTTGGCCCGGCCTGTACCAGCGGCGGTCCTCCCGGTCGTAGGCGGGCAGCAGGTCGAGGGTGGCGCAGAGCGTTTCGAGCCCGGCGACGACGAGGCGCTTGAGGCGGATCATCGCGACCCCGGCGGGCGTGACGTTCTCGGCCGCCGAACCCGCCGGGGCACTACCTTCACCCGTGTCACCCGATGAAGTAGGAGAGGAATCCCGATGAGCGATCCCAAGGCGCGCGCCGACCTCAATGCGCTGTTCGAGGTTGTCCAGGGTGTGAAGGAGACTGCTGATGCTGCAATCGACGGCGGCATTCGACTTGCGAAGGTCGTCGATGCGCTGGTCGAACGGACGGACCTGCTGGCGGAGCAGGTCGCGGATCTGCGTGAGCAGGTCGATCGCCTGGGATGAGGTGGTCATGCGGACCGCCTCCGTGCTGCTGAGCGGGCGGTCTGACCGGGCACCTTCACGGGTCCGGCGATCGCAGCCTCCGGGGTCTGGGAGTGCTGCGCGACGATCTGTTCGACCTGGGCGTCGGTGAACCGGACGTCGAAGCGGCCGAGCCGGACGTGCGGCCAGCGGTGACGGCGGCGCAGTTCGCGCAACTTCTCGACGCTGAGCCCGAACTGCTCGGCGAGGTCGGCCTCGGTGGTGAGCCTCATGCTGACCGCGCGATGTTCTCGACGTACTCCCGCACCGACTCGGCCGGGATGTATGTGCGGTTCTTGATGCGGGTGGACGGCAACTGTCCCCCGTCGACGAGGTGCTTGACCTGCATCTCCGAGATGCCTAGGGACTTGGCTACGAGCTTGGGACTCAGCAGCAACGGGGCCTCGTCAGCGGTGACCGTGTGGACCATGCCGCATCCTCCTGTCGGTGTTTTGGGGTATGACGGGGACTGTGCCACCGCATTCCCCATCACGCAACACCAACACTCCACAGATTTGACCTTTTTTCCGGGACTCTTGTGGATTGCTGTGGATTGAGAGCAAGATGGGCCAGGTACTTCGACTAATCGGAGGGTTGTCATGCCAACAGCGGCGCTCACTGAGACACTTGCGCCCGTGACTACGGACGACGGCGCGCAGTCGCGCGGGGAAGCGATCCGGCGACGGATGCGCAGGATCGGACTGACGAACAGCGGACTCTCCAAGGAGTCCGGCGTCGACCGCAAGACGATCACGCGGGCGCTCGACGACGTGCCGCAAACCCAGACCGCAACGTTCGAGCGGCTTGAGTGGACCCTCGACCGGCTGGAGAACGAACTAGGGCACGGGGGTCCCGATGCGATCATGAGCACCGAGGTAGGCCTGATTGAGTTCGAGGTGACCGGCGACTTCGGCGTGCGCGTCGTGGTCAAGGGACCGATTGAGAATGCGGCCGAGCTCGAGGAGTCGGTCGCGCGACTGATTCGAGACATCCGCACGGGGACCGAGCAGTAACTTCGGCGTTCCGCGAACACCGGTTCGAACCGCGCCTACCGTAAGCCCCAACCTCGCCGGACTACGGCGACGGGGCTCAATGGCGAAGGAGACCTCTCGGATGTATCAGGTGCGAGTAATCGGCCCTCAGGACTTGCCGACGGGGCACGACTGGGCGTTGGTTGAGGTCGACGGCTCGGTGACGGCGCTCGTCAAGGAGTCCGCGTTGGGGCTGTGCACGGTCGCCGAGCTGTGGGCGGCGTATCGGCGCCTGGATCGGCGGCACACGCCGTGTCGTCAGGCGTCGAACGGGTCACTCCTGCATCTGGCCTAGCTCGGCCCGCACGACCTCGCCCGCGACCACGGGTGCGATGCCCGGCGCCGACGCGCGGCCCGACATCAACGCGGCCGCCCGCGCCAGGGTGTCGTCGGAGACGTCGCCGATCATGCCGCCGTAGACGTCGACGGTGGTGGAGTAGTGGTCGTGGCCGATGCGCCGCTGGATCTCGTGCATCGGCGCGCCGGCGGCCGCCATGACGGCGACGTGCATGTGCCGCAGCCAGTGCGGCGTCGGCCTCCGGTCGCCCAAGGCGGCGACCTTGAGGATGCCGGGCCATGTCGTGCGCAGGAAGGTGTTCTGGTTCCACGGCCGTCCGCGCGAGTTGGTGAACACGAGCTCGCCCGCCTGAGCCTTGCCGATCATCCGGGCGCGGACCATCGCGGCGGACTCGGGCAGCATCCTGATGCGTCTGAACCCGGCCTCGGTCTTGGCTGCGTCCTCGGCGATGAACGGGCGGCCGGAGGCGTCGAGACGGTAGACCCGCGACATGTTGACCCACACGTCGATCCCGTCGTCGTCGACGTCGCGGGTGTCGAGCGCGATGGCCTCCGAGAACCGCCACCCGGTCTCGCCTAGGAACAGGATCAGGTCGTGGGCGTCCGGGTTGCCCTTGGCCAGCGCGGCGGCCAGGATCGACCGGAACTCCGGCGTGGTGGTGCCCTTGGGCGGCTTGCGGACGGGTGCGGGGAACTCGGTCTCCAGGCACGGGTTGTGGCTCACGAGCTGGCGTGAGCGGGCGGTGCCGTACTTGTACATCGAGTGCAGCAGCATGTGTCGATCGCCCACCGACTTGGGCGCGAGGCTGCGGGCCATGTGGTCGACCCACTTCTGCACGTCGGCCTCGTTGAGGGACTCGGCGGTCCGGTGCCCGAACCAGGGCAGGATCCAGTTGGCCACGTCGCGGCGGTAGTCGGTCATCGTGCGCTCGGTGACCTTGGTGGCCCGGTTGGCGAGGTACTGCTCCGCGAGCTCGGCGACGGTGAGCCGGTCGTCGTGGGCCTCGCCGCGATGGACGGCCAGCGCCTTGTCGGCGCCCAAGAGGTCGATCAACTGAGCGAACTTCGCGGCCGACTTGGGGTCCGTGAAGGTCAGCGAGGTCTGTCGTTTTCCGTGCCGGTAGAGCACTGCCCAGGTCGTTTCACCGCTGCTGTAGGTGCGTTCACGGATGCTCGCCATGTGCCCATCCTGCCTCGGGATTGTTGACCGGGTGTTGACAGGGATTCACGACCGGTCTTGCATCGGTATGTTTCCGCAGGTCAGAGGCATGATTCTACAGCACCCCCAACGGGATTCGAACCCGTGCTACCGCCGTGAAAGGGCGGGGTCCTGGGCCACTAGACGATGGGGGCCCCACCGCCCGGCGGGCGGCCGCCCCAGCATAGGGCTGGCCTCGGCGACCCCTCAAATCCTCGGCTGGTCCGAACCGCTGGGTGGCGTCGGGGAGACTGTCCCGATGGAGGTCACCGCGGACGAGTTCGAGCGGCTGGTCGCCGACGCCCTCGACTCGATGCCGGTCGAGCTGTCCCGGCTGATCGACAACTGCGTCGTACTGGTCGAGGCAGAGCCTCCCTCGCACGACCCGCACCTGCTCGGGCTGTACGACGGCATCCCGCTCACCGAGCGGACCAGCAGCTACACCTTCGTGCCGCCGGACCGGATCCTGATCTTCCGCGGCCCGCTCGCCCGGATGTGTCAGGACCGCGACCAGCTGGTCGAGGAGGTGCGGATCACCGTGGTGCACGAGGTGGCCCATCACTTCGGACTCGACGACGCCCAGCTGCACGCATGGGGCTGGGGCTGAGCGCGACGCGCGGGACTCGATTGTCGCCCACCCCGACTGCTCCGGTATCGTGTGCCGCGGCCCGGCCAGGTAGCTCAGTTGGTACGAGCGTCCGACTGAAAATCGGAAGGTCGGCGGTTCGACCCCGCCCCTGGCCACCACCGAAACCGCAGGCCAGACCCCGTCTGACCTGCGGTTTTGGTGAAATGACGGAGAGGGGGCGCCGCCGAGAGTGCGGCGCCCCCCTCCGCTTTCTTCCGAGGTTGCTGCTCAGCAGGCTAGGTCGGATAGGTCGACCGAGTTGGCGATGGCCAGGTAGCCGGCGTCGCTGGGGTGGATGTGGTCACCGGAGTCGTACAGGGTGGCCAACCGGGTGGGATCTGCGGGATCGCGGACCGCCGCATCGAAGTCGAAGACGGCGTCGAAGTCGCTGCTCGTCCGCAGGTACTGGTTGACCTGGTTGCGAACGGCTTCCTGCGCAGGAGTCAAGATGCTGGTCGGGGTGATGGTGCCGGCATAGACGCATTTGCCCATGGCGTGTGCCTGGGCGGCGATCTGCTGGTCGGCGGCGATCAGAGCGTCGGCGGAGATGCCGCCGCTGATGTCGTTGATGCCCTCGAAGAGGAACACCGAGCCGATGCCCGGCTGGGTGAGCACATCGCGTACGAGCCTGGTTTGGCCGGGCAGACCGGCAGCGCCACCGCCAGAGGCGACATGGTTGCCGGAGATGCCTTCGTTGGCGATGCCGAACTGCTTGAGCGCGGGCAGGTGCGCGATACGTCTGGCCAGGTCGTCGGTCCACCGGCGGTTGGCGTTGATCGTCGATCCGACACCGTCGGTGATCGAGTCCCCGAGGACTGCCATTGTGCCCTGGTGGGTCGGCGCCTCGACGCTGACGCCGTCGAGGAAGAACCAGTTGGCGTCCTGGGTTCCGAAGTGGTCCGCCGACACATCGGCAGCCCAATCGCCGGAGCCTGACTTGAAGGTGTACTGCATGCTCCTGTTGTGGGCTGTGAGGACACTCGCTGTGCCCTCTAGCGCCAGCGATACCGACAGGTCGGCGCCCGGAGCGAGCGTCTCCGGCAGCGGGTCGCTAAGCACCACTGCACCGGCCGGGATGGTCACCGAGGTCTGTCCGCCGAAGGTGATCTGCTGATTCGTGCCAGGCACGATCGCAGCCGAGTCGGTCGCGGTCGGCGTACCGACATAGACCGAAGAGAACGTGACCGGCCCGGTTCCGGAGTAGTTCGAGAGCCGGAACCGGGGGTTGGTGCCTCCGATGGTCGTGTGCACCAGGTCGCGCAACGTGACATCGGTGAGGCTGCCACCGGCCTTGTCGTCGGCCGAGGCCCAGGTAGTGACGGTGCTCAGTGGACGAGCTGGAGCGGCGCCGGCCTGGGAACCAGCGACGGCTCCGCTGGCGACCAGCATGGCGGCTGCGACCGCGATCATCGAGCCGGTGGCGACATAGGGGCGAGCAAAGGCGGTCAATCTCATGGATGTCCTCCCGAGGGACGTGAGTGGGGTCACAAGCATTTGGGATGGTTCCAGCACCAGCGGGCAGTGGTACATCATCTGGGGGCGAGGTGCGACGAGGTGGGGAGTTGTCGCGACGAACGGGGATACCTCACCGACGCACGGTGGTGTGATCGCGACCAGTGGTTCGCTACTCGGTCGGTAGCCTGGTCAAGGACCAGGGGTCGGCGATCGCCATCTGCTCGACGGACCGAAGTCGGAGCTCGTCCGGTCGCCGGCAGGCGCTATGCACATCGACCGCTTCTTACCCGTGCTCGTCTATGTAGCGCTGGTAGTCGGCGTTGGTCTGCAGTACGGCGAGCTCTTCGGGAGGCCTGCCCGCCTGGTCGGCGATCAGGGCGGCCTGGATCTGTTGCAGGTGCGAGGCCTGCACGACCAGGCCGGTCGGGTTCGTCGGGGCCGGCGGGGCGGTGACGCTGGCCAGTGGGTCATCGGTGCGTGCTGTGGTCAGGGTGAGCGCCCCGGCCAGATCAGGGGCTGCGGCGTCGCGGGCGGTGAGCGGGGCGATGCCCCATCTCTTCTCGATGGTGGCCAGGATGCTGGTGTGGTCCAGGGGTGTCTGGCCAGGAGCCCGGTAGACGGTGCCGGCCTCGATGAATGGGGAGACCAGCACGGCCGGGACCCGAGGTCCGAAGCGGGTGAAGTCGAAGCCGTACTCCCCCACGGTCTGGTCCGGCGGCGTCGCGCCCCAGGGCGGGGACACATGGTCGTAGCAGCCACCGTGCTCGTCGTAGGTGATCACCAGCAGTGTCTGCTCCCAGGCCGGGCTGTCCCGTAGGGCGCGGTACGTCTCCAGCAGCAGCTGCTCGCCCAGGGCGAGGTTGTAGTTCGGGTGCTGGCTGTTGCCGTCCGACCCCCAGGAGGGCTCGAGGAACGCATAGACGGGCAGCGACCCGGTCCGACAGTCGGCCTCGAAGTCGGCGAAGTGACCGAAGTTGGCCGCCGGGGCGGTCTTGGTGTCGGGGAAGTCGGACTTGGTCAACGGCGCCGAGGTGTAGCCATAGATCTTCCAGGCGAGGTTCGCCGCACCCAATGACCCGAAGATCGACGGACAGGTGAACGCCTTGGTGACGTCATCCATGTGTCCCTGGCTGGTGCCCGCGCACACGAACGCCCGGTTCGGCATCGTCATCGTCGGCGCCGCGCCGTACCAGTGGTCACAGACCGCGAAGCCTCGGGCGAGAGCGGAGAGCACCGGCAGTGTGGCCGGGGTGTGACAGCCCATGATCCAGGACTCGGCGGTGCCCGCGAAGACGTACCAGCCCTTGGCCCTGTTCGCGGCGATCGCGGAGGCGTAGTCGGTCACGAAGCCGCTCATGGGCGCCGTGGCACCGGCCGCCGGTGGGCCCGATGATCCGTAACACTGCCTGTTCGTCGCGGCATACCCCTCGCCCGGATCGGCGCCCGGGTAGAAGTACACGTCCTGGGTCTGGGGAGTCAGCTGGTAGACCGGAACCGGTTGGCCGTCGCTGCCCGGACACGACTCGCTGCCGGTCAGGCCCTCGAACGGGTCCCCGGCCGGCGACACGTTCCCGGCCTCGGCGTACAGGTAGCCCAACATGTGGTCGAAGGAGCGGTTCTCCAACATCAGCACCACCAGGTGCTCGACACCCGCAAAGCCAGCTGGGCCTCCCGGGGCAGGGGTGGCCGGGGTGGTCATCACGAGTCTCCCTCCGCCGAGTCATGGAGTGCTCTCCCAGGCTGCCACCGAGGCGGTGCCCAGCGACAGCCCCCCGCCCAGCCCATCTGAGGCATCGGCGTTGGAAGCATGCGGGCAGGTGCGCCGGTAGCAGCGCAACGGAGCCCGGACCCATTCGCGGATCTGGCGGGTCAGGGGTGTCGGTCGCGGTTGGCGCCGCTTGTCGGCCATGACGCCTGGTCCCTGTTACGCCGAGCAGCGGGAATCACGTCGACACCTCGACTGCCTCGCCGCCAGGCAAGCCGCTGTTGCCACGCATCCCGTGCCAGGCTCGCGGCGATCGTCAGACCTAGCACGACCAGGATGAACATCAGCGAGAAGCCCGTGGTGATCTCCGGAAGGCCGACCGCGCCGAGGTGGTCGACCCCCGAGCCGTGCAGTGCCTCGACGAGGAGCTTCACCCCGACGAAGGCGAGGATCACCGACAGGCCGACGTTGAGGTAGACGATCTTCCCCAGCAGCCCGCCGATCAGGAAGTAGAGCTGACGCAGGCCCATCAGCGCGAAGGCGTTGGCGGTCAGCACCACGAACGTGTCCTGGGTCAGGCCGAAGATGGCCGGGATGGAGTCCAGGGCGAAGACGACGTTCGCCACGCCGATGGCCGCGATGGCGATCGCCAGCGGGGTCGCCATCCGACGCCCGTGGGCGCGAACGACGATCCGGTCGCCGTGGTAGTCGGCCGTCAACGGCAGGACGCGGCGCAGTCGTCGTAGGAGCCGGCCCTCCTGGAAGTCCGCCTCGTCGTTCTCACCCTCGAGCACGAGCTTCACGGCGGTGTAGACGAGGAAGGCGCCGAACACGTAGAACGTCCAGGTCGCAGCCGCGATCGCGGCTGCTCCGGCGACGATGAACACCGCGCGCATCAGCAGTGACAGCACGATGCCGATGTAGAGCGTCTTGTCGACCGCCAGCGGCGGCACCGCGAACCTCGCCATGATGATCACGAAGACGAACAGGTTGTCGACGCTCAGGCTGTACTCGGTGACGTAACCGGCGAAGAACTGGCTCCCCGTGTCCGGCGGCCCCCACAGCAGGAGCACCACCCCGAAGGCAACCGCGAGCCCGACATACAGCACGACCCAGCGAGCCGCGTCGGAGACGGTGATCTCGCGGCGGCGGCGGGCGATGACGACCAGGTCAAGGCCCACGATGGCCAGCAGCCCCAGGATCGTGAGCAGCCAGGCGACGAGCGGTACGGCAGTGAACATGGCGACTCCGGGACGTGGGTGAGGGCGTGGTCAGCGGGACGGTCAGGCGGGTCTGAGCACCTCGAGGACCTTCCACAGAGCGGGGTTCTCCGAGTCCCTCGGCCAGAGCAGATGCAGCTCGACCGCCGGACAGGGTGGTGCGAGCGGGAGGTGCACCAGGCCGGCGACATTGAGGTACCGAGTCGAGGCCGGCAGGAACGCCAGCCCGCGGCCGGCGGAGACCAGCGCGAGCATCGTCACCAGCTGGCTCACCGCATGCACGACGTTGCGCTGGACCGGGACCACGCTGAGGACGAGCTGGTGGAGGTACGCCGCGTCCTGCGGCGAGTGCATGATCAGCGGCTCGTCGACCAGGTCCGCGGCCGCGACCGGTCGACCCAGTGCAGCCAACCGGTGCCCGACGGGAACGACCACCACAAGGTCCTCGCGCTCCGCCACGACGTTGTCCAGCACCGCGGCGTCGAAGCACGGCCGGGCGAGTCCGAGGTCGATCTCACCGCTGGCGAGCGCCGCGGCCTGCTCACGGGTGATCATCTCGCGCAGCTCGACGTCGATGTCGGGAAGCTCGGCCGAGATGCGTCCGAGCAGGTCCGGCAGCGCACGGAAGGTCGAGGCCGCGGTGAACCCCAGCCGGACGGTGCCGGCCGACCCCGCCGCGACCCGACGTGCAAGCTCGGACGCGGTGTCGCCGAAGGACAGCAGCCGACGCGCCTCCACCAGGAACGCGGCACCCGCCGGGGTCAGCTGCACCCGACGGTTCGCGCGGTCGAGCAACGCGGCCCCGACGGTCCTCTCGAGCTTCTGGACCTGTCGGCTCAGCGGCGGCTGGGTCATGTTCAGCCGGGCCGCCGCGCGACCGAAGTGGCGCTCCTCCGCCACAGCGACGAAGCCACGTAGCTGCTCGAACGAGAAGCTCATGACGGCATGGGCGTCACCGGGCGCCAGGCCCGAACGTCCGCGAGGCGACCGTCAGCGCCCGGGCACGCTCGCTCAACGTGAAGCCCAGGCCGGGACGGTCCGACACGTGCATCCGCCCGTCATGGATCTCCAGCTCCTCCTCGAGCAGCGGCGCCAACCAGTCGAAGTGCTCGACCCAGGGCTCGCTCTCGTACGCCGCGGCAAGGTGCACGTGGATCTCCATGGCGAAGTGTGGGGCGATCTGCAGCTGTCGATGCTCGGCGAGCGCCGCCAGCTTGAGGAACTGGGTGATGCCGCCGATCCGGGGAGCGTCGGGCTGGAGGATGTCCGCGGCACCGGCCTCGATCAGCCGGACGTGCTCGGCAACGCTCGACAGCATCTCGCCGGTGGCGATCGAGGTGTCCAGCGCGCGGGCAAGATCGGCGTGCCCCTCGGCGTCGTACGCGTCGAGAGGCTCCTCGATCCAGACCAGCCCGAACGGCTCGAGCAGACGTCCCATTCGCATCGCCGTACTGCGGTCCCACTGCTGGTTGGCGTCCACCATCAGGGGCACGTCGGCGTCGAGGTGTGCCCGCACCGCCTCCAGTCGCGCGAGATCGGCGCGCCAGTCCGGCTGGCCGACCTTGAGCTTGATCCCGCCGATGCCCGCGGCGAGCGATGCGGTCGCGTTCTCCAACACCTGCTCTATCGGCGTGTGCAGGAATCCGCCCGAGGTGTTGTAGGTGCGGACCGAGTCGCGGTGCGCGCCCAGCAGCTTCGCCAGCGGCAGCCCGGCCCGCTTCGCCTTGAGGTCCCACAGCGCGATGTCGATCGCCGCGATCGCCTGGGTGGCCAGCCCGCTGCGCCCGACCGAGGCACCCGCCCACGCCAGCTTCGTCCAGAGCCGGGCGATGTCGTTGGGGTCCTCGCCGATCAGCACCGGCGCGATCTCGCAGGCGTGGGCGTACTGGCCCGCTCCCCCCGCTCGCTTGGAGTAGGAGAACCCGACCCCCTCGTGACCCTGCTCGGTGCGGATCTCGGCGAAGAGGAACGCGACCTCGGTCATCGGCTGCTGCCGACCGGTGAGCACCTTCGCATCGCTGATGGGTGTCGCCAGCGGCAACGCGATCGAGGACAGGTGCAGCGACTCGACCCGGTCGATCGTGGCCGCACCCGGGGCGAGGGCGCGCAGGGCGGCGTTCGGTTCGGACAGCGCGCTTCGTGGGGCGCTCGAGATGCTCATCTGGTGGTCTCCGGGGATCGATGTGGGTTGGCCGGTCCAACGTAGGAGGGCTGCTTCGTTGCCGTCCAAGACTGTTTCGGACGGTGTCGATACCCGATCGGCATAAGCACGCTCAGCCCCTGCCGAGGTAGCTCTGGGCGACCGGCAGCATCGTCGCCTCCAGCAGGTTGACGTCGGCGGGCACGGTCGCCATCAGCAGCGCCAGCCGGGCGACCTGCTCGGGGTCCATCATCGGCTCGGGTCCTTCGGGCCGGCCGGCGTGCGCCACCGCGTCAGCCCGGCGCTCGACCGCGGTGTTCCCGGGGTTGAGGCAACTGACCGCGATGCCGTCCTCGCGACCGTCGAGGGCCAGCGCTTGGGTCAGGCCCCAGACCGCGTGCTTCGATGCGGCGTAGGCGGTCGAGTGCGCCCTGGCCCGGGACCCGGCGATGCTGCCGACGTTGATGATCCGGCCGCCTCGCAGCCGCATGTGCCGGAAGGCCTCCCGGGCACAGAGGAACGTGCCGGTGACGTTCACCTCCATCACCGTGCGCCACTCGGTCAGGCTGAGGTCGTCGACGACCCCGCCGGCGAACGCTCCGGCACTGTTGACGAGCAGGTCGATCGCACCGGCCCGGCGGGTCGCCTCGTCGAACAGTCGGCGGACGTCGTTCTCGTCGGTCACGTCAGCGACCACCGGGTGCACGGCCGGACCGAGGTCCTCCGCGACCAGGCGCAACCGGTCGCCGCCACGCCCGGCGATGACCACCTGGGCGCCGGCGCGGGCGAAGGCCGCGGCGATGGCGCGACCGATCCCGCTGCCACCGCCGGTGACGACAGCGACCCGGCCGCCGAGCGAGCCGGACGGCTCGGAGGCCAGCATCGCATCTACGTGGGTAGATGATGTCTCCATAACCGAACGCTAGCAGTCCCGAAAGGAGATGCCCACAAACGCGCTTGATGTATACATATGTGAACCGGTTGCTTCATAGGCGACTATGCTGCGACCCAGGCCTTCGAACGGAGTCAAGATGACCACGCCCCCCAGCATCGACGCGGCAGCTCGCGACGCGTCCCCGAACGGTGGTCCGGGTGTTCGCGAGGTGAAGTCCGCGGCCAGGACCGTCGAAATCCTCGAGTTCCTCGCGGCGCGGCAGAACAAGCCGGTGCGTCTGCGTGAGCTCAGCGAAGCCCTTGGCGTCCCCCGCAGCAGCCTGCACGCGCTGCTGCGCACGCTGGTGACCTATGGCTGGGTGCGCGCGGACACGTCCGGCACGCTCTACGGCATCGGCATCCGGGCGCTGCTCGCCGGTACGACGTACCTCGACACCGACCCCTACCTGCCGCTGGTCACGCCCTTCCTCGACGAGCTGCGCGAGCAGACCGACGAGACCTTCCACCTCGGCCGCATCGACGGCGAGGACGTGGTCTATCTCGCCACTCGCGAGTCCAGCCAGTACCTCCGCCCCTACAGCCGGGTCGGGCGCCGCCTGCCGGCGTACTCCACCTCGCTCGGCAAGGCGATCCTGGCGGCGCAACCGCGCGAGGAGATCCAGCAGCACCTGCCGCAGACGCTGACGCCGCTGACCCCGCACACCTTCGTCGAGGCGGACGCCCTCGACAAGGAGCTCGACGCGACCCGGGAGCGTGGATACGCGATCGACAACGAGGAGAACACCCTCGGCCTGCGCTGCTTCGCGATCGCGCTGGAGTACGCCCACCCCGCGACGGACGCGATCAGCGCATCGATCCCGATCGCTCGACTCTCGCCCGAGCGCGAGGCCGAGATCATCGCCCTGCTGCGGTCCGCCAGCGACAAGATCGCCCGGGTGGTGGCGCCGATGCAGAGCCGCATCGCCTGGAGCTGATGTCTTCATGGGCGACACTTGTCCACACACGTAGACAGGTGGCATGATGGCGACGTGGATGTCCCCCGTACGCCGCCCCCGCCCGCCGACCACCGGATCACCGCCGTCCGGGTGACCCCGGTGGCCTTCCGCGACAAGCCGCTGCTGAACACGGTCGGCGTGCACGAGCCGTACGCGCTGCGCGCGGTCATCGAGGTGGTCACCGAGGACGGCACCTACGGCCTGGGCGAGTCCTACGGCGACCTCCCGCACCTGCAGCGGCTCAGCCGCGCCGCCGATCTGATCGTCGGGCTCAGCGTCTTCGACCTCAACGCGATGCTGCGCGCGGTGACCCGGTCGCTCGCTGCCGACGACGGTCTCGGTGGGCACGGCATGGGCGGCATGGTGATGACCTCGTCCACCGCCGACCGGGTGCTCTCGCCGTTCGAGGTCGCCGCGCTCGACGTCCAGGGCAAGCTGATCGGGGTTCCCGTCAGCGAGTTGCTCGGGGGTGCGGTGCGCGATCGGGTCGAGTACTCCGCCTACCTGTTCTACAAGTGGGCCGGCCACCCCGGCGCCGCGGACGACGACTGGGGCGCCGCCCTGGATCCGGACGGGATCGTCGCCCAGGCGCGTCGGATCATCGACGAGTTCGGGTTCTCCGCGATCAAGCTCAAGGGCGGGGTCTTCCATCCCGAGGAGGAGGTCGCGGCGATCAAGGCCCTGCGCGCGGAGTTCCCCGAGCACCCGCTCCGTCTTGATCCCAACACCGCCTGGACCGTGCCGACCTCCATCGGCGTCGGCCGAGACCTCGACGGCATCGTGGAGTACCTCGAGGACCCCACCCTGGGCATCGAGGGCATGGCGGCGGTCGCGCGCGAGGTGAGCATGCCGCTGGCGACCAACATGGCCGTCGTCAGCTTCGACCACCTGCCCCCTGCGGTCGCCCAGGACGCCGTCCAGGTGGTGCTGTCCGACCACCACTTCTGGGGCGGACTGCGCCGTTCGCAGACGCTCGGATCGATCTGCCAGACCTGGGGCATCGGACTGTCGATGCACTCCAACAGCCATCTGGGCGTCAGCCTCGCGGCGATGACGCACTTGGCCGCGGCGACGCCCAACCTCGACTACGCGTGCGACACCCACTGGCCGTGGAAGGACGCTGAGGACGACGTCGTCGTTCCGGGGGCACTGGTGTTCAAGGACGGTGCGGTCGAGGTGCCGACCACCCCCGGGCTCGGGGTCGAGCTCGACCGCGACCGGCTGGCCCGCCTGCACGAGCAGTACCAGAGGTGCGACGTACGCACCCGTGACGACACCGGGTACATGCGGCGGTTCGAGCCCGACTTCGATCCCTCGCCGCAGCGGTGGTGAGGGCGCGATGACCGGGTTGGAGGTCCTCGTCACCGAACCCATCATGGCCCGCTTCGCCGAGGTGCTCACCCGAGGAGGCTCGAGCCCGCACCGTTGGACCTTCGCCTTCGGCGACGACCCTGCGCTCGCGGCGGCGGCACCGAGCGCGGACGTCCTGGTCTGCTCGTCCGTCTCCCCTGCCCTGCTGTCCACCATGCCGGCCCTGCGGCTGCTGCACGTCACCGGCGCGGGCCTCGACAAGATCCCGCTCGACATCCTCCCGAGCGACGTCCGGGTGGCCAACACGTTCCACCACGGGCGTTCGATCGCCGAGCACGTGCTGATGGTCTCGACGATGCTGCTGCGAGGAGTGCTTCGCTCCGAGCACGACATGCGCGCCGGCGTGTGGCGCAACCTGATGGTCACCCCCGACTTCCCCTTCGGCCGGGTGCTCGCGGACCTCACCCTCGGTGTGGTCGGCTTCGGTGAGATCGGCACAAGCGTCGCCAGGATGGGCTTGGCCCTCGGCATGGACGTGCGCGCCGTACGTCGCGACACCACCGCGCCGGTGCCGGCCGGGCTGGAGGGCGTCCGGATCGGGGACGACCTCGATGCGCTGCTGGAGTCCTCCGACGTCGTCGTGCTGACCGTCCCACTCAACGACGCCACCCTCGGGTTGATCGATGGTGCTGCGCTGGCCCGGATGCGGCCGACCGCGATCCTGGTCAACGTGAGCCGCGGTGGGGTCGTCGACGAGCAGGCACTGCACGATGCGCTCACCGATCGCGCCATCGCGGGTGCAGCCCTGGACGTGTGGTGGCGAAACCCACGCGACCCGGACCGGCCGCCGCCGTCGCACCTGGACTTCGCCGGCTTCGACAACGTGGTGCTGACCCCGCACCAGTCCGGGCACACCGAGGAGGTCTTCGCCGGACGCGCCCGCGACATCACGGACAACGTCGACGCCCTCGCCGAGGGCCGTCCGTTGCGCAACCGCGTCCGCTGAGCGGCGCTACCCGAGCAGACCGGCCAACTGCTGGCCGATCAGGATGACCGCGCCGAAGCAGGACACCACGATGACCGTACGACGAAGCCTGCGCGGATCCAGGAACCGGTTGATGTAGCGCGAGGCCCAGAAGCCCAGGATCGGCATCGGCAGCAGCAGCACGGCCACCCGGAAGGTCTCGCCGCTGACCGCACCGGATGCCAACAGCACCGTGATCGAGAGCATCCCGCCGATCAGGCCGAAGGAGTTCATCGACCCACGCAGGCCCGGGCCGGACTTGCCCTGCCACACCAGCGCCATCGGCGGGCCGCCGATCGAGGTCGCCGTACCGAGCAGGCCGGAGGTCGCGCCGGCCAGCACCAGCGTGGGTCGGGCCGGTTGCGGGGCCCAGCCGAGGGTGGCGAGCACGACGCCCAGCAGGACCACGGCCGCGAGCAGCAGGGCGAGTCCCCGCTCGGGAAGCACCGCGACCAGCACTGCGCCGGCGACAGTTCCCGGCACCCGCCCGGCGATGGCCCAGCCGGTGCCGCCGATGTCGACGTGCCGCCGCTCGGTCAGCACCGTCATCGACGTCACCACCAGGGCGAGGAACAGCAACGTCGCCGGGATCAGGCTGGGGTCGACGATGGCCACCACCGGGGCCGCGAGCATGCCCATCCCGAAACCGATCGAGGCCTGAAGTGCAGCCGCCACGAGGACGACGAGGGCGATGACGAGGAATCCGAGCGGGGTCAGCCCGCTCACGACGCCACGGTCGCGGGTTGGTCAGTGAGCGGGTGGAAGCACTCGGCCTCGTGGGTGGGGTCGAGCGGGTCGGGCGCGACCGGCGGGATCGTGGTCGCGCACTCCTCGGTCGCCCGCCAGCAGCGGGTCCGGAAGCGGCATCCCGACGGCGGGTTCAACGGTGAGGGGATCTCGCCCTCGAGGATGATCTGGTTGCGCTGCTTCGCACGGTCGAGTGACGGGGCCGCCGACATCAACGCGCTGGTGTAGGGGTGGACCGGACGGTCGAAGGTCGGCTCGGTGGTGCCGCGCTCGACCACCCGCCCCAGATACATCACCACGACCCGGTCTGCCACGTGGCGCACCACCGAGAGGTCGTGGGAGATGAACAGGTAGGCGACGCCGAGCTCCTTCTGCAGGTCGTTGAGCAGGTTCAGCACCTGCGCCTGCACCGAGAGGTCGAGCGCCGAGACCGGCTCGTCGCACACGATCAGGTCGGGGTTCAGGGCGAGCGCACGCGCGATGCCGAGGCGCTGTCGCTGACCACCGGAGAACTCCTGGGGGTACTTCGCGGCATCGCTGGGGCGAAGCCCGACGAGGTGCAGGAGCTCGCGGACGCGGGCGGCCCGGTCGCGTGAGGTCTTGTACATCCCGCGGTGTGTGCGCCACGGCTCGGAGACGATGTCACCCGCCGACATCCGGGCGTTCAGCGAGGCGAACGGGTCCTGGAAGACCATCTGGACCCGCCGCCGGAAGTCGAGCATCTCCTTGCCGCTCAGCGAGAGCGGGTCGACCCCGTCGAACCGGATCGAGCCGCCGTCGGGACGTTCGAGCATCAGCAGCGTCCGGGCCAGGGTCGACTTGCCACACCCCGACTCGCCGACCAGTCCGAGCGTCTCTCCGCGGCCGAGCTGGAGGCTGACGCCGTCGAGCGCTCGGAGCTGACGAGTCTTCCCACCATGCCTGACGGGGAACACCTTGCTGAGATCGCGTACCTCGAGCAACGGCTCCTGGGAGGCGCTGGTCATGAGTTCACCTCCTCGGAGAAGTGGCAGGCGGACACGTGGTCGCGGGCCACCTGCAACAGTGGCGGCCGCGCCGTACGACAGAGATCGCGAACGAGCGGGCAGCGGTCCTGGTACACGCAGGCCTCCGGGATCGAGTGCAGCTCAGGTGGTGAGCCACCGATGGACTTCAGGTCTGCCCCGCGCTCGGCCGCCACCGGCACGGACTCGAGGAGGCCCTTGGTGTAGGGGTGTTTCGGCGAGGTGAACACCTCCGCGACCGGGCCCGACTCCACCACGTTGCCGGCGTACATCACCGCCACGCGGTCGGCCTGCTCGGCCACCAGGGCGAGGTCGTGGGTGATCAGCACGACCGCCATGTCTCGCTCGGCCCGGAGATCTCGCAGCAGCTTCATGATCTGCGCCTGGACCGTCACGTCGAGCGCCGTCGTCGGCTCGTCGGCCAGCAGCACCGCCGGCGAGAGCGCCACCGCGATGGCGATCAGCAGTCGTTGCCGCATGCCGCCGGAGAACTGGTGCGGGTAGGCGTCCACCCGGGTCTCAGGCTCGGGGATGCCGACCCTGGTCATCAGCTCGATCGCGGCCCGTCGCGCCTCCTTCTTCGACAGCCCACGGTGGATGCGGAAGGGCTCGGCGAGTTGCGTGCCGACGGTGTAGACCGGGTTGAGCGCGGTCAGCGCGTCCTGGAAGACGATGGCGAGCTCGGGACCAGCCAGATCACGGCGCTTCTTCCCGCGGAGCCCGATGAGGTCGGTGCCGTTGAGACGTACGGCGCCGCCTGCGATGTCGGTCACCGGGTCCAGGAGCCCCACCACGGCGGTCGCCGTGAGCGACTTGCCACAGCCGGACTCACCGAGCAGCGCGAGGGTCTCGCCACGGCGGGCCACGAACGAGACCTCGTTCACCGCACGGACCGTGCCGAACGGCGTCCGGATGTCGACGCTGAGGCCCTCGACGTCCAGGGCCACCTCCCCGTTCGGGGCGGGTGCCACGTCAAGGCCTGCTGAGGTCGCGGTCACAGCACTTCTCCTTCGGCTATCGGGGCCCGCCGCAACCGGCGGCGGCCGGCACGTCGCGGCAGGGTCAGTCGCCAGCGCTGCGCCGGATCCGTCGCGATCCGGACCCACGAGGCCAACACGGTCGAGGCGACCGCGGTGATGACGATGGCCAGGCCGGGGAAGAACGACAGCCACCACGACGTCTGCAGGTAGTCCCGGCCCTGGGAGACCATCAGGCCCCAGCTCACGCCCGGCGGCTGGATCCCGATGCCCAGGAAGCTGAGCGACGACTCGGCCAGCATCACGTAGCAGAAGTCGAGCGTCGCCACCGTGAGCAGGGTCGGAAGCACGATCGGGAAGACATGGCGCCGGATGATCGAGGTGGGCCTGGTGCCGAACGTCCGCGCCGCATCCACGAAGGTGCGGCTCTGCAGCTCGGCGGACTCCGCCCGCGCGGTCCTCAGGTAGATCGGGATCCGCGTGATGGCCAGGACCAGCACGATCATGCTGGCGCTCGGGGAGAACACGTAGAGCACGACCACGGCCATCAACAGCGACGGGAAGCTCATGATCACGTCGGCGACCCTCATCGCGAGGGTCTCCCGCCAGCCGCGGTGGTAGCCGGCCCACATCCCGATCAACGAACCGACGACCAGCGAGATCAGCACAGCAGGCACGGCGACCAGAAGGGTGGTGCGACCGCCGATCACCATCCGGGCGACCATGCTCCGGCCGAGCGTGTCGCTGCCCAGCACGTACAACCAGCCGTGGTCGAGCGAGAACGGGCCGACCGCGCCCCTGGACAGGTTCTGGTCGTTGGCCGAACCGCCGATCAGCAGCGATCCGACCACGGTGGCCAGCACGATCAGGGTGAGCACTCCGAGCGCTACGGTCGCCATCTTGTCCCTCAGGAGGAGACGCCACATCCCGAGCTTGGCGCTGCGCGGGTCGGCTCCCTCGGGCGGGTCCAGGGGCCCGTCCGCGGTGGACTCCATCGGGTCGATCAGTGAGGTCATGTCCGTCTCCTAGGCCTTGACCGTCTCGCGGACGCGCGCGTCGAGCAGTGCGTAGCCGAGGTCGATGAGGATGTTCAGCACGAAGATCGACAGCGCGGTGAGCAGGACGCAGGCCTGCAGGACCGCGAAGTCCCGGCCGACGATCGAGTCGATCATCAGCTTGCCGATGCCCGGCCAGCCGAAGATGGTCTCGACCACGACGGCGCCGTTGACCAGACCGACCGCCAGGTCACCGGCGACGGTCAGCGCGGGAGCGGCGGCGTTGCGCAACGCGTGGTGGGTCACCAGTCGGACGTCGGTGGCGCCCTTGCTGCGGGCCAGCCGGACGTACGGCGCCGACAGTGCCGAGACCATCGCGCCGCGGACGACCTGGGTGAGCACGCCCACCGGCCTCACGGCCAGGGTCGCCACCGGCAGCACCCACGACAGCAACCCGTTGTCCACGCCGGAGGTGGGCAGCACGCCCAGGATGACTGCGAAGATCCAGACCCCCATGATCGCGAACCAGAAGTCCGGGACGCTGCCCGCGGTCATCGACAGCACCGACGAGATCCCGTCTGCCAGCGAGTTCGGTCGGTACGCCGCCCAGCTACCGAGCACCACCGCGATCACGATCGAGAGCACCATGGTGGCAACAGCCAGCTGGAGGGTGTTGGGGAAGGCGCGCAGCGCCATCGATGCGGCCGTCTCGCCGGTGCGCAGGGAGGTGCCGAAGTCGAGGTGCGGGATGCCCTTGAGGTAGTCCAGGAGCTGCTGCCAGATCGGGTTGTTGAAGCCGTGGGTGGCGGCGAAGACGTGGCGCTGCTCGGGCGTGGCCGACTCAGGCAGGTAGAGCGACGTCGGGTTGCCGGTCAGCCGGGCCAGCACGAAGACGCCGATCAGGACGAACAGCAAGGGCAGCAGACTCGTCAGCGTCCGCCTGCGAAGGAATAGGAGCATCAGACGTCCTCATGGATCGACGGGGTTGATCAAAGCACGGGGGACGAAGGGGTGGTAGGGCGGCCGGCCGGCCTGCGGCCGGCCGCCCGCCACTCACTTCGCAGGGGACATCGCCGCGAGGTGCATCTCGTTCTCGGTGTTCACGTCCGGCTGGTAGTGCACGTCCTTCGCGATCGCCATCATGCCGGTCATGTGCGCGATGTAGGCGAACTGGTTGACGTGAGTCGGCTCGTAGGCGAAGACCTTCTCGAACGCCTGCTGCCGGGCCGGGCCCGACTTGGCCTCGGCCGACTTGATCAGCTTGTCCAGGGCGGGGGTCCCGAACGCGCTCTGGAAACCGTCGCTCAGCATGTACTGGTCGACGCTGAATGCCGCGTCACCGGCCTGGTTGCCGTGCTGGATCACCAGCAGGTACGGGCCTATCCCCTTCGGGAACGGACGCTGCTGAAGCTCGTTCGAGCGCGTGGTGTCGACCATCTGGATCTTGACGTTCAGACCGACGTTGCTCAGCTCCTTCTGCACGACCTGGACGATCTCGGCGATCTTGGGGAACTGGGCGGTGCGGGCGTACAGCGTGATCGGCGTCGTGACCGGCACTCCGGCTGCCTTCGCCTGGCCGATGAGCTGCTTGGCCTTCGCCACATCGGTCGGCCAGGGCTTGATCGTGTCGTTGTAACCGGTGATCCCCTTGGGGACCAGCTGTGCCGCGACCGTCGACTCGCTGTTGAACAGGGACTTCACGATCCCGTTGCGGTCGATCGCATAGTTGATGGCCTCCCGGACCCGGATGTCGTTCAGCGGGGCGATGTACCCCTGCGAGCGCAGCGCCACGGTCTGGTCGTCGGGGAACTGGACCGCGAGGTCGCCGGCACCGTCGTCGGGACCGATCTGGGTGGCGATGTCAGCCTCACCGTCCTTGACCATCGCCGCCCGCACTGTCCCTTCGGAGCGCCACACGTAGGTCGCCGTCTTGTAGGCCGGCGCCGGACCCCAGTAGTCCGGGTTGGCCTCGAGGGTCAGCTTCTGACCGGCATCCCAGCTCTTGATCTTGTAGGGGCCGGTGCCGACCGGCTCGCGGACCTTCGCGGTGTCGCTCGTGGAGGTCGGCACGATCTCGACGAACGAGAGCCGCAGCGGCAGGATCGGGTCGGGCTTGGCCGTCGAGACCGTGAGGGTGTTGGCGTCGACCGCCTTCACCTGCACCTTCTCGTCACCGAAGACGTAGCCGTCAACGAAGCAGCCGAGCTTGGTGTTGTTCACCGTGCGGTCGATGGAGTACGCGGCGTCCTTCGCGTCGAAGGTGGAGCCGTCGCTGAACTTCACACCCTTGCGCATCGTGAAGGTGTAGGTGGTCGGCGAGGTCTTCTTCCACGCCGTGGCCAGCAGCGGGCTGAGCTTGCCGTTGGACAGGTCGAGCTCCATCAGCGGCTGGGTGATGTTGGAGCGCTCGACCACGCCGTCGCCGGTGTTGGAGGAGTCGCACGGCTCCAGGGTCGGCGGCTCGTTCTGCAGCACGATCCGCACGTTGTCGGCCGAGCTGCTGGACCCCGAGCTGACGCCGCAGGCGGATCCCACGGTGCAGATGCCCAGGGCTAGGGCGGTCAGGACGATGCTCCGACGACGGCGGGATCGGACCGGCCGACGAGATGGGGCTTGGGACATGACTTCCTCCGGTGCTAGCGAGCTCGGGCGGGGAGGTGACCGGCTCTGGCGGGCTGACCTGGGTACGGCGCCCGGGCAGCCCGGGGGTCGGCGCTGTGGCGACGGGCACAGATCATGCGGGTGACGATACACATATGTAGATGATGTTCCAATAGGTAGCCGCAATCTGTTAGCGTGAATTCTGATGACGCGGAGGCACCCGCTTCCCAGGGCACCACATCCGCTCGAAATCCCGGCCCTCGACGAACCTCCTGGAGATCCTGATGACCCGTTACTCGCCCATCGAACTGCGCACAGCCCTGGGCGCCGGCCTGGTGTCGTTCCCCGTCACCCACGCCACCGCCGACTACGGGTTCGACGAGTCGGGCTACCGCGAGCACCTGCAGTTCCTCGGCCAGTACGGCGTCGCCGGCCTGTTCGCGCCGGGCGGGACGGGTGAGTTCTTCTCGCTGACGGCCGACGAGGTGTCCCGAGTGCTGCGCGCGACGATCGAGGAGACCGCGGGACGGCTCCCGGTGATGGGCTCGGCTGGCTACGGCACCGCCACCGCCATCGAGATGGCCCAACAGGCCGAGGCGGACGGCGCCGACGGCATCCTGCTGCTGCCGCCCTACCTGACCGAGGGCACCGCCGAGGGCCTGTACACCCACGTGGCACGGGTGTGCGCGGCGACGTCGGTCGGAGTGGTCGTCTACCACCGGGCGAACGGGCGCTACAACGCCGAGACGATCGGTCGCCTGGTCGACGAGTTCCCGAACTTCATCGGGTTCAAGGACGGCATCTGCGACATCGACCTGATGGCGACGCTCTACTCCCAGTACGCCGACCGGCTCGTGCTGATCGGCGGGCTGCCCACCGCCGAGACCTACGCCCTGCCCTACATGGAGCTGGGTGCCTCCACCTACTCCTCGGCGATCTTCAACTTCGCCCCGCAGTGGGCGCTGGACTTCTACGCCGCCGCACGCGCCCAGGACCGGGCAGCGGTCTATGAGAAGGTGCGCGACTTCCTGGTCCCCTACATCGCCATCCGCGACCGGCAGCCCGGCTACGGCGTGTCGATCGTCAAGGCGGGGCTGACCGCCGCGGGCCGGCCCGCGGGCCCGGTCCGTCCCCCGCTGAGCGACCTCACCACCCCTGAGCTCGCCGAGCTCACCGACCTGGTCAAGAAGGTGATCTGAGAATGACGGCACCCTCGCTCACTGGAGCGATGTTCATCGGCGCGGACCGCGTGCACGGGACTGAGGGCAGCGTCAACGGCGTCGACCCGCGCACCGGCGAACGACTCGAGCCGGCGTACGGACAGGCCGGGCTCGCCCAGGTGCAGCAGGCTGCCCGGCTGGCGGGCGCGGCCCACCCCGTCTACCGCGAGACCGATCCGCAGCAGCGGGCCGCGTTCCTGGAGCGGATCGCCGAGAACATCGACGCCCTCGGCGACACGCTGGTGGACCGCGTGCAGCAGGAGACCGGGATCGTCGAGCCGCGGGTGCGCGGTGAGATGGCTCGCACCATCAACCAGCTGCGCCTCTTCGCGAAGCTGGTCCGCGACGGCAGTTGGGTGGGTGCCCGCATCGACCCAGCCCTGCCCGACCGCACCCCGCTGCCGCGGCCGGACATCCGCCAGCGCAAGGTGCCGGTCGGTCCGGTGGCGGTCTTCGGTGCGAGCAACTTCCCGCTCGCGTTCTCGGTGGCCGGCGGCGACACCGCCTCGGCCCTCGCGGCCGGTTGCCCGGTCGTGGTCAAGGCGCACAACGCCCACCCCGGCGTCTCCGAGCTGGTGGCCGGAGCCATCGCCGACGCAGTCGCGCAGAGCGACCTCCCGCAAGGCGTGTTCTCGATGGTCTTCGGGGGCGGGGCCGATGCCGGCATCGCCCTGGTGAGCGACCCGCACATCAAGGCGGTCGGGTTCACCGGGTCCCGACAGGCGGGTCTTGCGCTGATGGCCGCGGCCGCCGCCCGCCCGGTGCCGATCCCGGTGTACGCCGAGATGTCGAGCATCAACCCCGTCTTCCTGATGCCCGGAGCCCTGGCGGCGGACGCCGAGGGCCTGGGCAGGGCGTACGTCGCGTCCCTGACCGTAGGCGTCGGCCAACTGTGCACCAATCCCGGCCTCGTCTTCGGGGTCGACGGCCCGGACCTCGACGCGTTCGTCAGGTCTGCCGGCGCCGCGGTCGTCGAGAGCGCGGCCCTGCCGATGCTCAACCCGGCCATCCAGCAGGCCTATGTCGAGGGCGTCGCCCGGTTGCAGTCCCTGGGCACGGTCTCCGAGGTGGGAGCCGGCCAGCAGGACGGAACCCTCGCCGCGGCCGGGCAAGCGCACGTCTTCGAGACCTCGGGGGCGGACTTCGCGGCCGAGCCGGCCATGCGCGAGGAGGTCTTCGGTGCGTCCTCTCTCGTCGTCCGGCTGCGCGACGCGGCTGCCTTCGCCGATGCGGCCGGCAGCCTCGAGGGTCAACTGACCGCGACCGTGCACGCCGTCGAGAGCGACCACCCGGCTGCCGCCGCGCTGGTCCCCGTGCTCGAGGACAAGGTCGGCCGGGTCATCTTCAACGGCTGGCCGACCGGCGTCGAAGTCAGCCACGCGATGGTGCACGGCGGACCGTTCCCGGCGACGGCCGACGGGCGGAGCACCTCGGTCGGCACGTTGGCGATCGAGCGCTTTGTCCGTCCGGTCGCCTACCAGGACGTTCCGACCGGACTGTTGCCGGCGGCGGTCGCTCCTGGCAACCCCCTCGAGCTATGGCGCCTGGTGGACGGTGAGCTCACCCGTGAGTGAGGTCCGGGGGCCGGTGGTCACCCGCGTCCGGGTGGTGCCGGTCGCGGGCCACGACAGCATGCTGCTCAACCTCAGCGGCGCCCACGGCCCCTTCTTCACCCGCAACATCGTGCTGGTGAGCGACTCCGAGGGCCGTGTCGGGGTCGGGGAGGTGCCCGGCGGAGAGGCGATCCGGCGCACCCTGGAGGAGTCGGCGTCCGAGGTGGTCGGCGCGCGAGTCGCGACGTACCGCAGCGTGCTGCGCGCGGTGTCCGCCGCCTTCGCCGGACGTGACGCCGGCGGCCGTGGGCTGCAGACCTTCGACCTGCGGACCACGGTGCACGTGGTCACCGCGCTCGAGTCCGCCCTGCTCGACCTGCACGGTCAGGCGCTCGGGGTGCCGGTCGCCGAGCTGCTCGGTGAGGGCCAGCAGCGGGACCGGGTCCGCGCCCTCGGCTACCTCTTCTTCGTCGGTGACCAGGAACGCACCGGCCTGCCCTACCTCAGCGAGCCGGAAGGCGCTGACGCGTGGACCCGGATCCGCCACCAGGAGGCGATGACCCCGGACTCGGTGGTCGCGCTGGCGGAGGCCGCACAAGCGCGCTACGGCTTCAGCGACTTCAAGCTCAAGGGCGGCGTGCTGCCTGGCGAGCAGGAGGTCGCCACCGTCAAGGCCCTCGCCGAACGCTTCCCGGAGGCCCGGATCACCCTCGACCCCAACGGTGGCTGGCTGCTCGACGACGCGATCCGGTACGGCCGGGCGATGCGCGACGTCGTCGCATACGCCGAGGACCCCTGCGGCGCCGAGGCCGGCTTCTCCGGTCGCGAGGTGATGGCCGAGTTCAAGCGCGCCACCGGACTGACCACCGCCACCAACATGATCGCCACCGACTGGCGAGAGCTGGGGCACGCGGTGCGGTCGGGCGCGGTGGACATCCCCCTTGCCGACCCGCACTTCTGGACGATGGCGGGCTCGGTCCGCGTCGCCCAGCTCTGCCAGGCCTGGGGCCTCACCTGGGGTTCGCACTCCAACAACCACTTCGACGTCTCGCTGGCGATGTTCACCCACGTTGCGGCCGCCGCCCCCGGCGAGATCGCACCGATCGACACCCACTGGATCTGGCAGGACGGCCAGCGGATCACCCGTCACCCCCTGACGATCACCGATGGCTGCCTCACCGTCCCCTCGGCGCCCGGGCTGGGCGTCGAGATCGACGAGGACCGGCTCCAGGCCGCCCACGAGCTCTACCTCACCCAGGGCCTCGGCGCCCGGGACGACGCGCTCGCCATGCAGTACCTCATCCCCGGCTGGACCTTCGACCCGAAGCGGCCGGCCCTCGACAGAGAGGCAACCTCATGAAACGCGTGCTCCAGGTCGGGCCGCTCAAGCCGTCGCTCGCCCAGACGCTGGCGACGACGTACGACGCGCTGGTGCTCCCTGAGGGCAGCGAGCGTGGCTCCTTCCTCGCCGAGCATGGCGCAGCCGTCACGGTCGCGGTCACCTCGGGACGCACCGGCGTCGGCACCGACCTGATGCGTGCGCTGCCGTCGCTCGGCGCCGTGGTCAACTTCGGGGTCGGCTACGACACCACCGACATCGCGCAGGCCGTCGAGCGCGGGATCCTGGTGTCCAACACCCCGGACGTGCTCACCGACTGCGTCGCCGACACGGCCCTCGGCCTGACCCTGGACGTGCTCCGCGGACTCAGCGCGGCCGACCGCTACGTCCGACGGGGCGCATGGCCGACCGAAGGCAATTTCCCGCTGATGCACCGGGTGTCCGGCAAGCGGGTCGGCATCCTCGGCCTGGGCCGGATCGGCCGTGCCATCGCTACCCGGTTCGAGGCGTTCGGCTGTCCGATCAGCTATCACCAGCGCACCGAGCTCTCCGGCAGCAACTACGGCTATCACCCGACCGCGACATCCCTCGCCGCTGCCGTCGAGATCCTCGTCGTCGCCACTGCCGGAGGCGCCGGCACCCGTGGCCTGGTCGACCGTGACGCCCTGGTTGCGCTGGGTCCCGAGGGCTACCTGATCAACATCGCACGCGGAAGCGTCGTCGACGAGGACGCGCTGGTCGACCTGCTCGTGGAAGGTCGTCTCGCCGGCGCCGGGCTGGACGTGTTCGCCGCCGAACCGAAGGTTCCCGAGGCTCTCCTCGGCTTGGACAACGTGGTGCTGCTGCCCCACGTCGGCAGTGGCACCGTCGAGACCCGAGCGGCCATGGAACAGCTGACCCTGGACAACCTGGCCAGCTACCTGGCAGCCGGCAGAGTGCTGACGCCTGTTCCCGAGGTCGTGCGATGACCGTCTGCGTGGGCTATCTCCCGACCTCGGAGGGGCGCGCCGCACTCGGCCACGCCATCCGCGAGTGCACCATCCGCAAGACCGACCTCACGCTGGTCGTCACGACGTCGGTCGAGGGCACCGCCGAGTTCGCCGCCGACCTCGCGCTCGCGCAGGCTTCGATCGGCCACCCCGTCGTGTCCGTGCGTGGCGTCGACTCCGACTTCGACGCGGCCACCGAGCTCATCGACCTTTCCTACGAGGAGTCCACCGACCTGCTGGTGATCGGCCTACGCCGCCGCTCCCCGGTGGGCAAGCTCGTGATGGGGTCCACCTCGCAGCGCATCCTGCTCAGCGCACACTGCCCCGTGACCGCTGTGAAGGCACCCGTCCAGCCTGCAGAGAAGTGAGCCACGCCGAGGCCCTGCTCCTCGTGGTCGCGGGCCTCGGCGCCGGCCTGACCGGATCGGTGGCCGGGCTGTCGTCACTGGTCAGCTATCCGGCACTGCTGCTCATCGGCCTCTCCCCGTTGCACGCCAACGTCACCAACACCGTCGCCCTGGTCGCCAACTCGGCCGGTGCCGCGCTCGGCTCCCGCCGCGAGCTTGCCGGGCAGTGGCGGCGGTTGCGCTGGTTGATGCTCCAGTGCGGTCTCGGTGGCGCCCTGGGCGCGGCATTGCTGCTCACCACGGACGAGTCCACCTTCACCGCGATCGTCCCCTGGCTGGTCGCGCTCGGTGCCCTGCTGCTGTTGATGAGGGACCAGATCCGCCGGTGGTCGCAACGCCGCCGTCGCGCCGCCGCTCTCGGCGCGGAGCAACTGCCGGCCGTGACCACGTCGTGGCGCGGCCACCTCTTGATCGTCGTGGTCGGCGTGTACGGCGGCTACTTCGGCGCCGGGTCGGGGATCATCCTGCTGGCGGTGCTCGCCCTGCGCACGAGCGAACCGTTCGCGATCACCAACGCAGTGAAGAACGTCGCCACCAGCACCGCCAACGTGGTGGCCGCGGTTGCCTACATGCTCCTCGCGCCGGTCGCCTGGCCGCCGGCAATCGCGCTGGCGACCGGTGGGGTGATCGGCAGCTGGCTCGGGCCCCAATTGGTCCGGGTGCTCCCCGAACGGCCGCTCCGCTGGGCCATCGGCGCGGCCGGACTGGGCCTCTCGGCGTACCTCCTGGTGGGCTGAGTAGTCCGGCGTGGATCGCGGTGCCTGTGCTTCACAGCACCGCGGTGCCGTACATCTCCCCAAGCGGGTCGGCGATGAGCTCAAGCCGCGCGCCGTTCGGATCGCGGAAGTAGATCGACGTGCCGCTCTCCTCCAGGTACTCGATCCCTGCCTGGTCGAGCTTCTCCTTGAGGCGCTCCCAGCTCTTGGGTTCGACGGAGATCGCGATGTGGTGGAGTCCGCCGAGCACCTCGGCGTACGGGCCGACGTCCAGGCCGGGGAAGTCGAAGAACGCCAACAGGTTGTCGTGGCCGAGGTCGAAGAAGAAGTGGTTCGAGCCCGGGTAGTCGCGGTTCTCGAAGATCTCTGTCAGCGGGAACTCCAGCAGTTCCTGGTAGAACCGCACGGTCTCCTCGACGTCGCGGGCGACCAGTGCGAAGTGGTGCAGTCCCCGGGCACTGGACGCCGGGCGGCCGTCGGCGGGCTGCAGGTACGTCGCTCGGATCCGCTCGCGCTCGGCGTCGATTGCCGCGAAGTCGACTTCGCTCATGACCTGAGACTAGGCTCGGAGCGGCCCGCCGTCCCAGTGCTCGAGGTGGGTGAAGTCCTCGACCTCGGCGCGGGTCAGGCGGGCGAGCTGTTTGACCGGCCTGCCCAGTGGCACGACGGCCGCGACGGCGTACGGCTCGGGGATGCCGAGCAGCTGCTTCAACGCCGGCTCCTCGGCGACGGCCATCGTGGTGATCGTTCCGCCGAACCCCTCATTCCGGGCAGCCAGCAGGATGTTCCACACCAGTGGATACACCGAGGCGCCTCCGACGATGCCGACCCGATCAAGATGCAGGTCCAGCGCCGCGACCGCACGCAGGTCGACGCAGACCACGAGAACCACGGCTGCCCTGCGGATCGGGTCGGTGACCGAGGCGGGCACGCGGGTCTGCGCCACCTGCTCGTCGGTGACCGTGCTGGGTCTGAACGCACTCCACGGCGTCTCGCCGGCCGCGCGCTGTGCGTGGTAGCGCCGTGCGCCCGGTTCGGTGATCTCGACGAGCCGCTCGCGCGTCGTGGAGTCCCGGACCACCACGACCTGGGTCCCCTGGCGGTTGCCGCCGCTCGGGGCGAAGCGCGCGTTGTCGAGGATCGTGCGGAGCACGTCGTCGGGCAGCGGGTCGTCGGTGAAGTCCCGCACCGCCGCGGTCGTGCGCATCACCTCGTACAAGTCCATGGACACCACGCTAGCCACCTGGTGTGCCCACATGCGCCGCGTCTTGGTCACCTTCGGCCGCCGTCCGCCGATCGGCGACTTCTCTCGCGGGCTCCCACAGGAGCGATCGGATCGTCTAACGCTTCAACTCCTGGGCAAGCATGACGATGATCCCGCTGGGACCGCGGACGTAGCTGAGCTTGTACACGTCGCCGTACGTGGCCACGCCGCGCAGCGGGTGGCACCCGTGTCTCGCGGCGATCTCCAGGGCCGCGTCGATGTCGTCGACTGAAAAGGCGACGCGGTGCATGCCGATCTCGTTCGGTCGGGTGGGCTCTGTCTCGATTGCGTCAGGATGGATGTACTCGAAGAGCTCGAGGCGGCCGTTTCCGTCTGGCGTCTGAAGCATGACGATCTTGGCGTGATTGCCGTCGAGTCCGACGGCAGTGTCCGTCCACTCTCCACTGACCGTGTCGCGGCCGAGGACGGTGAGCCCCAGGTCGGTGAAGAAGGCGATCGTCGCTTCGAGGTCACGGACGGCGATACCGACGTTCTCGAGTCTGATGGGCATGCGTAGGACGCTATCCAGTCAGTGCGGTACTCGGGTGATTCCTCCGGGTCAACTGACCACGACTTCGTCGACGCCCACGCGGTGGTGAGCGTCGCACTCTGCGACGACGCGCACGCGCTTGCCGCAGTCGAGGTGCTCGAGGACTCGGGGCCGGGTTCCGGGCAAGTGCTTGGCGCCCCACTGCCCCAGTGCGATCACGGCCGGCATCAGGTCGCGACCGGAGAGCGTCAGCACGTAGGCGTGTCGGGTGCGCTGGCCGGGCTCCTGATAGGGCTGCCGCTCCAGGAGGCCAGCATCGACGAGGTCGCGCAGCCGGGCGGCGACGACCGCCTCGGTGAGTCCGGTGCGACGGACGAAGTCATCGAAGCGACTGGTGTCGAAGTACGCCTCGCGCAGGAGCAGCACGGCCGAGCGCGTCCCGATGAGTTGCATGGTCCGGTCGATCGGGCAGCGGTCGCCGGGAGACCGGCGGCTACGGCGCGCCATGGCGCCGGCGAGTGCGAAAGCCATAGACCCAGCCTACCCCTGACTTGTGCAAACCATACTCAGGCTGGCACCCTCTGACTATGGAAATCCAGAGTCAGCTGTCCGTAGAGTCGGCGGTGCCCTCCGACCCGCCGGGCCGCGTTCGCCAAGGCCGGGTGCTGCTGGTGCTCTCGGCCGCGGCCTTCATGGCCAGCCTCGACCTCTTCATCGTCAACGTCGCCTTCGACACCATCGGGCGCGACCTCGGGAACGCCTCGCTCTCGGACCTGAGCTGGGTTCTGAACGCCTACGCGATCGTGTACGCCGCCCTGCTCGTTCCGCTCGGGCGCCTCGCGGACCGCTACGGCCGCAAGGAGGGCCTCCTGATCGGCCTGGTGGTCTTCACGCTGGCGAGCGCCGCCTGCGCGGTGAGCCCGGGACTCTGGTGGCTGGTGGCGTTCCGGATGCTCCAGGCCGCCGGTGCTGCGGCACTCACGCCGACCAGCCTCTCCCTCCTCCTGCGCGCCACGGACCCGCAGCACCGCGGGCATGCTGTACGCGTCTGGGCGGCGACCGGCGCACTCGCAGCCGCGGTGGGGCCCGTCGTGGGCGGCCTGCTTGTCCATCTCGCGTGGCAGTGGGTCTTCCTGGTGAACATCCCCATCGGGGCGGCGGCTGTCATCGCGACGCTGGCCTGGGTGCCCGACGTGCGCGACGGAGGCGGGGACCGGGTGCCGGACCTGCTGGGCGCAGCCGTCCTCGCGCTCACGGTCGGTGCCCTCGCCCTCGGCGTGGTCAAGGGGCCGGACTGGGGCTGGTCGGACGCGAGGTGCCTGACCGCTTTCGCGGTCACGGTCGTCGGGTCCCTCCTCTTCGTCGCCCGCACGAGCAGGCACCCCTCGCCGGTCGTGTCTCCGGCGCTGCTGAGGGTTCGCACCTTCGCCTGGTCGAACGCCGCATCGTTCGTCTTCAGCATGTCCTTCGGTGCGGGCCTGCTGTCCACGATTCTGTGGTTCCAGGAGGTCTGGGGGTACGGCGCGGTGCGCACCGGGCTGGCTATCGCCCCAGGACCGGTCACGGTGCAGCTCACGGCGTACGCCGGCACCCGGCTCGCCCGGCGCGGGGTCCCGGCGGGACGTCTCGCCGCGCTCGGGTGCCTGCTGATCGCGGCCGGCTACACCTCGATCCTCGCCCAGGTGGGCGCCGAGCCGCACTGGGTGCGCGAGATGCTGGCCGGCCAGGTCCTGGTCGGCGCCGGCGTGGGGTTCGCCCTCCCCACAATCCTCGCGTCCGGGACCGCCGACCTGCCCGCGCAGGCAACCGCGACCGGCAGCGCAGTGATGAACATGAGCCGCCAGATCGGCACTGTCCTCGGGGTCGCGGTGCTGGTCGCCGTCCTGGGTGCTCCCGCGACATACGCTGCAGCCCACGACGCCTTCACGCTCGCGTGGGTGCTCGTCGTGGGCGCCGCCCTGGCCGCGGCCAGCGTCGCTCTCGGGATGACGCCGCGTCGTGGCCCGGCGCTCGCAGTTGAGCCGCCGGTCGGCCCATGACGTACCGCAGGGGCCCAGCCGCAGCATCGCCGCCTAGTCCTGCGTAGCCCTCCTCCGGTTCTAGGGCAACGGAGCGCATGCGGCGGTGCGTCGGCGCAACGGCCGATCGCTTATCGGGATCAGGACTTGGGCGGGTGCTCCGCGAGGCAGAAGAGATTGCCCTCGGGGTCGGCCATCGTCGTCCACTGCACATGCGGGTACTCGTCCAACACATGCCAGCGCGTGGTCGCGCCGAGCTTCTCCAATCGAGCGACCTCCATACGCCGCTCCCCCCAAGGGACGGTCAGGTCAAGGTGCATCGTCTGGCGGTCAGGCCGGGGACCGTTGAAAGGTTGAAAGAACATGGCGAGACCACCCGGCTGGGCCGGAGGCAGATAGACCGAGCCCCCGGCCGACTCTTGGCTGCTCCCGATGACAGCCGCCCAGAACCGCGCAAGTGCCTCAGGATCGGTGGCCTCACTGTTGATCGCGCCGAGCGTGATTCGGGGAGACGACATGTCCATGACACTAGGCGCCCGGAGCCGCGCGGTCGAGCGTCGGGATCGCCCGCGGAGCAGTACGCCGGCTTCGAGCAGGACCTTGAGGTGACCGCCTACCGATCCGGGGGAGTTACAGCGTCAGCAGCGCGGCGCGGTGGTTGTCGAGCAGGGCTGCCATGCCTTTGGTCGTCGCGTGCGTCGGCGTGGGTGGGCACGATCACCAGACGGGCGTGGGGCGCCAGCGTTCGGGTCGAGGTGTCGTAGAGGTTGATGCGCAGGCTCGTGCCGGGCCCCATCGGTCTCGAGCATGGAGGTCCACTGGGACCCAGACCTGGCCACCAGTGAGGACCTTCTCCATGGCCACGGACATGTGGCGGTCACAACGGATCGCGCTCCCGTTGTGCTTGGCTGAGATCATCCAAGCGGATGCGTAGTCCGTTTGCGTTGCTTCACGAGTTGCTCTAGGAGACGGGTGAGTATGAAAGAACCGAGCGCCAACACGTCGGCGAGCACGAGCCGGGCCGTCCAGTTCGTCGAGTCGTTCGGCGGGCCGGAGGCTTTGAGCGTCCGGGAGGTACCCGTACCGCAGGCCGGAGCGGGACAGATTCGGGTGCGGGTCAACGCGGCTGGCCTGAACCCGATGGACTGGTTCATGACCTCTGATGCAGAGACTGCCGCGCGATTCGGCTTGAGCCTGCCTTGCGGGTTCGGCACCGACTATGCCGGGGTGGTGGATCAGGTCGGTGACGACGTCCGCCGCTTCGCGGTCGGTGACCGGGTGTTCGGCGGCGCCCTGTCCCGCGCCGTTGCCAGCTACGTCGTCGTGGACGAGTCGGGCATCATCGCGGCGGGCGGCGAGGCGCACCGTACCCCTGACGGCGTCGACGACCGCACCGCTGCCACCCTCGCGATTGCGGGCTGTACGGCGGCCGCAGCCCTGGCCGTGATCAATCCTGGCCCGACCGACACGGTGCTCATCGGCGGCGCAGGCGGCGGAGTAGGCGTGTTCGCCGTCCAACTCGCGCGCCTCGCGGGCGCGCGAGTGATCGGGACCGGGTCGGCAAGCTCAGCCGATGCGCTGCGCGCCCTGGGGTCCGAGCCGGTCACCTACGGCGATGGTCTGGTCGACCGGGTCCGCGCGTTGGCTCCCGCTGGCGTCACCTCGGCGATGGACCTCCACGGAACCGACACGGCGCAGGCCGCGCGCGAGCTCGGCGTACCCGACGAGCGCATCACCACCATTGCCGCCCAAGTCGATGGGATCACACCTGCGAACGGCGGCAACGCAGCGCCGGGCGCCATCGAGGAGATCGCTGGCCTGGTTGCGGCCGGTCAACTCCGAGTACCGATCGCGGCCACCTTTCCGGTAGAGCAGATCCGCGCTGCAATCGATCTTCAGGCGGGGCGGCACGTGCACGGCAAGGTCGTCATTGATCTCGTGGCCTCGAGGCCTTCTCGAGGGTAGCCGTTCGGGACATCCCTTTGCCCTTCCCTCTGCGCCTCTGACTACCGGTGACAGCGGTAGACCTTGGGCGCACGTGGCCCTGCGACGTTGCCGCTTTCGCGGCGGAGAGCTGATCATTCGCCGCGGGTTCCCAGGCCTTAACCCGGGCCGTTCGGATGGGTGAGGTCGTATGCGCGGGAGACCTTCTTCGGGACGACCATGCGCCACGCGTCGACGACGAACTCTCGGGCCTCGGTCGGTTCCAGGGCCTCAAGGTCGGCGCGGACCCAGTGGAAGCGCAGGTCCGAGGTCGACGGCATCTGGAACTTGTGCGGTTCGCTTTCCACGAGCGCCGCACGTTCCTCCTTGGGGAAAGCGAACTCCATGACGGTCTCGTCGAGGGAGAACGCCACGTAGACGATCTGCTTCACGCGGAACTTCAGGCGGCCGCGTACGTACACCTCGTAGGAGCGCTCCAACTCGGAGCCAAGCGGCCGGACGTCCTCGATCACGGCCATTCGCAGCTCCTCAGACTCCCTTGAGGTCAGTCCACCATGACTGCGTCGGGCGACAACCCTTGTGGCCGAGCAGAGATGTGGCCACGGGCACGAGCCGCGCAGCGGGTTCGCCTGACGCGCTCCGAGCCACCGTCGAGTTCGACCTCCTCGTCTGCGTGGTCGCCGTCGGTGTCGACGTTGCGCGGGTCGGTGCGGAAGACCTCGCGAAACCGCCGACGAGAGCCCGTCTGACCTGCGGCTTTGCGTTCTCGCCCAACCGCGATCCCCTGGGCACCCACGCCCGGTCAGACCCCTTCCGCATCCGGCTACCCACGAGTAGATTCGCCTCGGTCTCACCGTGAGACCCACGTCACACTTAGGTGGGATACATGCTCGGATTCATGCGCACGCGACGTTCGCTCGCGCTGCTTCTCGCACCTCTCGTGTTCGCCGGCCTGTGGGTCGCCGCTCCCGCGCAGGCCGACGGGCCCGGTTCGGGGACCCCATGGGTCGTGTCGGTCGGCGACTCCTACATCTCCGGCGAGGCAGGCCGCTGGGCCGGCAACTCCAATGTCAGTCCGTCCTACATCGATGCCCTCGGCGGCACTGCGTACTACGACAACCCGACCAACACCGCCGAGCAGATTCCACGCTGCCACCGCAGCAAGTCCGCGGAGATCTACATCGGCGGCGGGGTGAACGGCCTCAACCTGGCCTGCTCCGGAGCCGAGACGTCGACCTACACCGACTCCAGCGGCTACTTCAAGCCCGGTCTGGACTTCTACAACAGCAACGGCCAGCAGGGCCAAGCGCTGATGCTGCAGAACTTCGCCGCCACTCACAACGTCACGATGGTCGCGGTCTCCATCGGCGGCAACGACTTCAATTTCGCCGGCATCGTCACCGACTGCGTCGCCGACTTCCTCGGCTCGCCGTCGTGGTGGCCCAACTACTGCAAGGACGACAGCACGGTGACCTCAGAGATGACGTCGTCCAACGTGGCCGCAGTCAAGGCGAAGATCGCCACCGCTTATCAGAACATCCGACAGGCGATGCGCAACGCCGGGTACGCCGACAACAGCTGGACCCTGCTCGTGCAGAACTACCCTTCGCCGCTCCCCAACGGCTCCGGCTTCCGATACAGCCAGAGCGGCTACACCCGGCAGAGCACCGGCGGCTGCGGCTTCTGGAACGCCGACGCCGACTACGCCAACGGCACCCTGCTGCCAACCATCAACAACACCGTGACCGGGGCGATCGGTTCCAGCGGACTGACCAATACCAGGACGCTGAACCTCGCCAGCGCGTTCAACGGCCGTCGGCTCTGCGAGAACACCGTCGGGCTGCTCGAGGAGGAGGGCCTCACGTCGTGGACCCAGCCCGGGGCGGTCAACAAGACCGAGTGGATCAACCAGATCCGTACGACGTCTACCGCGGGCAGCAGCCCCTACTACATCCAGGAGTCGCTGCACCCGAACTACTGGGGCCAGCTCGCCTTGCGCTCGTGCGTGCGTCAGGCCTACAACGCAGGCAGCCCGAAGTCGGGCACCTGCACGATCTCCAGCACCGGCTTGACCAACGGTGAGCCGCGGATGTCTCTGCACTGACCCATCTCGGCGTACCCGGGCCCGGTTTCGCACGATCCGGGCCCGGGTACGCCGACGGGATGGATCGGTCCGAGCGCGACATCGAATCCCACGAGACCCCCGCGCAACGATTGGACCGCAACTGGGCCGAGCTGATCCAGGAACTGCGTGTCACCCAGACAGGCATCCAGGTGCTCACCGGATTCCTGCTCACCGTGCCGTTCAGCCACCGCTTCGCAAGCCTCACCACGCTCCAGCGCGACCTCTACCTGGGGGTGCTCACCGGCGCAGTCCTCTCCACGGCCCTGATCATGACGCCCGGTGCCTGCCACCGGATGCTGTTCCGTCGGGGCAAGCGGCCCTGGCTGGTGGCCACGGCGAACAGGTTCGCCCTGGCCGGTCTCGGGATGATCGCGCTCACCACGGGCGGCGTCGCGTTCCTGGTCTTCGACATCACCGCAGGGCTCCCGGCCGGGATCGTCGCAGGTGTGGTCGCCTGGGTCGTCTTCGTGCTGTTGTGGGTGGTGTTCCCCTTGGTCCGGCCACGGTCGGAGAAGGTGGACCAGCCCGGGCCGGCGCCTGCCCGTCGGGGTTGAGTCGGGCCGTGCGCCGCTCTCGGTTCGCCCGGGCCAGCCAGCTGGTGGACAGCCGCACTCAGCTGTGATGCGGCATCACTTCACGCGCCTTGGTCTTCAGACCCTCCTTGATGACCTCCCACCGATCGGTGTCGCCCTTGGCCAACGCCTCGGCCGTGGACTTGGCCTGATCGAAGGTCGCGTGCGGCGGGATCGGCGGGATGTTCGGGTCGACGCGTACGTCGAGCAGCGTCGGTCGGTCCGCGGACAGCGCCCGGTCCCAAGCGGGTCCGAGCTGGTCGGGGTCATCGAGGTGCTCGGCGGCGAGGCCGAGCTGCCGGGCAAAGTCGGCGTACGAGACGTCGGGCAGAGTTTGGGACTCCACGAACTTCGGAGCCGCACCCATCGCCCGCATCTCCCAGGTGACCTGGTTGAGGTCGTTGTTGTGGAGGACCGCGACGACAAGCCGCGGATCTGCCCAGTCCTTCCAGTAGCGCGAGATCGTGATCAGCTCGGCCATGCCGTTCATCTGCATCGCGCCGTCACCCTCGAACACCACGACCGGCCGGTCGGGGTGACCGAACTTGGCACCGATGCCGTACGGAACGCCCGGGCCCATCGTCGCGAGGGTGCCGGACAGCGAGCCACGCATCTGGCCACGGAACTTCAGCTGGCGTGCGTACCAGTTGGCCGCCGAACCTGAGTCGGCCACGATGATGGCGTCGTCGGGCAACCGCGTGGAGCACTCGCTGAACAGCCGCATCGGGTTGATCGGCTCCGCCTCGACGGCAGCCTCGGCGGCCATGCTCTCCCACCAGTCGTGCACGTTGAGCTCGACCTTCTCGCGCCAGCTGCGGTCCTCCTGACGCTCCAGCATCGGGATCAGCGCTCGCAGCGTGGCCGCGGCATCACCGACGAGGTTGACCTCGTAGGGGTACCGCATCCCGATGAAGGTCGGGTCGAGGTCGATCTGCACCCCTCGCGCCTGCCCGAACTCCGGCATGAACTGTGTGTAGGGGAAGCTCGAGCCGACGGTGAGCAAGGTGTCGCAGCCCTCCATCAGCTCATAGCTCGCGCGGGTGCCCAGCAGGCCGATGGAGCCGGTCACGTAGGGCAGCTCATCGGAGAGCACGTCCTTGCCCAGCAGCGCCTTGGCCACCCCGGCCCCGAGCAGCTCGGCCACCTGCTCGACCTCGGCACGGGCACCGGCGGCGCCCGCCCCGACGAGCATCGCGACCTTCTTGCCGGCGTTGAGTACGTCGGCTGCCTGCCGCACCGACGCGTCCTCGGGTACGACGACGGGCGAGGACGGCGCGGCGATGCTCGACGGCACCATCTTGAACTCGTGGGTCGGCGCTGAGTACTCAAGCTCCTGCACGTCGGCGTGGATGATGACGGTCGCGACTGCGCGTCGGCCGGTGGCCACCTTGATGGCCCGATCGAGCACGTTGGGCAGCTGCTCGGGAACGGTGACGGTCTCGACGTACTCGGCCACGTCCTTGTAGAGCGACCGGAGGTCGATCTCCTGCTGGTAGGAGCCGCCCATCGCGGAGCGGTTCGTCTGGCCGACGATCGCGACCACCGGGACGTGGTCGAGCTTGGCGTCGTAGAGCCCATTGAGCAGGTGCACCGCACCGGGCCCGGAGGTGGCCATGCAGACCCCGATCCGGCCGGTGAACTTGCTGAAGCCGACCGCTTCGAAGGCGGACATCTCCTCGTGGCGCGACTGGATGAATCGCGGTTGGTTGTCGGCGCGCCCGAAGGCGGCCAGGATCCCGTTGATCCCGTCACCCGGATAGGCGAAGACCTCCTTGACACCCCAGTCACGGAGTCGTTCGAGCAGGTAGTCAGCAACGGTTTGGCTCATGGGAGGGCCTTACCCGGGCGTAGGTCCTTCATGCCGCGCCCGTGCCGGCGTCGGATCGAGGAAGACATGGCGCACCTCGGGACGGCTGGTCCGGATCCGCTCGTCGACCTCGTCGGCCACCTGCTCCAGGTCGCGTCCCGGAGCGTCCGGGTCCATCTCGACCCGGGCCGCGACCAGGACCTCATCGGGCCCGAGCTGCATGGTGAGCAGCTGGACAACGCTCTCGATGCCGTCGGAGGACTCGATGTCGGACCGGATCTCGGCGAGCACCTCCTCGGTCACCGCACGGCCGATCAGAAAGGTCCGGTTCTGCGCACCGAGCCCGTAGGCGATCGCGACCAGCACCCCGCCGATCAGCAGCGAGGCGATCGGATCGAGGACCGGCCTCCCGGTCAGCGCGCCGACGCCGATGCCGAGCGCAGCCAGCAGCACCCCGGACACCCCAGCAGAGTCCTCGAAGACCACTGCCCGCACGGTCGGCTCGCTGAGCTGGAACAGCTGCTCGCCGAAGCCGTGCCCGCCGGATCGGGCCTCCCTGCGGACCTGCCACAGTGCGCGCAGCAGCGAGGTCCCGTCGAAGAGGACCGCGATGCCGAGCACCGCGAACACCAAGGGCAGCTCGGTCTGCGCCTCGGGGTGCATCAGCCCATGCACGCCCTCGAACACCGAGAAGCCGGCACCGAGCACGAAGATCGCCACCGCGGCGAGCAGCGCCCAGAAGTAGCGTTCCATGCCGTAGCCGAAGGGGTGCTGGGCATCGGCGGGCCGGTCGCTGCGGCGCAGCGCGGCGAGCAGGAAGACCTGGTTGAGGGTGTCGGCCACCGAATGCGCGCCTTCGGCGAGCATCGCGGCCGACCCGGACAGGACGCCGGCGGTGAGCTTGGCCAGTGCGATCAGCAGGTTGGCGACGCCGGCGACCAGGACGGTCGCCAGCGATCGGCGCCTCCCTTCGTCGCCCATCGCGGCCCAGTACCCGGCGCCGGTCGGGGCATGAGCGGCTGTCGCTGCGGGTAGTCCCCCGACGTGGATCAGACGACTCGACCCGTGCCCGAACCCGCCCGGCCAGCGACCGACTCCGACGCTCAGGGAGAATCCGGAGGGGCGGCCTCGGGAGAGGCGCGGGAGGAGGCCCTGAGTCGGGAGGAGGCCCTGAGCGAGGCGCTCGCCGCCCGGGTCCGGGGCACGGTCCGGTTCGACGACGGCGCGCGGGCGGCGTACTCCACCGACGGCTCGAACTTCCGGCAGGTGCCGATCGGAGTGGTCATCCCCGCCTCCGTCGAGGACGCCGTCGAGGCGATGGCCGTCTGTCGGGAGTACGACGTGCCGGTGCTGTCCCGCGGTGGTGGCACCAGCCTGGCCGGCGAGTGCTGCAACGAGGCCGTGGTGCTCGACTGGAGCACACACTGCGACGCGCTGGTCTCGGTCGACCCCGAAGCGCGCCGTTGCATCGTCGAGCCCGGCATCGTGCTGGACCATCTCAATGCGCAGCTGGGCGAGCATCACCTGCGGTTCGGTCCGGAGCCCGCCACGCACCCCAACTGCACGCTCGGGGGGATGATCGGCAACAACTCCTGCGGAGCCACCGCACAGGCCTACGGCAAGGTCTCGGACAACATCGTCCGGCTGGAAGTGCTGCTCGCGGACGGCACCCGGTTCTGGTGCGGTCCGACGACCGACGAGGAATACCACCAGATCGAGGCGCGCGGTGACCGCCGGGCGGCCGTCTACCGCGCGCTGCGTCGGCTGCGCGACGAGTACGCCGACGACGTCCGCGCGAAGTTCCCCGACATCCCCCGCCGGGTCTCCGGCTACAACCTCGACGCGCTGCTGCCCGAGCAGGGATTCAACCTGGCCAAGGCTCTCGTCGGCAGCGAGTCGACCCTGGTCACCGTGCTGCGCGCCGAGCTCGAGCTCGTGCCGGTCGTCGACGAGCGGGTGCTCGTCGTGCTCGGCTTCCCCACCATCGAGGACGCGGCCGACGCCACCTCGGCCGTGCTCGAGCACGACCCGATCGCGCTCGAGGGCGTCGACCACTACCTGATCCGCGACGAGCGGATCAAGCACATGCACGGCGTCACCTTGGAAGAGCTGCCCGAAGGCGACGGCTTCTTGATGGTGCAGTTCGGCGGCGACGACAAGGACCAGGTCGAGGAGCGGGCCGATGCGATGGTCAAGGCCCTCGAGAAGTCTCACCATGCCACCCACAAGGTGCTCGACGACCCGGGTCAAGAAGACGCGTTCTGGCAGGTTCGCGAGGCTGGTCTCGGCGCGACCGCACACGTGCCCGCGCACCCTGACACCTTCGAAGGCTGGGAGGACTCCGCGGTCCCGGTCGACCGACTCGGTGACTACCTGCGCGACCTGCACCAGCTGTACGACGAGTTCGGCTACCTCAGCGATGCCGGACCGAGCCTGTACGGACACTTCGGCCAAGGATGCGTGCACACCCGGATCCCCTTCGACCTGTTCACCGCCGACGGGGTGGCCACCTACCGTCGATTCATGGAGCGAGCAGCTCGCCTGGTCGTCTCGTACGGCGGCTCGCTGTCCGGCGAGCACGGTGACGGCCAGAGCCGCGGCGAGCTGCTCGCCCTGATGTTCGGAGAGCGGCTGGTCGGCGCCTTCGAGGAGATGAAGGCGATCTTCGACCCGGGCAACCGGATGAACCCCGGCAAGGTCGTGCACCCCGCGCGCCTCGACGAGCACCTCCGGCTGGGCGGCCACTGGGCCCCCCAGCAGCACCGGAAGCTGCACTTCGCCTATCCCGAGGACGACGGCTCCTTCGTCAAGGCCGCCAACCGCTGTGTCGGGGTGGGGCGGTGCCGGCAACACAGCCACGACGGGCACCACGTGATGTGCCCGTCCTACCAGGTCACCGGCGCAGAGGAGCACAGCACGCGGGGACGGGCCCGGCTGCTCTTCGAGATGCTCGACGGCCACGGCGATGGCCCGATCAAGGACGGCTGGCGCTCCGAGGAGGTCAAGGACGCCCTCGACCTGTGCCTGGCCTGCAAGGGCTGCAAGAGCGACTGCCCGGTCAACGTGGACATGGCGACCTATAAGGCCGAGTTCCTGGCCCAGCACTACGCGCACCGACTCCGCCCCCGGGCCGACTACGCGATGGGCTACCTGCCCACGCTCGCCCGAGGTGTCCAGAGCGCCGGGCTCAGCAAGGTCATCAACCGGCTCGGCGCGGTGCCGCCGCTGCGCCGGCTGGCCACCCGAGCCGCCGGCCTCGAGGATCGGACGCTGCCGAAGTTCGCCGAGCAGTCACTGCAGGCGTGGTGGCAGCAGCGTCCGGCCGCTCCGGAGCGGCCGGAGGGCACCGGCCGGGGCACCGTGCTGCTGTGGCCGGACACGTTCACCAATCGGTTCTCTCCCGCGATCGGGCAGGCCGCGGTCGCGGTGCTCGAAGACGCGGGGTGGACCGTGACGATCCCGACCGAGCCGGTCTGCTGCGGGTTGACCTGGATCTCGACAGGTCAGCTGGGGGTGGCGCGCCGCCAACTCCGACGTACCGTCGCGGCGCTGGCCCCGCACCTGCACCGCGGTGGCCTCGTGGTCGGTCTCGAGCCCAGTTGTACGACGGTCTTCCGCAGCGATGCCCCCGACCTGATGTCGGAGGACCAGGACGTGCGCCGACTGGCCGACCAGACCGTTACCCTGGCCGAGCTGCTCACCGAGCACAGCCCGGGCTGGGAGCCGCCGTCCCTGGCCGGGGTGCGCGCCCTGGCGCAGGTGCACTGCCACCAGCACGCGGTGCTGGGCTGGGACGACGACTCCGAGCTGCTCTCCCGGGCCGGCGCCGACGTGGAGCGGCTCGACTCGGGCTGCTGCGGGCTGGCCGGGAACTTCGGCTTCACCGGCGGCCACGGCGAGGTCAGTGAGGCGCTCGCTGAGCAGGTGCTGGCACCGCGGGTGCGCGCGTCCGCACCCGGCACCGCCGTGCTCGCCGACGGCTTCTCCTGCCGCACCCAGGTCGAGGAGTTCGCTCCCGGCCACGACCCGATCCACCTGGCAGAGCTTCTCGCCCGAGCATTGTGACCCCGAGCGTGTGGCCAGGAGCAGGAGCGCGCGAGTCCTCGCCCGGACGCGCTCAGCGACCGCCGAGGGCGCGCTCCAGTTGAGCCTTGCTCATCGACGAGCGGCCCTTGATGCCCCGCCGACGGGCCTCCGCGTAGAGCTGGTCCTTCGTCCGGCCCCCCTCACCACGATGTGAGCGCAGCCCCCCGCGCCGGCTCGAGGAGATGTCCCGGGTGGAGGTGCGGCTGCGTTGACTCGACTCCCCGGCGCGGGCCCGGTCCTTGTTGACCGTGCGGGCGGCGATCTCCTCCGCCTCGGAGTCGCTGTGGCCGCGCTCTTTCAGACCGTCCTTGATGTGCTGGTACTCGCGCTCGCGCTTGGCGCTCCATGCCTGTTGCGGCATCTCGACCTCCAGACCTCATCGTGCACTGGCGTTGCCGGTGCGGTACCCCGGGCGGCAGCCGGGCATGCCGGGACGCGAGGGGGGCACCTCTCCCCCATGGATCACTGGATGCGCAGGTTCCCGCCGCACACCTTGCGCGACTATGCCGTGCTCGCGGACGGCGAGCGCGGGGTCGTGGTCGGACCGCGCGGCGAGTTCGCGTGGATGTGCGCGCCGCGCTGGAACGACGACGCCGTGTTCGCGTCGCTGATCGGCGGCGGGGGCGTGTACGCCGTCTCGCCCGTCGGCGAGCGCTACGTGTGGGGCGGGCACTACGAGGAGGGCACCTTGATCTGGCGCAGCCGCTGGATCACCACCGCGGGGGTGGTCGAGTGTCGGGAGGCGCTGGCTCGACCGGCCGACCCGTCCACCGCCGTACTGCTGCGCGAGGTGGTCGGTGTGGACGGCACGAACCGGGTGCGGGTGGTCCTCGACCCTCAGGCCGGCTTCGGCGCCCACCCCCTGTCCGAGCTCGACTGCCACGACGGCGTGTGGGAGGGCCGGGTCGGCCCGCTGTGGATGCGGTGCACCGGTCTCGCCGCGGCGAGACCCGACCGCGGCGGCCTGGTCTTCGACCTCACTCTCGCCGAAGGGGCGCGCCGGCATCTTGTCGTGGAGATCTCCACCGACCGCCCCTCAGGACCGCCGCCCGACCCGGAGCAGCTGTGGTCCCGGACCGAGCAGAGCTGGCACGAGGACGTGCCCGATGCCACCGGGCTGTGGGCTCGTCGCGACGTGCGGCATGCCTTCGCGGTGCTGCACGGCATGTCCGCCAGCAGCGGCGCTCTGGTCGCCGCGACGACGACGTCCCTGCCCGAGCGGGCCGAAGCGGGCCGCAACTATGACTACCGCTATGCCTGGATCCGGGACCAGGCCATGGTCGGCCAGGCCGCGGCAGCGGTCGGCCCAAGCCGGCTGCTCGACAACGCGGTCGGCTTCGTGGGCGCCCGGCTCCGTGAGGATGGGTCCCGGCTGCGGCCGGCGTACACGGTCACCGGCGATCCCGTCCCGTCGGAGCGCACGCTGAGCCTGCCCGGCTACCCGGGCGGCTCGGCCCGGGTGGGCAACGGGGCCGGCGAGCAGTTCCAGCTCGACGCCTTCGGCGAGGCGTTGTTGCTCTTCGCCGCCGCCGCGCGACACGGTGCGCTGTCCCGGGAGGACTGGAAGGCGGTGGAGATCGCCGTGCGGGCGGTGGCCGATTGCTGGCAGCGGCCCGACGCCGGCATCTGGGAGCTCGACGACCAACGGTGGGCGCACTCACGGCTGATCACGGCGAGCGGGGTACACGCCGTCGCGCTCCTCGCGCCCGCCTCCCAGCGACGCGACTGGCAGCAGCTGGGCGACGACCTCGTGCGCAGCGTGGACGACGACTGTCTGCATCCCTCCGGGCGCTGGCAACGGGCGCCCGACGACCCGCGCCCGGACGCCGCCCTGCTGATCCCGATCTTCCGGAGCACGTCGCTGGCGGCGGACGACCCGCGGGTTCGGCGTACGGTCGAGGCGATCCTGGACGACCTCACCGACGAGGAGTTCTGCTACCGGTTCCGGCACGGCGACACGCCCCTGGCCAGCGCGGAGGGTGCCTTCGTTCTCTGTGGCTTCCACATGTCGATGGCCCTGGAGAAGCTGGGCGAGCGGACCCTGGCGACCCGCTGGTTCGAGCGCAACCGCGCCGCCTGCGGCACCTCCGGGCTGTTCACCGAGGAGTACGACGTCGGGCAGCGCCAGCAGCGGGGCAACCTGCCGCAGGCGTTCGTGCATGGCGCCCTGATCGAGGCGTCCGCCCGGCTCAGCCGGTGAGTCGCGCGATCACCTGCTGCAGGCTCCAGCGCTTGGCCTTGTCGTCGAAGGCGCCGTGGCTGCCGAAGTCGCGGTCCCGGTCCGCCGGCTCATCGAGGTTGCCCTGCTTGGACAGCGGGTGGTCGTCGACCGCTTGGTCGGTCAGCTGGGACGTGACGCCGGTGCGGGCCAGGTAGCGGTCCAGCAGGCCGGGCACCACCGCGTTGGCCATCAGCGTCGCCGCCGTACTGCCGCCGACCCAGCGCTCCCGTCGACGGGGGTGCTCGATGGCGTGGTGCACCGCGCGGGCGACCACCTCGGGCTGGTAGATCGGCGGGACCGGTTGCGGCACCTTGTCGAGCTTGGAGCGCACCCAGGAGAACTGCGGGGTGTTCACACCGGGCAGCTGCACCATCACGGTGCGGACGCCGCTGTGCTCCGCGAGCAGCTCGCAACGCAGCGACTCGTTGAATCCCTGGATCGCGTGCTTGGCGCCGCAGTACGCCGCCTGCAGCGGGATCCCTCGGTAGGCGAGTGCGGAGCCGACCTGGATGATCACGCCGCGGTCGCGCGGGCGCATCCGCCGCAGCGCCGACAGCGTGCCGTACACGAACCCGAGGTAGGACACCTTGGTGACCCGCTCGTACTCAGCCGGCTCGATCTCCCAGCTGCGCGCGAACACGGACGCGAAGGCCACGTTGACCCAGACGTCGATCGGACCCAGCTCGGCCTCGACCCGGACCGCGGCCGCCTCGACGGCCTCCGCGTCCGAGACGTCGCAGACGATCGCCACCGCCGTCGTCCCGAGCCCGACCGCCTCCGCGGCGGCCTGCTCGACGCCATGGCGGCCGCGGGCGAGCAGGCCCAGCCGGTAGCCGTGCCGGGCCAGCTCGAGGGCGACCGCTCGGCCGACCCCCGCGCTGGCTCCGGTGACCACGGCCACCGGCTGGTTGCTGCCGATGGATGCGCTCATGCGGCCTGGGGCGGGCCGTTGAGAGCCTCCCGGAGATCGCCCAGGATGCGGGTCAACAGCCGGGAGACCTGCATCTGGGTCACTCCGATCTCGTCCCCGATCTGCTGCTGCGACCAGCCCTTGAAGAACCTCAACTCGAGGATCTTCCGGTCCCGGGCGCCGAGGCGTCGAACCGCAGGTGCGAGCACGGTGCGAGCCTCACAGCTCTCGAAGGCGTGATCCAGGCTGCCCTGGCGATCGGCGAAGGTGGTGGCATCTCCATCGCCGAGGGGTACGTCGAGCGAGCTCGGCGCGAAGCACCCGTCGATCCCCAGCGCCTCGATCACGTCGTCCACCTCGACCTCGAGGTGGGCGGCGATCTCCGAGGTCGTCGGCGACCGTTGCAGGGACTGCGTCAGCTCTGCCTCGGCGGCCCACAGCCGCGCCTGCAGCTCCTGCAGCCGGCGGGGTGGACGGACCACCCATCCGGCGTCGCGGAAGTGCTTGCGCAGCTCGCCCTTGATCGTCGGCACGGCGTAGGCGAGGAAGTCGGCGCCCCGTGAGGGGTCGTATCTCTTCGCCGCGGCCACCAGACCGAGGTAGGCAACCTGTTCGAGGTCGGCCACGGGGAGCCCGCGACCGGCATAGTGTCGGGCCAGCATCCTGGCTACCGGCATGTTTACTTCCACGATGCGTTGGGTGAGCGCGACCCGGGTCTTGCCCCGTGCCTTCTCGAGACGGCGCAAGAGCTGCGCGGTCTCCGCATCGCGTCGACTTCTTGACTGCATGTTTTTTGCTTGGCTGGCTGCTCGTCCAGACGGAGGAGCGCCAAGAACACCTGAGGCTTTCACCGAGTTTCTCCGGCCTCTGAGTTCTGCGTGGCACATGTCTCGGCCACTCAGATCTGAGTCAAGCACTCCAACGCGAGCCCGCCAACCCCCAGCGTCTCATCAACCGGACAGAAGGGTCGCTGAGTGAAATTTCCGGCCATTGCCGTCAAACGGTCAGGCCTGCACCAACCGCAGCCGCTCGCGCGCCGGGATGGGCGCCGGGTCGTGCCCCTCGCCCACCGCGTGCCAGGCGAGTCCCGAGAACACCTCCAGGGTGGCCTCGAGCAGGGCGACCGTCGTGGGCTCGCCGGGGCAGCGGCGGCCGTGGTCGACCAGCCGGCCCGCGAGGGCGGGCACGGGCGGGGCGGTACGTCGTACCTCGTGGGCGAAGGAGGTCCGCAGCTCGCTCGCCTCCGCGGGCGCGAGCCGGTCCTGCCAGTGCGGGTGCTGGTGCAGGGCCAGCAGCGCGAACGCGCCGAGGTAGGCCGCGGCCACCGCCGGACGCAGCACGTTGAGCAGTTCGATGGCGGCGACCGTCTGGTCGAGCGGGGCTCCGTCACGGTCGGTGGCTGCGGCGATGGCGCGCAGCGGGCCGGCGGGGACCTTCTCCGGGTGCCGGCGCGCACGACGCACCTGACCGCGTCCCCAGCGGTTCATCCGCCAACGGGCTGACCAGGCCCGCGGGTCCGCCGTACCGGCGAGCCCGAAGCCGTCGACGATCGCAGCGAGCCGGTGGCTGAGCCGGATGGCGTCCGCACGACCCAGGTCGATGCCGGCCCAGTCGAGCGCCGCGATGCCGTACGCCTCGACGAGGAGGTCGAACGCCCCACGGGTCTCGCCCTCCGCCCAGCGTCGGCCGGTCAGGTCGAGCAGTTCTCGGCGGGCCCGCTCCCGCAGTCCCGCCACCGCATCGCCATCGAGGACGTCGAGGAACATCGCCGTGCGGTGCCGGTGGTCCGATCCGTCGAGAGCGTCGCCCACCAGTGCCGGCCGGGCCAGGGGTCGGGTCCGGAGCGTGGCCGCCGTCGCGGTGCGCTCGATCTGCTCGCGTCCGGCGGGGATCGTCGGGTAGCCGTGGCGAACCAGTCGCAGTCCGGGAGCGTCGCGGGTCGACATCGATGTGCCCTCCTCCCGGCTCGTCTGGTGGGACGACGAGGAGGTACCCGTGGTCCGGGCCGGGCAATCCCGGGCGATGGGCTACTCCGGGTCGGGTCAGCGCTCCTCGGGGGGCAGCGTGCGGCTGGCAACCACGTCCTCGGCGATGACCCGCAGCTTGACGTTCCGGGTCTGGGAGTAGCGGCGCAGAACCGAGAAGGCGCGGTCGGCGTCGATGTCGAAGCGCTCCATCAGGATGCCCTGTGCCTGCCCGATCAGGGTGCGGGCGTCGACCGCGACGCGGAGGCTCTCCCGCTCGCGCACCGCAAGCAGCGCAGTAGTGGCGTGCACGGCGAAGACGCGCGCGAAGTCCCGGTCGTCGGCGGTGAAGTCCCGCGGCGCGGAGGAGTAGAGGTTGAGGGCGCCGAGCACGTGGTCGCCACTGACCAGGCGGGTCGCGAGCATGCTCCGTAGGCCTTCGGCGGCTGCCTGCTTCGACCATTCCGGCCACCGTGGCTCGGCGGTGAGGTCGCCGCTGATGAAGGTGTCGCCCTCCCACGCAGCCTCGACACACGGTCCTTGCTGCAGGTGGTGCTGGAGCTTGTCCACCTTCTCGACGATGGGGTCGCTGGGCGCCAGGCTGGCGAACCCGTTCGGCTCGAAGACGGTCAGGCCGGCGTACTCGCAGCCGATGGTGTGCATCGCGATCGAGACCACGGCCTCAGCGGTGTTCTCGATGTCGCTCTCGTCGAGAGTGAGCACCGCCAGCTCGCTCAACGTCGAGAGCAACGAGTCGCGTTCCATGGCCACGATCGTAGTCCCGCGCGGGTGTGGCGGCACCGTGGGCGGGTAAGCCCTCGTCATGAGCGACGAAGGTGGCGACCCGGATGCCCGTGCGAGCGTGGACACGGTGGTGCTCGACGTGGACGGCACCCTCGTCGACTCCAACTACCACCACGTGATCGCGTGGGCGCGGGCCTTCGGCTCCGTCGGGTACGACGTACCACTGTGGCGGATCCATCGCAGCATCGGGATGGGTGGGGATCGGCTGGTCCCGCGGCTCATCGGGGAGTCGGCGGACGCCAAGGTCGGGGATCGGGCCCGCGACGCCTGGACGCAGGAGGTCGACCAGCTGCTGCCCGAGATCCGGCCGCTGCCGCACGCGCGCGACCTGCTCGCCCGTCTGCGCGACGCCCGGGTCCGGGTGGTGCTGGCCAGTTCCGGCAAGCCCGAGCACACCCGACACTCGATGGACCTTCTCGACGCCGATGAGCAGGTCGACGAGGTGACCACCAGCGGCGACGCACCGACCAAGCCCGCGCCGGACCTGATCGACAAGGCGATCGAGGAGGTGGACGGCTCCACCGCCCTCGTGGTCGGCGACTCGGTCTGGGACGCCGAGGCCGCCCAGCGCGCGGGGGTCCGGATGGTCGGTGTGCTGACCGGTGGCTTCGGTGCGGCCGAGCTCACCGACGCCGGGGCCGAGGAGGTGTTCGAGACGATCGCGGACCTCGTGGAGAGCCTCGATCGGCTCCTGCTCGCCGCCGAGTCGATCTGACCAGGTGCTCAGCGGACCTCACCCGTTGCGGAACCGCGGCAACACCTCGCTGGCGTAGAACGCGATCATCTCCCGGTAGTGCGGTCCCATGTTGGCGATGTTGAGCTCGTCGTACCCGGCGTCGGCGTACTCGCGGAGCTGGGAGAGGTGGGCCTCGACGTCCCGCCCGGCGACGACCGACTCGCGGGTCATCTCCTCGGTCACCAGGGTGGACGCCTGCTCGAAGTGCACGGGAGAGGGCAGCACCTGGGACAGCTCGCCCGGAAGGCCCGCGTTGGCCCAGAGGTGATGGGCGATCTCGACGCCCTGCTGCTCGGTGTCGGCGTAGGCCACCTTGGCGCCGGCGACCGCCGGCTTGCCTTTCGAAGCCTCGCGGAAGCGTCCCACCAGCTCGGGGTCGGGCATGGTGGCGATGAACCCGTCGCCGATCCGGGCCGCGAGGTCGGTCGCCTTCGGGCCGAAGCCCGAGACGTAGATGGGCGGCGGCGTGGCGGGCATCGTGTAGATCCGTGCGTGGTCGACGTCGTAGTGGTGGCCGTACTCGGTGACGAAGCCACCGCCCCAGAGCTTGCGGATCAGTGCGACGGCTTCCTCCAGCATCTCCAGGCGTACGTCGGCCGAGGGCCACGGATCCCCCAGGATGTGCTCGTTGAGCGCCTCACCGCTGCCCACACCGAGGACGAAGCGTCCGTCCAGCATCGTGGCCGACGTGGCCGCCGCCTGGGCGACGATCACCGGGTGCAGCCGCACGGTGGGACAGGTGACAGCCGTCGTCACCGGTAGCGAGCAGACCTGCGACACCGCCCCGATCACCGACCAGACGAACGGGCTCTCCCCTTGGGCGTCGTTCCAGGGATGGAAGTGGTCGCTGATCCACAGCGAGTCGAAGCCCGCCTGCTCCGCCAGCCGCGCCTGCTCCACGAGCTCGGCCGGTCCGAACTCCTCGCACGAGAGGAAGTAGCCGACCTTCACCGGTCCACCTCCTCGTCGGGGTCGTCGGGCATCTCCGAGGCCGGGCGCGCCGGTGTGGCCTGCTCGATCTGGTCGGCCTCGTCCGCCTCCCGGTCCAGGTCGGGCCCGACCGGCCCGTCGTCGTCCTCGGGGGTGCCGGTCAGATCGGCATCGTGGGGATCGACCATCTGCCCCTGCTCGATCTCGTCGGGGGTGGGTTCGTGGTTGCTCATCACAGACCTCCGTCGGCGCCGCCGTGTGGGTGCTCGCCTGGCTGCTCGCGGGTGTCCTGGCCGACCGGCCGGGACCGAACGGATCGGTACCCCCACCCCGACCCCTCATTCCCGCCCCTGGCGAGCACGGACCACGCGGGGCGGGTCGGATCAGGGGGAGAATGACGCAATGAACCTACGAGTCGAGCGCGACGGGGCGGTCTGCGTGGTCACGATCGACCGTCCGGAGGTGCGCAACGCGGTGGATCGGGCGACGGCCGAGGAGCTCGTCTCCGCATTCGAGGAGTACGACGCCGACCCGCGGCTGGCGGTCGCCGTCCTCACCGGCGCGGGCGGGACCTTCTGCGCCGGGGCGGACCTGGCGGCGGTCGCGGCCGGTGACCCGAACCGGGTCGAGCCCGACGGCAGCGGGCCGATGGGGCCGACCCGGATGGTGCTGGGCAAGCCGGTGGTCGCCGCGATCGAGGGGTACGCCGTGGCCGGCGGGCTGGAGCTGGCGATCTGGGCCGACCTGCGCGTCGCCGCCCGGGACGCGGTGCTCGGGGTGTTCTGCCGGCGCTGGGGGGTGCCGCTGATCGACGGTGGCACGGTGCGGCTGCCCCGGCTGATCGGCCACGGCCGCGCGATGGACCTGATCCTCACCGGTCGCCCGGTCGGAGCCGTCGAAGCCGAGCGGATCGGCCTGGTGGACCGGGTGGTCGACCACGGGGCGGCGCGGGACGCCGCGGTGGAGCTGGCCGGCGCACTGTCCGCCTTCCCGCAGGAGTGCCTGCGCAACGACCGGCTCAGCGCGCTCGCGCAGTGGGGTGCCGACGAGGCCACCGGGCTCGCCCAGGAGTACGAGCACGGCATCCGCTCGCTGGCAGCCGGAGCGGTCGAGGGCGCGCAGCAGTTTGCCACCGGTGCCGGCCGGCACGGCAGTTTCGAGAGCTGAGAGCTACTCCGAGGGCTTGCGCGGCCCGGGTATCACCTGCTGGTCGAGAAGCCTTCGGACCTCCGACTCCCGGTAGCGGCGGTGGCCACCGAGCGTCCGTAGTGGTGTGAGCTTGCCCGAGTCCGCCCAGCGCGTCACCGTCTTGGGGTCGACGCGAAACATGGCGGCGACCTCGGCAGGCGTCAGCAGCGACTCGACGTCAGGCGCCTGGTCATCCATCGGTTCCCCTTCTTCAGCGACCGCTTCCTTCATTGATGCCCATTCTGACCCGGTTCACACCGGTTCTGGCCCACCGGCACGCACGGTGCCGGTGGCGCCGCGCAGGTCGGCCGCGGTTTCTCGTAATGTGGGATCTGCACCACACACCCGTCGGTGCAGCACCAGTATCCCACCGCCACCCATGGTGGGACCGTCCGAGAAAGGTCACCACCGTGGCCCAGCACTCTGCAGGCGTGTTCGAGAACCTCCACGGCCACGAGCAGGTGGTCTTCTGCTCCGACGAGCGCAGCGGTCTGCGCGCCGTCGTCGCCATCCATTCCACCGCCCTCGGCCCGGCCTTGGGTGGCACCCGCTTCTTTCCGTACGCCGCGGAGGCCGACGCGGTCCGGGACGTGTTGAACCTGTCCCGCGGGATGACCTACAAGGCTGCGCTCGCCGGGCTGGACCTGGGCGGCGGCAAGGCCGTCATCATCGGCGACCCCGCCGCGGTGAAGTCCGAGGCACTGCTGCGGGCCTACGGCCGCTTCGTGCAGTCGCTGGCCGGCCGCTATCTCACCGCCTGTGACGTGGGCACCTACTCCGCCGACATGGATGTGATCGCGCGGGAGTGCGCCTTCGTGACCGGGCGCACCGTCGAGCACGGCGGCGCCGGCGACAGCTCCGTGCTGACGGCGTACGGCGTGTTCCAAGGGATGCGGGCGGCCGCGGAGGCAGCCTGGGGATCGCCCCGTCTCGGCGGACTCACCGTCGGCGTGGCCGGGGTCGGGAAGGTCGGTCGTCACCTGGTCGGCCACCTGGTCGAGGACGGCGCCGACGTGGTCGTCACCGACGTCTCTGAGGCCGCGCTGCGTGCGCTGGAGCAGCAGTACCCCACGGTGCGGGTGGTCGCCGACACCGCGACGCTGGTCTCCTCGCGCCTCGACGTCTACGCGCCCTGCGCCCTGGGCGATGCGCTGGACGACCAGGTCGTGGAGACCCTCACCGCCAAGGTCGTCTGCGGCGCAGCGAACAACCAGCTGGCCCACCCGGGCATCGAGAAGCAGCTGGCGGACCGCGGCATCCTCTACGCCCCCGACTACTGCGTCAACGCCGGCGGGCTGATCCAGGTGGCCGACGAGCTCGAGGGCTTCTCGTTCGATCGCGCCAAGATGCGTGCGGGCGGGATCTTCGATACCACCCGCCGGGTGTTCGCGCTGGCCGCCGAGGACGGCGTACCGCCCGCCGTCGCCGCCGACCGGTTGGCCGAGCAGCGGATCGCCGAGGTCACCCGGCTCCGCGGGATGTGGCTGCCGACGCGCTGAGGAGCCGACCGCTCGTCCGGACGGTCGAGGGGTCAGTCCCGCGCAGAGCGGGGGTCGACGTAGTCAGACCACTTGTCGAGCTCGACCGGGTCCAGCTCATCCTCCGCGGACTCGCCCCCGTGGAGCTCCTGGGCCAATGCGCCGAAGTCCGTCTCGTGAGTGCGGTACTTCAGGTCACGGGCAACCTTGGTCTGCTTCGCCTTAGCACGGCCGCGTCCCATACGGGTCGACCCCCTCGCAAACTGGGCCGGCGCCTGTTCCGGGCGTCCGGTCGGATTTTCCGTCTCTTCGTAAGCCCAACCGTACCCGTTGAGTGGTCATTCCCGCACATCGGTCCGGTGTGACGCGCCGTACGCCGGGCGCCGGGCGCCGGCGATCCCCGCGCCGCTGCCGGGCTCAGGAGGCGGCGTGCTGCCCGACCAGGGTCACGCGACCGCCGGCATCGCCGGCGGCGGCCGTCACCTCGCCGGCCGGCCACGCAGGGATGCCGTGCGAGCCGAGCAGCCTCACCGCGGCGTCGGCCTCATCCGCCGGCATCAGCGCGACCATGCCGACACCGCAGTTGAGGGTGCGCTCCAGCTCGGTGAGCTCGACGCCGCCGACGCGCTGCACCAGCTCGAAGACGGGCGGCAGCGCCCAGGTCGCCCGGTCGACGGTCGCCGCGACCGTGGCCGGCAGCACGCGTTCGAGGTTGGCCGCCAGCCCGCCGCCGGTGACGTGCGACATCGCGTGCACGCCGGTCGACCTGGCCAGCTCGAGGCAGGGCAGGGTGTAGAGACGCGTCGGCTCCAGCAGCTCCTCGCCCAGGCTGCGGCCGAAGTCGTCGACGTGCTCGGCGAGCGACCGCCCACCCTCGGCGAGCAGCACGTGCCGGACCAGGGAGTAGCCGTTGGAGTGCAGCCCGCTGGAGGCCATCGCGACCACGACGTCGCCCGGGCGCACCCGGTCGGCGCCGAGCAGTCGGCTGGCCTCGACCACGCCGGTGGTCGCGCCCGCGACGTCGTACTCGTCCGGGGCGAGCAGCCCGGGGTGCTCGGCGGTCTCCCCGCCGACGAGCGCACAGCCCGCCTCCGCGCAGGCCTCGGCGATGCCCTGGACGATCGCCGCGATCCGCTCGGGTACGACGCGCCCCGTGGCGATGTAGTCGGTCATGAACAGCGGCTCGGCGCCGCAGACCACGAGGTCGTCGACGACCATGCCGACCAGGTCGAAGCCGATGGTGTCGTGCTTGTCCAGGGCCTGCGCGATGGCGACCTTGGTGCCGACGCCGTCGGTCGAGGTGGCCAGCAGCGGCCGCTCGTAGGCCTTCAGCGCCGAGGCGTCGAAGAGGCCCGCGAAGCCGCCCAGGCCGCCGAGGACCTCGGGCCGGCGGGCCTTCTCGACCCAGTCCTTCATCAGGTCGATCGCCCGGTCGGCCGCCTCGATCGAGACGCCCGCGGCCTCGTAGGTGCTCACGGGCGCACCAACTCCGCGTCGAGCTCGGGCGTGGTCACCTCGAGCAGGTGCTTGCCGAGGTTCTCGGGCTCGGGCAGCGCCACCGGGTAGACACCGTCGAAGCAGGCCCGGCACAGCTGGTCGCCGGGCACCGAGGTGGCCTCGACCAGCTGCTCGAGGGAGATGTAGGCCAGCGAGTCGGCGCCGATGGACTCGCAGATCTCGTCGGTCGACAGGCCGTTGGCGATCAGCTCGGCCCGGGTGGCGAAGTCGATGCCATAGAAGCAGGGCCACTTCACCGGAGGGCTGGAGATCCGGACGTGCACTTCGCGGGCGCCGGCCTCACGGAGCATCCGCACCAGCGCACGCTGGGTGTTGCCGCGCACGATCGAGTCGTCCACCACGACCAGCCGCTTGCCCTCGATGACGTCACGCAGCGGGTTGAGCTTCAGCCGGATGCCGAGCTGGCGGATGGTCTGGCTGGGCTGGATGAACGTGCGACCGACGTAGGAGTTCTTGACCAGCCCGATGCCGTACGGGATCCCGCTGGCCTCGGCGTACCCGATCGCGGCCGGGGTGCCGGACTCGGGCACCGGGATGACCAGGTCGGCGTCTGCGGGGCTGTGCAAGACGGCTTCGGCGGCGGCCAGCCGGCGGCCGACCTCGACGCGCACGCTATGGATCCGCTGGCCGGAGATGCGGGTGTCCGGCCGGGCCAGGTAGACGAACTCGAACAGGCAGCCCTTGGGCGCGGCCTCGGCGAACCGGCGGGTCCGCAGTCCGTCCTCGTCGACGGCGACCATCTCGCCGGGCTCGATCTCGCGGACGTACGACGCGCCGACGATGTCGAGTGCCGCGGTCTCCGAGGCGACCACCCAGCCACGCTCGAGGCGACCCAGGACCAGCGGTCGGATCCCCTGCGGGTCGCGGGCGGCGTACAGGGTGTTCTCGTCCATCCACACGAAGGAGAACGCGCCGCGGATCAGGGGGAGCAGCTCGGCGGCGCGCTCCTCAAGACTGGTGTCCGGGTGGTGCGCCAGCAGCGCGGTGACCAGGGAGGTGTCGTTGGTGCTGGTCTCGAGGCTGCGTGCGTGGATGTCCAGCTCACCCTCGCGGGAGAGGTCGTCGACCATCGCGAGCAGGTCACGGGTGTTGGTCAGGTTGCCGTTGTGGGCCAGCGCGATGGAGCCGTCGGCGGTCGGGCGGAACGTCGGCTGAGCGTTGTGCCAGGTGCTGGCGCCGGTCGTGGAGTAGCGCGCGTGGCCGACCGCGAGGTGACCCTTGAGCGCCTCGAGCGTGGACTCGTCGAAGACCTGCGAGACCAGGCCCATGTCCTTGTAGACGAGGATCTGCCGACCGTTGCTGACCGCGATGCCGGCGGACTCCTGGCCGCGGTGCTGCAGTGCGTAGAGGCCGTAGTAGCTGAGCTTGGCGACGTCCTCGCCGGGGGCCCAGACACCGAAGACCCCACAGGCGTCCTGCGGTCCGAGATCCTGCGGGTCGAGGTCGTGCGTCAAGCGGCCGTCCCCACGTCGACGGCCGGTGGGGCGACTCGGATTGCTGGCCACGCGAGGAGTCTACGGGCGAGATCTGCGGCGCAGCGAACTGCCGCCCGGGGATTCGTTGTGCGATTGGTCCCATCGCGAGGTAGGTTGGTTGCCAGATTGTCAGACAATCTTTCGACCGTTCCCCGAGGGAGGCAGCCGTGGACGCCACGCAGCAGCACATCGACCTGACCGAGCGGTACGCCGCCCACAACTACCACCCGCTGCCGGTGGTCATCGCCAGCGGCGAGGGCGCCTGGGTCACCGACGTGGACGGTCGGCGCTACCTGGACTGCCTGGCCGGGTACTCCGCGCTGAACTTCGGCCACTGCCATCCCCGGCTGCTGGCCCGCGCAGAGCGACAGCTGCGCACCCTGACGCTGACCAGCCGGGCGTTCTACAACGACCAGCTCGGTCCGTTCGCCGAGGCGCTGTCCGGCCTCACCGGCAAGTCGATGATGCTCCCGATGAACTCCGGCGCCGAGGCCGTCGAGACGGCACTCAAGCTCAGCCGCAAGTGGGGCTACCGCGTCAAGGGCGTGCCCGAGGGCAAGGCGCGGATCGTCGTGATGGAGGGCAACTTCCACGGCCGCACGACCACGATCGTGAGCTTCTCCAACGACGTCGACGCGCGCAACGACTACGCCCCCTTCACGCCCGGCTTCACAATGGTGAAGTACGGCGACGTCGACGCCCTGCGTGGAGCGATGGGCCCCGACGTGGTCGCGGTGCTGCTGGAGCCCATCCAGGGCGAGGGCGGTGTGCTGATCCCGCCCGCCGGCTACCTGCGCGAGGTCCGCGCGCTGTGCGACGAGCACGGCGCACTGATGGTCGCCGACGAGATCCAGTCGGGCCTGGCCCGCACCGGACGCACCTTCGCGTGTGACCACGAGGACGTCGTCCCCGACGTCTATGTGCTCGGCAAGGCTCTGGGCGGCGGCCTCTACCCCGTCTCGGCGGTGGCCGCCGACGCGGACGTGCTGGGCGTGATCACGCCCGGCACGCACGGCTCGACGTTCGGCGGCAACCCGCTCGCCGCGGCGATCGGCCACGAGGTCGTCGCGATGCTGGCGACCGGCGAGTTCCAGCAGCGGTCGGCCGAGCTCGGCGAGCGCCTCGATGCGGGACTGCGCCAGTCGCTCGGGCACGGACTGGAGGAGGTCCGCAGCCGTGGGCTGTGGGCAGGGCTCGACATCGACCCGACCCTGATGACCGGGCGCGAGTTCTGTGAACGGCTGATGGAGCAGGGCGTGCTCGCCAAGGAGGCGCACGGCCAGACGGTCCGGCTGGCCCCGCCGCTGGTGGCGACCGTCGAGGACATCGACGTACTGATCGAGGCTTGCACCACCGTGGCGCAGCACTGACGCCCCACCGCGCGTGCAGCAACTCCGCGGTCCGGCCACGCCCCGGGCCCCCCGCGGTTAGGATCGGTTGACTCCGGGGGGAGACCCATGACCGACCACGACGAAGCGCCGCCGCGCGTCGAGCAGGCCCTTGCCGGCGCCTGGTACGGCGGCGGCCTCCCCGAGGTGCTCCAGGTGATCGTCGAGGGCGTCGCGAAGGTGGCCGGGTTCGGCGTTGCCGCGCTCAACGTGCTGCGTGACCCCCAGGAGTTCGAGATCGTCGCGGTGGCCGGCGACCAGCCGGGCGTCCGCGAGCTGGTCGGCACGGTCACGCCGCGGTGGCGGATCGAGGCCGAGGTCGCCGCCTCGGAGGACTGGGGCGCCTTGAAGTTCGTGCCCCACCAACGACTGTCGCCTGACCTCCAGGCGGCCTGGATCCCCGACCTGGTGCCGCTGGACGGTGTTGATGCCTGGCATCCGCTCGACATGCTCCTCGCCCCCCTGTGCAACGAGCAGGGCGAGTGGATCGGCGTGCTGTCGGTCGACCTGCCCGAGGGAGGCCGCCGGCCGGACCCGGAACGGCGCCGGGTCCTCGAGCTGTACGCCGAGCAGGCTGCTCGAGCGCTGGAGCGGGCGCTCGAACGCGAGCGACTCAACGAGCAGATCCGATTGGCCGACGCCGCCCGCAGCATCGTGCGCAGCGCGAGCGCCCGGCTCGGCCCCGACCAGCTGCTGCACGAGACCGAGCCCACCATCCTTGAGGCCTTCCGCGCGCAGAGCATGTGGCTGCACGTCTTCGACGACCCGACCGAGCCCGGCAGCGGAACGGCCCGGCCGTCGATCCGAACCACGCGGGTGCCGGCCCGCCTCATCGCGATCGCGGAGCGGGCCGCGAACCGGGCCTGGCGCGAGCAGCGCACCGCGATCCTGTCCCGTTCACGGCCGACGGACCTGATCGGCGAGACCGAGACCGCAGAGGTGCTGGCCTTCATCGAGGGGCTCGGCCTGTCGTCGGTGATGCTGGTCCCGCTGGGCGTCGGCCAGGAGTGCGTCGGCAACCTGGCTCTGACCCGCGACGGCAGCCACGGCCTGTGGACCCCTGCCGAGGCGTCCGCGGCCCTCGAGATCGGCCGCGACCTGGGCGGCGCGATCCTGAACGCGCGCAACTTCGAGCGGGACCAGCGGCTGGTCGACCAGCTGCGGGCCGTCGATGCCTACAAGAGCCAGCTGATCGCGATGGTCGCGCACGAGTTCAAGAACCCGCTCACCATGATCGTGGGCCACCTCGAGCTGCTGGAGGACCGGCACCGCGAGGAGGGCGCGCCCGAGGACCCGTCGTTCGCGGCGATCTCCCGTGGGGCGGACCGGCTGAACGCCCTGGTCGAGCAGCTGCTCGAGCTGCGCCGGGTCAGCGATCCGGCACGACCGCGGACCGTCGAGGCGGTCGACCTGAACGAGCGGGTCCGCGATGCCGTCGACGTGCTCACCGTCCAGGCCAGGTCACATGCGCAGGACCTCACGGCGGTCTACGCCCCGGATCCCGTGCGGATCGCAGGCTCCGCCGTCGAGCTCGACGTGGTCTGTGTGAACCTGCTGAGCAACGCCCTGAAGTACACACCCGACGGCGGTGCCATCCGGGTCGTGGTGGGCATCGAGGACGGCGTTGCGGTGGTCCGCTTCATCGACAACGGGCTCGGCATCGACGAGGCCGACCAGCCCAGGCTCTTCGAGGAGTTCTTCCGGACCAACAACGTCGAGGCGCTGAACCGGCCGGGCACCGGCCTTGGCCTGTCGATCGTGGCCAAGGTCGTCGAGCGCCACGAGGGGACCATCGCGGTGAGCTCGGAGCCCGGACGCGGCAGCGAGTTCGTCGTACGCCTCCCGCTGCGGTGACCGCCCGCGGACCTCACATCCCGGCTGCCCCCTCCTTGATCGCCTCGCGGATTCGTACGTAGGTGCCGCAGCGGCAGACGTTGCGGATCTCATCGAGGTCGGCATCGGTGATCTCATGACCCTCGGCCCGGGCCTGGTGCACCTTGGCGACCGCGGCCATGATCTGGCCCGGCTGGCAGTAGCCGCACTGGGCGACGTCGCGGTCCAGCCAGGCCTGCTGCATCGGGTGCAGATCCTTGCCCACCGTCGCCGGCAGGCCCTCGATCGTGGTGACCTCGTCGGTGGGCGTGAGGTCGGCGACCCGCACCGAGCACGGGTTGAACGCCTTGCCGTTGATGTGCGAGGTGCAGGCCTTGCAGACGTTGATCCCGCAGCCGTACTTGGGTCCCGTGACGCCGAGGACGTCGCGCAACACCCAGAGCACGCGGACGTCGTCGTCGACGTCCACCGTGACCGTCTTGCCGTTGAGGATGAAGGTGTGCTGGGGCATGTCGCTCCTCAGTAGGTGTGGCTCAGGCCGTCCGTCGGGGACTCCGGCAGCGGCGGGACGAAGGGCTTGACCTCGAACGACAACGTGTCGTGGTTGATCGGGAAGCGAGTGGGCAGGGTGCCGGTGGCGCGGGCGTAGGCGCACGCGGTCGCCGCCGCCGAGGCCGCCACCCCAGCCTCGCCGGCGCCACCCGGCTGCTGGGAGTCCGAGGGCATCACGATGCACTGGAACTCCAGCGGCGTGTTCCACTGCCGCGTGTAGAAGTAGTTGTCCCAGCTGGCCTCCAGGAAGTGGCCGTCCTGCAGGTGCAGGCTGCTGGTCAGGATCAGCGCCATCCCGTCACTGAGCCCGCCCATCATCTGGGCCTCGAGTCCGCGCGGGTTGATCACCAGACCGGCATCCACACCGAACACCGCCCGGGTCACCCGGGGGCCGGTGACGGCGTGGTAGATCTTCCGGTTCACCGTGGCCGGACGGCAGTCGATCTCGACGAGTACGGCGGTCGCACCCTTGTACTCCTTGTGGATGGCGATGCCCTGCGCCGTGCCCGGTGCCATCGGACGACCCCACTTGCCGACCTCGGCGACCTTCTTCAGCAGGGCACGGGTGCGGTCGTCCTTCAGGAACGCCAGCCGGAACGCCACCGGGTCCTTCTTCATCGCCGCCGCGAGCTGGTCGACCACCAGCTCGTTCGCGGTGGCGACGTCGGGCGAGTAGATGTTGCGCATGCTGCCGGTGTTGAACCGCCTGTCGGTCTCGGTCAGCGACTGGCTGACCACGCCGAAGTTGTAGGGCAGCTCCTGGGTCAGGTTGAAGATGATCTCCGCGTAGCCGAGATTGCCCAGGCCGCCGGGGAGCTTGGAGCCGAGCGAGGACACCATCTCGCCGAACCCGTGGGAGAAGTCGGTCGAGACGCTGGTGTGTCGCTGCTCGAAGGTGAGCACCTGGGCCCCGAGGTGGGTCACCCGGATCCGCGACGTGGTCATCGGGTGGGCCCGGCCCTGGCGTGGCTCGTCGGCCCGGTGCCACATGAGCTTGACCGGCTTGCCGATCGCCTTGGAGGCCTGCGCCGCCTCGATGGCGTGGTTGCCGAACAGCTTGTGCCCGAACGACCCGCCGCCGGTGATCACGTTGACCTTCACCTTGTGCTGGGGCAGCCCCACCGCGTGGGCGACATCGACCTGCGCCACGATCGGCACCTTCAGACCGGCCCACACCTCGGCGGAGTCCGGACGCACGTCGGCGATCGCGCAGTACGGCTCGAGCGCCGCGCTCGACTTGAACATGAACTCGAAGCGCGCGTCGAGGGTCTTGGCCAGCACCGGCACCTTCGGTGCCGCGAGCGGCAGCTCTGCCTTCCTCAGCTCGGCGAGGATCGTGTCGTCGGACTCTCCTTCGACCGTGCCGGGATTCCAGTCGACCTGCAGCGCCCGGACGCCGTCGATGCACTGACCGAAGGTCTGCGCGCGCACCGCCACCCCCGTGGGGATGATCGCCACGTCGGTCACTCCCGGCATGGAGAGCACCTCGGCCTTGTTGCGCACCGCCTTCGGGCTGCCGTTCAGGGTCGGCGGCCGGCACAGCATCGTCGGCAGGGCGCCCGGCACGTCGAGGTCCATCGAGAACTTCTTCCGGCCGGTGACGATGTCCAGCGCATCGACCCGGTTCTGCGGAGTGCCCACCATCGTGAAGGCGCTGCGCTGCTTCAGCGCGACCGACACCTCCTTCGTGGTCGGACTCGCGGCCTTCGCGGCCATCGCCGCATAGGTCGTCGACGTCCCGTCCGGGGCGGTGATCACGCCGTCCTTCGACTTCAGCAGCGCGACCACCGAACCCAGCTCGATCGCGGCGGCATCCAGAAGCGCCTTGCGCGCTATCGCGGCGGCGACCCGGATCGGCGTGTACGTCGAGACCGTGCTGTTCGACCCACCGGTGAGCTGGTTGAACTCCAGCTCCGGACGGGCCGGCGCAAGGGTGACGTGCACCTTGTCGAGCGGCAGGTCGAGCTCCTCGGCGATGATCATCGTCGTCGAGGTGGTGATCCCCTGACCGACCTCCATCCTCGGGATCGCGAAGTGCGCATCGCCGTGGTCGTCGACGACCACGGTGATCAGGTTCGCGGTCGGTCGGGCCGCATCGGTCTGGGCGTCCTCGAGGTCGTACAGTTCGGCGATCTGCGGCAGTGAGGGCACCGATGCGTACGCCGGTGCGCCGCCGACGACGCCGGCGCCGAGGTCGACCGCGACCGCGAGCGTGGCCCCGCCGAGCACGTAGCCGAGGAACGTGCGTCGTCCGACCGGAGCGGGGCCGGTGTCCGCGCCCGAGGCAGCCTGGTCGCCGTCGTGCCGTGTGGCCATTGCGGGCAGTCCTTCCGTCGCGGCCACGTCGCTCCCGAGACGCCGCCCTGGTCTGCCCTCCCTGCCCCCACTGTGGCACGGGTCACGTCGGGCGCACAGAGGCGCAGCGCCCAGAAGGGCCGACGCCTGGCTGGGCAGACTGCCCACCCCGGCTCAGGACGCCGGCGTCGAGAGGTCGAGCCACACCAGCGCGATCGGGATCTCCACGGGCACCGAGCCCTCACCGAGGTTCATGTCCAGCAGGGTGCCGATCCTGGCGATCCGGTTCATCGCGGTGTTGCGGTGACAGTGGGCCAGCTCGGCGGTCCTGGTGATCGCACCGCCGGAGTCCACCCAGGCACGCAGGGTGGTCAGCAGCACCCGCGACTCGGCCGGGGGCAGGTCGAGCAGCGGCTGGAGCCACCGGCGTACCAGGCGGTCGGCGACCTTCGGGGAGTCGAGCAGCAGGGCCGCGAGCAGGCGGTCGTCGTACGCCGCGACCTGGGCGACTCCGCGCGGGACGGTCCGCAGGGTGACCGCGGCCTGGTCGAACGCGGTGTCGATCTCCGCGAGATCGGCGACCCGCCCGGAGACCCCGCCCCGGGCACCGGACGAGACGAGCGCGGAGACGACGACGGACACGCCGTGCCGACCGAGCGCGACGACACCGATCACCGCGTCGGTCCGCCGGTGCCAGGCCGAGACCAGTCCGACCCGGCCCAGGTGCGCGGAGGGGTCGTCGACGGAGCCGGACAGTGCGACCGCCGCGTAGGGTCCAGCGGCTGGCAGGTCGAGGGTCTGCGCCGCGCTGGCCGCGAAGGCCGGCTCCCGCGCCCGACCGCGGAGGAGCTCCTCCCAGAGGGCGGCGCCACGCTGCTCGTCCGCGCGCACGAGGTCACGCTCGGCCTCGTGGTAGGCGCGTGCGACGTGGGAGGAGGTGCGGTCGACGACCTCCCACAGCCGGGTGCCGATGCCGCGCAGCTCGTCGGCGTCGAGGTCGGCATCGCCGTCGGCCTGCTCGACGAGGTCCTGCCAGATCAGCCGGCCGCCGATCCGGAAGGAGCCGAGCACGTCGTCGAGCGGGAAGCCCTGGCGGGCCCGCCGATGCCCGGTCTGTACGGCGGCGTCGTACCACGGTCCCTCGGCGACGTCCTCGCCGGCGACACTGCGGCCCAGCAACTCCAGGACCCGGTCGACGTTGTCGTGGCACGACCTGCGCAGGTCGTCGAGCGGCACCACCGGCACGGTCCGGTAGCCGGCGTTCTCGTCGACGATCGCCGCGACCAGGAGGTCGGTCAGCGCCTCGAGCCGGGCCGCTCGGTGACCGGCGAGGAAGCCGCGCGACGTCGCGGACACGGTCGGCTCAGGCCAGCTTCGCCAGCATCAGCGCCTCGGCGAGCAGCACCCGCTCGAACTCGGGCAGGTGCAGGCCCTCGTTGGCGCCGTGGGCACGGGTGTCGGGATCCTCGACCCCGGTCACCAGCACGCTCGCGTCCGGGAAGCTCTCCAGGAACTCGGCAATGAAGGGGATCGACCCGCCGACTCCCATGTCGACCGCGTCGGTGCCGTCCCAGGCCTCCTTGAAGGCCGCGCGCGCCGCGTCGTACGCCGGACCGGTGGTGTCGATCGATGCCGCCTCGCCGGTGTCCACGACGGTCAGGGCGAACTGCGCCCCCCACGGCACTCGGGCCTCGAGGTGCCGACGGAGGCAGTCCAGCGCGTTCGCAGTCGTGTCGCCGGGCGCCACCCGCAGCGAGATCTTCGCGCGCGCCGCCGGGGTCAGGGTGTTGGAGGCACCGTCGACCTTCGGGGCGTCGATGCCGGTGATGGACAGCGCCGGCTTGGTCCACAGCCGCTCGACGATCGGGCCGGACCCGATCCACTCGATGCCCGGCACCGCGCCGGACTCCGCGCGCAGCCGCTCCTCGGGGTACTCCACGTCGGCGGCCGGTCCGCCGTGCAGGCCCTCGACCGCAACGTTGCCCTGGTCGTCATGCAGGGTGGCGATCATCCGGGCGAGGGTGATCAGGGCATCGGGCACGAGGCCGCCCCACATGCCCGAGTGCACGGCATGGGTCAGCGTGCGGATCTCGATGTCCACGCGCACCAAGCCGCGGAGGCTGGTGGTCAGCGCGGGCACGCCGATGTCCCAGTTGCCGCTGTCGGCGATGACGATCACGTCGGCGGCGAGCTCGTCGCGGTGCGCGCGCAGAAGGTCGGGCAGGGTGTCGGAGCCGACCTCCTCCTCGCCCTCGACGAACACGACGACCTCGACCGGAAGGTCGTCGCCGAAGACCCTGAGCGCGGCGAGGTGGGTCGCGATGCCCGCCTTGTCGTCGGCGGCGCCGCGACCGTAGAGACGCTCCCCACGCTCGGTCGGCTCCCACGGCGGGGTGTCCCAGTCGGCGTGGTCGTTCTCGGGTTGGACGTCGTGGTGGGCGTAGAGCAACACCGTGGGCGCACCCTCCGGGCCCGGCTTGTGCGCAATCACCGCCGGCGGTCCGTCGTCGCCGTGCCGCACGACCCGGGCGGTTGCTCCCTCTGCCTCCAGCAGCGCCCGAACCGCCTCGGCGCAACGCTCCACCTCAGCACGACGGGCCGGGTCGGCACTCACCGACTGGATCCGAACGAGATCCTCCAGGTCACGTCGTACGTCGGGCAGTACGTCGGCCACGCGGGCCCGGATCTCCTCAGTTGTCAGCGGCATGCAGGGGACACTAGTCCGGCGTGCCCACCTGCTCCGAACCAGGGATCGGCTCGGCCAGCGGGTCGAGCATCGGACCGAGCATCGGCCCGAGCCGGCGCAGTTCCTCGAGATGTACGTCGGTCAGCTCACGGAGGATCCGGTGCCCCTTGCGGGTGAGCCGGAGATGCACCCGCCGGGAGTCGTCCGCGTCGCGGACGCGCTCGACCAGCCCGAGCTCCTGGGTCCGGTCCACCAATCCGGTGGCGGTGTGGTGCTTGACCATCAGGGCGTCGGCGACGTCGCCGATCGTCGGACCACGACCGGTGCCGCTGCCCCGGACCGCGAGCAGCAGCTGGTGCTGCGCGTGGGTGAGTCCGCGCTGCTCCGCGGCCTGCCTGCTCCACTGGTCGAACCGGCGCAGCCGCGTCCGAAAGGCGAGCAGTCGCTGGTACTCGGCATCTGTCGGCATGGTTCAGGATAATATGTCGCGGCACGATCTAACCGAAGACCCTCGAACCGGCAAGGCTCACGTTGCAACCGATCTCCGACCAGCCCCAGGTGCGCGATGTCCGCCACCTCGGCGACTTCTCCACCACTCCTCGCATCCTGGTGATCACCGCGCTCGCGCTGCCCGTCGGCGCGGTCGCCGGCGTCACCGCCTGGGCGCTGCTCCGGCTCATCGGGCTGATCACCAACGCGATCTTCTATCACCGTGTCGACACCCAGCTCGTCGCGCCGGGCTCGGGACACAGTCCGTGGTGGGTGATCCTGCTCGCGCCCACCCTCGGCGGTCTGGTCATCGGCGTGATGGCCCGTTACGGCTCCGAGAAGATCCGGGGGCACGGCATGCCCGAGGCGATCGAGGCGATCCTGCTGGGCGGCAGCAAGGTGGAGCCGCGGGTCGCCGTACTCAAGCCGATCTCGTCGGCGATCGCGATCGGCACCGGCGGCCCGTTCGGCGCCGAGGGCCCGATCATCATGACCGGCGGCGCCCTCGGTTCGCTGTTCGCACAGTTCCTGCGGCTGACCGCCGACGAACGCAAGACGCTGCTGGTGGCCGGCTCGGCGGCGGGCATGGCCGCGACCTTCAACTCACCGCTCGCCGCGATCCTGCTGGCCGCGGAGATGCTGCTCTTCGAGTTCCGGCCGCGCAGCCTGATCCCCGTGGCCGGCGCGGTGTGCGTCGCCACGATCATCCGCCAGCCGCTGCTCGGCTCCGGGGCCATCTTCCTGGCCAACGCCACCCTGCACATCGACCTCTCGACGTACCTCCTCTGCCTGGTGTCCGGAGTCATCTCGGCCATCCTCGCGGTGCTCGCCACCGCGCTGGTCTACGCCTCCGAGGACACCTTCCGGCGCCTGCCCGTGCACTGGATGTGGTGGCCGGCGATCGGCGGCGTGATCATCGGCATCGGCGGCCTGTTCACCCCGGAGGCACTGGGCGTGGGCTACAACATCATCCGGATGGAGCTGACCGGCTCGATCGGGCTCGGCCTGGTCGTCGGGATCCTGATCACCAAGACGCTGATCTGGTCGCTCTCGCTGGGCTCGGGCACGTCGGGCGGCGTGCTCGCGCCGATGTTCATGATCGGCGGCGCCATCGGCGCGCTGGAGGCACACGTCTTCCCCGAGGTCGGGCTCGGCTTCTGGGCCCTGATCGGACTGGCCGGCGTGCTCGGCGGGGTGATGCGCTCGCCCTTCACTGGCATCGTGTTCGCGCTGGAGCTGACCCACCAGTGGGACGCCCTGCTGCCGCTGATCATCGCCGCGATGACCGCCACCGGGATCTCGGTGCTGATCCTCAAACGATCGGTCCTCACCGAGAAGATCGCCCGGCGCGGCTACCACCTCAGCCGGGAGTACGACGTGGACCCGCTGGAGATCCTGTTCGTCGGCGAGGTGATGACCACCGATGTCGTGGAGTTCACCGAGGGCCTCGACGTCGCCACGGCGTACGCCGCCCTCGAGGCGCCCGACGACAACTACGCGGCCTGGCGTCAGCAGCTCTACCCGGTGGTCGCTGCCGACGGCACGCTGGCCGGAGTGGTGCCCCGGGGCGAGCTGTTCGCCGCCACGCACGGCGACAAGGAGGCGACCACGGTCGGAGAGCTGGTCACCAGCGACCCGGTGGTGACCCACGCGGACCAGACGCTGCGCCACGTCGCCGAGCTGATGGCGGTGGCCGGGGTGACCACGATGCCGGTGGTCGATCGCGACGACCCGACCCGGGCCGTCGGGATCGTCTCGCTGCCGCAGCTGCTGTTCGGCCGCGCCCGTGACCAGCAGGAGGCGCGCGAGCGCGAGCGGGTGCTGCGGATCAGGCTGGTGGGTCGCTGAGCGGTTCGTCCAACGGCAGGTAGCCGGACAGGTCGGTCCGCTCCCCACTCGCGCTGATCCGACCGACGTGCAGCGCCTCGGCCCAGTCAAGCTCGCCCCGGGCCAGGGCCAGCCAGGTCTGCGCGTCGGTCTCGACGACGGCCGGTGGGGTGCCGCGGGTGTGCCGGACCCCGGGCACCACCTGGACCGCGGCGTACGGCGGCACCCGCACCTCGACGGAGTTGCCGGGCGCCCGCTGTTGGAGCAGCGCCAGGTAGTGCTTGGTGAGCAGCCGCAGGTCCCGGTCGGCGACCGCCCGGGCCAGCGGCTCGGCAGACAGCGGAGTCAGGCGACGCGGCACCGGTCACCTCCGAACTCCTCCATGGCGCCATTCTCCGTCAGGAGGGTGGGTTGCCGGCCGGCGGACCCGCTGGGGATCAGCTCCGGTGCGCGAAGACCTGCCGCTCCCGAGGCTTCCTCTCCCAGCGCTTCCACCAGTTGCGCAGCATCAGCCGTTCGAGGCGGCCCCTTCGCCCGGGGTCTCCGGAGATTCCGACCCGGGTCCGGGTGCACCACATCGCGTTGCCGCCATCAGGCCAGGTGTGCACGACGATGCACCCGGGCAGGTCGAACTCGGCGCGGATCGCCTCCACGTCGAGCGGGTACGGCGCGGACGGCGCACCGTCCGGGTCGCCGGTCCATGCCTGGGCACGACCATTGCCCCGACCGGCCTTCTCGACGAGCAGCACCGGCGCGAAGTCGTCGGCCGTGCAGTCCACCATCGCCGGAGAGTCCGGGACGGTCGGGCTGCGCTCGAACAGCGGTGGCAGCCCGGACAGGGCGACGGTGACCATCCGAGGCTGAACCGCGAGCGCACCGACCTCCAGGACGGCCAGGCCCAGCTGCTCGGGAGTGCCGACCTTGCCGATCGCACCCGCGAGCTCCCGGTCGACCGGCGCGCGGTCCGTGGCGCGGCGGAGCGTCCCGGTGGCCGCGTCGTACACCACGAAGACGCAGGGCTGCGCGCCATGACCGCTCGCCGCCATCAGCCACACCCGCTCGACCTGAGCCTGTGCCTGCGCGACGGCGCGAACAGCCTTGACGACCGCGTCGGGCGGCGACCTCCAGACACCGATCTCGCCGGAGCGCAGAGCGGTGGCACAGCGGCGCAGTCGCATCGCGTTGGCCGGCGAGAAGTACACCGCGCGGGACGTCCCGGCGTCGACCACGACGGCCATGCCGTCGATGAGCTCGGCCACCACGTCGACGGCGCGAGCCGAGCGGGTGACGAACCCGTCGGGAACTGCCATCACCAGCTCCGGGGCGGTCCACAGGTGCAGCAGCGTCTCGCCGCCGGCGCCCGTCCCGCACAACAGGTCGCCGCTGTCCCGGTTGACCGCGACCGTGACGGGGCGCAACAACAGCCCGAGCGTGGTGGGCGGCAGGTCAGGCCCGAGCATCGGACGGATCCTCCGGATCGGGGTCCGCCGGCTGCAGGATCGCGATGAACTCGTAGGTGCGCCGCTCGCCCGTCGAGGCTCCTTGGGTGCGCCCGCGCCAGCCCTCGACCAGCTCGGCGAGCTCCGCGCCCAGCTGGCGCGCCTCGTCCACGGTGAGCCGGACCGAGCTGTCACTGATCATCACGTGCCGATCCGGGCCGCCGCTGCTCGCGAAGGCCCGGGCGACGAACTCCTGAGCGTGCGCGATCGACTGGCGTCGGAACACCGTGACCGCGGCTCGACCCCCGGGCGCCTGCTCCAGGTTGTCGAGGGAGACGTTCAGCCCGTGCTCGTGGACGGGTCGCCAGACTCGATCCCGACCGTCGCGGGCCAGCTCGGGGGCCTCCTCGACGAGGCCGTACTTGGCGAGCTGGCGCAGGTGGAAGGAGGCCTGGTTGGCCGGTACGTCGATCGCCTCGGCAACGTCGGCGGCCCGCATCGGCCCGGCGGCGTACAGCTCGGCGAGCACCCGGTTGCGCACCGGGTGCGCGATGGCGCGCAGCACGGTGGGGTCACCGATCGGGGTCCCGGTCGTCTCGCCTGCCACGCGGACACTGTAGCCGGAAGCGCCCGCCATTCCTTGCGCAATAACTATTGCGCAAGGAATGGTGCGGGATCTAGAGTGCTGCGGTGACGACCTTCCGCCAGCTCTCCCGGAACCGCGACTTCACCGCGCTGTGGGTCGGTGCGACGGCCTCGGAGCTCGGCACCAGGGTGAGCGCCTTCGCGATGCCTCTGGTGACCTTCGCGATGACCCGGTCGACGTTCTGGGCGGCCACGGCCGAGGCCGTCCAGCTCGGGGGCATGGTGCTCGCGCTGCTACCGGCGGGAGTGCTGGCCGACCGGTGGCACCGACTCCGGCTGATGCGGCTCTCCCTGCTCGCTGGTCTGCTCTTGCAGGGCTCGGTCGTGGCAGCCGGGCTCCTCGGCGCGCTCACGATGCCGCACCTGCTCGTGGTGGCGCTGGTCAGCGGCCTGGCGAGCGGGATGTTCGGACCGTCGGAGAGCTCGGCGATCCGCACGGTCGTCGCCACCGAGGAGCTGCCCACCGCACTCAGCCAGCAGCAGGCCCGTCAGCATGTGGCCGGTCTGCTCGGTGGCCCGGTCGGCGGCGCGCTGCTCGGCGTGGCGCGATGGGCACCGTTCCTCGCCGATGCGCTGACCTATGCCGCAGGCTGGCTGCTGCTCGGCCGGGTCCGCGCGGACCTGTCCCCCGAGCCACGGGCACTCGGGGCCGGAGCCGGCCGGCCGATGCGCGACCTCGGCGACGGCATCCGCTACACGTGGTCGCGCCCGTTCTTCCGCGTGCTGCTGATCTGGTCGCCGCTGATCAACCTCACCGTCAACGCGCTCTTCTTCGTCGCCCTGCTCCGGCTGGTCACCGCAGGCTTCCCCGCCTGGCAGATCGGCCTCGTCGAGACGGCGATCGGCGGCTGCGGGATCCTGGGCGCCCTCGCCGCTCCTCGGCTGATCGACCGGCTGCCGACCGGCCGACTCACGGTGGCAGTCGCCTGGAGCTTCGTGCCGCTGTCGGTCCCGCTGGCACTCTGGAACAACCCGGCGGTGATGGCGCTCGCCGCCTCTGTCGGGATCTTCCTCAATCCCGCCGGCAACGCGGGAGTCGGCTCCTACCGGATGGCGGTCACGCCTGCGGACCTGGTCGGCCGGGTCCAGTCGGCGATGCAGTTCGTGTCGATGGTGTCGATGCCGCTGGCACCGGTCCTGGCCGGCGTACTCCTCGCCGGCTTCGGGGGTCGCGACGCGGTGTTCGCCCTCACCGCGCTGACCGCGCTGGTCGCCCTGATCCCGACGCTCGCCCGGTCGGTGCGTTCGATCCCGCGCCCCGCGAAGTGGCAGCAGGTGGAGCAGGTCCAGCGCCCTCTCGCAGGCGTGCCCTGAGCCGGTATCGGGTGACGTCAGCCCGGGGGCCGACGGAACTGCCCCACGAACCGCTTCCACCCGCTCGCCCGCGGCCCCGACGCGGGCCCCGGCCGAGGTTGCTGGGAGGCGGGCGGCGTCGCCGCGGCAGGCTCGATCCGCCGTCCTCGCTGGTCGACCGGGTAGGGCGGGGCCACGCACTCGCGAGCACCACATGCGTGCAGCAGCCACTTCAGTGAGCCGATCGGCGCGCCACGCGCACGCCTCTCGAACCACAGCTCGATCACGGAGGGCGACACAGCGAGACTGCCCACCCACGCCCAGGTGCGCTCGGCCGGTGACATCGCGAGCAGCCAGCGCTCGGGGGTCCAGCTCAGCGCCCACCGACCGACGTGCGCCGACTGGGCATCGGTGAACAGCTGGCCCGCCAACGGCGACGTGCCGGCGACGTACGGCGCGGCGCACGCGTCCCGGAACCAACCCGGCAGCAGTCGTGTCGCCTCCTCGGGCGGAGTACCCGCAGCGAGCGCCGGCAGGACCGCCGTGAGCACCTCGTGCACCCGCTCTCGCAGGTGCGCGGCCGTCACGCCGTCCGCCAGCGACACGAACCGCTGCTCGCCGTCCCCCTCGTGGATCTCGCCGGCCAACCGGCCGAGCTCGACGTCGGGCTCCGGTGCCTGCCACGAGGACGCGGCCAGCGGGGGATGCAGGTCGGCGTAGCCGACGCGCGTGCGCTCAGTGCCCGCCGACCACGGTCCTCCCACGGGACCGACCGCGTCCAGGGTCGTGGTCGTCCGGGTGCCGGTGGTCTTGTCGACCAGGCACCAGTGACCCTGCGCGTCCACCACCCATTCCAGCAGCGGGCCGACGTCGAACTCCGCGTCGACGGCATCGCGGTCGGGCCACCCGCGGAGCCAGACCTCTGCGGGGTCGCCTCGGCCGTCGTTGTAGATCACCTTGAGCAGCTCGCCGCGCGCCTGCCAGGCGTCGACGACCGGCTGGATCACTCCCAGCGGACCACCACGCTCAGCGACCGTCACCATCGTCGACCCCTCCGCGCTCTCGGGGCGCTCAGGCGGCGAACACCTGGGAGGTGGTGGCGAACCGATCACGCACGTCGTCGGGCAGGTCGGCATAGCCGACGATCTGCACGCTCGCCACGTCGAGCCTCGCCAGGTCGGCGGTCGCGTCGAGCGCCTGCGCGATGGCGTCCACGGTCGCGGAGTCGGCGTCGTCGGCGTCGTACGCGAACAGGCCCAGGTGCGGGCTGTCGTCGATGGTGTAGGTCAGGGCCCACACCGCGCGGATGCCCGGGACGCCGGAGACGGCGTCGCGCACCGCCGAACCGACCTCGGCCGGGAGCGCGAGCCACGGCCTGAACTCCAGGCTCGTCCCGGCCGGGAGGGGCGGCAGGATCGCCCTGAGACCCTGGACCATCCTCGGGTCGACGTGCATGGACTCGCCCGCATCGCCGCCCGGCGACCCCGGGTTGACCGTGACACCGATGCCCGCGGGCAGCATGGCGAGCAGCCGGCTGACCGCGATGGCCTGCTTGTCGAAGGTCTCGTCCGGCGCGCTGAGCGCGGCCTCCTCGGTGGTGAACACCCCGACGGTGGGCTCCCCACCCGTGCCGGGCACGGAGTAGAAGGTGCCGTCGGTGCGGTTCACCCCGATCAGCACGGTGGCCAGGATGAAGTCCCACCTGGTGGGGAACGGCGCCGCCATCAGAGGTAGGTGCCCGCGGAGCCGATGAGGGAGCCAGTCTGCTTGAGCACGTCGAGAACGTCCTTTCGGGTGCCCCATTCGTCGGGCGGCAGGTGGAAGTCGTAGTGCGCGATCTGGGACTGATCGGCGATCCCGAGGTTGATGTGCGTGGGGTGGTTCAACGCGATGGGCCCATGTCCCTTCATCTCGGAGGCGAGGAACGCGTTGACTTCCTGCGGTGTCATCCCGTCGGGGATGTGGATCGGGCTGCCCGCATGATCGATCACCGACACATCGCCGTTGGCGATCGCGCTCTTGATGTCGAAGAAGTGCTGGACGGTGCCGCCGGCGCCGTACTGCGCGTTGGCCAGGGTCGTCCCCGAAGCCACCGTCATGTCGGAGTTGAGGTGCAGCTGCACCATCGACCCACGGTAGCCGGCCGGGATGTCGCCCCCCGCGGGCATCGGGCCGACCTGCAGCCCCTCCCACACGGTCGAGGCCTCGTGGTTGGCGGCGGCCGCCGTACCGGCGTCGGTCGCATAGTTGGAGAGGCCCGGGAACCCGGCCTCGAGGTCGGTGCCCTTGGGCAGGAACGTCGGTGCGTAGGTGTCGCGGCCGGGGAATGCACCACTGCCCTGCCACGACCGTGCCTCCTTCACCAGGCTGTTGCCGTCGCGCATCGAGGTGCGGAAGGCCGAGATCGCGTCGGTGAGCGAGGTCCTCAGCTCGGGGAGGACGAAGGCTCGCTCCCGGCCCAGGACCGACACCGCCGCCCGCACGCCCGGCACCAGGCCCTGGCGCATCAGGTTGGCCGACCGGCCGATGCTGCGTACGGCGGCACCCAGACCGACGATCGCCGTCTTGCCCGCGCCGAGCAGATGGGCGCCCGCGCCGAGCATGCCGCCGGCCTTGAACGCCGTGGACAGCTCCGAGAGCGTGGTCAGCCCCTTGGTGCCCGGAATGCAGCCGAGCAGGGCCAGCCCCACGTCGAACAGCGACGCCTGCCCGTTGGCGTACTTCATCAACGTGTCGGCCAACACGATCAACGCGGCCGCGAACACGATCCAGGCGATCGGACCACCGATGATCAGCGCCACGACGCCGAGCACCGCCACGACGACCTTCGCGATCGCCACCACCACGTGCCACGAGTCGGCGATCGCATCCCCGACCTTGTCCCAGAACGAACGAGGCTTGATCCCCGCATCAGCCGCATCATGCAACCGTTGCGCCGCCGTACGCCCGTCGGACTCACGCAGATGACCCGCCTCGACTGCCAGCCGTCGCGCGGCGTCCAGCCGCGACTGCGCATCGTTGACGAGACCCTGCGCGTGCGACTCCGCCGCCTGCGCACTGGCCAACCGACCCCGAGCGGCCGAGATCTGCTGCGGCGTCGGGGCCAGGTCCGAGCTCAGATCGCCATGGAAGCTCAGCGCTCCTGCGTGCGACGCCGACGAGACCGAGCCGGACGCCGAGCTCAGCTGCTGCTGCGCCGACAACAGGTCTGCGCGCGCCGCCCTGCCCTGGACCAACGCCCGGTCCGCCGTGCCCTGGTGCGACTCCAACTGACCCGCCCACCACGACAACGCCCCTGACGCGTCGTGGTAGGAGTCCTTGGTCTTGCGCAGCTGATCGGGCAGGTCCGAGGACCGCGACCGGAACTTCTCCCCCGCCTTCCCAATCCAGCTGGCGAATGCCTCGTCGCCCAGCAGCCCCCGCAGCCGGGTCTCCGCATACCCCGCGCTCTCCGCGATCCCCGACCACCGACGAGCCACCGCGCGAATGGAGTACGGGTCCCCCGGTGTCGGATCGCCGAACCCGAACACCACCTGCCAGTCAGACGGCCGAACCACCGACACACCCCCGAAACTCAAGCAAACCAGGACAAGAACATCCCACAACCCACTGGGCAGGCAAGTCCTACCCATCGTGCGGAGCCCGGAAACCGTCGAGCGGCCGACGGCGGCCGCCCTTCCCGTGGCCGGGCCCCGTGTCGTGGTCGGGGGCCGCCGCGGGCAGGAACGGCCAGATCCCGCACCGCTCACCAGCCGGGTCAGCCGTCCCGGTAGAGGGCCATGCGTGACCATTTCGACCCTGCGTAGTTGGCGAAGTATCACATCTCGGGAAGGAGTGATCGACATGACCGACATGTCAGATTTGGGTGGGCTGGCCGACAAGGCGGAGCAGTTCGCCGGCGAGCACCCCAACCAGGTCCGCGAGGGCCTGGACAAGGCGGAGCAGGCACTCGACGGTGCCACGGGTGGTCGCTTCGGCGACCAGATCCAGCAAGGTGGCGACATGGTCGAGGAGCGCTTGGGCGTCTCTGAGCAGGGCGGCGGCCAGCAGGCCGACCAGTCCGGCGGCGACCAGCAGGGCGACCAGTCCAGCGACCAGCAGGGCGGCGGATTCGACCAGCAGGCCGACCAGTCCAACGACCAGCAGGGCGGCGGATTCGACCAGCAGGGCGACCAGTCCGGCGACCAGCAGGGCGGCGGATTCGACCAGCAGGGCGACCAGCAGGGCGGTCAGCAGCAGGGTCTCTGACCTGCAGCCATCGGCCCGTCCCTTCGCGGGGGCGGGCCGATGTGCGTCTGGACCCAGCCGCTGGCCCACGTTGCTGGGTTCCCACGGCAAGGCCCCTCTTCACACACCGACTCTGCTGGGTGAAGGTGACGCTTGGGTTCTGAACCTGGGAAAGTCCGGCGGCTACCCGAGGGCGGCGGGGAGGGTGGCGGTCCAGGCGGCACGCAGCTCGTCGAGAGGTACGGCGAACTGGCCCTCGACGCGCAGGTCGGCTCCGCCGGTGGTGCCGAGCCGGCTGGTGGGAACGCCGTGGTCGGCGGCGAGCGCCTCGAAGTCGGCGACGGACTCGCGCGCCACCGAGACCAGCGCGCGGGTGGCCGACTCCGAGAACAGCGCGACGAACGGGTCGCCCTCAACGGCGACGTGCGCGCCCACCCCGTTGCGCAGGCACGACTCGGCGAGCGCTTGGGCCAACCCGCCGTCGGACAGGTCGTGGGCCGAGGTGACCAGCCCGCAGGCCGCGACGAGCAACGCGCCGAGGGACTGTTCGGCGGCCAGGTCCAGCTGCGGAGGGACCCCGCCGAGGTGGCCGTGGACGACACTGGCCCACTCCGATCCGGAGAGCTCCTCACGGGTGGTGCCCAGCAGCAGCACGTGCTCGTCCTCGGCCACGAACCCGGTCGGCGTACGACGCCGTACGTCGTCGACCACGCCCAGCACCGCGACCACCGGGGTCGGCAGGATCGCGGTCTCGCCAGTCTGGTTGTAGAGGCTGACGTTGCCTCCGGTGACCGGGATGCCGAGCACCCGGCAGGCGTCCTTCAGCCCGCGGCAGGCCTCGGCGAACTGCCACATCACCGCCGGGTCCTCCGGAGAGCCGAAGTTCAGGCAGTCACTGATCGCCAGCGGCCGGGCGCCCCCGGTCGCGACATTGCGGTAGGACTCCGCGAGCGCCAGCTGCGCACCGGCGTACGGGTCGAGCAGCGCGAACCGGCCGTTGCAGTCGGTCGACACCGCCACGCCCAGGCCGGAGTCCTCGTCGACCCGCACCATCCCGCTGTCCGAGGGCTGGGCGAGGACCGTGTTGCCCTGCACGTAGCGGTCGTACTGGTCGGTGATCCACGACCTGTCGCAGAGGTTCGGGCTGGCCACCAACCGCAGCAGGGTGTCCCGGAGCTCGGCGCCCGTCGCCGGGCGCGGCAGTCGCTCGGCGACGTCCGCCTGCAGGGTGTCCTGCCAGTCGGGGCGCTCGAACGGCCGGTGGTACGTCGGTCCGTCGTGCGCGACCGAGCGCGGGGGCACATCGACGACGACCTCGCCGTGCCAGGTGATCTCCAGCCGGTCGCCGTCGGTGACCTCGCCGACCACCACCGCCTCGACGTCCCACTTGGCGCAGATCGCCATGAAGGCGTCGACGTCGGCGGGCTCGACGACCGCCATCATCCGCTCCTGGGACTCGCTCATCAGGATCTCCTCGGGCGAGAGCGAGGAGTCCCGCAGCGGGACCCGGTCCAGCTCGACCGCCATACCGCCGTCGCCGGCGCTGGCCAGCTCGGAGGTCGCACACGACAGCCCGGCTCCGCCGAGGTCCTGGATGCCGGCGACCACCCCAGCGGCGAACAGCTCGAGGGTGCACTCGATGAGCAGCTTCTCCATGAACGGGTCGCCGACCTGCACGCTCGGCCGCTTCGTGGGACCGCCGTCGGAGAACGTCTCGGACGCCAGCACCGACACGCCGCCGATGCCGTCGCCGCCGGTGCGCGCGCCATAGAGCACCACCTTGTTCCCGGCACCGCTCGCCTTGGCCAGGTGCAGGTCCTCGTGGCGGAGCACGCCGACGCAGAGCGCGTTGACGAGTGGGTTGCCGGCGTACGTCGCGTCGAAGACGGCCTCGCCGCCGATGTTGGGCAGACCCAGACAGTTGCCGTAGCCACCGACTCCGGCGACGATCCCGGGAAGCACCCGGTGCGTGTCCGGCGCGTCGAGCGGGCCGAACCGCAGCGGGTCCATCACCGCGACCGGCCGGGCCCCCATCGCCAGGATGTCGCGGACGATGCCGCCCACGCCGGTCGCCGCACCCTGGTAGGGCTCGACGTAGGAGGGGTGGTTGTGCGACTCGACCTTGAACGTGACCGCATAGCCCTGCCCGATGTCGATGACCCCGGCGTTCTCACCGATGCCGGCCAACGTCTTGCCCAGCGGCGTCTCCTGCGGCAGCTCCGAGAACTGCTTGAGGTGGACCTTGGACGACTTGTAGGAGCAGTGCTCGCTCCACATCACCGAGTACATCGCCAGCTCCGCGCTGGTCGGACGTCGGCCCAGGATCTCCCGGATCCGGAGGTACTCGTCCTCCTTCAGGCCGAGGTCGGCCCACGGCTGCTCCCGATCGGGATCGGTGGCGGCGAGGGCGACGGCGTCGAGGGCGAGGCGTGGCTGCGGCACGGACACATCCTAAGGAGCCGTGGGGCCGGCGCTCACGTCGGCCGTGATCGAGCCGGGGCGGCCCCTGTCAGTCAGAGGGACCGGTCGGGTCCTCCCGGAGCCGGTCGGGACGGACGACGCGGAAGGTGCCCGTCACCGCGTCGAAGAGGTCGAGCAGGACGTCGGCGAGGGGCAGCACCGGCGAGCTCGCCGCGACCAGGAACACCCGGTTGAGCTCGTGCACCGGCACCGCGGTCAGGCTGAACACGTTGCGGACGTAGCCGCCGTCGCCGACCGGGGTGTCCTCGATGCCGCTGGTACGCGGACATGATCCGCTGCCGGGAAGATCGACCATGTCCGTCTCGGCGTACGGCGCCAGCGGGTCGCCGGTGCGTGGGACCTCGGTGAAGGACCGGCCCAGCACCCGGAACGACTCGGCGGCATCCGAGCCCGGGCTCTCCACCAAGGTGACCACCACGGATCCGGTCACCGGGCCGGCATCGGTGGGCATGCTGAACGCCGCGCAGTACGTCGCGCCCGACTCGTGGGCGAAGCCGGACTGCTCCTCGAGCAGCTTCTGCAGGGTGCGGCGCTGGTCCCACAAGTCGGTGTCCCGCACCCGTTCCTCGACGAGTCGGCGGATCGACTCACGCCGGGTGGCGGGCTCGAGATCGAGCTCATACCAGCTGTCGGGGACGGTGATGGTGAAGGCCAGCTTGCCCTCGAGACCCGCAGCAGCGGGGACTGGCATCAGCTGGCCGCCACGCTGTGGTTCGTCGTGGCCTGCTTGTGCAGTGCGTCGGCGAGCTTCTGGTCGGCGCCGCGGTACTCCTTCACCGCCCCGTCGATCGCGGACTCGATCCCGGCCATGTTCTTCTTCAGCTGGCCGCGGCCGTCGTCCCAGTGGCTCTCGAAGTGGTCGAGCGCCTCCCAGACGTCGCCGGAACCGAGATCGGCACGCACCGCATCGATGTTCGACCTGGTGTCGTCGAGCCCGTGGGCCACCGTGCGCAACGACGAGTTGACCTGGGCGAGCCCATCGACGTCGACCTTGAGATCAGGCACCCGTTCCCCCTCATGTCACATGTTCCCGGCCCAGTCTCCCCCATCCGCGAACGGTTCACACCCATGACCCGAATTACAGAACTGTAGTTCGGCGAAACGTCTGTTACTCCTGTGAAAGTTGTGGTCTAGTGACACGGATTGGAACCGACCCGCTGGAGACCCCGATGCTTCCCCGCAGGCACCTGCTCGCCCTCGCCGGCACCATCGCCCTGGTGACCGCCCTGCTCGTCCAGGGAGCCGCCGAGTCGGCCCCGCACCGGGTCGCGGCCAACCCGCGGACGCCGGGCAACTTCACCGGCAAGGGGTTCGACCAGTGCAACGCACCGAGCCAGTACGCCATGGACCGGTGGCGCGCGAAGTCGCCGTACCGCGCCGTCGGGATATACATCTCGGGCAACTCCCGCTACTGCCGCGACCAGCCGAACCTCAACGCGACCTGGGTGACGAACCAGTTGCAGAACGGCTGGCACCTGCTGCCGATCACCCTCGGCCCTCAGGCCTCGTGTCAGCCGCGCTTCCCGCGGTACGGCGCCAACGTCGACCCGACCATCGACCCGCACAGCGCCTACACCTACGCCGCCGCCCGCCGGCAGGCCCAGACCGAGGCCGCCACGGCGGTCGCCACCGCGAAGTCCTTGGGCATCGTCCCGGGCAGCACGCTGTTCTACGACATCGAGGCCTTCGACCTGAACAGCTCCACCGGGTGCACCGAGTCGGCCAAGTGGTTCCTGAGCACGTGGAGCAACACGCTGCACCGCAACGGCTATCTCTCCGGGGTGTACTCCAGCGCCGGGTCGGCCATCATGATGCTCGACCAGGTGCGCCAGAACCCGCCGGCGGGCTACGTCCTGCCGGACCTGATCTGGCTGGCTCGCTGGAACGGCCGGGCCAGCACCAGCGCCACCCACTACCTGTCGAACACCGGGTGGGCGGACCACCAGCGGGTCAAGCAGTACCAGGGCGGCCACGACGAGACCTGGGGCGGCGTGACGATCAACATCGACCGGGACTACCTCGACGTGCGGAACGGTCCCGTGCCACCGGCCCGGGCCGAGCTTCCGATGGGTCCGCCGCCCGGTTCGTTCGCCGATCCGCGGTGCACCAGCGCCTCGATCAACCTGCCCCGCTACCGGCGTACCAACGGCCAAGTGAACACCGCCCAGATCGTCCCGGCCCAGTGCCTGCTCAAGCAGCGGGGCCTCTACACCGGGCCGGTCACCGGCAGGTGGACCACCAAGACCGTCAAGGCCCTGCACCGCTTCCAGCGATCGGTGCACCACCCCACCCGCAACCGGGTCTCGCGGAGCGACTGGGTCGCACTGATCACCGCGGGCGCCAGCGACACCGTGCTGAGTAAGGGCTCCCGGGGTCCCGACGTGGTCCGGGTGCAGCGCGCTATGAACGCGGCGGCCAAGCCCACGCTGAAGATCACCGGGAAGTACAACTGGTACACCCGACGCGCAGTGACCGCCTACCAGAAGAAGGTGATCGGCCCGTCGACCGGTGTGACCGCCACGTTGACGTGGGGCGCGCTGCACCAGGGCAAGCGCTGACCCGACGTCGATCCGCGGCCGGTCGGCCGGGGCTCAGCCGGAGGCGAGCGCCTTGAGCGCCGAGGTGAAGAAGCCCAGCCCGTCCGTGCCCGGGCCGCACAGGTCCTCGACCGCGTGCTCGGGATGCGGCATCAGCCCGACCACGTTGCCGGCCTCGTTGGTGACTCCGGCGATCGCACGCTGCGAGCCGTTGGGATTGTCGAGGTAGCGCGCGACCACGCGTCTCTCGCCCTCCAGTCGGTCGAGGGTGGCCTCGTCGGCGACATAGGCCCCTTCGCCGTTCTTCAGCACGATGGTGAGCTCCGCGCCCTCGTCGTACGCCGAGGTCCAGGCGGTGCGGTTGTTCTCGATCCGCAGCCGCTGGTCCAGGCAGCCGAACCTGCGGTGGTCGTTGCGGATCAGCGCGCCGGGCAGCAGATGGGACTCGCAGAGGATCTGGAAGCCGTTGCAGATGCCGAGCACCGGCATCCCTCTGCCTGCCTGCGCGACCAGCGAGGTCATCACCGGAGCGAAGCGCGCGATCGCACCGCAGCGCAGGTAGTCGCCGTAGGAGAAGCCGCCGGGAAGCACCACGGCGTCCACGCCGTGCAGGTCGTCGTCGCCGTGCCACAGCGACACCGCCTCACCGCCGGCAAGACGTACGGCGCGGGCGGCGTCGACGTCGTCCAGCGAGCCCGGAAAGGTGACGACCCCGATCCTCACCTGTCGGCCTCCGCCGGCTCGACCACCGAGACCGCGAAGTTCTCGATCACCGGGTTGGACAGCAGCGTCTCGGCCATCCGGTGCACGTCGGCGAGCACCTCGTCGGTGGCCGCACCGGCGATCTCGAGCTCGAAGCGCTTGCCCTGTCGGACTTCGGTGACGCCGGTGAACCCCAGGCGAGGCAGCGCACCCTGCACCGCCTTGCCCTGGGGGTCGAGGATCTCGGGCTTGGGCATGACGTCGACGACGACACGGGCCACGGGACGGCCCCTTTCCGCCTGGAGGTTGGGACGAGGTGATCCTATCCGCGGTGCAGCACGGCCTCGATCGTGGCAAGCGCCCTGCGCGCATAGCCGCGCCAGAACCAGCCGAACACCGGCATCAGCAGCCGGCCGGCCGGACGCGGGCGGATCCGCCAGGACCAGGTGATCCGCGTGGTCGTGCCCTCCGGCTCGAAGACCCAACGCCCCTCGACCTCGGCGACCAGCGGACGCATCGGGCCGGTGATCCCGGTGATCCGGTAGTCGAAGGACGAGGGCTCGTCGACCGCGGTCAGCTCCTCGCGCATCCGGCCGCCGTCGGCCAGCACGATCGTCCGGGTCTGGCCCGGCGTGCCCCACTCGCCGTCCTGGCCCAGCACGTCCCGGATCGGCGGGATCGGGCCGAAGCGGTGCGCGAAGATCCGGGTCAGCGGGATCGGGATGACGGCGCGGAACGCGTCCTCGGCACCCGCGGGGACGACCCGCGACTCCGCGACGTCGTACCAGCCGGTCACTGGACCAGCTCGCGCTTGAGGATCTTGCCGGTCGCGGTCATCGGGAGGGAGTCGACGAAGGTCACGAGGCGGGGGTACTTGTAGGCCGCCATCTGCTCCTTGCCCCACGCGACCAGCTCGTCCTCGGTCACGGCCCCGCCGTCGGCGCGGATCACGAACGCCTTGATCTCCTCGCCGTGGCTGTCGTGGGGCACGCCGACGACTGCCGCGAGCGAGACGTCCGGATGGGTCATCAGCACCTCCTCGATCTCCCGTGGGTAGACGTTGTAGCCACCCCGGATGATCATGTCCTTGGAGCGGTCGACGATGTAGTAGAAGCCGTCCGCGTCGCGGCGGGCCAGGTCCCCGCTGCGGAACCAGCCGTCGCGCATCACCTCGTCGGTGGCGTCGGGCCGGTTGAGGTAGCCCTTCATGATGTTGTGCCCGCGGATCGCGATCTCTCCGACCACGTCGGCGCCCTCGACGGTGTTCCAGTCCTCGTCGACCAGCTTGCACTCGACGCCCCAGATCGGCACCCCGATGGAGCCGGGCCGGGGGTCCTGGTCAGGGTCGGAGAACGTGGCAACCGGCGAGGTCTCGGAGAGGCCGTAGCCCTCGAGGACCGTCACCCCGAGGCGGTCCTTGACCTTGCGGATGATCTCCACGGGCAGGCTGGCGCCACCGGACACTCCGACCCGCAGGTTGTCGGCGATCCGACGTACGTCGACCGCGCCCTCGCCAGCCTGGTCCAGCGCGCCGAGGATGCCCCACCACATGGTCGGAACCCCGGCGAAGAAGGTGATCGTCTCCCGCTGCATCAGGTCGACGACCTGCGCGGCATCGAAGCGGGGCACCAAGAACAGCGTCGCCGCCATCGAGAAGCCGGCGTTCATCTGCACCGACGAGCCGAACGAGTGGAAGAGCGGCAGCGCGACGACGTGTGCGTCGGTGCCGGGCTGGGAGGCGAACAGCCGGTTGCAGGTCAGCGCGTTCATCATCAGGTTGCTGTGAGAGAGCTCGGCACCCTTGGGCTGGCCGGTCGTCCCGCTGGTGTAGAGGATCACGGCGGTGTCGTTCTCTGCCCGCGCGATGCTCTCGAAGGTGGCCAGCTGCCCGGCCAGCGCGGTTGCCAGGGTCTGCGCACCCTCGATGGTGCCGGCCGCGCCCGGGTCGGCGGTCACCAGGAAGAACTCGGGTGCGCGCTTCGCCTGCTCGGCTCCCTTCCAGCCCTCCTCACCCATCGGGAGGTCGGCGGTGCCCTCGAAGCAGAAGTAGGCGGCAGCGTCGGAGTCGTCGAGGTAGTAGGTGACCTCGCGGGCCTTGTTGAGCACGTTCAAGGGCACCACGACGGCGCCGGCCTTGAGGATCCCGTAGTAGACGACCGGGAAGTACGGCAGGTTCGGGCAGCTCAGCGCCACCTTGTCGCCGGGCCGGATGCCGCGCGAGACCAGCAGGTTGGCCACCTGGTTGGCGAAGCCGTCGACCTGGGCGTAGGTGAGCCGGAGGCTGTCTCCCGACGGCTGGGCGAGGACCAGCGCGTCACGGTCCCCGTGGTTCCGGGCGGAGTCCTCGAGCAGGACCGACATGTTGAACACGAAGCAACCTCCTGGGCTCGGATGGCGCCCAACCTACCGACCCGGCCACTCCCGTGGCTTTAGAACCGTTCGCCGGTGAGCCGCTCGTAGGCCTCGACGTACCGGGCTCGGGTGCGGTCGATGACCCACGAGGGCGGAGCGGGGGGCGCCTCACCCGACCTCCGATCCCAGCCACTCTCGGGCGAGAGGGCCCAGTTGCGGACGATCTGCTTGTCGTACGACGGCTGCGCCCGACCCGGCTCCCACTCGTCGGCGGGCCAGAAGCGCGACGAGTCCGGGGTGAGCACCTCGTCGGCGAGCAGCACCACCCCGTCGGAGCGGCGACCCAGCTCGATCTTGGTGTCGGCCAGGATGATGCCGCGCTCGCGGGCGATCGCCTCCGCCCTCGCATAGACCGCCATCGTGAGATCGCGCAGCGTCTCAGCGTCGGCGGGGCCGACCTCGGCCACCACGTCCTCGTAGGTGATCGCCTCGTCGTGTTGTCCGATCTCACCCTTGGTGGTCGGCGTGAAGATCGGCTGCGGCAGCCGGCTCCCGTCGACCAGGCCCTGGGGGAGCGCGACGCCGCAGACCGAGCCGCGCTCGTCGTACTCGACCAGGCCGGAGCCCGTCAGGTAGCCGCGTGCCACGCACTCGACCGGGAACATCGTGAGGGGCTCGCAGATCACCGCACGACCGGCGAGCTCCGGGGGGACGTCCACCGAGACGACGTGGTGGGGGACGATGTCCGCGAGCTGGTCGAACCACCACAACGACATCCGGGTCAGGATCTCGCCCTTGTCCGGGATGGGGGTGGCGAGCACGAAGTCGAAGATGGAGAGCCGGTCGCTGGCGACCATCAGCAGCCGACCCGCGTGCTCACCCGAGGTCAGCCGATAGAGGTCACGCACCTTGCCGGAGTGGATGTGCTCGGCTCCGGCGATCGCGGGAGCGGGCGGAATGTTGGGGTCGTGGCTCACGGGCGGAGCCTAGCGAGCGCCCGACGAGCTTGCTCGGCGTGGCCGAGTGGGCGACGACCCGTTGACGAGCGAAGCGAGGAACACGGGCGGAGCCTAGCGAGCGCCCGACGAGCTTGCTCGGCGTGGCCGAGTGGGCGACGACCCGTTGACGAGCGAAGCGAGGAACACGGGCGGAGCCTAGCGAGGTGGCCGCGCCTATGGTGGAGGCATGGCCGTCGTGAAGATCAACGCAATCAACGTGCCGCCCCAGGCGCACGCCGAGCTGGAGCGGCGCTTCGTGGCGCGCGCGGGCACGGTCGACGGCGCACCCGGGTTCCTGGGCTTCCAGCTGCTGCGCCCGGTCGCCGGCGAGGACCGGTACTTCGTGGTCACGCACTGGGAGGACGACGCGTCCTTCGAGGCATGGCGCGACGGGGACGCCCGCGCCGCGCACAAGGGCGAGCACGGCGCGACCGTGACCACGGGGGCGGACCTGCTGGAGTTCGAGGTCGTGCTGGACGTCGCGCCTGCCTCCTGACGGCCCGCCGGTGGGCAACGATGCCCCCATGTGGAACGACTTGATGAACCTCGGCGTCTCGGTCCCCGACAAGATCCTGCGCACCGTCGCGGTCTACGTGGTCCTCGCCATCCTCATCCGGCTGGCAGGGAAGCGGGACCTCGCCCAGCTCAACGCGTTCGACCTCGTGGTGATGCTGCTGCTGTCCAACGTGGTGCAGAACGCGATCATCGGTCCGGACAACTCGCTGCTGGGCGGCCTGATCGGCGCCGTGGTGCTCCTCGGCGTGAACGCGGCGGTGGTCCGGGCCGTCCGCCGCAGCGACCGGGCCGCGCGCCTGCTCGAAGGCAGCACCACGACTCTCGCGTCGGAGGGTCGGTGGGACCTGCGGGCGCTGCGTCGCGAGGGGCTGCGACAGGCGGACGTGGACGCCGCCGTACGACGGCAGAACGCAGCCAGCATCGCCGACGTGCAGCGGGTCACCATCGAGCCGGGCGGTGCGATCGTGGCCACCTTGCGACCCGATCTGGCCCCGGCGACGAAGGCGGACTTGGCCGCTCTCGAGGCGAAGCTGGACCGGCTGCTGGCCCGGCAGCAGGGCTGAGCGAGCTGCTGCGGCGCCGACGTGGTGAGCGGGTCAGCGCCCGCTCACCACATGGTGCTCACAGGTCAGCGTTGGTGCAGTTGTGCCTGCGCTGCGCGTTGGCCTTGTGCAGGTGCGTCTTGGCGTTGGCGAGCCGGGTCTCGGCGCGCTGCTCGCGCTTCTGGGCGTTGGCGATCTTGTTGGGGTTGTCGGTGTGGTTCGCCTTGCGCAGCGCCACCTGCGCCTGCGCGAGGTCGCGCTTGGCGTTGGCCTTGTGCTCCTTCGCCTTCGCTGCGGCGGCCTTCGCGTTCTCGCACTTGTGCGAGGTGGCGGGGGCCGTGGTCGCGGCGTTCGCGCTCGGCATCACCCCACCAAGGCCGACGGCGAGCACCACCAGGCTTGCCCCGGCGATTGCCTTCCTGATCATGGTTGTCCTCCCTTTCCCGGAGAGCGGGTCGGGCTTGAGGATACGCCCGATCAGAGGATGTCGCCGGGAGAGTACGAAGCTGCCTCGGGATCGCCGGCGACGATCGCCTCGATCCTGCCGACGATCTCGCGGACCTGCTCGGCCGCGGCGCCGGTGAACGCGACCGGGTCCGCCACCAGAGCAGCGATCTGCTCGCGGGTCAACCCGAGCCGGCGGTCCGCGGCCAACCGGTCGTAGAGGTCGTTGCGCTCGAGCCCGGCGCGCAGGTCGAGGGCGGACGCGACGGCGTGCTGCTTGATCGCTTCGTGCGCCTCCTCACGACCGACCCCGTTGCGCACCGCGGCCATCAGCACCTTGGTAGTGGTCAGGAACGGCAGGTAGCGGTCCAGCTCACGCTGGACCACCGCGGGGAACACCCCGAACTCGTCCAGCACCGTGAGGAAGGTCTGGAAGAGCCCGTCGGTGGCGAAGAACGCGTCCGGCAGCGCGACCCGGCGTACGACGGAGCACGAGACGTCGCCCTCGTTCCACTGGTCGCCGGCCAGCTCGCTGACCATCGAGAGGTGCCCGCGCAGCACCACCGCGAGCCCGTTGACGCGCTCGCAGGAGCGGGTGTTCATCTTGTGCGGCATCGCCGAGGAGCCGACCTGGCCCTCCTTGAACCCCTCGGTGATCAGGTCGTGCCCGGCCATCAGCCTGATCGTGGTCGCCAGGTTGGACGGACCGGCCACGACCTGCACCAGCGCGGAGACGACGTCGAAGTCCACCGATCGCGGGTAGACCTGGCCGACGCTGGTGAGCACCTGCTCGAACCCCAGGTGCGCGGCCACCCGACGTTCGAGCTCGCGCAGCTTCGTGGCGTCGCCGTCCAGCAGGTCGAGCATGTCCTGCGCGGTGCCCATCGGGCCCTTGATCCCCCGCAGGGGGTAGCGGGCGACCAGGTCGTCGAGGCGATCCAGCGCGACCAGCATCTCGTCGGCGATGGTGGCGAACCGCTTCCCGAGGGTGGTCGCCTGCGCCGCGACGTTGTGCGAGCGGCCGGCCATCACCAGGGACTCGTGCTCGGCCGCGAGCCGTCCGAGCCGCGCCAGGGCCGCCACCATCCGCTGCCGTACCAGCCGGAGCGAGGAGAGCACCTGGAGCTGCTCGACGTTCTCGGTGAGGTCGCGCGAGGTCATCCCTTTGTGGATGTGCTCGTGCCCGGCCAAGGCGGAGAACTCCTCGATCCGTGCCTTCACGTCGTGGCGGGTGACCCGTTCGCGTGCGGCGATGCTGGCCAGGTCGACCTGGTCGACCACTGCCTCGTAGGCCTCCACCACGCCGTCGGGTACGGCGACTCCGAGGTCGCGCTGGGCGCGCAGGACCGCGATCCACAGGCGGCGCTCGAGCACGATCTTGTGTTCGGGCGACCAGATCTCGGCGAGGTCGGCGCCGGCGTACCGCGCGGCGAGGACGTTGGGGATCGTCATCTAGGACTCCTTGACCGCGGCGCCCTCGACGGCACCCAGCGGTTCTGCGGCGATGTCGGTGCGCCACTGCGCCCCGGGGAACGAGAGCGTGCCGAGACCGTCGTAGGCCCGGGCCCGGGCGTCGGCGACGTCGGCGCCGACGGCGCGTACGGCGAGCACCCGCCCGCCCGCCGTGACCAGGTCGTCGCCGGCGAGGGCGGTGCCGGCGTGGACGAGGTCGAGGTCGGCCCTGCCGGTGAGCCCCGCGGCCCCGGCGATCGCGTCGCCGCGGGACGACGACGCGGGGTAGCCCGCGCTGGCCATCACCACGGTCACCGAGGCACCGTCGCGGAAGCGCGGCGCCGGCACGTCCGCGAGCCGACCCTCGGCCGCCGCGAGCAACAACGCACCGACCGGTCCGTCGAGGAGCGCGAGCACCGGTTGGATGTCGGGGTCACCGAACCGGCAGTTGAACTCCACCACCCGCAGCCCGGCCGAGGTCAGCGCCAGGCCGACGTACAGGCAGCCCGCGAACGGAACACCGCGGCGGGCCATCTCATCGAGCGTGGGCTGGACGACGGTCCGCATCACCTGCGCCACGGCGTCGTCCGGCAGCCATGGCAGGGGCGCGTAGGCACCCATGCCGCCGGTGTTGGGCCCGCGACCGCCGTCGAAGATGCGCTTGAAGTCCTGCGCCGGCAGCAACGGGTACGCCGTGGTCCCGTCGCAGACGGCGAACAGCGAGAACTCGGGACCGTCGAGGAACTCCTCGACCACGACCCGCTCGCAGGTCGCGGCATGGGCCGCCGCCTCGGCCCGATCGCCCGTGACGACGACGCCCTTGCCGGCGGCGAGGGCGTCGTCCTTGACCACGTAGGGCGGCCCGAACACGTCGAGCGCGTCCGCCACCTCCGCCGCCGAGGTGCACACCCTGGCCATCGCGGTGGGGACGCCGGCGGCGGCCATCACGTCCTTGGAGAAGGCCTTGGAGCCCTCGAGCCGGGCGGCCTCGCGGGACGGCCCGAAGCAGGCGACCCCGGCGGCGCGGACGGGGTCGGCCACACCGGCGACCAACGGCGCCTCGGGGCCGACGACCACCAGGTCCACACCGAGGTCGACGGCCAGCGCGGCAACCGCGTCGCCGTCCATCGGGTCGACGTCGTGGAGGGTCGCGACGGCCGCCATGCCCGGGTTCCCGGGTGCGGCGTGCACCGCCTCGACGTCGGGGTCGCGCGACAACGCGATCACCAGCGCGTGCTCACGGCCACCCGTACCGATGACCAGCGTCCTCACGGATGCACCACCAGCGTCTGCTCACGGCCGGGGCCGACGCCGACGCCCCAGAACTTCGCGCCCGACATCTCCTCGAGTGCGTGCACGTAGACCTGGGCGTTCTTGGGCAGGTCCGCGAAGCTGCGGCACCCGGAGATGTCGCCGCCCCAGCCGTCGAAGAACTCGTAGACCGGCCGGGCGTGGTGGAACTCGGTCTGGGTCATCGGCATCTCGTCGTGCCGGACGCCGTCGATCTCGTAGGCGACGCACACCGGGATGCGGTCCCAGTGGTCGAGCACGTCGAGCTTGGTGAGGAAGAACTCGGTCAGCCCGTTGACCCGGGCCGAGTAGCGCGCGACGACGGCGTCGTACCAGCCGCAGCGACGCGTCCGACCCGTGGAGACGCCGATCTCGCCGCCGATCCGCTGCAGCCTCTCACCGTCGTCGTCGAACAGCTCGGTCGGGAACGGTCCCGAGCCGACCCGCGTGGTGTAGGCCTTGATCACGCCGATCACCCGGTCGATCCGGGTCGGGCCGACGCCCGCGCCGGTGCACACCCCGCCCGCGATCGGGTTGCTGCTGGTGACGAACGGGTAGGTGCCGTGATCGACGTCGAGCATGGTCGCCTGGGCGCCCTCGAAGAGCACCGTGCAGCCCTCGTCGAGCGCCCGGTTCAGCAACAGCGAGGTGTCCGCGACCATCGGACGGAGCCGTTCGGCGTACGAGAGCAGCTCTTCGACCACGGCCTCCGCCTCGACGCCGCGACGGTTGTAGACCTTCGTGAGCAGCTGGTTGCGCACCTCCAGCGCGGCATCCACCTTCTCCCGCAAGATGCCCTCATCGAAGAGATCGGCGACCCGGATGCCGACCCGGTTGATCTTGTCGGCGTACGCCGGGCCGATGCCGCGGCCGGTGGTGCCGATCTTGTTCTTGCCCAGGAACCGCTCGGAGACCTTGTCGACGACGCCGTGGTAGGAGGCGATCACGTGCGCGTTCGCGCTGACCACGAGCCCACCGATCTCGACCCCGCGCTCCAACAGCGCGTCCAGCTCCTCGAAGAGGGCCTCCGGCGAGACCACCACGCCGTTGGCGATCACCGAGGTCGCCCCGGGGGTCAGGATGCCGCTGGGGAGCAGGTGGGTAGCGAACTTCTCACCGTCGATCACGATCGTGTGACCGGCGTTGTGGCCGCCGCTGGTGCGGACGACGTAGTCGATGGGGTCGCTGGTGGCGAGGAGGTCCGTCGCCTTGCCCTTGCCCTCGTCGCCCCACTGGGCACCGAGCACCACGATCGCCGGCATGTGTCACTCCCTGGACCCAGGCGCACCCGGTCCGCAGACCGGGCCCGCACGGAAGAAGCCCGGCGCAACAGCTGCAGGCACCGGGCTCTTGCGCACAGAGGTTACCAAGTCGGCGATCCGGGGACCACCGGGCGCCCATCTCCTAGCCTGTCCGGATGGACCCGATGCTGTTGATCGCGAACGCCTCCGCCGGCACCGCCGAACGACGCACGCTCGAGGAAGCGCTCGAGGTGCTGCGCCGACACGCCGACGTGGAGGTCGCCGAGACCAGCAACCCCGGTGAGCTCGACGGGGTGCTCCACCGTGCGGGCTCCCGCCCCATCGTGGTCGCCGGTGGCGACGGCAGCCTGCATGCGGTCGTCGCGGCCCTGTATCGCCGCCACGAGCTCAGCGACCGGGTGCTGGGCCTGCTGCCGCTGGGCACGGGCAACGACTTCGCGCGCGGCCTCGGGCTCCCGTTGGAGCCCGAGGCGGCCGCTGAGGTGCTGGTCGACGGCGTGCCCCGTCCGATGGACCTGGTCGTCGACGAGCTCGGCGAGGTGGTGGTCAACAACGTGCACCTGGGCGCCAGCGCCCATGCGAGCCGGCACGGCGCGACCTGGAAGTCCCGGCTGGGCAGCATCGGAGTCGGGCCGGTGCGGCTCGGTGCGCTCGGCTACCCGATCGGCGCCGCCATCACCGCCCTGCGACCTCCGTTCGTGCGGCTGCGGGTCGAGGTCGACGGCGAGGTCGTCACCGACGTCGACCGGCACGTGCTGATGCTCGCGATCGGCAACGGCGCCAGCATCGGCGGCGGCACCGAGGTCGCCCCCGGGGCCGACCCGAGCGACGGCAGGATCGACGTGATGATCTCCTACGCGACCGGACCGTTGCAGCGGATCGGGTTCCTACGCAAGCTGGTGGACGGACAGCACCACGATCGTGAGGACGTCGTGTTCCGCCGAGCCGAGCAGGTCAGCGTCGCCGGCGAGGACTTCTGGCTGAGCGCCGACGGCGAGCTCAGCGGGCCGGAGCGCCGGCGGGCGTGGCGGGTCGAGCCCGCGGCGTACTCGCTGCTGCTCCCCCGCGTCGATTGACGGCCCCTACGTGGGCTCCCCCGCCGCCGGGCCGCCGTGCTCGATCAGGTCGCGCGCCACCCGCGGGTCGTCGGCGTCCGCGTAGTAGTCGCCCGGCGCCGTCTCGTCGACCGGGGCGCCCACCTTCGTGGCGTTGAGCACCAGAGTCAGCACCACGCTCACGATCACGTTGAGCACGAACGCGGTCAGCGCGATGTAGCCCATCTGGCCGATCGCGGGGATGTCGGCCACCGAGCCGCCGAAGTGCTTGCCGGTTGCCGGATTGACCACCCGGTAGGCCGCCACCGTGCCATAGACCATGCCGACCGCCCAGCCGACCAGCAGGGCCCACTTGTGGAACCAGCGCGTGTAGAGGCTGAACACCACGGCCGGGAAGGTCTGCAGGATCCAGACGCCGCCGAGGAGCTGGAAGTTGATCGCGTTCTGCTTGTCCAGGCTGAGCACGAAGACCAGCGCGAAGGCCTTGACCACCAACGAGGCCAGCTTGGACACCTTCGCCTGCTCGGCCTCGGACGCGGTGGGCTTGATCCACTCCTTGTAGATGTTGCGGGTGAAGGTGTTCGCCGCAGCGATCGACATGATCGCGGCCGGGACGAGCGCACCGATCGCCACCGCCGCGAACGCGACGCCGGCGAACCAGCTCGGGAAGGCGTCCTCGAACAGCTGCGGGATCACCAGCTGGGCGTTGGGCTTGCCGTCCAGCCCGATGGGGTTGGTCTTCGCCGCGATGGCCACCCAACCGAGCAGCGCGAGCAGGCCGAGCACGAAGGAGTACGCCGGCAGGATCGCCGCGTTCCGCCGGATCGTGTTGCGGCTCTTCGACGACAGCGTCGCGGTGATCGAGTGCGGATACATGAACAGCGCGAGCGCGGAGCCGAGGCCGAGGGTGGCGTAGGCCCAGTACTGCTGCGAGACCGGGATGAACGCGCCGGTCGGCTTGTGGGTGACCGGGCTGGTGGTGGCCATCTTGTGCTGGGCGGCGCCGAAGATGTGCTCCCAGCCGCCGTACTTGTGCGGCAGGTAGACGATCGCGACGATGATCACGAGGTAGATCAGCGCGTCCTTGACGAAGGCGATGACCGCGGGTGCGCGCAGCCCCGAGGTGTAGGTGTAGGCGGCGAGCACGACGAACGCGATCGCCAGCGGCAGGTCCTTGGCGAAGCCGTTGTTGCCGCCCAGGCCCGCGACGTCCAGCACTGCCTGGATGCCGACGAGCTGCAGCGCGATGTAGGGCATCGTCGCGACGAACCCGGTCACCGCGATCGCCAAGGAGAGCTCGCGCGAGCCGTAGCGACCGCGGACGAAGTCGGCGGAGGTCACGTAGCCGTGCCGGTGACTGACCGACCACAGCCGCGCCATGAAGACGAAGACGATCGGGTAGAGCACGATCGTGTACGGGACCGCGAAGAAGCCGGCCACGGCGCCGGTCGCGAACATCGCCGCGGGCACCGCGACGAACGTGTACGCCGTGTAGAGGTCGCCACCGAGCAGGAACCAGGTGATCCAGGTGCCGAACTTGCGCCCGCCCAGGCCCCACTCGTCGAGTGAGTTCAGATGCTCTCCGCGCCGGAACCGGGTGGCCATGAAGCCGAGCACCGTGACGAGGAGGAACAGCACGATGAGGACGGCGAGGGCCACCCCGTTCACTCCGGTGTGGTCGTCAGCCACCATCGGGACCAGGGCCGCGCTCACCGGTCACCGTCCCGGTCCGGGCGCGGGCGCCGGGCCGCGATCACCAGTCGGTGCGCGGTGTAGGTCAGCACCGAGCAGATGATCACCCAGAGGAACTGGTACCAGAAGAAGAAGGGGAAGCCCCACAGCTTGGGGTCGACCTTCGCGTAGCTGCCCACCCACATCAGGCCGATCAGTGGGATGACCAGACAGATTCCGGCTGCGACGAGCAGCCCCTTGTTCGACGTGGGGACGCCGTCCCCACGGTCCGCACCGAGACTCATGCCCGGCACGCTACTCCAGGGGTGACCTGGATCACACCTTGATCAGCGGTGGCCGATCAACGTGTCGTAGGTCTCCGGGCTCGAGTCGCGGAGGAACTCCGCGCAGCGTGCGACCTCGGCAGTCTCGCCGATCGAGTCTGCCGATCTGGTCAGCGCGGCGAGCGCCCGCAGGAAGCCCTGGTTGGGCAGGTGGCTCCAGGGCACCGGGCCGTGGCCCTTCCACCCGTTGCGACGCAGCAGGTCCAGGCTCCGGTGGTAGCCGACCCGGGCGTAGGCGTAGGCGGTCACGTCGTCGGTGTCCGCGTCGGCGAGGGCCTCCTCCGCCAGGGTCGCCCAGGCCAGCGGCGACTCGGGGTGCCGGCGTACGACATCGTGCGGCGGCTCGTCCGCGGCGAGCTCGGCGGCGGCCGGGTCCTCGGGCAGCAGGGTGGGGGGCGGGCCGGCCATCAGGTCTTCGTGGGTCACGGCGCCCACCGTAGCCACTCGACCATGGGCGAGCCACGGCGGAATTCGACTGGACTAATTGTCCCTGCTCGGGTGTTGAGTGTCCCTGTGACCCAGACCGAGGCCGTGGCGACGGCTCCCGAACAGCCCACGCAGAGCAACCCGTGGCCCGCGCTCTTCGCGCTGGTGCTGGGCTTCTTCATGATCCTGGTCGACCTGACGATCGTGACCGTCGCGACCCCGACCATCATCGAGAAGCTGCACGCCAGCGTGAACGACGTGGTGTGGGTGTCGAGCGCCTACATGCTCGCCTATGCCGTGCCGGTGCTGATCACCGGCCGGCTGGGTGACCGTTACGGCTCGAAGTACCTCTACCTGATCGGTCTGACCGTCTTCACGATCGCGTCGCTCTGGTGCGGACTGACCAACAGCATCGGGATGCTGATCGTCGCCCGCGTGGTCCAGGGTCTGGGCGCGTCGATGATCACCCCCCAGACGATGGCGATCATCACCCGGATCTTCCCGGCCTCCGACCGTGGCAAGGCGATGGCGGTCTGGGGCGCCACCGCGGGCGTGGCGATGATGGTCGGGCCGGTGCTCGGCGGCGTGCTGACCGACAGCCTGGGCTGGGAGTGGATCTTCTTCATCAACGTCCCGGTCGGCGTCATCGGCTTCGTGATGGCGGTCCGGCTGGTGCCCAAGCTGCCGACACACCAGCACAGCTTCGACTGGCTCGGCGTCGCGCTGTCGGGGGTGGGCCTCTTCCTCCTCGCCTTCGGCATCCAGGAGGGCCACGACAAGCACTGGGCAGGCTGGATCATCGCGATGATCGTGGGTGGCGTCGCGGTGCTGGTGCTGTTCGTGTGGTGGCAGGCGCGCAACCGGCGCGAGCCGCTCGTCCCGCTGAGCCTGTTTCGCGACCGCAACTTCTCGGTGTCCAATCTGGCCATCACCGTGATGGGCTTCGTCGGCGCGTCGATGGGCTTCCCGCTGATGATCTGGGCGCAGGCGGTCCGCGGTGACTCACCGACCCAGGCCGCACTGCTGATGATCCCGATGGCAGTGATGTCACTGGTGCTGGCTCGCTTCGTCGGCAACCTCACCGACCGGTTGCATCCGCGACTGGTCGTCGGCGTCGGATTCGGGTTCAGCATCGTCGGGATGTTCGGCCTCGCCTCGCAGCTCAGGGTCGGGTCTCCGGTGTGGGAGCTCACCATCTTCCTGGTGATCCTCGGCACCGGCAACGCCTTCATCTGGGCCCCGACGGCGGCGACCGCCACCCGCAACCTGCCGATGCACCTGGCTGGCGCAGGCTCGGGTATCTACAACGCGGTGCGCCAGGTCGGCTCAGTCGTCGGCTCTGCGGCGATCGCGGTGATGATGGACTCCCGCATTGCCCACTACCTCCCCGGTGCGGCCGCGCACGGCGACGCCGGGGCCGCCAAGATCCCCGATCCGCACGTCGCGGCGCTGTTCTCCAAGGCGATGCAGCAGTCGCTCATGCTCCCCGCGGCGATCTACATCCTCGGCCTCGTCGCGGTGTTCTGGTACGAGCGCCCCAAGCACTCCGGCTACGGCGGGGGCGCCTGACGCGCGGCTTCCTTGGGGCGGAGCCTGGCTCAGCCGATCGACTGGCCGGTGCTGCTCAGGTTGGTGCAGGCCTCCACGACGCGGGCAGCCATGCCGGCCTCGGCGGCCTTGCCCCAGGAGCGCGGGTCGTAGACCTTCTTGTTGCCGACCTCACCGTCGACCTTGAGCACGCCGTCGTAGTTGGCGAACATGTGACCGGCGACCGGCCGGGTGAAGGCGTACTGGGTGTCGGTGTCGACGTTCATCTTCACCACGCCGTAGGACACCGCGTCGGCGATCTCCTGGGCGCTCGAGCCGGACCCGCCGTGGAAGACCAGGTCGAGCGGGAGCGCCTTGGGGCCGAACCCGGCGTCGGCGCCGTACTTCTCGACGATGGCGGCCTGTGCGCTCTGCAGGATCTCCGGACGCAGCTTGACGTTGCCCGGCTTGTAGACGCCGTGCACGTTGCCGAAGGTGAGCGCGGTGAGGTAGCGGCCCTTGTCGCCGAGGCCGAGGGCTTCGACGGTCCTCAGCGCATCCTCGGGGGTGGTGTAGAGCTTCTCGTCGATCGCACCGACGACACCGTCCTCCTCGCCGCCGACGACTCCGATCTCGACCTCGAGGATGATGTGCGCGGCCGCGGCCCGGGCGAGCAGCTCCTGGGCGATCTGGAGGTTCTCCTCCAGCGGTACGGCGGACCCGTCCCACATGTGCGACTGGAACAGCGGCAGCTGGCCGTTCTTCACCCGCTCCGCCGAGATGTCCAGCAACGGACGGACGAAGCCGTCGAGCTTGTCCTTGGGGCAGTGGTCGGTGTGCAGCGCCACGTTGACCGGGTACTTCTTCGCGACCTCGACAGCGTAGGCGGCGAAGGCGACCGAGCCGGTCACCATGTCCTTCACGGTCGGCCCGGAGAGGTACTCCGCGCCACCGGTGGAAACCTGGACGATGCCGTCGGAACCGGCTTCGGCGAAGCCGGCGAGTGCGGCGTTGAGCGTCTGCGACGACGTCACGTTGATCGCCGGGAACGCGAAGCCCTGGGCCTTCGCGGTGTCCAGCATCTCGGCGTACTTCTCGGGGGTGGCGATGGGCATTGGATTTGCTCCTGCAGGCAGACCGACACGTCGCCTCCACCCTACGGCCCCCGCGTTGGTGCTTGGCGCCCGAGCCGGCCGAGCCCTAACGTTCGCCCATGGTCTCCACACAACAGGCGCGCGGGCTCGCGGCGCTGGTGATCGCGTTCACGGTCATCCTCGGCAGCTGGGATCGGGTCGGCGTGGGACTGGCGATGCTGCTGGGCGCGAACGGGCGAGCCGCGATCATGCTGATCGCTATCGTGCCCCTGGCTGCCTGCGGCGCGGCGAGTGTCTTGGCGAAATCCGCCCGGAGGAGCGCCTCGACCACGCCGGGGACCGGGTGGGACCTGCACCTGCCCAGCGCGGCGTGGCTGCTCTCCGGAGTGGGCGCCGGCATGACGCTGCTCTGGCTGCTCGGCTCCCTGGTGCACGGCTCGCCCACCTTCACGCTGGTCTGAGCGGCTGATCAGCCGCGCCACACCTCGCCGCCGAGGTCGGCGTGCTCGACGACCCAGGTGTGCATGGCGATCGCCGCCGCCGCCGAGGCGTTGATCGACCGCGTCGAGCCGAACTGAGCGATCGAGAAGGTCCCGTCGACCCGCGCACGGGCGTCCTCGGAGAGTCCCGGCCCCTCCTGCCCGAAGAGGAAGCAGACCCGGCGCGGGACCTCCATGGTCTCGAGGTGCGCAGAGCCGGGCAGGTTGTCGATGCCCAGCAGACTCACCGGCTCATCGAGGCCGTGCAGGTACGTCGCGAGGTCGGCGACGTCGGCGTGGTGGCGCAGATGCTGGTACCGGTCGGTCACCATCGCCCCGCGACGGTTCCAGCGTCGGTTGCCGACGATGTGCACCTCCGCGGCGAGGAAGGCGTTGGCGGTCCGCACGATCGTGCCGATGTTGAAGTCGTGCTGCCAGTTCTCGATCGCGACGTGGAAGTCGTGCCGCCGGGTGTCGAGGTCCGCGACGATCGCGTCCATCGTCCAGTAGCGGTAGCGGTCCACGACGTTGCGCCGGTCGCCGTGCTGAAGCAGGTCCGGGTCGTAGTGCGATCCGGTCGGCCACGGCCCGGTCCACGGGCCCACCCCGACCTCGGCAGGCCCGTGCGGCATCGGGTCGTACGGCGCCCGCGGCTCTGCATCCACGTGGAGACAGTAATTGTCACCCTGTCTTCATGTCCGCCCGGATAGGGTCTGCCAAGTGATCGCGCCCCTTCCCCACTTGCTCGGCATCACCTGGATGGACCCCGAGTGGCTGCTCCGGCACTTCCACACCGAGTTCGTCTGGCTGAGCCTGGCGATCGTGTTCGTGGAGTGTGGGCTGCTGTTCCCGTTCCTGCCCGGTGACACCCTGCTGTTCGCGATCGGCCTGTTCATCGCCGGCGACAAGCTGAACCTGAACCTCTACCTCGCACTGGTGGCCTTCGCGGTCGCAGCCTTCCTCGGCAACGTTGTGGGCTACGAGATCGGGCGGCTGGTCGGTCCACCACTGCAGCAGCATGAGGGACGCATCCTCAAACGCAAGTACTTCGACCAGACCGCTGCCTTCTTCGACAAGCACGGCAGCAAGGCGCTGGTGATCGGTCGCTTCGTGCCCTTCGTGCGGACCTACATCACCGTCGTCGCCGGCGTCATCCGGATGGACCGCAGGCACTTCTTCGTGTGGAGCGCGGTCGGGGCCGGGCTCTGGGTGCTGGTGATCACGCTGCTGGGCTACTTCCTGGGCAACACCGTGCCCTGGCTGGCGAACAACATCGACTACGCGACCCTGGCGATCCTGGCCTTCTCCGCGATCCCGCTGGCCTGGGAGGCGTGGCGGCACCGCCAGAGGTCAGGGGTCAACTCCTGACCGCGTCGAGCTGAGCCTTCGTCAGCACCGCGCGGACGTCCAGCTCGACGTCGACGAGCGGGTTCTCCGCCTCGGGGCTGCGGTCGATCGCGCAGACCACGGTGCCGACGACGGCGCCGGCAGCGCGCAGCGCGCGGGTCGCGTCGCGTACGGCGCCTCCGGTGGTGATCACGTCCTCGACCAGGGTCACCCGGCGCCCCGACACCTCGGGGCCCTCGGCGAGCTTGCAGGTGCCGTACTCCTTGGCCGACTTGCGCACGAACAGGGCGGGCAACCCGGTGCGGAACGAGAGCGCGGTGACGATCGGGATCCCGCCCAGCTCGAGCCCGCCGAGCAGCTCGGTCCCCTCGGGCAGCAGCTCGACCATCTGGTCGGCCACCCGACCGAGCAGCGCGGGCTGGGACTCGAAGAGGTACTTGTCGAAGTACTCGTGCGACACCTGCCCGGAGCGCAGCGTGAACTCTCCGGTCAGGCGGCAGCAGCTGTCGATGTCACGGGCAAGGGTGGCGTCGTCCATGGCCCGGAGGTTACCGGCGGAGCTCGCCGCGGGCTCAGCCGACCGTGGTGGGCAGCGGGCGTGGGCCGTGCCTGGGGTGCTTCTTCGTGCCGACGAGGTGCCCGAACGCGATCATCCGGTTGTCGGTGTGGAACAGCTCCGAGCAGGTCGTCAGGGTGATCAGACGGTGGTAGCGCGCCGCTGGCTCCACTCCGCCCGGGGTGGGGTTGTGCGGGTGCTTGTCGAGGACCCAGGTCTGGGTGAATGACACGACCAGATCGTTGGGGTTGGTGTCGAGGACGTAGGTGTAGGTGGCCCGGTGGGTCTCCACGATGACCTTGTCGCCCGGGCGCAGCTCGGGCATGTCGCGCAACGGCTGTCCGTGCGTGATCCGGTGCCCCGCCAGCGCGTAGTTGCCCACCTGGCCCGGGTCGGCGGTGTGCGGGAAATGGCCGAAGCCGCGGGCCAGGACGTCCTCGCTGACTCCGGCGTACACGGGCACGACGTACTTCTTGCCGAACCTGGGGATCCGGATCAGGGCCTCGGCATCGGTGAGCCGCGAGCCGCGCTCGAACAGCTGCACGTTCTTGCGCTGGTCGCGGTGCGCCTCCCACGTGGTGCCCCAGAACTGCCAGGCCAGCCAGCCGAGCACCGCCAGGCCCGCGAGCAGCATGCCCAGGCCGATCCAGTACGCGGGTCCCCGGCGGCGCTTCGCCTTCGCGGGAGGCTCCGGAGGAGCGTCGGTGGTGAGGGCCATGCGCCCATTGTGCGGCACGATGGAGCGATGGACAGGTCAGCTCGACGACTGGACGGCGTGGGCAGCACCATCTTCGCGGAGATGTCGGCGCTCGCCGTGCGCACGGGTGCGATCAACCTCGGCCAGGGCTTCCCGGACGTCAGCGGCCCGGCTGCCGTGGTGGACGTCGCCGTCCATGCGATGCGCGCCGGTCGCAACCAGTACCCGCCCGGGCACGGCGCGCCTGAGCTCCTCGATGCCGTACGCCGGCACCAGCGTCGGCACTACGGAATCGAGCTCGAGCCAGCGCAGGTCGTGGTCACCACCGGCGCCACCGAGGCGATCGCGGCCGCGATGCTCGGCCTGGTCGACCCCGGCGACGAGGTCGTCGTGCTGGAGCCGTTCTACGACAGCTACCGGGCGATGATCCAGTTCGCCGGCGGCGTACGGCGGCCGGTGACGCTGCGGGCTCCGCTGTTCCGACTCGAGCGTGCGGATCTCGAGGCGGCGATCAGCCCACGGACTCGGCTGATCCTGCTGAACACGCCGCACAACCCGACCGGCACGGTTCTCGGTCGCGCGGAGCTGCAGGCGGTCGCCGATCTGGCGATCGCGCACGACCTCGTCGTGGTGACCGACGAGGTCTACGAGCACCTCACCTTCGACGACCACGAGCACGTCCCGCTGGCGACCCTCCCCGGGATGTCGGAGCGCACGCTGACGATCTCGAGCTCGGGCAAGACCTTCTCGTTCACCGGCTGGAAGATCGGCTGGGCGACCGGGCCGGTCGATCTGGTCGCCGCCGTGGAGGGGGCCAAGAACTGGCTCTCCTACGCCTCCGGGGCGCCGTTCCAGCCGGCGATCGCCGCCGCGCTCGATGACCACGAGGACTTCTACGTGGCGCTGCGCAAGGAGCTGGCCGAGCGCCGCGACCTGTTGTGCACCGGGCTGTCCCGCCTCGATGTCGACGTGAATGTCTGCGAGGGCACCTACTTCATCACCACCGACGTACGACGGATGGGCCTGCCGGACGGGCTGGCGTTCTGCCAGCATCTCGCCGAGCGCGCCGGGGTGGTCGCGATCCCGGCGCAGGTCTTCTACGACGACCCGGACGAGGGCCGCCACCTGGTCCGCTGGGCGTTCTGCAAGGAGCGCGCGGTGCTCGAGGAGGGACTCAGTCGGCTGAACCGGCTCTGACGTCGCCGCCGTCTCGTCACCAGACCGGCGGCTGACCCTGGCCCGGTCCCTGTCCTGGCCCCTGGCTCGACGAGGGCCGCTGCTGCGGGGCCTGGGGCGCCAGCCCGACGCCGTTGCGTCGGTCGCGGAACCACTGGCTCGAGGTCGGGGAGAACAGCAGGCCCAGGACCACGGCGCTGGCGATCAGATGCACGATCGAGACCGGCATCGCAGCGAGGCAGAACAGCGCGGTGACCCCCGCGCTGACCGCCAGCAGGATGCGCGCCCACTCGTGCCCGCGCCACACGAACGCAGCCAGCACGCAGGCGATGAGCGACCACGCGGCGAAGACGAGCAGCACGCCCCACACCGCGGCGACGAGCTCCCCCCGATCCAGCGAGAGGTTCTGGTACTCCGGCTTGCTGGTGATCCGGTCGACCAGGTCGTTCTGGTCGACCGAGAGCACGATGCCGGTGACGACGAAGCCGGCGAGCGCCAGGCCGGAGAAGACCCAGGTGACGATCGAGAGCGCCCGCACCACGCCGGGTGCCCGGCGCGGGCCGCCCTGCTGCGGGCCGTAGAGGTGTGGCTGCGGCTGGTACGGGCCCTGGGGGTACGGCGCCTGTGGATACGCGCTCTGCGGGTAGCCACCACCCGGGTACTGCGGCGCGGGGTACTGCGGCGCCGGGTACGCCGGTCCGGGCTGGGCCGGTCCGGGCTGGGCCGGTCCACCGAAGCCGTGCGTCGGCGGCGGTTGCTGGGGTCCGGCCGGCCGCGCGTCGGGCTCCTCGGGGGGTTCGACACCGGACTCGAGGACCGGAGCCGGCTGTTCGCCGGAGCGCGCCGCAGATGCGGCCGGGTCCGCAACGGCCGGCGGCCGACCGTCGAACCAGTCCCGGGCCGCCCGGCTCCACAGCATCGAGACCGCCAGCGCCAGCCCGAGGCCGAGCAGCGGGTCGACGGCCAGCGAGGAGACCAGTACGACCACGGCGAGCACGGTCAGCCCGACCCGGGCGCCGCGATGTCCGAGCAGCGCGTACCCGGCCAGCACGGTGAGCACCGCGGCGCCAGCCCCCGCGAGCAGGAGCAGGCCGTGCATCACGGTGGTGGCCTGCTCGACGGTGACCCCGAGGCCTCGGGCGGCGGGGCTGTCCAGCGCCTTGGTGAGCTGTGCACGCGTGTCGATCGAGCGCAGATCGGTCAGGCCTTGAAAGGCACTGACCACCATGAGCGCCCCACCGAGGACGGCGAAGCCCGCGCCCCAGGTGACCTGGCTCGGTCGGGCACTGCGCTGCTCGTCGCTCATCCCCCCATTGAACCAAGAGCGCGGTGAGGTCGCGCAGCCCGGACCGCCCGGGACCTGCGTTTGCCGACCCCAGGACGAGGCGTACGTTCGGATCATGAGCACTGCTACAGCCGTCAACCCGGCACCCGTCGACCCGCCCCGGCTCCCGCTCGACGAGGCCGCACCGGACCTCTACAAGGCCTACCTCCACCTGGAGACCGCCGTACGCCGCTCCGGCATCGACCCGACCCTCTACGAGCTGGTCAAGACGCGCGCGTCCCAGATCAACGGCTGCGCGTTCTGCATCGACATGCACACCAAGGACGCGCGAGCCGCCGGCGAGACCGAGCAGCGCCTCTACGGTCTCAGCGCCTGGCGGGAGCTCCCGATCTACACGGACCGTGAGCGCGCCGCGCTCGCCCTCACCGAGGCGGTCACGCGGGTGGCGGACACCCACGTGCCCGACGACGTCTGGGACGAGGCCGCTCGAGTGTTCTCCCAGCCCGAGCTCGGCCAGGTCCTGATGGCCATCGTCACCATCAACGGCTGGAACCGGATGGCGATCAGCACCCGGCAGGCCGCCGGCGACTACCAGCCGGGCCAGCCCTGAGAGCACCGGCCCGGCTCGCGGTCGTTGCTCAGCCGATGACCTTCATCGCCAGGCCGTCGCCCTCACGGTCGACCTCCACGTGCTGGCCGTCGAGCACCTGCCCGGCGATCAGCATCCGGGCGAGCGGGTCGCCGATGGCCGTCTGCACCAGCCGGCGCAGCGGGCGGGCGCCGTACGCCGGGTCGTAGCCGTTCTCGGTCAGCCAGCGCCCCGCCTCGTCGGTCACGGTGACGCTGATCCGTCGGGGCGCCAATCGCGCGTCGAACGCCTTCAGCTGGAGGTCGACGATGTGCGCCAGCTCGTCCTTGCCCAGCGCGTCGAACATCACGATCTCGTCGAGCCGGTTGAGGAACTCGGGCTTGAACGCCTGCCGCACCACACTCATCACCGAGTCGTGCCTCTGCGCCTCGTCCAGCACCGGGTCGACCAGGAACTGCGAGCCGAGGTTGCTGGTGAGGATCAGCAGCGTGTTGCGGAAGTCGACCGTGCGGCCCTGCCCGTCGGTGAGCCGGCCGTCGTCGAGCACCTGGAGCAGGATGTCGAAGACTTCGGGGTGCGCCTTCTCGACCTCGTCGAGGAGGACGACCGAGTAGGGGCGCCGGCGGACCGCCTCGGTCAGCTGGCCGCCCTCGTCGTACCCCACATAGCCCGGAGGGGCACCGATGAGTCGGGCCACGCTGTGCTTCTCGGCGTACTCGCTCATGTCGATCCGTACGATCGCTCGCTCGTCGTCGAAGAGGAAGTCGGCCAGCGACTTCGCCAGCTCGGTCTTGCCGACGCCGGTGGGGCCCAGGAACAAGAAGCTGCCGGTCGGCCGGTTCGGGTCGGCGATGCCGGCGCGGCTGCGCCGTACGGCGTCGCTGACCGCGGTGACCGCAGCCTGCTGGCCGATCAGCCGCTCACCGATGATCTCCTCCATCCGGAGCAGCTTCGCGGTCTCGCCCTCGAGCAGCCGGCCGGTGGGGATGCCGGTCCAGGCCTCGACCACGTCGGCGATCTCGGTCGGGCCGACTTCCTCGTTGACCATCCGCTCTGCGCCGCTCGCGCTCTCCGCCTCGTCGACCGCCTCGATCTGCTGTTGCAGCTCGGGGATCCGCCCGTAGAGGATCTCCGATGCGGCCGCCAGGTCGCCGGCGCGCTGCAGCCGGTCTGCCTCGACGCGCAGCTCGTCCATCTGCTTGCGCAGCTCGCCGGAGCCCTCCAGCGCGGCCTTCTCCTTCGCCCACCGGGCCTCGAGTCCGCGCAGCTCCTCCTCGCGGTCGGCAAGCTCCTGACGGAGCCGGCGCAACCTCTCGACCGAGGCCTCGTCGGTCTCGCGCTCGAGGGCGAGCTCCTCCATCTTCATCCGATCCACGGTGCGACGGAGCTCGTCGACCTCGACCGGCGACGACTCGATCTCCATCCGGAGCCGGGAGGCGGCCTCGTCGATGAGGTCGATCGCCTTGTCCGGCAGCTGCCGCCCGCTGATGTAGCGGTCGGAGAGCATCGCGGCGGCGACCAGGGCGGCGTCGGTGATCTTCACGCCGTGATGGGCCTCGTACTTCTCCTGCAGCCCCCGCAGGATCGCCACGGTGTCCTCGACGCTCGGCTCGCCGACGAAGACCTGCTGGAAGCGCCGCTCCAGCGCCGGGTCCTTCTCGATCCGCTCGCGGTACTCGTCCAGCGTGGTGGCGCCGATCAGCCGCAGCTCACCGCGGGCCAGCATCGGCTTGAGCATGTTGCCGGCGTCCATGGCGGAGTCGCCGCCCGCGCCCGCCCCGACGACGGTGTGCAGCTCGTCGATGAACGTGATGACCTGGCCCTCCGAGGACTTGATCTCCTCGAGCACGGCCTTGAGCCGCTCCTCGAACTCGCCGCGGTACTTCGCGCCGGCGACCATCGCGGCCAGGTCGAGGCTGAGCAGCCGGCGGCCCTTCAGTGAGTCGGGCACATCTCCGTCAATGATGCGCTGGGCGAGCCCCTCGACGACGGCGGTCTTGCCGACGCCGGGGTCGCCGATCAGCACCGGGTTGTTCTTGGTACGACGCGAGAGCACCTGCACCACACGCCGGATCTCAGCGTCCCGGCCGATCACCGGGTCGAGCTTGCCCTCCTCGGCTCGTGCGGTCAGGTCGACGGCGTACTTCTCCAGCGACTCGTAGGTCGCCTCCGCCTCCTGGCTGGTGACATGCCGGTCGCCGCGGACCGCACTGATCGCCTCGCGCAACCGGTCGGCGCCCGCGCCGGCGTTGAAGAGGGCGGTCTGCACCGGGCTCTCGACGAGGGCGAGCGCGAGCAGGAGGTGCTCGGTGGCGATGTACTCGTCCTTCATCTCGCCCATCAGGTCGAGCGCCCGGGCGAGCACCCTCGTGACCGCCGGGGACGTGGTGGGGTTCTGCATCGTCTGGCCGCTCGCCTTGGGGAGCGCGTGCAGCGCCTCGTCGAGACGGCTCGCCAAGGTGGGGACGTCGGCACCGGCCTTGGCGAGCAGGTTGGGCGCGATGCCCTGGTCCTGGCGCAGCAGGGCGACGGCCAGATGCACCGGCTCGACCTGCGGGTTGCCTTCGGTGACCGCGAGAGTGTGGGCAGCGTTGACGACCTCGACGCTGCGGGTGGTGAACTTCGATCCGTCCACTTCGGGCCCTTTCGGTGTGGGTGAGCGCCCTCCTGAGTCAATGAGGACTGTCTACCCAACGCCGTCAAAGTTGAGTCCATTCCCCTCAACTCTGCTCGAGGGCGCGGGTGGGCCGACAGCGCTCAGACCGCAGCGAGCTCGGCGGCGCCGTCGGGCTCGGCTGCCGGCGCGGCCGGCCGTCGGGTCGGGATCAGCGCGGTGAAGGCCAGCGCCACGACCGCGGCGGCGATCGAGATGAGCAGCGCCACGGTGAAGCCGTGATACGACGGGAGTGCGACCGGCCCGAGGTCGATCACCTCGTGGGCGAGCACCACGCTGACCACCGCGGAGGACAGCGAGGTGCCGACCGAGCGCATCAGCGAGTTCAGCCCGTTCGCCGCCGCCGTCTCGGTGATCGGGACCGCGCCCATGATCAGCGCGGGCATCGCGGCGTACGCGATGCCGACACCTGCCCCGATGATCGCGGTCGACAACGTGATCTCCCACCCCGAGCTGCGCAGGAACAGCGCAGAGACGTAGCCGAGCCCGACGACCACGGTGCCGGCGGCGAGGCTGGTGCGCGGACCCCGTGCAGCGGAGATCCGCGCGCCGACGGAGGAGAAGAGGTACATCAGCAGGCCGCTGGGGGCCATCAGCAGCCCGGCCTGGGTCATCGACAGACCCAGCCCGTAGCCGGCCACCTTCGGCGCCATCAGGATCTGGATCGGGATCAGCGACATGCCGTACATCGCGAAGCCGACCGCGACCGAGGCGATGTTGGTGAACAGCACCTGCGGGCGCGCCGAGATGCGCAGGTCCACCAGGGGCGCCGTGCGCCGGAGCTCCCACGCGCCCCAGAGCAGGAACACCAGCAGCGAGCCGGCCAGCAAGCCCAGGGTGAGCCCGTCGCCCCAGCCCCAGTCGCCGCCCTTGGTGATCGCCAGCAGCAGCGTGGTCAACGCGGCGGTCAGACCGAGTGCGCCGACGAAGTCGAAGCGGGCCGGCGTCCGGACCGGCGACTCCGGAACGAGGATCGCGACGGCGATGGCGCAGACCGCAGCAAGGCCGCCGGTCACCCAGAAGAGCGTGTGCCAGTCCGCCTGGTCGGCGATGAATGCAGCGAGTGGCAGTCCGATCGCCCCGCCGACGCCCATCGTAGCGCTCATCCGTGCGACGCCTGCGCCCACGCGGTCGGCTGGCAACTCGTCGCGCAGCACGCTGATGCCCAGCGCGATCGCGCCCATCGCGAGGCCCTGCAGGGCGCGGCCGGCGACCATCCCGACGAGGCCGGAGGAGAGCGCGCTGACGACCGAGCCGATCACCAGGAACGCCATGCTGACCAGCAGCATCAGCCGTTTGCCGAACATGTCCCCGAGGCGGCCGGCGATCGGCGTGGCGACCGCACCGCTCAGCAGGGTCGCGGTGATCGCCCACGACGCGTTCGAGGCGTTGTCGTGCACGATCTCGGGAAGTCTCGGCACCAGCGGGATGATCATGGTCTGGGAGAGCGCGACGACGATGCCGCACAGGCAAGCGACGCCGACGATCAACTCCGGCCGTGGGTGCGGCTCACGAGTGGTGGGAGCGCCGGTGGGTGCGCTGGTGTGCATGAGAGCTCCTGATCATCGGCCGACCATCGGCCCATGTGTATGGTACACATAATGTGTAGAATGCACACTACCGATCCCGAGAGGTCCGTCACGTTGGCAACCAGGTCGCAACGCTCCGGAAGGCAGGGACCCTCGGCGACCCCGGGCGCCGGGGGCCTCGAGGTCGAGCTGGCGCTGCTCGCGCGACACCAACTGCGCAGCCGGCAGCACGACGAGCAGATGCTCCTCGACCGCTCCGGCTACCACCTGCTCGGACGGCTCGAGCACGGACCGCTGACCCTCGCCCAGCTCGCCGAGGCGTTCAGCCTGGACGTCTCCACGGTCAATCGGCAGATGGCCGCCCTGCGCACCGCCGGGCTGGTCGAGCGCGTCGCCGACCCCGAGGGGGGCGCCGCGTTGCTGCTCCGACCGACCCGGGAAGGCCTGCGCCGGCTCCGGTCGGACCGCCGGGCAGCCCGGGCGGGCATCGAGAAGGTCCTCGCAGACTGGGACGATGCGGACGTCGCCGCGCTGACGGACCTGCTGCGCCGGTTCAACACCTCGATCGAGGCGCTCGAGGGACGTCCCTGGCCGCGCGCCTAGCGGCGTACCTTCACCAGCACCGTCTTCGAGCGGCTGCCGCGACTCCTGACGTCGCCGACGTAGGCCGCCCTCAGCCGGTGCTTGCCGACACGGAGGCGCTTGGTCGACCAGGTCGCGACCCCTCGATGCAACGACACCCGCCCGAGGCGACGGCTGCGGTCGAACAGCCTGACCGCGCCGGTCGACGACCTCGGCGACACGTGCACGGTGAGGCGCAGCCGGTGGTGCCTGCGGATCCGGTGGCTGGACACGGTGAGCGCCGTCCTGGTCGTTCGCCTGGTCACCGGGGCGGGTGGGGAGTACGGCGCCGGGCTCCACCGCGGCTGGGTGGCGTCATCGATGATCGGGCCGCCGCCGTAGCTGCCGCAGTCGCTGACGTCGGCAGGCACGTCGATGCGCCACACCTGCCAGCCGGAGACGCCCTTGAACGCGACCGCCAGCGCGCTCCCGTCCGGTGACCAGGACGGCGTCTGGATAGTGGCCTGACGGATCCCGGGGAAGCCGTCGCCACCGGTGTCCTGGCCCGGGAGCGTGCAGCGCGGCGCGGTGGGCGGTCCCGGCGGGTTGCCGGTCCGCACGTCCGGGGTGTCCAGCACATCGAGGAAGGTGGTGCGTGGCACCTCGCCGCTCGCCGGTCCGTCGATGTTCAGGTCGATGACCACACTCGCGACGGCCGTCCCGGACGGCGAGGCCTCGGGGAAGAGGTGCCAGTACTCCGAGCCGGGGTTGCCCGGGCACGTGTCCTGCGGGGTGTCGTCATCGATGTAGTCGCAGTCGGTGAACCACAGCGTCTTGTCCGCGGCTGTCGCCGGATGGACCGACATCGTGTTGACGGTGTCGCCGAGCAGCGTGCGCTTGTTGCCGAGCCAGGAGCCGGTGCGCACGTCGTCCGGGGATCCGTCGCCACCGACTGAGCGGCCCGTCGCCGTGTCGATGTAGCCCCACGAGTGGTCGGTGAAGGTGTGGCAGGGCACGAACCCGCAGTCGGTCTGGACGGCTCCGGACGCGTACCCGATGGTCGAACCGTCCGGCGAGATGCTGGCGTACTCGAGGAAGCCGAAGCCCACCGTCGGCGCCGCATAGCTGTGCAGCACATGGCCGGCCTGGTCCAGCACGACGAAGCCGGTGTCCCGGATCGCGAGCACGTGGCCGTGATCGTCCTCCGACGGATACTCGTACGGGTGCGCCGCGGTTCCGTTGGTGGTCAGCCGCTTGTGGACCCTTCCGTCCGGCGTCGCGATCCAGACGTTGTGCGCGTGCACGTAGACGATCGTCCCGCCGCCGCCCGTCGTACCCGCCGAAGCGGAGGTGCCGGGTAGCGCCATCACCGCCGCAGTCAGCAGCACGGTCGCACCGGAAGCTGTCAGAGACCTCCACATACGCATGAGACCACCCGTCGTCCGCACCGCGGCGCGTCTCGCCGCCCCGATGACGCTAGGACGTGCGCAGGCTTGTGGAGTCCGCCGGACGGATGATCTTTCAGCTCTCGTCCGGCACCTGGTGGGTGGGCAGGTCGGTGGTCTCCTCGCGGTCGACCAGGCACGTCTTGCAGAAGTTGAGGCCGAACGGGGTGAGGTGGATCGAGCGGCGCACCACCTTGGTGAACCGGGTCGAGTGCATCGCCTCGAGCACGTCGGGCTGAGCCTCGACGACCTGGTATTCCAGCGGATCCTCGAGCTGCTCGCGCGAGAACCAGACCAGGCCGAGGCGGAAGAGGTTGTTCAGGTACGACGGCACCTCGTCGAGGTAGCGCACTCCGGCCCGCGGTCCGATCATGTTCATCCCACCGGCGACCAGCGACGAGCTGACCATCCCCACCGGACCGCCGGTGCGGACGTCCACTGACGGCTGCGGTCCACCGCGGAGCAGGAGCAGCAGGATTCGGCCCTCGTCCGGGGCGAGCTCATCGATGATCCGCGCGTAGGCCGGGTGCGGCTCCTCGTCGCTCCACACGTCGCGGGAACGCTGCAGCAGCTCCTCGCCGCGCTCGCGCAGGCTCGGCTCGCGGCGCACGTGACGGACCTCCGCCTCGGGTAGTACGGCGGCGCTGAAGGTCAGCGTTCCGTCGAGCACGGCCCTGGGCAGCGGCACTCCGTCGGACACCGCCCGTGCGACATCGGAGACCGTGCGGGTGGCCACCGCGAGGTCACGGGCCACCTCCTGGACCAGCTCCCCGGCGGCGGCCGGGTTCGTCATCGCCTTGGCCAGCAGCTTGCCGGACCGCACCGAGGAGCCCAGCGTCCAGGCGGCCGACCGCGCCCACGCCGTACCCGCGATCCGGGCGATCCCCGGCAGTGCCTCGGCGGCGCCGTCCCACCGGGCGGGGAGCCGGTTGCCCGCGTCGTCGTCCACCCGACCAGTGTCCGGCACGGCCGACCGGTTCGTCAGGTCCGGGGTCTCCGCGGCGGTCATGCCAGCCACACGTTGAACAGCAGCAGGTGCACGACCCCTCCGGCGAAGCCCATGACCGCCCCGTGGGCGTAGAGCATCCACTCGTCCTCCTTGATCGCCGAGCGCATCATCTCCACGAAGTCCCGCGGCGGCAGCTCCTTGGTGCGTCTGGCCACGAGCGTGCGGATCTTGTCGGCCTGTCGTCTGCTGAACTCAGGGTCGCGGAACGGGGTGATCGTCCGGTCCACCGCCTCGGTGGCCACCGCGTCCCGGATGCTGTCGAATCGTCGCGCCCCGATCGCGATCCGGACCGCGCCGCGCACCGGCCCGGCTGCCTGGTCGATCGCTGGCCGCATCGCCGCGGCCAGCATCTGCCTGGTCCGGTCGCCACGCGGTCCGTCGAGCAGGAAGTCGCCGATCCGCTCGAGCGTGATCACGTCGTCGGCGATGATCTGGGCGTAGACCTCGGCCGCCTGGTCCTGCCGGCGCAGGAACAGCCCGTGCACCTTGATGCCGAGGATCCGCCGAGGTTCAGGCGGCTCGAAGATGAGCCACATGCCGAGCGCGTTGGTGGTCCACCCGACGAGCACGCCGAGCAGCGGGAGCAACCACCAGATCCCGAACCAGTGGTCGATGATCGCGACCGGGATGCCGAGCAGGAACCCGAAGATGAAGCCGAACGCGACCATCAGGTTCAGCTCACGTTGGCCGAAGTCGCGGAAGATCCGCACGACCAGGGCCGGGTTGGCGCGGAAGTGCTCGATCACCATGATCTTCGGATCCAGCAGCTGGTCGATGTGCACACCGATCTCGTCGGTGATCCCGCGCACCACCACCGGCATCTGAGCCTGTACCCGGGCGATCACGGCCTGGCGCGCGGGGCGCGGCAGGTCCCGCCAGAGCGCGGGGTGCTCACGCGTCATGATCTGCTCGATCATCTGCGGCATCTCGGGCTGAAAGACCGTGACGATGTGCTCGGCGATCTTGTCCGGCTCGAGCTGGGTGTAGAACTCGCGCGGCGTGCCCAGCTTGGCGATCGCCTTGTCCACGGCGATCGAGCCCATCTTGGCTGCGCGGGCCGGGACGATGCCCTGCCAACCGATGCCGCCCTGGAGGAAGCCGGGAACCTCCTGGACCTTGCGCGGCAGGACGCGGGAGAGCTGACGCAGGCCGGGGACGGTGATGCCGTGGAAGCGGACCGGCGAGAAGAGCATGATCAACCCGGTCCAGTTGATCAGCCAGCCGACGACCCCGGTGAAGACCGGAATCGTGAGGATGTGGATCCAGTCGTGCAGGTCGGCGTGCTGGAAGAACCAGTCCACCGTCAGTGGCGACGTGTGTGTCATCTTCCCGCCCATCGCCTCGCCGACCCGGAACGTGCTGAGGTTATCCGTTACTGCGGGTATCCGTCACTGCTTCTCAGCGCGTGGCCGAACGGCCCGGTGCCGGCTCAAGGTCCGGGTTCGAACCGGCTGACGATCCCGTCAGGCCGGAGCGCAGGCAGGTTGGGCCTCCTGCCGCGCAGTGCCGTCACTGCGTCCGCGAGGGCGGCCTCGAGGTCCCTGGTGCGGCTGCGCAGCTCAGCGTTGCGCGCCCGCAGCGCGGCGACCTGGTTCTCCAGGTCGAGGATCCGACGAACGCCCTCCAGGCCGATGCCGCTCGAGGTGAGCTCCACCACCTCGCGCAGCAGCTCGATGTCCTGCAGCGAGTAGCGCCGGCCACCACCGCCGGTCCGTCCTGGGGAGACCAGCCCGAGCCGGTCGTATTGACGCAGGGTCTGCGGGTGCAGACCGGTGAGCTCGGCGGCCACGCTGATCACGTAGACCGGGACGTTCGGCCCCGGTGGTCGCGGGGCGCCGCGCGAGCCGTCGCGTGCCATCACGACACCAGCCCTGCGCGTGGGTCGACGCCGTGGTTCGCGGCCCGGTAGGCCTCGACCGCGGCCCGGGCGTCGTCGCCCAGCGTGGCCGGGACCTGTACGTCGATGGTGACCAGCAGGTCGCCGCGAGTGCCGTCCCGGCGGGGTACGCCGCGGCCGCGGACCCGCATCACCCTGCCGTTGGGCGTGCCCGGCGGCACCCGCAGGGTCACCGGGCTGCCGCCCAGGGTGGGCACCTTGATCTCCGCACCAAGGGCGGCCTCGTCGAAGGACACCGGGACGTCGAGGGTGAGCGAGTCGCCCTTGCGACCGAACAGCTTGTGCGGCCTGACCCGGACGGTGACGAAGAGGTCCCCGTTCGGTCCGCCCTGGTCGCCGGCGGCGCCCTTGCCCTTCAGCCGGATCCGCTGGCCGTCCTTCACCCCGGCCGGGATGCGGGCCTGGATGGTGCGGTCCGAGGTGCCCCGGCCGGAGCCGTGGCAGGTCGGGCAGGCCTCGTCGTACACCAGCTGGCGGCCGTGGCAGACCGGGCAGGTCTCGTTCATCGAGAAGGCGCCGCCGACCGAGCTGACCACCATGCCGCTGCCCTCGCACTCGGGGCAGATGTGCGGGCGGGTGCCGGGCTTGCCGCCGGTGCCGCTGCAGGTCGGGCACGGCGCGTCGGAGGACAGCCGCAGCGCGATGGTGGTGCCGTCGATCGCGTCGGTGAACGACAAGGTGGTCTCGGTCTCGAGGTCGGCGCCCCTGCTCGGCCGTGGAGCCCGGGCCCGGCCGCCGAACCCGCCGCCACGGCCACCGAAGAGGTCCCCGAACAGGTCGCCGATGTCGAAGCCCTGCCCTCCGGGCCGCCCGGCGCCGGTCCCTGAGCCCGTCGAAGGGCCGCCGAAGCCACCCGGGAACCCGCCGGGGAAGCCGCCCGAGGCGAACATCGAGCGCATCTCGTCGTACTGCTTGCGCTTGGCGGCGTCACCGAGGACGTCGTAGGCCTCGGCCACCTCCTTGAAGCGCTCCTCCGCGGCGGTGTCCCCCGGGTGCCCGTCGGGGTGGTTCGCCCGCGCGAGCTTGCGGTAGGCCTTCTTGATCGTGGCTGCATCCGCGTCCTTCGCGACACCGAGGACCTTGTAGAAGTCCTTGTTCGCCCAGTCGGCGTTGTTCATCGAACCACCCCTCCTCTCCTCACTCGTCGTCTGACGACTCCGCCGGCTCGGCGGGCTCGGTCATCTCGGCGGGGTCCACCACCAGCACCTGGGCGGCGCGAACCACCCGGTCGCCGATCCGGTAGCCGGACTTGACGACCTGCTTGCAGGTCACCACGGACACGCCGGGGTCGGTGCCGATGTGCGACAGCGCCTCGTGCAGCAACGGGTCGAACGCGTCCCCGGGCTCGGCGTACCGAGTCAGGCCGAGGCCGGACACGATCCTCTCGAGCTGGTCGGCGACGCCCTTGAACCCGCCTTCGAGCTCACCGTGCTCGCGGGCCCGGTCGATGCTGTCGAGTACGTCGAGCATGGGGCTGAGCACTGCGAACACGGCGTTCTGACGCACGAGCTCGCGGTCACGGTCGACCCGCCGCTTGTAGTTGAGGAACTCGGCCTGGATCCGCTGGAGGTCGGCGGTGCGCTCGGCGAGCTCCTGCTCCAACGCGGGTGTCGCGCCGGCTCGGTCGCCGGGATCGGTCACGCCGGCCGGCTCGGACTCGGCCGCCGCCCGCTCGGCGTCGGCCTCGTCCGGCTGATCCGCGGCTCCCCCGGGAGGAGGCCCCGGCAGCGGGGCCTCCTCCTCGAGGGGTCCGTCCTGGGGTCCGGTGGTCACTTGCTCTCCTCGTCACCTGACTGGTCAGGCTCGTCCACGATCTCGGCGTCGACCACGTCGTCGTCCGCGTCGGTCGTGCCGGTGCTGGCGCCCTCGCCGGCTGCGGCCGCCTCGGCCTGGCTTGCCTCGTACATCGCCGCGCCCATCTTCTGGCTGGACTCACCGAGCTTGGTGATCCCGGCGGTCAGCGCGTCGGCGTCGGCCTCGGCGTCCTCGAGAAGCTTCTTGAGCGCGTCGACGTCGGCCTGGACCTCGGTCTTCACGTCCTCGGGGACCTTCTCGGCGTTCTCGGAGAGGAACTTCTCCGTCGAGTAGACCAGGCTGTCGGCCTGGTTGCGGGTCTCGACGGCCTGACGACGCTTGGCGTCCTCCTCGGCGTACTGCTCGGCGTCGCGGACCATCCGATCGATGTCGTCCTTGGACAGCGCGCTGCCGCCGGAGATCGTCATCGACTGCTCCTTGCCGGTGCCCTGGTCCTTGGCGGAGACGTGCACGATGCCGTTGGCGTCGATGTCGAAGGTGACCTCGATCTTCGGGATGCCCCGGGGAGCCGGCGGCAGCCCGGTCAGCTCGAAGTTGCCGAGCGGCTGGTTCTGCGCCCACATCTGGCGCTCGCCCTGGGCGACCTTGATCTCCACCGACGGCTGGTTGTCGTCGGCGGTGGTGAAGATCTCCGACCGCTTGGTGGGGATCGTGGTGTTGCGCTCGATCAGCGTGGTCATCACGCCGCCCTTGGTCTCGATGCCGAGGCTCAGCGGGGTGACGTCGAGGAGCAGCACGTCCTTGACCTCGCCCTTCAGCACGCCCGCCTGCAGCGCGGCGCCGATCGCCACCACCTCGTCGGGGTTGACTCCCTTGTTGGGCTCCTTGCCGCCGGTGAGCTGACGGACCAGGTCGGCGACCGCCGGCATCCGGGTGGACCCGCCCACGAGCACGACGTGGTCGATCTTGCCCACGTCGAGGCCCGCGTCCTTGATGACCTGCTGGAACGGCGCCTTGCAGCGGTCGAGCAGGTCCTGGGTCAGCTTCTGGAACTCGGCGCGCGAGAGCTTCTCCTCGAAGTGCAGTGGGCCGGACTCACCGTGGGTGATGTAGGGCAGGTGCACCGTCGTCTCGCTGGAGCTGGACAGCTCGATCTTCGCCTTCTCCGCGGCCTCTTGGAGGCGCTGCAGCGCGATCTTGTCCTGTCCGAGGTCGACGCCGTTGCTGTCCTTGAACTTCTTGACCATCCACTCGACGATCCGGGCGTCCCAGTCGTCGCCGCCGAGCAGGTTGTCGCCGCTGGTCGCCTTCACCTCGACGACGCCCTCGCCGATCTCCAGCAGGGAGACGTCGAAGGTGCCACCGCCCAGGTCGAAGACCAGGATGGTCTGATCGGACTCGCCCTTGTCCAGCCCGTAGGCCAGCGCGGCCGCGGTCGGCTCGTTGACGATGCGGCTCACGGTCAGCCCGGCGATCTCACCGGCCTCCTTGGTGGCCTGGCGCTGGGCGTCGGAGAAGTACGCCGGCACCGTGATCACTGCATCGGTGACGGTCTCGCCGAGGTAGGCCTCGGCGTCGCGCTTGAGCTTCTGCAGCACGAACGCGCTGATCTGCTGGGCGTTGAAGTCCTTGCCGTCGATCTCGGTCTTCCAGTCGGTGCCCATGTGGCGCTTGACCGACCGGATCGTCCGGTCGATGTTGGTGACGGCCTGCCGCTTGGCGACCTCACCGACGAGGACCTCTCCGGACTTCGAGAAGGCGACGACGGACGGTGTCGTCCGGGCCCCCTCCGCGTTGGCGATGACGGTGGGTTCCCCACCCTCAAGGACGGCGACGACGGAGTTGGTCGTGCCGAGGTCGATACCGACCGCTCGTGCCATGGTGTTTCCTACCTTCGCTCTTGGTGCACAGGTTTCTCGGGTCCCTCTCCGGGCACTGTGCTCACGCTGCCCGGAGTGTGTCAAACAAGTTGAGTCATTACAACTCAAGTCTCATCATGGGTGCCAACGCAGCCTGCTCGGGGATTGTTCCCGTACGGCCGCGGGACGTCGGAATACCTCGGGCCCGCCGCTTGTCATGCGGTTCATGACTGTTCCCAACGTGACCCTCAACGACGGCAACACCATCCCCCAGCTCGGCTTCGGCGTCTTCCAGGTGCCGCCCGCAGAGACCGCCGACGTGGTCTCGCGAGCACTGGAGGTCGGCTACCGCCACATCGACACGGCTCAGATGTACCGCAACGAGGCCGGCGTCGGCGAGGCCATCGCCGCCTCGGGGCTCGCGCGAGACGACGTCTTCGTCACCAGCAAGCTCAACAACGGCTTCCACCGCCCCGACGACGCCCGACGCGCCTTCGACGAGACGCTGACCCGGCTCGGCACCGACCACGTGGACCTGTTCTTGATCCACTGGCCGCTGCCCACGCAGTACGGCGGCGACTTCGTCTCGACCTGGGAGACCCTCGTCGAGTTCCAGCGCGACGGCCGGGCACGCTCCATCGGGGTATCCAACTTCCAACCCGCCCACCTGGAGCGGCTCGCGGCGCAGACCGAGGGCGTTCCCGCGGTGAACCAGGTCGAGGTGCACCCCTTCTTCGGCAACGCGGCCGTGCGCGAGGCGAACCGGGCGGCAGGCATCGTGACCGAGGCCTGGGCACCGATCGCCCAGGGCAAGGTCGGCGATGACCCGGTCATCGTCGGCATCGCCGAGCGGCTCGGGCAGACACCGGCCCAGGTCGCCTTGCGCTGGGCGCTCCAACGCGGCGACGTCGTCTTCCCCAAGACCACCCACACCGAGCGGATGCGGGAGAACTTCGACGTCTTCGGCTTCGAGCTCAGCGACGAGGATATGGCCGCGATCGATGGCCTCGACCGCGGCGAGGACGGCCGGCAGGGGCCCCACCCGGACACCATGGACTGGCTCGGCTGAGCATCGCCGGAGGCCCGCTGGCCGGGGCTCGCGCGGCGTCGAGGGGGCGGTTAGGCCGGCCCGATTGTGGGCAGGATCGGGCTGGGTCCGAGACCGGGCGGCGATGTAGCGTTGGCCTGTCCTTGACTCGTGGACATCGACGCAACGCCCTGAAGGGGGAATCTCGTGGCAAACGTGAACGTCACCTACCAGCAGATGCGGGACCAGGCGACCAAGCTCAACAACGCGAAGACCGACATCGAGCAGCAGCTGCAGGCCCTCCACGGCCAGATCCGCCAGCTCATCGAGACGGACTTCAAGACCGACAAGGCCTCGGGTGCGTTCGGTGCGTCGTACGACGAGTTCACGAAGGGCACCCAGAAGACCATCGAGGGCCTGCACGGCATGGCGCAGTACCTCAGCAAGGCCGCCGAGACCTTCCAGCACGCTGACGAGGAGCTCGCCAAGGCGATGCACAGCTGAGCCCACGCGCCCGTCGAAGGCCGCCGTTCCCCGCCCGGGGAGGGGCGGCCTTCCTGCATGGTCGAGGGTGCCCGCGGCGGCTCAGGGAAGCACGGTGGCGACCCGCACCAGCTGCCCGTCGCCCAGGTGCAGCAGCCCGCGGCCCGGCTGGACCGGCTGGCCCACCGCGCTGCGCGGGAGCCGCAGCCCGACCAGGTCGCCGTCGCCGCTCTCCTGCGGCGACAGCAGCAGTCCGCGTCGGGCCTTGCGCGCCTCGACGTGCCAGCCGCTGAAGCCGAGCTGGAGGGCGTCCGCCGCACCGCCGAAGAGCAGCGCGACCTGCCCCTCGGCGTTGCCGCGGACGATCTCGGCGAAGTAGTCCTCCGCGCGCGCGTCCTTGAGCTCCTCGGCGTCGTCGAGCACCAGCAGCACCGGCCCCGGGACGCTGGCCACCAGCTCGCGGTAGGTGGCCTCGGGCTCGTCGTCGGTGAACACCTGCAGCACGCCGGCCGTGCCGGCGAGGTCGCGGAGCGGGCTGGGTCGCGGGGCGGCGACGACCACCTGCACACCGAAGCTCACGGCGGCGTGCACGGCGGCGAGCAGGGTCGTGCTGCGCCCGGAGCGGTGCGGTCCGGCGACCAGGAAGCTCGGGCTCGTGGCGAGGTCCGGGCCCATCGCGGTGAGCTCGTCACCGCCCACCGCGAGCGGCAGCAGGGTCGGCGCGGCGTCGGCTGGACGCAGCGCGAGCGCCTCCTCCAGGGTGATCCGGCTGGGGAGCACGTCGAGCCGGAACGGCCGCTGGGCCGGGTCGGCCACCTCCGCCAGCTCGCCTCGAGCATGAGCCGCCTCGCCGAGCCTGACCAACGCGGCCGCCTGTGCCTGGCCGGACTCGTCCTCGTCCAGCAGCAGCACCTGGCCCTCGATCCCGGCCGGGGTGAACCCGCGCCCGGGCGGCATCCGGTCGGGGAGCGAGCGCGGCGACAGGCCGATGAGCGAGAAGTCGCCCTTGTCGGCGAGCCGCATCGCGAACTTGTGCTCGGTCATCGACGCGATCTGGTTGCCGGCGAGGGTCCGGTCGCCACTGATGACCAGGTGGACGCCGAGGCTGGCGCCCTCGCGCAGGATCCGGGTGACCATGTCGGCCATCGCGCCGTTGTCGATGTCGGCCAGCGAGGTGGTGAAGCCCTCCCACCGGTCGATCATCACCACGAGGTGCGGCAGCGAGGACTCCGGCGACCGACGCTGCTCCTCGATGTCGGCGAAGCCGTGTTGCGCCAGCAGCATCTGCCGCCGATCCATCTCGGCGCCGATCCGCCCGAGGAGCCGGCCAGCCCGCTCCGGCTCGGTGCGACCCACCACGGCCCCGCAGTGCGGCAGGCTGGTGAACGGGTTCAGCGCGCCGTTGCCGCAGTCGATGCCGTAGAGGTGCACGTCGCGAGGTGAGGTGAGCCGGGCGATCGCACCGGCGAGGGTGCGCAGCAGCTGGGAGCGTCCGCTGCGAGCCGAGCCGATCACCAGCAGGTGGCCGTCACGGACGAGGTCGAAGGTCGCCGGCTGCTGCTCCTGCAGTTGGGGGAGGTCGCTGCGACCGAAGGGCAGCGGCGGGACGGCGAGCGTGGCGGCCGGCAGGTCGTCGTACACCTCCGCCATGGTGAGCTTCTCGGGCAGGGCCGGCAGCCACGGCTGACGCTGCGCGGGTACGCCGTCCTCGACGGCCGCGGCGCGCACCGCCTCGACCAGCGAGGCGAGATCGGTGTCCTTGACGTCGTCGCGGGCGACCGCGGCCGGGGGCTGCGGCTGCTGGTAGCCCAGCGCCTTCCACGGCACCGCCGCGACGAACGGCGGGGGCACCTCGTCGAGGACCGCGCCCGGACGCCGGCCGCCGACACGTCCGGACTGGAAGGAGAGCAGGTTGCCGGCGCCCAGACGGGCGAACCCACGACCCGGTGAGCTCTTGGCGATGCTGGCCGCGTCGGGGCTCTCCAGGATGTCGACGCTGTCCGCGGCGTCGGTGACGCGCAGTGAGACCCGGAGGTTGGTGTTCGCGCGGATCTCCGGGCTCACCACCCCGGATGGCCGCTGGGTGGCCAGCAGCAGGTGGATGCCGAGCGAGCGGCCGCGCTGGGCGATGCCGACCAGGCCGGAGACGAAGTCCGGCAGCTCCTTGAACAGCGCGGCGAACTCGTCGATCACCAGCAACAGTCGCGGCAGCGACGGACGGTGCGGCTCCTTGGACTGCAGCAGCTGGTAGTCCTCGATGTCCTTGACCTGCGCCTCGGCGAAGAAGTGTTCGCGGTAGCGCAACTCGGCGGACAGCGACTCCAGCGCGCGCTCGACCAGGTGCGGGTCGAGGTCGTTGACCTTGCCGACCGTGTGGGGGAGGTTGACGCAGTCCTTGAACGCGCTGTCGCCCTTGTAGTCGACGAGCACGAAGTTGAGCTCGTCGGGACGGTTCACCAGGGCCAGCGAGGCGATCATCGTCTGGAGCAGCTCGGTCTTCCCCGAGCCGGTCGTTCCCGCGATCAGTCCGTGCGGACCGTCGCGGCGCAGGTCCAAGGTGAAGGGTCCGTCGAGGCCGACCCCGATCGTCATCGCGGTGCTCCGCGGCTCCAGCGCCCACCGGGCGCGGATCGCCCCGGCCTGCGGCGGATCGAAGCCGACGACCTCGAGCAGTCGGGCGCTGTCGGGAAGCATGGTCTCGCCCTGGTCGGCCCCGACATCCACCAGGGGCGCCAGGGACCGGGCGACCCGCTCGCACCAGGGGGCCGCCACCCCTTCGAGCAGGACGTCGACCACGTCGGACTCGCCGGTGCGCCGGAGGGTTCCGAAGTCGGGGCGGGTCGGGTCCGCGACGATGGTGGAGGTGCACCGCTCCGGGAGCAGCCGCTCGTCCTCATCGGCACAGATCGCGTAGATCCCGACGCTCGGCCCCTCGTCGAGGAGCTGTGCCAGCCCGAGCGTGGTGCGCACCTGACGGTAGCCGTGCACCACCAGCACGTGCGCGGGGAAGCTGTCCGCCTTGACCCCGTGGCCCCCCTGCATCGCCTGCTTGCGGGCAGTGAGCAGGCCGATCAGGGCGGAGACCTGGGCCGAGACCGAGTCCGGGTCGTTGCCGACGTACGCCGTGCTGCCCTCGACCGTGCCCGGCCGCAGGTGCGGCAGCCAGCGCACCCAGCGCCAGTGGTCCTCGGCGCGGCTGGTCAGCACCGTGACGGCCAGGTCGCGCGTCGGGTGGAAGGCGCACAGCTGGACAGTCAACCAGCGCAGCGTGGATACCACCGTGTCGTGCGGCGCGGCGACGCCGATGACGCCGGCCCTCTTGAGGTCGACGGCGACCGGGACGCAGTGCAGACGGTGCTCGGACTGGTCGACCTGGGTGTCGAAGGTGCCGCCGACGAGCTGCACGGTCGAGGGCAGGTCGGCGGTGCCGACCCGCAGGGTGAGCGCGTCCACGTCGTAGGGGCGGCGTTCCCAGAGCCTGCGTCCGGGCAGCACGCAGGTCAGGAAGGTGTCGGCAGCGTCCGGAAGCTCTGAGCGCAACCGGTTCTGCTCGGTGTGCACGGCTGCGGCCAGCTGCTGCTGGCTGGCCTCGAGGTCACGGTGGTACTTCTCCACCCGGGCGCGATGGTCCTTGGCCCCGCCGCGCATGTCGGAGACGAGATTGCCGATCATCATCGCGGGGCTCATCAGCGCGAAGAGCAGGTACGTCGGCGAGCTCATCAGCCACGCCATCAGGACCCCCATCGCCAGTGGGATCAGCATCGCGACCATCGGGATCCGACGGCGCGGCTTGTCCCCTGGTGCCGCCGGCACCTTCACCTCGAGGGTGGTGCGTGGCGGCAGCATCCGCGGCTGACGGAGGAAGTGCGCGTGCCCGGGCTCGGCCGCCTCGATCACCGCGTCGGTGGCTCGGGCGGGTCGCAGCGTCACGACCGAGTGCCCGATGCCGATCATCTGGCCCAGCTCGACGGGGTGCGGCCGCTGCGCCTCCAGCAGGGCGCCGTCGAGGCGGGTGCCGTTGCTCGAGCCCAGGTCGGTGATCGTGGCGCCGTTCGTGCTCACCGTGATCCGGCAGTGTCGGCGTGACATCGCGTGGTCGAGGAAGGACACCACACCGCTGCGGCCGACGTCGTGGTCGCCGACGGGGAGGGCGAACACCGCCCCCGCATCGGGCCCGGAGACGACGTGCAGCTGCCAGCCTCTGGTCTCGACTCCCGGTGGCGGTTCGACCTTGTGGCCCAGCCCGACCCGGTGCCCGTCGAGCAGTCCGAGCTCGGCCACCCGGGCGGACGGAGTGGCCGGGTCCTCACCCACCACGAGCTCGGCACCCGAGGCACCGACCGCACCCGACAGGGCGTCGGCGAGGTCGGCCGCGGTGGTCTGGTCGTCGCAGTCGACCAGGACGTCGGCGGACTGCTCAGCGGTCTCGACAGTGAGCGAGATGCGCACGGGCGGACACCCCCTAGCTGCCGGCGTCGGTGATCTGGAAGGGCGTGCTGGTCAGCCCGGTGAGGTTACCGACGTTGACCACGATCGTGCAGCGGTCGGTCTGGTGCAGCACCGAGATGCTGCGGTCGCGGTTGACCGACACAGCCGTGTGGCAGCGGTCGAAGAGGCTGAGGTTGCGCAGGCCGCCTGCCGCCTGGTCGAGCAGTTGCGAGGACCGCCCGATCGCGCTGTTGAACATCGGGTGGATCCGGTCGACGCCGGTCGGCCAGACCGGGTAGAGCACCACCCGCAGCTGGCGGGCGTGCACCGACACCGCAGCGGGCGCGACCACCTCGATGTCCTGGAGGCGCTGGCTGGCGAACCAGGTGTCGTTCTTGCCGGTGTCACTCAGTGCGGAGGACGTGAGGGACCCGGTCCGGTCCAGCCAGCTGGCCAGCTGCTGCTGTGGGTCGGAGCCGGTCAGATCCATGGCGATCTTCGCGGTGACCGTGCGGGTGCCGTTGGCCGGGACGGTCGGCACCGTCAGCACAGAGCCGCACGGCGCGGTGATCCCGGTGATCTGCGGGTTGTTCGGCTGGCTGTCTGCTCCCGACCAGACCGGCAGTGGGCACTCGGTGCTTCCCGCGGGCATCGGCAGCACCTGGAGGAACGGGCCCTTGAGCGGGACCCGGTCGGCGGTGAGGTTGACGGTCAGCTCGACCTCGTGGTGCTCCGGGTCGTAGCTGGCCTCCCGGCTGACCTGCAGGCCGGTGCCGCGGACCTTGTCGTCCTGCTGATGCGCCGACACGGCGGTCGTCATCGCGGCGTGCTTGTCGTCGGCGCTGCCGTGGCCACGAAGCAGCAGGAAGCCGCCGACGACGCAGAGCACGACGACGACGATCGTGCCGGGCAGCAGCCAGCGGCGAACCCGTGACCGCTCTGGCCGATCGGCGTGCTTCTGGACCGCCGGCTCGAGCACGGGTGGGTGATAGGTGGCAGGCACGGCGCCCACGTTGGTGACGCCTGCCTCCAGGTCGGGACCGGCTCCCGGGACCAGCGCGCGGACCTCGCCGCCGGCCTGCGCGGCCTGCGTCTCCGGCGCGAAGGTGACGTCGAGGTTCGTGCCACCGACGTCGAAGCTCGCCGGCGCACTCGCCGGCCGGATCGTGCCGTGCGCGAGGTCGGACGAACGGGTGCGCACCCAGCTGGTCGGGATGGGCTGCACGGGCAGCGCGTCGACCCCGGCCAGGTCGTCGGCGAGCGCGACGAGGGTCTCGGCAGCGGTTCCGGCCTTGAGGCGACGCCGCGGATCCTTCGCGAGCAGGCTGGCCAGCAGCTGCTGCAGCGACTCCGGCAGGTCGAGCCGGGGCGGCTCCATCGTGACCGCGCGGTTGCCGATCGTGTACGCCGTGCCGCTGCCGGCGTACGGCGTGCGGCCGGCGAGCAGCTCGTAGAGCACCACGCCGGCGGCGTACACGTCGGACGCGGCGCTCGACGTTCCGTGCTCGAAGAGCTCGGGCGGCATGTACTCCGGTGTGCCGAGCAGGCCGGTCGCCTGGACGGTGGAGTCCTGGGCGAGCCGGGCGATGCCGAAGTCGGAGATCCGGATCGCGTCCGGGCGCAGTTGCGTCCAGTCGTGGGTGAGCAACACGTTGTCGGGCTTGACGTCACGGTGCAGCGCACCCTGGGAGTGCGCCGCTGCGAGGCCCTCGAGCACCCGGGCCACCACCCGCGCGGCGAGTGCGGGCGGCAGGGTGCCGGCCTCGCGGAGGGCGGCGCGCAGGTCCGACCCGTCGACCAGGTCCATGATGATCGCCAGCCGGTCGCGCTCGACGACCAGATCGCGCACCCGGACGATCGCGGGATGGTCGAGTCCCATCAGGATGGAGCGCTCCTGGACGAAACGGGAGACGATCTCCGGGTTGTGGCTGAACTCGCTGCGCAGCACCTTGGCCGCCACGTCGGTGCCCGCGCCGATGTCCTCGGCGCGCCAGACCTCGCCCATCGCGCCGGTGCCGATCCGGGACACGAGCCGGTAGTTGCTCCCGAGCGCGCGGCTGGTCACGTCCATGGCTCAGCTCTGCGGACCGGGCACTGCGAACCAGAACAACTGCGTCGGGTCGCCGAGACCTGGGGGCCGGACGCCGGGGTCCTGCATGGTGGCGTGCATGGGGAGCACGTCGGAGTCGGCGACGGCGCTCTGGCGGGTGAAGTCGAGGTCTGGTCCGGCCAGCCCGGCGCTGCCGGTGACCCTGAGCTTGCCGAGAGTGGCGAGCACCTTGCCGGGGGCGGCGCTGCCGGCCTGGGTGGCGGCGGCGACGAGGGCCACCACGGCGTCGTGGCTCGCGATGTCGGCGGAGCCGGCCTGGGCGCTGAACGGCCCCTGCCCGAACAGGTCCTTGGTGTTCGCGTCGCTCGAGGCGAGCCCGAGCGCCGAGAAGAACGACGCCGCGCGGTCGCCGGAGGCACCGGCGCCGACCGCGGTCACGTCGCCGGCGTCCAGCCCGGCCGTGGTGAACTGGCCCGCCAGGCTGCCACCCAGCTTGACCAGGGTGTCGGCGAAGGTGGGGCTGACCGCGTCTCGGCCGAGCAGGATCGGGATGTCGCGCTTGGCGCTCTGCACCGCCTTCACCACCCCGGCCTGGAGGTCGGCGGGGACGGCGAGCACCACGATGTCGACGCCCTCGGACGTGCGGGCGGCTCGGATCTTGCGGAACACCGCGGCCGGCTGGGCGTGCGAGGAGACCTTGAGAACTGTCGCGTTCGGCAGGCCGTCGACGCGCTGGCCGGCAGAGGTCACCAACAGGGGGTGCTGCCAACCGTTGTCGGCGATCATCGTGGCCATCGTGGCGCCGAGCTGGGTCGAGGTGGGCCCGGTCAGCCACTCGTTGCGCTGCAGGCCCGCCGGGTTGCTCTGATAGGGCAGCAGCACGGCGGTGCCGGACTCGGCCGCCTGGTCGAGGGACCCCACCAGGTGCTGACCGGAGGTGGCCGCGACGATGCCGCTGACACCCTCACCGACCAGCGTCTGCACCGCCTTGCGCGCACCGGAACGGGTGCCCTTGTCGTCGACGACGTCGAGCGTCACCCGGTGACCGCCGAGGTGGTACTGGTACGTCGCCACCTCGGTGCCGGCTGCGCTGCTGAGCCACTCGGCGCCCTGACCGGGCGCGGACTTCAGCGTGACGATCAGGCCGATCTGCACGTCGTCGGGTATCTGGTGGCTGCCGAGCGTGACGTCGGTCGGCTGGACCGGATCGCCGCTGCTCGATCCGCAGCCGCTGAGCAGCACCAGTGCTGCGGCCAGGGCGGCCGCACCGAGGACTCGGTTCACTGGACGCCTCTCATGTGGAAGGAGAACACGGTGACGTGCTGGCTGCCCGCGGGCAGCGTGGTCGCGAACGCCGGGAGCTTCGCCTGCAGCGCGAGGGCTCGCTGGAGCTGGGCCTGCTGCAGGAAGATGCCACCCAGGTCCGCGCCACGCACGTTGCCGAACTGACTGGCCTGCGCGCCGGCCTGGCCGAGCCGAGCTGCCGACGTACGCGTCTGGGCGGCCTGGGCCTGCATGATGCCGAGCAGGCCGCTGCCCGCGCGGGTGCGGCTGCCGAGGTCGGCGAGCACGTTGCGCAGGTCGCCTCTGAGCAGCTTCTCCGAGGAGGCCAGGTCGCGGTTGGAGGCGTTCACACTCGAGTCGATCTGCTTGAGCGCACCCGTGACCGAGCTCTGCAGCGTCTTGGCGAACGCGACGGACTCCTTCTTCAGCCGGGCGTTCTGGCGGTCGACCGAGGCCTTGCCCTCCGCACGGATGGTGCCCGCAGCGGTGTCCAGCCCCCCGCTGGCCGCAGCGAACAGCCGGCTGATCTGGTCGTCGCTGTAGACGCGCTGGTCGTTGACCACTGCCAGCTGCTTGTGCACGTCTGACTGGTAGGTCTGGACGTTCTTCTCGAAGCCGCTGAAGTCGGTGCTCAGCTTGGTGTTCACGCCGTTGGTCTGGCACTGGATCTGCTTCACCGAGGCGATCGCCTTGGCCAGGTCGTCGGTCAACCTGCTCGGGTCGGTGCTGCAGTCGATCGATACCGGGTCGTAGAGACCGTTGATCGTGTCGAGGATGCCCTTGAGGCTGCCTCCGACGTTCGAGCCCGAGCTGTCGAGGTCGCCGATCAACGTGTCGAGCCGGTCATGGACGTCCTGCAGCTTCGTGGACAGGTCGCTGACCGCGGTCTCTGCGGTGTCGACCTTGGTGGCGATGCCGCTCCATGCGGCGGCCTGGGCGGTGAACTGGTCGGCCAGCGACTTCCCGCCGAAGTCGTTCGGACCACCCGGCGCGGGATCCGCCGCGTTGCAGGCGTGACCGTTGGTCAGCTGCAGCAGCGGCTTGATGTCCTTGTCATAGTCGACGAGCGGGTCACCGTTGGCGTCCTGCTCCGCGGCCAGGGCACAGACCTGCTGCTGGAGGGCGGTGACCTCGTCCTGGGAGGTCGCCTTGCCGGTGGTGCCGGCCGTGCCGATCGCGGAGGCGTTGGCCTGGGCGGTCGTCTTGATGGCGTCGAGCGCCGTCATCAGGTCGCCGTGCTGGCCCAGGGTGCTCGCCTGCAGCGGGCTGCCACTGATCAGGCCCTGCAGGGCTGTCAGCTGGTTGTCGAGCTGCATCTCGACGAAGAACAGGTTGGACTTGCCGTTCGTCTGGTTCTTCTTGTCCAGCGCCGCCTTCGCGTCGGTCTGCAGCGTGGTGACCGCGGTCCCGAGGTCGGTGAGCACGCTGACGGCGTCAGCGACCGGCAGACCGGTCAGCGTCGTCTGCGCGGTGGTGAGGTTGGTGCCCAACCCCGAGACCAGTCCGTCGAGCTTGCTGGCCGCGCCGTTGATCGCGCAGATGGCACTGGTGCTCCCGGTCGGGCACACCGCGTTGCCGCGGGCGTCGACGGTGCCGACGGTCTTGAGCAGCGCGGCCTGGATCGCGCCGCTGCAGCCACCGGTGGCGCCCGAGAGGCCCTTGAGCAGGCTGATCATCCGGTTCAGCTGGCCGTAGACGGTGTGGTCGCCCTTGGTGGCCTGCACCCGCGCGGCGCAGCCGGGCCCCGAGAGGCGGGCGGTCGCAGGTTGGGCCGAGGTGTTCCCGAGCAGCTTGCCGACCTTGTCGACGCTGGCCTGCAGTTGGCTGACCGCGGTCTGTTGGGTGCCCTTGAGCGCGTCTCCGAGGCTGGTCTGGAGCGCCTTGAGCTGGCCGGCCAGCGCCTTGGTGGACGATGCCACGGTCTGGGTGCCCGACGTCAGGTCGCCGATGGTGCGGCTGCCGAGCGTGCCGGCGGAGTAGTGCAGCTGGCGCTGCACCTCGCCGAGTTGGTGGCCCGCCGCGGCGAGCACCTGGGTGACCTGACCGACGAGGTTGATGGTCTGGGTCTCGAGCTTCAGCTGGCTGGAGCCGTCCTCGCTGAACGCGGCCTGCATCAGCGACCGGATCGAGGTGTCGGCGGACAGACCCGGCTGGACGCTGATGTCGAGGTCGGGCATCTGGAACTTGGTGGCGTTCTCGACCAGCGTGAAGGTCGTGCTGGGCGCGAGCTGCGGCGGGGCCAGCAGGGCGGCCCATTGCACCTGGGCGTTGCCGGAGCGGTCCTGGCTGAGCACCCCATTGGTGACCTGACCACCGTCGTCGGAGTGGGTGACGATCTTGCCGACGTTGTCCTTGCCGAGGTTCGCCGAGGCGACGACCGTCATCGGCACTCCGACGAGGGCGTAGGCGTGCTGGCTCGCGCCGTTGACGTCGTAGGTCAGACGCTCGGGGCGCATGGTGGTGTTCTGCACCGTGACATCGATGCGCACCGGGCCCTTGTAGTCCTTGAGGTCGGCCAGGTTCGTGCCCGTCCGGTCGCCGGCGTGGTAGGAGGTGAGCACCCGGACAGGCAGCTGTGACGCGGTCTTCGACGGGTCGTAGGTCGCGTCCTTCGTGGTCGGCTCGCTGCCGTCCACCTTGGCGACGTCGACCCCGGTGATGCCGTAGAGCGTGCCGTCCGTGCCCAGGTCGACGTTGACCGACTGCAGCACGCGCTGCGGTGGTGAGTCGGCTGCTGCCTGGGTGACCACGACACCCGCGGCGACCATGGCGCCGGCGAGGCCGGCCCCGATGAGTGCCTTGCGTGTCGTCGTCCGAGCGGTGCCGCGGCGGCGTCCGTTGTTCATCATTCCTCGCAAACCGGTCCGACCACGGCAGCGGTCGTCCCCCGAAATCGGTCTGTCCTGCCCATGAGGGCGCACCGAGATTACCTGAGAACGGCCGCACCCGCACGGCGGGAGGTGCCTCGACCGATCCCTCGGCGCCTCCCGCGGATCCGCCAACGAGTCCGTCAGCGGATGGTCACGGTCACCACGTTCGATGCCTTGTCGACCGTCGGGTCGAAGACACGGAACCGGTTCGGCCCGGTGCGGGTGGTCATCACGTAGGTCTGGAAGGTGCCCATGCTGACCTGCGCCTGGGTCGGGAAGTCCGACCAGGTGCCGTCCTCGAGCCGCTGGACCTGCAGGGAGATGTTGTCGTGCCCGGCGTAGGTGCCGGTGATGTTCAGTCTCTCGTCCGGGTGGGCCGACAGCGGCGTCATCGAGAGGTGCAGACCCTTGGCCCTCAGGTCCGCCCGACCGGACGCGTTGGCACCGGAACGGCCGTGGTGGTGCTGCTTGCCGCGGGCGCTCTTGTCGTGCGGGGCCGCCAGGGCGGTCGTCGGCAGCGGCGTCACCGGCACCGGTTGCGCGAGTTCGCTGCCGCCGTCGCCGTCAGCGTTGAGCCCGAGGACTCGAACGACCAGCCAGGTGCCGATCGCGACCACCAGCGCGAAGCACACCAGAAGGCCCAGGCCCTTGAGGAGTACCGAGCTGATCTCGTCCGACCTGTCGTCGTTCACGCATACGAGAGTAGCCAGAGGAACGGAACCGGCAGCCTTGCGTCCGAGCCGCGGGCGGCGAAGGCTGGGGGTGACCCGTCCCACCCAGCACTGGAGGCCAGATGCCACTCGAGTCCGTGAACGAGACGCTCTACACGATCGCCGCGACCGCCCAAGGCGGCCGCAGCGGCCACGTCAGCTCCGAGGACGGTGTGGTCGACCTCGACCTCGGCAAGCCGGGAAGCCGGTCGAATCCGGTCGCCAACCCCGAGACGCTCTTCGCCGCCGGGTACGCCGCCTGCTTCAACGGCGCGCTCAACCTGGTCGCCGGTCAGGAGGGCCTGGACACCAGCGAGTCCACGGTCACCGCCGACGTCACCTTCGGCAAGACCGACAGCGGCTTCGGGCTGGCCGTGTCGCTGGTGGCGAGGATCCCGGGGGTCGACGCCGAGCAGGCCCAGCGGCTCACCGAGAAGGCACACGAGGTGTGCCCCTACTCCAAGGCCACCCGCGGCAACATCGACGTCACCCTGAGGGGCGAGCCGGCCTGACCCCCACCGATCCTGCAGTCTCAGCGGGGATCGAGCACCACGACCGGGATCTCGCGCGGGCACCATGACTGGTACTGGGCGTAGTCGGGGTAGTGCTCGACCAGCCGCGGCCACAGCGCTGCGCGTTCGTCGGCGTCCGCCGTACGCGCCCGCATCGACCGGCGCCCCTGCCTGGTGAGGACCTCGACGTCGGGGTTCGCGCTGATGTTGAGGTACCACGCCGGATCGGTCGGCCGGCCGCCCTGGCTGGCGACGAGCACGAGCCGGTCCTCGTCGGCCAGGTAGATCAGCGGCGTCTCGCGCTGCTGGCCGGTCCTGCGGCCGGTGTGCCGCAGCACGCAGATCGGCACGTGCTTGCCCTGGAAGGGGAAGCTGCCCAGCAGCCTGCCGTTGCTGGCCTTGAAGACCGCGACGTTGGCCCTCGACAGGTACTTCAGCAGGACCTTCGTCGCCTTGCTGTCCAGGCCCTTGGGCTTGCTCTTCATCGGCTGGTCCTCAGGTCCTTGTCCACACGAGGTCATCGACCATCTTCACCGACCGCCAACCGGCCGGCGTACGCACCAGCTCATGATGGTAGTAGCCGCCGACCTCCCACAGCCTCTCCACGCCGTCCGGCCCCCGGGAGACCATCGGATTGGTGAAGTACGCCGTCGCCGAGGCCTCGTCACCGCGCAGCTCGATCGCGACCTGGCCGATCAGGTGCTGCCACCGATCGAACCCCTCGAGGTTGCGGATGAACGCCTTGGCCTCGTCACGGGTCGTCATCGGCCCGCCGCTGGGCCGGTAGTCGAGGACCGCGTCGGGGGTGAACACCCCGTCGATGCCGTCCCAGTCCGCGGTGTCGACCGCCCGGGTGTAACGGGTGATCAGGTCGGTGATCTCCTGCCGGTCCGACAGCTCGCCCAGGTTCATGCACCCCAGACTAGAACGCGTTCCAGTTCTGGGCTAGCGTCTGGCCATGCGGTTCACCTATGCGGAGGCCATGACCGACGCTGCGTACTACGCACCCCTGGCCCAGGCCGCCGAGGCGGCGGGCTACACCTCGATGACGATCGCGGACTCGCTGATCTATCCGCGTGAGTCCGACACCTCCTACCCCTACACCGAGACCGGCGACCGGGAGTTCCTCGAGGACAAGCCGTTCATCGAGGCCCTCACCCTGGTCACCCACCTCGCTGCGGTGACGGAGACCCTGCGGTTCACCCCGTTCGTGCTCAAGCTGCCGGTGCGGCCGCCGGTGCTGGTCGCCAAGCAGGTCGGCTCGATCGCGTGGCTCTCGGGCAACCGGCTCGGGCTCGGGGTCGGGCTCTCACCGTGGCCCGAGGACTTCACCGCGCTCGGTGTGCCGTGGGCCCGGCGGGGCAAGCGGATGGACGAGTGCATCGACATCGTGCGCGGGCTGACCACCGGGGAGTACTTCTCCTACCAGGGCGAGTTCTACGACATCCCGGCGATGAAGCAGACTCCGGCACCGACCGAACCAGTCCCGATCCTGGTCGGCGGGCACTCCGATGCCGCGCTGCGGCGCGCCGTACGCCGGGGCGACGGCTGGATGCACGGCGGCGGACCCGACGACCTCGACGTGCTTCTGGACCGGCTCGCCACGATCCGTCGCGAGGAGGGCGTCGAGTCGCGACCGTTCGAGATCCACGTGATCTCGATGGACGCCTACTCCCCCGACGGGGTCAAACGGCTCGAGGACAAGGGGGTCACGGACTGCATCGTCGGCTTCCGAGTCCCCTACATCAAGGGTCCGGACACCGAGCCGCTGGCGGACAAGGTCCGGCACCTGGAGTCCTTCGCGGAGAACGTCATCGCACGGACCGGGGGCTGAGCATGGCGGAGTCCGACGCGACCGCAGCGTTCCGCGACGCGATCGCCGAGGCCGAGGCGCTGATCCGCAACCCTCCGTTCCCGATCAGCGAGCAGGACCTGGCCGAGGGACTGGACTACCTGGCCGGGTCGATCCGCTCGTCGCTGCAGATGGCGTTCGACTACGACCTCGAGTACCCGGTGCTGATCAACCCGACCCATCAGTACTCCCGGCAGGGGCTGGACAACCCGGACGCGGTCTACTTCAACGCCTACCTCGCGCCGGGAGCGTCGTACGTCGTCTCCGGGACCCGCGGAACCACCGTGGACCTCTCCTTCCAGGTGATGTCCGGCACCTACTCCGCCGAGGGCTTCCCGGCCACGGTCGCCGCCTTCGATGACCGGGAGCTCGCCCGCCACGGTGGACGGATCGCCGCGGACGGGACCTTCGAGTGGCGGTTCGGCCCCGAGCTGGAGCTGGGCAGGGGCAGCACGCTGATCATCCGCGAGGTGTACGACGACTGGAACGCCGAGCAGCGCGGCCAGATCCGGATCCAGCGGCTCGACACCGCGGGCATCCCCCGCGGGCCACGGGAGACCGCTCGCGTCGAGAAGCGCTACGGCGTGGCCGCGAAGATGCTCGTGGGCCGGATCAAGACCTGGTTCGCCTTTCCCGATTGGTTCACCTACAAGGAGCCCGTCAACACGCTCACCGTGCCCGCGTCGACACCCGGCGGACTGGCCTCGCAGTTCAGCTCGATCGGCCACTACGACCTGACGGACGACCAGGCGATGGTCGTCACCGTGCCGGTGTGCGAGGCCACGCCGTACCAGGCCATCCAGGTCGGGTCCCGCTGGTACGTCTCCACCGACTACGAACACCACCAGACCTCCCTGACCCGCGCCCAGTCCCACATCGACGCGGACGGCCTGCTGCGCTATGTGATCAGCGAACGGGATCCCGGGATCGCGAACTGGCTAGAGCTCACCGGCCACCCCCAGGGCGTGATGATGCTGCGCTGGCAGCGACTGGCGCGCGACCTGAGCGCGTCGGACGGGCCGCAGGTGGAGGTCGTCGCGTTCGACGAGCTGGCTGTCCGGGTTCCCGAGCTCGCGGCCCAGCGCGTCACGCCGACGGAGTACGCCGCCCGCATCGAGGCCCGTCAGGTCGGGATCGCGCGCCGGATGATCAGCTGAGCCGCTGACGACCCTTCGGGTCGCGGTGCCATGATCGGGACCATGAATGCCCAGCAGACTGCCCAGCGCATCGCGCTCGACCTTCCGGACGGCCGGGTCCTCGACGTCCGGGTCTCCGGGCCGGAGGACGGCATCCCGTTCGTGTGGCACCACGGCACTCCGGGCTGCAACTACCAGCCCCCGGACAAGACCCGGGTGCTGGTCGAGCACGGCCTGCGCTACGTCTCCTACTCACGCGCCGGCGCCGCCGGGTCGAGTCGCAACCCGGGCCGCACGGTGGCGTCGATCGCGGAGGACGTCGCCGCCATCGCCGACCACCTCGGCGCGGACAAGATCCTCACCGGCGGCGGGTCCGGCGGCGGTCCGCATGCCCTGGCGACCGGCGCCGGGCTGCCCGACCGGGTGCTCGCCGTGCTCGCGGTCTGCTGCGTCAAGCCGTACGCCGGCCAGGACGACTTCCTCGAGGGCATGGGGGCCGACAACGTCGAGGAGTTCACCTTGGCCCTGCAAGGCGAGGATGCGCTGATGCCGTTCCTGCTGTCCCACCGCGAGGGCATCATCGCCGGCGACGCCGACAGCGTCCTCCGCACCCTGGACACGCTGCTCCCCGAGGTCGACCGTGCGGTGCTCACCGGTGAGGTCGGCGAGGACCTGATCCGCAACCTCCAGGGCGGCGTCGAGGAGGTGTACGGCTGGCTCGACGACGACCTGGCCTTCACCAGGCACTGGGGATTCGAGCTCGACGACCTCGCGGTGCCGACCTACCTCTGGCAGGGCACCGAGGACCTGATGGTGCCGTTCCACCACGGACAGTGGCTCGCCGAGCACCTTCCCGGCGTGGTGCCGCACCTCGAGCAGGGCGAGGGTCACCTCTCGATCGTGGTCGCGAAGTTCCCCGAGATGATCGAGGAGCTGGTCGCACACCTCCCCCGCTGAGCGAGTGGTGCCCGGCTCGACGGATCGTGGTCGCGAAGTTCCCCGAGATGATCGAGGAGTTGGTCGCACACCTCCCCCGCTGAGCGAGTGGTGCCCGGCTCGACGGATCGTGGTCGCGAAGTTCCCCGAGATGGTCGAGGAGCTGGTCGCCCACCTCCCCCGCTGAGCGAGTGGTGCCCGGCTCGACGGATCGTGGTCGCGAAGTTCCCCGAGATGGTCGAGGAGCTGGTCGCCCACCTCCCCCGCTGAGCGAGTGGTGCCCGGCTCGACGGATCGTGGTCGCGAAGTTCCCCGAGATGATCGAGGAGCCGGTCGCACACCTCCCCCGCTGAGCGAGTGGTGCCCGGCTCGACGGATCGTGGTCGCGAAGTTCCCCGAGATGATCGAGGAGCCGGTCGCACACCTCCCCCGCTGAGCGAGTGGTGCCCGGCTCGACGGATCGTGGTCGCGAAGTTCCCCGAGATGATCGAGGAGCTGGTCGCCCACCTCCCCCGCTGAGCGAGTGGTGCCCGGCTCGACGGATCGTGGTCGCGAAGTTCCCCGAGATGGTCGAGGAGCTGGTCGCCCACCTCCCCCGCTGAGCGAGTGGTGCCCGGCTCGACGGATCGTGGTCGCGAAGTTCCCCGAGATGGTCGAGGAGCTGGTCGCACACCTCCCCCGCTGAGCGAGTGGTGCCCGGCTCGACGGATCGTGGTCGCGAAGTTCCCCGAGATGGTCGAGGAGCTGGTCGCCCACCTCCCCCGCTGAGCCAGAAGCGGGGCTCGACGCAAACTGAAACACGTTCTAGTGTGTGCGTCCATGGAGCTGCTGCGGGACAAGGTCATCGTGCTGTCCGGGGTCGGACCGGGGCTGGGCCGCGCCCTCGGCGAGGAGGCCGCCCGGATGGGCGCCGACCTGGTCCTCGCCTCGCGGACCGAGAAGCGGCTGCGCAGGATGGCCGAGGTGGTCGAAGGCCACGGGCGCCGGGCCCTGGTCGTCCCCACCGACATCACCGACGAGGACGCGCGCCGGCATCTCCTCGACGCGGCGCTGGAGGAGTTCGGTCGCGTCGACTGCCTGGTCAACAACGCGTTCGGCATCCCGCCGATGGATCCGATCAGCACGCTCGGGCTCGACGCGCTGCGCACTGCGCAGGAGACCAACGTGTTCGCGCCGTTGCGGCTGTCCTCGATCTTCGCCGACGCCCTCGCCGAGGCGCGGGGGTCGATCATCATGGTCAACTCCTGCGTCATCTACAGCTCCCAGCCGGAGTACGCCGGCTACAAGCTGTCCAAGGGCACCCTGGCCCACCTGGCCTCCTCGCTGGCCACCGAGCTGGGTCCACGCGGGATCCGGGTGAACAGCGTGGCGCCGTCGTACATCTACGAGGACGTCAACAAGGCCTACTTCGACTGGTTGGCGCAGGAGGCCGGCACCACCCACGAGGAGATCTACCGGCAGAAGGCCGAGCCCACCGACCTGAAGCGGCTCGCCACACCCGACGAGGTGGCCCGGGCGACCCTGTTCCTCGCCTCCGACCTGGCCTCCGCGGTGACCGGTCAGATCCTCAACGTCGACTGCGGGGAGTTCCATGCGGGAGCGTGAGTCGGTCGGCAGCTACGACGAGATCGTCACCGCCGCCGTCCGGGCCACCGGGCTCTCCGACTTCGGCGGCGACCAGCACGAGGAGGGGCTGCGAGTCCTGCTCGAGGACTACCGCGGGGCCGCCGGCCTCACCCCCGCGGGCAACCACCGGGCGCGCGGCGGCCTGAAAGGGCTGCTGGTCGCGCGGTTGATGGCCGAGCAGGGCTTCGCAGCGAACCCGACCAGTGCTCAGGTGCCCGTCGAGCGGCCGGTCGTGGTCACCGGCCTGCCCCGGTCGGGTACGACGCTGCTGCAGCGACTGCTCACCGCCGACCCGGCACACCAGGGGCTGGAGCAGTGGCTCGCCGACCTGCCGCAGCCCCGGCCACCGCGGGAGCGCTGGGACGATGACCCGATCTTCACCGCGATGCAGACGGGCTACCACGCGTTCCACGAGGCCCATCCCGAGCTCGCCGGGCTGCACTACTCCGACGCGGCCAGCCACGAGGAGTGCTGGCGGCTGCTCCAGCAGGTCGGGACGTCGGCGGCGTTCGAGACCCAGGCGCTGGTGCCGGCGTACTCGGAGTGGCTGCAGGGGGCCGACTGGGCGCCGGCCTACCGGCGGCACCGCCGACTGCTGCAGCTGATCGGCCTCAACGACGCGGAGAAGCGCTGGATCCTGAAGAACCCGAGCCACTTGATGGCCCTGGACGCACTGCTCGACGTCTATCCCGATGCCGTGGTGGTGGTCACCCACCGTGACCCGGTGACCTGTGTGGCCTCGATGTGCTCGTTGGCCGAGGCATCGACCCGCGGCACCTCGACCGCATTCGTCGGCGACGCCATCGGTCGCACCCAGCTCGACCTCCTCGTCCGCGAGCACGAGGCCTACCTCAGGACGCGGAGCGAGCGACCCGGCGCGTTCGTCGACGTCGCCTACGCCGACCTCATGACCGACCCGGTCGGCACCGTGCAGGGGCTGTACGCCGCCGCAGGACTGCCGTGGGGCGACTCGGTCCGCGCCGCGATCGAGGCCGAGCTTGTCGCCTCCCGCTCGGGCGTCCGGGCGCCGCGACACTCCTACGCCCTGGCCGACTTCGGCCTCACCGACGGCCAGGTGCGCGAGCGGCTCAGCTGAGCTGGTCGCGGGTCCTGCCGCGGAGCGCCTTGATGCCCCAGGCGCCGAGGACGCCGCCGATCACCACGTTGACCACGATCAGGATCGAGTGCGCGACGTAGTAGCCGGTGGGGCGGTCCTCCGGCGTGTCGATCAGCGCCTTGGTGAACCGGGCATAGGTCAGCCAGTTCCAGACGCCCACGGCCAGCAGGAAGAGCGCGTGCTTGCGTTCGAGCTTCACACGAGGAGCCTACGAGGGGCCTGTTCGGCGACGCCGGGGCGGTCAGCGACGGCGTACGACGATGCGCGCGCCCCGGCGCGGGACGCTGGTGATGTTGCGGACCTTGGGTCGCTCGGCGGGCTCGCCGGCCGGCAGCGTGACGTCGTACGTGGTGAGCACCTCGCGCAGCACGGCCACCCCCTCCATCAGCGAGAAGCCGGCGCCGATGCAGCGTCGCACACCGCCGCCGAAGGGGATCCAGGTGTTCGGGTGCACCTCGCCCTCGAGGAACCGCTCGGGCCGGAAGGCGAGGTGGTCGGGGTGGCTCTCCTCGCTCTCGTGGGCGAGGATGATCGACGCGGCGACGTTGGCCCCGCGCGGGAGGTCGATGCCGGCCACGGTCGCCGGTGCCATCAGGTGGCGCACCACCATCGGGATCACCGGATGCAGCCGCATCGCCTCCTTGAGCACCGCCTCGAGGTGCTCGTCGTCGCCCTCGCTGGCGGCTTGCCGCGCCCGCTGGGCCACCGCCGCGTCCTTGCCGATCTCGTGCAGTGCCCACGACAGCGCCGTCGCGGTGGTCTCGTGGCCGGCGAGCAGCAGCGTCACCAGCTGGTCACGGAGCTCATCGTCGGCCAGGCCCTCGCCGGTGGTCTCGTCGCGCACCAGGAGCAGCCGGGAGAGCACGTCCGAGCGCTCGTCGAGGTCGGTACGAGTGCGGCGGTCGGTGATCTCGGCGTGGATCACCCGGTCGAGCTCGACCTGGTTCTCGATCGCCCGGCGCCACGGCCCAAGCTTCTGCAGCCGGGCGAAGTTGTAGCCGAGGAAGACGGCCGGGCTGACATTGACGGTGCGGTTGACCAACGGCCGCAGCTCACCGAGGCGGCGCTCGTCGGTCACCCCGAAGACCACCTGGAGGATCACCTCGAGGGTCAGCGCGTTCATCCGCTCCAGAGAGGCGAACGGCACCCCTTCACGCCAGCTCGCCACCTCCGCCTTGGCCAGCCCGGTCACCACCGAGCGGTAGCTGCGGATCGCGCTGGCGTTGAACGCGGGCATCAGCATCTTGCGGGCGCGCTTGTGCTGCGCACTGTCGACCAGGAGCAGGGAGTGCTCGCCCATCACCGGCCCCAGGATCGCGTTGCCCTTGCCTGCGTGGAAGACCTCCGGGTCGCCGGCGAAGATCTCCTTGACGTGCTCGGGACGGTGGAAGACCACCACGTAGCGGCGCTGTGGCAGCACCCGGATCGTGAAGGTGTCGCCGTACCTGCGGTGCATCCAGGGGATGAACGCGTGCCGGAACCGGAGCAGGCCGATGCTCTGCAGGATGGTGGGCCAGCCGGGCCCCGGCGGCAGCGTGCTGGGATCGACGGCCGCTCGCCGTTGGGTCGCGACGGGCAGCGCCATCCGCGCCATGCGTTCCTCGGTCGTGGTCATCGACCCTCCTCGGCTCATCCCCCGCGGCGTCCATACTACGAGTACGGCGGCCCTTGTTGAACCCCGTTCAGTTGAATTTCAGGAGGCGGTTGCCGTGCGGTCGGGGCTGTCGTCGCGGAGCAGGGGTCGCTAGAGCAGCTGCTCGCGGCGCGCGATCGCCGCCGCCTCGGTGCGACCCGAGGCGCCCAGCTTGGCGAGGATGTTCGAGACGTGCACGCTGACGGTCTTGGTCGAGATGAACAGTTGGCGCGCGACCTCGCCGTTCGTGCGGCCCTGCGCCACCAGGCCGAGGATCTCCCGCTCGCGCGGGGTCAGCTCTGCCGAGCGGTCGGCGCCGTTGGCGCGGCTCTCGAAGGAGGCGAGCTCGGTCAGCAGCGGACGCGCGCCGAGCCGGGACGCCGCCCGGCGGGCCTTCTCGGCGATCGCCCGGGCCTCGTCGGCGCGACCCGCGGCCCGGAGCACGACGGCGAGTCGGGCCTGCGCCCGAGCGATCTCGTGGACCTCGCCGAACGCCTCGAAGTGCGCGACGTTGGTCCGCCAGGCCTCGATGAGCGCCTCGACGTCGGTCTCGGTGCCGCACAGCCAACCGAGATGCTGGCGCTCGGCGGCGACCCGGGACAGCCAGGCCTGACCTTCGACGCCGAAGGGACGACCCCGCTCGTTGAGGGTGTCGATGACCAGGTCGGCGTCGGCAACCAGACGGTCGGCCTCCGCGAGCAGCACGGCACGGTCCGCGGACGGTGTCGCCGGGGTCGCCGCCACGAGGTGGCCGAGGGTCAGCGCGGCCATCCGGACCCGTGCCTGGAAGGCCGGCTCCCACATGCTGCTCATCACGTCCACGACGTCCTGGTAGGTCGCCATCGCGCCGACATGCCCGTCGCGGGCGCCGACCAGGTCGATGGCCGCCGCCCCACTCAGGATCGCGATCAACCCGTCTCGCCGCCACCGCTCGCGCACCGCGGGAAAGCGCAGCAGCGCGGCAGTGTCGCCCCGTCCGGCGGCGACGAGCAGCTCGACGCTGGTGAGCAGGGCGCGCAGCGTGGACGGCGGTGACTCCCCGGAGGCGTCGACGATGCGCAGCGCCTCGTCCCACTCGCCGGTCACCTGCGCCACCATGGCCGCTCGGAGCCGGGCGTCGAAGCCGTACGGCGACCACGGCCGGCCGTGCCGCGTGGCGAGCTCGGCCGCCTGGGTCCAGGCCTCCCGAGCGGCGTCGTGCTCGGCGTACTCGTAGTGCACGATGCCGAGTCGGAACAGCGCCACCAGCTGCCCCTCGAAGTCCCCGCGCCGCTGCGCCTCCGCGACCGACTCCTTGAGCTCGGCCCGTGCGGTGGCACCGAAGTCGTCGAAGGTGCTGAGCCGGGTCAGGATCAGCCGGACGTCGGCCGCGAGTGCGGGGAGCTGCAGCTTGCTGGCCATCTCCAGCGCCTCGTCGGCGGTGGCGCGGGCACTGGCGAAGTCGCTGACGATGATGTGGGCCCAGGCCCTGGCCGCGAGCAGCTTGGCCCTCAGACTGCTCGGCGCCTCGCCCACGAGCGCCAGGCCCTCGGTGGTCACCTCCATCAGGTCGACCTGCGACTCGGTGACCAGCGCAGCCTCGGCGATCGCGAGCAGCAACCGCGCCCGGCTGGTCGCGGATGCGTCGGCGGGGAGCTCGGCGAGTTGCTCGGAGACCATCCCGAGGGCCCGCAGCGGGTGGCCCGAGACAGCCATCGCCTCGCTCGTCTCGCTGACCAGCTCGGCGAGGTCCGGCGGGTCGTCCATCTCGCGGGCGGCACGGTCGTAGATCTCCAGCGCCGTCTGGAAGTGCCGGGCGGACTCGTCGGGACCGCCGGAGACCAGCGCCTTGCGACCCGCATCGATGCTCGCCAGCAGGGCCGTCGGGAGGTCGTGGGAGGCGTGCGCGTGCCGGGCGAGCGCCGCCGGGCTGGCGCCGCCGACCCGGTTGCGGATCGCGGCGGCGTAGGCCTTGTGGAGGCGGAGCCGCTCGCCGGGGAGCAGGTCGTCGTACACCGCCTCACCGAGCAGGGCGTGCCGGAACATGTAGGCCCGGTCGCCCGACCGGATCAGCACGTGCTGGTCGAGCGCCGACCGCAACGACGCGTCGAGGTCGGCCTCCGACAGGCTGGTCACCGCCGCCAGCAGGTCGTGCGGCACCCGCTGGCCGGCCACCGAGGCCTCACGCACCAGGGTCCGGGCCCGCTCGTCGAGGCGGTCGAGGCGGACCAGGAGCAGGTCGGCGAGGTCCTCGGGCAGCTGCCAGCCGCCGCTGAGGAAGGCACTGACCAGCTCCTCGACGTAGAACGGGTTGCCGTCGGCGCGGTGCACGATGCGCTCGACGTCGGTGGCGTACTCGGTCACCTCGGCACCGCCGATGATCGCGCCGATCATCCGGCGCACGTCGGGTCCGCCCAACGGGCCGAGCTGGATGCGCCTGAGGCCCGGCAGCCGCATCCACTCGGTGACGGTACGGCGCAGCGGGTGGCGACGGTGCAGGTCGTCGGAGCGGTAGGTGGCGATCAGCGCCACGGGTCCGCTGAACCCACGAGCCAGCAGGAAGCTCACCAGGTCGCGGGACGACGGGTCGGCCCAGTGCATGTCCTCGACGAGCACCGCGACGGGCCCCCGACCGGCGAGGTCCTCCAGGCAGGCGTGCATCGAGGCGAAGATCTCGGCCCGGTCGAGGCCGTCGCTGGGGGTGTCGGAGCCGCGCTGGGTGCGGCTCAGCTGGGCCAGCGCGGGGTGGGCGGCGGCCAGCTCGGCGGCCAGCGCCGGCTCCACCTGGTCGAGACGTCGCAGCATCTCGGTGAAGGGCAGGTAGGGCATCGCGGTGTCACCGAAGTCGAGGCAGTGGCCGAGCAGCACCCGCCAGCCGTCGCGGTCGAGCCGGTCGACGAACTCCCCGAGCAGCCTGGTCTTGCCGACCCCGGCGTCCCCGGAGACCACCAGTGCGGCCGATCGGGGCACAGCTCCGCCGACCAGCTCGCGCATCTCGGCAAGCTCGCGGTCGCGCCCGAAGAGCCCGACGGTCCTGCTCCGCTCGGCCCACACGTCGCCCATCATGCCAAGGGCCACCGACAGGTCCGCGTCGGGCGCGGAGAGCGGAGCAGTCGTGCTCAACAGGCCGGCCCGCTCGTCGGCCGCACCCGTCGCCAGCCGCGGCGCACCAGCGTCTCCGACCTGCCCTCCGCCCGGGCCCAGCTGCTCAGCCGGCTCCCCGGACGACCTTGGCCCTGCTCCATCCGGTAATTGATCTCGGAGCGGAGGACCTGCTCACTGTTCATGCTCATGCTCATCGCCGAACTCCTCGAATCGTCGTTGACTCGAGGTTCGCCCCCTGAGGTAGGGCGGGCCATCGGACGCTTGACCTAGCTTCGTCCCGGCCCTACCTCAGATGGGCACCACCGGCTGCAGACGGCTTCTCAGACCTGCTCCGCTGCAGTGCGTTCCTGCAGCGCCGCGGCGTACTCGTCGTTCTCCTCGCGGATGCGCGAGAGGAAGCTCTTCGTCCGCTCGTGCTGGGGGTTGTTGATCACCTCACGCGGATCGCCCTGCTCCACCACGACCCCACCGTCCATGAACACGACCTTGTCGGCGACGTCGCGGGCGAACCCCATCTCGTGGGTGACCACGATCATCGTCATCCCCGCCTGGGCCAGTTCGCGCATCACGCTGAGCACCTCCCCGACGAGCTCCGGGTCGAGCGCGGAGGTGGGCTCGTCGAAGAGCATCAGCTTCGGGTCCATGGCGAGGGCCCGCGCGATCGCCACGCGTTGCTGCTGGCCGCCGGAGAGCTGCGCCGGATAGTGCTCGCACCGGTCACTCAGGCCGACGCGCGCGAGGAGCTCGAGACCACGGCTGCGGGCCGCGTCCCTGGCGACGCCCTTGACCCTGACCGGCGCCTCCATCACATTCTCCAGGGCAGTCATGTGGGGGAAGAGGTTGAAGCGCTGGAATACCATCCCGATCTCGCGACGCTGCGCCGCGAGCGCCTTGTCCGTCAACCGGTGCAGCCGACCGCCCTTCTCCTGGTAGCCCGCGAGGTCCCCGTCAACCCAGATCCGGCCGGCATCGATGTCCTCGAGCTGGTTGATGCACCGCAGGAAGGTCGTCTTGCCCGATCCCGACGGGCCGACGAGGCAGACCACCTCGCCGGCCTCGACGTCGAAGTCGATGCCCTTGAGCACCTCATTGCCGTGGAAGGCCTTGTGCACGTTGACCGCGTGCACCAGCGGCATCTCGTTCATCTCGACATCCCTCCACTGAGGCCGAGCATCTTCGCTCGAAAGCCCTGCGTCCCGCCCGGGGGTCGACCGCCGAACCCCCGGCCGAAGTACCGCTCCACGTGCATCTGCACGTACATCAGGATGCTGCAGATGATGAGGTACCAGATCACTGCGGCGACCGCCGTACCCCATGCCTGAAACGTCCGGGCCCCGATCTGGCTGAGTTGGAAGAAGAGCTCGCTGTTGACCGGGATCGCGGTCATCAGCACGGTGTCCTTGAGCATCGCGATGGTCTCGTTGCCGGTCGGCGGCACGATCACCCGCATCGCCTGCGGCAGTACGACGCGGCGCATCGCCAGCCCGTTGGACATGCCCAGCGCACACGCCGCCTCGCGCTGGCCGTCATCGACCGACAGGATGCCCGCGCGCGCGATCTCGGCCATGTAGGCCGCCTCGGAGAGGATCAGCCCGATGATGCCGCCCACCAGCCCGGAGAAGAGATGGTTGGCATCGAGGTTGAGGAAGGTCAGCTTCCCGCTGAAGCCCAACGCGTGCATGATGTCCGGCCCGAAGGGCACGCCCAGGCTCAGCCCGCCCTTGTTGTCGGGCCATAGGGCGCCGATCGCGCCCATCATGAACAGCAGCACGTACCGGGGGATCGCGCGGAAGAACCAGATGTAGCCCCAGGCGAGGATCGAGAGAACCTTGTTCTCCGATAGCCGCATGACCGCGAGGATCACTCCGAGGATCACGGACCCGACCATCGCGCAGACGGTGCCCAGGAGCGTGCCCAGCAGCAGGCCTCGGATGACCGGGCTCTGGATCATCGCCTGGCCGATGAAGCTCCAGTCGAAGGCGGGGTTCCCGACCACGATGCCGAGGACCTTCGCGAGGAGCACCAGGAGGACCGCGACAGCCACCCAGCGCCACGGGTGCCGGACCGGGACGGCGTCGATGGCCCCCGGCCGCTCCGGCTGGCCCCCGGGGGATGCCCCGGGAGCCAGCCGCGTGTCGGTGTCGGACATCAGCTCGTCGCGGGCGGGTTGACCACGAAGTCGCTGATCGCGCCCTGCTCGACGCCCCAGCTCTTGAGGATCTTCTCGTACTCACCGTTGGACTGGAGGACCTTCAACGCGGCCACGATCGCCTTGCCGAAGTCCGTCTCGCTCTTCGGCAGCACGTAGCCGTAGGGCGCGGAGGCGAAGATGCTCCCGACGGCTTCGAGCTTGCCCTTCGACTGCTTGACCGCGTAGGCGATCACCGGCGAGTCGGCCAGCATGGCGTCGTCCTTGCCGGACACCACCGCTGCGGTGGCCTGGTTCTGCTGGTCGTAGGAGTCGACGTGGGTGGGCTTCCCGGCCTTCTGGCAGGCCTTCACCAACGGCGGCAGCTGGTCGAGCGACTGGGTGGTGCTCGACTGCACCGCGACCCTGATCCCGCAGGGCTTGGTGGGGTCGATCTTCTTCGGGTTGCCCGAGGCCACCGCCCACAGCGTGCCGGCGGAGAAGTAGCTGACCATCGTCGCCGACTTCTCGCGGTCGGCGTCGATCGAGAAGCTCGACACTCCGATGTCGAACTTGCCACTGTTGACACCGGAGATGATCGAGCCGAACTTGGCGTTCTGGTAGGTCGCCTTCAGGCCCAGGGTCTTGGCCACCGCGTTGAACAGGTCGACGTCGAAGCCCTCGACGGTGGTGCCGTCGCCGGCCAGGAACTCGCTGGGCGCGTAGCTGGCGTCCGACCCGACGACCAACGTGCCCTTGTCCTTGATCGCCTTCGGCACCATCGCCGCAGCAGCCTTGTTCACACTGCTGGTGACCGTCGACTTGTGCTGGCCGGTGTCATTGAGCGAGCTCGAGCCACATCCGCTGAGCATGAGCGCGGCCGTCAGGGCGACGACGGCCGCAATGGTTCCACGACGCATGTTTATCCTCTTTCTCCAGTGGTCTCCGGAATCCTGCCACCGGGGAACGGCGCAGCACACCGGTCATTCGTCCCCCAAATCGAGTGGCGCGGGCGCCAGGTGCGTCTCCGACACCAATGGCACCCCCGGCCGGTACGCAAGGTGAACGTACGACGGTGCGTCCAGCACTGCGAAGTCGGCGCGCGCACCGACCGTGAGCCGGCCGACGTCGTGGCGGCGAAGCGCCGCGGCACCGCCTGCCGTGGCCGACCACAGCGCCTCCGCCGGGGTCATCCGCATGTCGCGCACCGCGACGGCGATGCAGAACGGCATCGAGCTGGTGTAGCACGACCCAGGGTTGCAGTCGGTGGCGAGCGCGACGGTGACGCCGGCCGCCAGGAACCGACGCGCGTCGGGGTACGGCGACCGGGTGCTGAACTCGACCCCCGGCAGCAGGGTCGCCACGACCCCGGCGTCGGCGAGGTTCGCCAGGTCCTCGTCGGTCGCGAAGGTGCAGTGGTCGGCGCTCGCCGCCGCGACCTCGCAGGCGACGCCGATCCCGGGGCCCGGACCCAGCTGGTTGGCGTGCACCCGGGGCTGCAGGCCGTGGGCGACTCCGGCACGTAGCACGGCCAGGGCCTGGTCCGCGTCGAAGGCACCGGCCTCGCAGAACACGTCGACCCACTTCGCGTACGGCGCGGCCCGGTCGAGCATCGGTCCGGTCACCAGGTCGACGTACTCCTCCGCCGTGGTGCCCTCCGGCACGACGTGTGCACCGAGGTAGGTCGTCTCCGGCGTGAGCTCCCGGGCGATGGCGAGGCTCCGGGCCTCGTCCAGCACGGTCAGCCCGTAGCCGCTCTTGACCTCCACTGTCGTGGTGCCCTGCCGACGCATCTCGGCGACATGGCGGGCCAGGTTCGCCCCGAGCTGCTCGTCGCTGGCCGCGCGGGTGGCGGCGACGGTGGTGCGGATCCCGCCTGCGGCGTACGGCTGGCCGCTCATCCGAGCGGCGAACTCGCCGGACCGGTCGCCCGCGAAGACCAGGTGGGAGTGCGAGTCGACGAAGCCGGGGACGACGGCGCGGCCACCGAGGTCGCGGGCCAGGTCGGCGGCCGGCGCCTGGGTGCGGGGCCCCGCCCAGACCACGCGACCGCCCGCGACCACCAGGGCGGCGTTGGTGAGCACGCCGAGCGCGGTGCCGTCGACGGACGGGTCGTTGGTGACGAGCTCGCCGATGCCGGTCCACAGCTCCGCGGCACCGGCGTCAACCATGGAGCACCTCCGTGACGTCGGCGGCGGTCGCGGCGAAGACCGCCGTCTCGGCGGACGCCCCGGCACCACGGGTGCGCCAGGTGTCCAGGTCCACGACGACGAGCTCGGCACGCTGCCCTGGTGCGATCCGCCCGGCGTCGGCGAAGCCGAGTGACTCGTGACCGACCGCGGTCCCGGCCTCGAGAAGCTCGGCGGCCGACCAGTGTCCACGCTGCTGGGTCGCCAGCCGCTCGTGCATCTCCACGGCGCGCAGCTCCTCGAAGGGGTCGATCACGGCGTGGCTGTCGGACCCGAGCGTCAGCCGGGCACCCGCCGCGGCCAACGCGCGGGAGGGCCCGATCCCGTCGGCGAGGTCGCGCTCGGTGGTGGGACAGAAGCAGGCGAAGCAGCCCGCCTGACCGAGCAGGTCGATGTCCGTGGACGTCAGATGGGTGGCGTGCACGACGCTGGTCATCGGACCCAGCACGCCCTCCTCGGCCAGCAGCTGGGTAGGGGTCAGCCCGTGCGCGTCGAGGCAGTCGTCGTTCTCGGCGACCTGCTCGGACAGGTGGACATGCAGCGGCCGGCCGGCCGCCCACGCGGCCACCGTCGCGAGCTGCTCTCGAGGCACCGCCCGCACCGAGTGGATCGCGGCGCCGACCCGGTCGTCGCCGAACGCCTCGACCCGCTCGGCCCACCGGGTCGCGTCGCCGTCACTGAACCGGCGCTGCACCCCCTCGGGGGCCCGGGCCGCACCATCCCGCTCCAGCCCGGCCGCGACGTAGCAGGTGTCCAGCAGGCGGATGCGCAGACCTGCGTCGTCGGCGGCGGCGAGCAGGGCCCGGCCCATCTCGTTGGGGTCGTCGTACGGACGTCCGTCGGGCTGGTGGTGCAGGTAGTGGAACTCCCCCACCGCGGTGATGCCCGCGGCGGCCATCTCGGCGTACACCTGCCGCGCGAGCGCGAAGTAGCTGTCCGGGGTGAGGTCCTCGGCCAGCTGGTACATCTGCTCGCGCCAGGTCCAGAAGCTGCCGCGCTCCGCCTGGGTGTGCCCGCGCAGCGCCCGGTGGAACGCGTGCGAGTGGCAGTTCGCCATCCCCGGCAGCACCAGCCCCCCGATCCGCCGAGTGGTCCCATCCGGCGCGCCGAGTGGTCCCATCCGGTGCACCGAGTGGTCGATCCCGGTGATCGTGCCGCCCTCCACCACGACCAGGACGTCGTCCTGCACGACGCCGTCGACCAGCGCGTGCTCCAGGAGGTACGACGAGCGGCCGCTCACCGAGCCAGCTCCGCCAGGACGTCGGCCAGGGCTGTCACCCCGGCCAGGCAGTCGGCCATCTCCGCGTGCTCGGCCGGCGAGTGCGACACCCCGGTCGGGTTCCGGACGAAGAGCATCGCGGTGGGGATGCCGGCGGCGGAGAGCACACCGGCGTCGTGACCGGCCATCGTCGGGATCACCGGCGCACCGTCAAGCACTCCGCTGATCCGCGCCGCCAGGTCACGATCGAACCGGACCGCGGCCGACACCGACTCCGGGGTCATCTCCAAGGTCGTCCCGTCGCGGCCGGCGCGCTCGGTGCCGAGCCGTTCGACCTCACCGACCAGGGCGGCCAAGGCCTCCTCGGACTCGCCGCGGGCGTCCATCCATCCGGTCACCTGCGAGGGCACGGCGTTGGTGCCGTTCGGAATGACATCGACCCGACCGAAGGTGGCTCGCTGGCCGCCGAGCCGCGCCTGCTTGTTGGCCGCGAGCGCCGTCATCGCGTAGCTGAGCATCGGGTCGCGACGATCCTCCATCCGCGTGGTGCCCGCGTGGTTGGCCTCGCCGCGGAAGTCGAAGCGGTAGCGCCCGTGCGGCCAGATCTCGCTGGCCACACCGACCGCCCGGTCACGGTCGACCAGGTCGCGCCCCTGCTCGACGTGCAGCTCGACGAAAGTCCCGACGTCCTGCAGCAACGGGCTCGGCCCCAGGTCAGGTTCCAGACCGGCGGCGGCCATCGCGTCGAGGAGCGCCACGCCGTCGCGGTCATGCAGCGAGGCGGCCTGCTGGGGGCCGATCGAGCCGGTGGCCAGCCGCGAGCCGAGGCAGGCGATCCCGAAGCGCGACCCCTCCTCCTCGCAGAACACCCCGACGCCGATCGGCCGCCCCGGGGTGACGCCGCGGTCCCGGAGCTCGTCGATGGCGGCCAGCGCGGAGACGACGCCGAGCGGCCCGTCGTATGCGCCGCCGTCGATGACGCTGTCCAGGTGCGACCCGGTGAGCACCCCACCGGGTCCGTCGCCCCACCACGCGATCGCGTTGCCGTTGCCGTCCATGCGCAGCCGCAGGTCCCGGGCACGGCACTGCTCGGTGAACCACGTCATCGCCTCGCGCTCGGCGGCCGCGAAGGGCTGTCGGTGGTAGCCACCCGAGATGCCGGAGCGGCCGACCGGGGACAGGTCGCGCCACATCGCCTCGAAGCTCACCCGGTCAGTCCAGCGGGGCCGCCGACCGACGTCAACGCACTACGCCGGGCCCGACGTCTCACATCCGAGACGCCGGGGCCGCAGAGGCGATGCCGCCGGTGCTGGCATGCTCGCCCCATGGAGTTCGCAGAGGTGGTCCGTCGACGCCACATGGTCCGTCGCTACGCCCCCGACCCGGTGGACCCGGACGTCCTCGACCGAATGCTGGCCCACGCCGTGCGTGCCCCGAGCGCCGGCTTCAGCCAGGGCTGGGCGTTCCTGCGCCTAGAGACCCCCGCCGACGTCCACCGGTTCTGGACGGCGACGACGCTTGACCCCGACGCCAGCAACGACTGGCTCGACGGGATGCGTACGGCGCCGGCGCTGATCGTGCCGATGTCGAACAAGGACGTGTATCTCGACCGCTACAGCGAGCGGGACAAGGGCTGGACGGACCGCGACGAGTCCCGCTGGCCGGTGCCGTTCTGGCACATGGACGCCGCAATGGCCTCGCTGCTGATCCTGCTCACCGCCGTCGACGAGGGCCTGGGTGCCTGCTTCTTCGGCGTGCCGCCGGAGTCCGTGCAGCCGTTCCGTCGCGAGTTCGGCGTTCCTGCGGACTGGATGCCGGTCGGTGCGATCACCGTCGGCCACCCGGAGCCCGGTGGCGTGCCCGGCTCCCCGGTCCGCCGTGCCCGCGCGCCGCTGTCCGAGATCGTGCACCACGGCCAGTGGTCGTGACGGAGGCCTGATGGCAGATCCCGAGATCCTGGACACCTGGAAAACGCTCGACCTGGCCCTCCGGGTCGGGGAGCTGCTGCTGTCCTCGGGCGCGGGCGCCGCCGACGTGGGCGCCCAGATGTCCAACGTGGCCCACGCGTGCGGGCTGCGCCGGGTGTCGACCGACGTCACCTTCACCAGCCTGTCGATCAGCTACCAGCCCGGCCTCGAGGAGCCGGCGATCATGCAGGGCCGCCAGGTCCGGCACCGGGAGATCGACTACGGCGACCTCACCCTGGTCGACCACCTCGTCCGCGACCTCATCGAGGGCCGGGTCGACCGGGACGAGGCCCGGGCCCGGGTCGCCCGGATCACCTCGACCGGGCACGGCATGCCGCGCTGGGCGGTCACCCTGGGCTGGGGTGTGATGGGCGGCGGGGTCGGCCTGATGCTGGGCGGCGACCCGATCCTCGTCGTCGTCGCGTTCGTCGCGGCAGCCGGGATCGACTCGATCCAGCGCAAGCTCGGCGCCGGACGGCTGCCCACCTTCTACCTCCAGGTGGCCGGCGGGCTCTTCGCGACGCTGCTCTCCGTCGGGGTCGCCGCCCTGGGCATCAACGTCAACCCGAGCCACGTCGTCACGGCCAGCATCATCATGCTGCTGGCGGGGGTCAGCTTCATGGGCGCCGTCCAGGACGCCCTGACCGGCTTCCCGCTCACCGCCGCTGCCCGGCTCCTGGAGGCGATGCTGTCGACGGCCGGCATCATCGCCGGCGTCACCGGCGGCTTCACCGTGGCCAAGCTCGCGGGGGTCTCGCTGGGCCATCTGCACCCCGGTGCGTCCGCGTTCTCCGACGTACCCCTGCTCACGGTGGGCGGGGTGGTGACCGCGTCCGCGTTCGCCTTCGCCTCCTACGCCCCGATCCGCTCGCTGCTCCCGATCGGCCTGGTCGGCGGGCTCGCCACCGGCGTCTACGGCGCGCTCTACGAGCACGGCTTCGACATCGCCTGGTCATCGGGATGGGCGGCGGTGCTGGTCGGCCTGGTCAGCTTCGGGGTGGCCGCGCGCTTCAGGGTGCCCGCCCTGGCCGTCGTGGTCTCCGCGATCGTTCCGCTGCTCCCCGGCCTGTCGATCTACCGCGGGCTCGCGCTGCTCGCCGAGGGCAGCACCCCCGCCGGCGGTCTGGTCTCGCTGATCAACGCCGCAGCGGTCGCGATCGCGTTGGCCGCGGGCGTGATCCTCGGTGAGTACGTCGCGCAGCCGGTCGGCCGGGAGGCCCGCCGGCTGGAGCAGCGCCTGGCCGGCCCGCGACTGGTCGGGCCGCTCACCGCCCGCAGCCTGCGCCGGAGGAAGTGAGCGACACGGTCAGGCGGCGTCGAGCTCGTCGACGATCTCCTGGGCCTCGACCTGCGATCCCGCCGCCGGGGGCGAGCCCCACATCCGCCGCCCGTTGGGCTCGTGCAGGAACACCAGCGAGACGATGCCGATCACGCCCGCGATGATGAGGTAGTACGCCGGCCAGTCGAGGTCCCCGGTCGCCCCGACCAGGGCGCCCACCACCACCGACGTGGTACCCGCGAACAGCGAGACCGAGATGTTGAAGGAGATCGACAGCCCGCCGGACCGGACCTCCGTGGGAAACAGCGTCGGCAGCGTGGAGGGCATCGTGGCCGAGAAGCAAATCAGCAGCAGGCCCATCACCAGCAGTCCGCCGAAGATGCCCACCTCGGTCTGGGCCCGGATCAACAGGATCATGGGGAAGGCCAGGACCACCAGGCCGATCGCGCCGACCCAGGCGATCGGCTTGCGGCCCACCCGGTCGGACAGCAGGCCGATGAGCGGGATCAGCAGCAGGGCGACCACCATCACCACGATCTGGATCACCTGCGAGGTCGTGCTCGAGACACCGCCGCCCTGGGCCGACGGGAGGGTGTCGGTGACGTAGGTCGGCATATAGGAGGTGAGCATGTAGTTGGTGACGTTCCAGACCAGCACCAGGCCCATGCAGACCAGCAGGAACCGCCACAGCCCGAGGATCTCGCGGAACTCGCCCCCGGTGCTGCGCTCGCGCTCGGCCGACTCCTCCTCGAGGCGCTCGAAGGCGGGGGTGTCCGCGAGCCGCATCCGCAGGTACACGCCCACGATGCCGAGCGGCAGCGCGACGAAGAACGGGATCCGCCATCCCCAGGTCAGCAGCTGATGCGTGCTCAGCACGCCGTCGGCGACCGTCACCACGATCGCGCCCATGAGATAGCCGGTGAAGGTGCCGAACTCGAGCCAGCTCCCCAGGAAGCCGCGGCGGCGGTCGGGGGCGTACTCGGCGATGAAGGTCATCGCGTTGCCGTACTCCCCGCCGGTGGAGAAGCCCTGCACCAAGCGCGCGACCAGCAGCAGCAGCGGCGCCCAGACCCCGATGCTGTCGTGACTCGGGATGCAGCCGATGGCGAAGGTGCCCAGCGCCATCAGGATCATGGTCGTGGCGAGAACGGTGTTCCGGCCGATCCGGTCGGCCAGCGGGCCGAAGAACATGCCGCCGAAGGGCCGCACCAGGAACGCCACCGCGAAGAGCCCGAACGTCGCGACCGTGCCCGCGGTGTCCCCGAGGCCGGTGAAGAAGACCTTCTTGATGGTCGGCTCGAAGTAGGCGTAGACCCCGAAGTCGTACCACTCGGTGATGTTGCCGATGGCGGCCGCGCCGATCGCGCGCCGGATCACCGGCGGCTCGGTCACGACGACGTCGTCGACCTGCCAGTCCTCGGGTTCCTCCGGGGGCATCAGGACGGTCACGGGAGCGTGCGGCCTCCTTGGGTCGACTCCCTTGTCCCGTTCCCCGTGCCGCCCCGGCCTACACCTCGCGGGTCAGCGCTGAGCCCGCAGGTCCACGATCCGCCGCATCTTCCCCGAGGAGCGCTCCACTCCCGCAAGGTCGACCACGTCGACGCCCACCGTGACGCCGATGGTGCTCTTCACCAGATGCGTGAGCTCGACGGCGGCGAGCTCGACCTCGGCCTCCGTCGCCCCCTTCCGGCGCTCGACCTTCACGGTGAGGCTGTCGAGCCGGCCGCTGCGCTCGAGGACGCACTGGAAGTGGGGTGTGAGTGCCGGCACCTGCAGGATCAGCTCCTCGATCTGGGTCGGGAAGAGGTTCACCCCGCGCAGGATGATCATGTCGTCGGTGCGCCCGGTGACCTTCTCCATCCGGCGCATCGTGCGGGCGGTCCCGGGCAGCAGCCGTGTGAGGTCGCGGGTGCGGTAGCGCACCACCGGCATCGCCTGCTTGGTCAGCGAGGTGAACACGAGCTCGCCCGTCTCGCCGTCGGGCAGCACCTTCTCCGTGATGGGGTCGATCACCTCCGGGTAGAAGTGGTCCTCCCAGACGTGCAGCCCGTCCTTGGTCTCCACGCACTCGTTGGCGACGCCCGGGCCCATCACCTCCGAGAGCCCGTAGATGTCCACGGCGTGGATGTCGAGTCGAGTCTCTATCTCGCGCCGCATCTCATTGGTCCACGGCTCCGCACCGAAGATGCCCACCCTCAGTGAGGTCGAGCGGGGGTCGACGCCCTGGCGCTCCATCTCGTCGACGATCGAGAGCATGTACGACGGCGTCACCATGATCACCTGCGGTTCGAAGTCCACGATCAGTCGGACTTGGCGCTCGGTCATCCCACCACCCACCGGGATCACCGTGCAGCCGAGCTCCTCCGCGCCGTAGTGAGCGCCGAGGCCGCCGGTGAACAGGCCGTAGCCGTAGGCCACGTGCACCTTGTCCCCAGGTCGGCCGCCGGAGGCACGGATGCTCCGCGCCATCACCCGGCTCCAGGTGCGGATGTCCTCGCGGGTGTAGCCGACGACCGTCGGCCGACCGGTCGTGCCTGATGAGGCGTGCACCCTCGCCACCCGGTCCTGCGGGACCGCGAACATCCCGAACGGGTAGTTGGCGCGCAGGTCGGCCTTGGTGGTGAACGGGAATCGGGCGAGGTCAGCGAGCTCGTCGAGGTCGTCCGGATGGACACCGGCGTCCTCGAAGGCACGGCGGTAGTGCGGCACGTTGTCGTAGGCGTGTCGCAGGCTCCACCGAAGCCGGTCGAGCTGGAGGGCGCGCAGCTCGTCGACGCTCGCTGTCTCGATGGGCTCCAGGTCACCCGGGCGGGGGGTCCGGTCCTCCATGCAGGCTCCTCCTCGCCGAGTCTGACGGTCGGCGCGGGCGGGCCCGTCGCGGGTGCGCTCCTTGCCCGACCGAACGTTCGGTCCTATAGTGGTGCTCGATCGAGCTCCCGTCAACCCCTCGGAGGCCTCCGCATGCCCGCCAGCCTGGACGCACTCGTCGCCACCCACGCAGACCTGCTCGAGCGCGCCCAGCGCGCGGCACATGACCGCACCTATTTCTCGGCGTACGACGAGTCCCCCAGTCCTCGGGTGTACGGCGAGGGAGCCGCCGAGGCCGGCCAGCACGCGTACGACGCCCTGCTCGGACGGCCGTTCGACCTGCCGGGGCACCCTGACGACGGCATCCCGGCCGGGTCGGAGGTCTCGCCGTACGGCCCGGCCCTCGGGGTCACCTACCCACACGCCGGCGTGGACGCCCTCGTCGAGGCCGCGCGCCAGGGCCTGCCGGCCTGGCAGGCCACCACCCCGCAGGTCCGCGCGTCGGTCGCGGTGGAGATCCTCGGTCGGATCAACGCCCGCAGCTTCGAGATGGCCCATGCCGTGATGCACACCTCCGGTCAGGCCTTCGTGATGGCGTTCCAGGCCGGCGGACCGAACGCCCAGGACCGCGGCCTGGAGGCGACCATCTATGCGCTGGCCGAGCAGGAGCGGCACGCCACCAGCACGATCTGGGAGAAGCCCCAGGGCAAGCGCCCGCCACTGCGGATGGTCAAGGAGTTCACCCCCGTCGGCCGTGGCATCGCTCTGGTCGTCGCCTGCAACACGTTCCCGACGTGGAACTCCTACCCGGGGCTCTTCGCGAGCCTGGTCACCGGCAACGCCTGCGTGGTCAAGCCGCATCCGGGCGCCGTGTTGCCGCTGGCGATCTCGGTGGCGGTGGCGCGCGAGGTGCTCGCCGAGCACGGCTTCGATCCCAACCTGGTGCTGCTCGCGACCGAGGCCGAGGGTGAGCTGCTCGCGGCCGACCTGGCCACCCACCCGGCGGTCGGCATCATCGACTTCACCGGCGGCCCGGCCTTCGGCACCTGGCTGGAGGAGCACTGCGTCAGCAAGCAGGTCTACACCGAGAAGGCCGGCGTCAATCAGGTGCTGTTCGAGTCCACCGACGCCTATCGCGCCGCGCTCGCCAACCTGGCCTTCACGCTGTCGCTCTACAGCGGGCAGATGTGCACCACCACCCAGACCATCTACCTGCCGGCCGACGGCGTGCGCACCGACGAGGGGCTGAGGACACCGGCCGAGTTCGCCGCCGACCTGAGCACCGCGCTGGACGGCCTGCTCGGCGACGACGCGCGGGCAGCGGGGATCCTCGGTGCGCTGGTCAACGACGATGTGGCCGACCGGCTGGCCGGCCAGCCCAAGGAGAGCGTGGTGGTGGAGTCGCGCCCGGTCGCCGTACCGGAGTGGCCCGATGCCCGGGTGCGCACCCCGCTGGTCCACCTCGCCGACCCCACCGACCGGCCGAGCTGGACCGCAGAGTGCTTCGGGCCGGTCTCGTTCCTGGTGCCGCTGCCCCGCGAGCAGATGACCGACGTCTTCGAGCAGGTCACCCGCGAGAAGGGCTCGCTGACCGCCGGGGTCTACTCCATCGACGAGGCCTTCATCGGCGGCGTCCGGGCGGCCGCGCTGCGCGCTTGCGTCGCGCTGTCGGAGAACCTCACCGGCGGCGTTTTCGTCAACCAGACCGCGGCGTTCTCCGACTTCCACGCCACCGGCGGCAACCCGGCGGCGAACGCCAGCTACGCCGACGGCCAGTTCGTCGCGGGTCGGTTCCGGGTGGTCGGCATCCGCCGGCACGCGCCCGAGCCGGCTGCTGTGGAGGGCCGATGACGACCACACGCGCCCTGCCGGACGGCTCGCCCCGTCCCCGGTACGACCTCGACGCGCTGCTCGCCGTCGCCGCACAGGTCTTCACCGAGCGCGGGTACGACGGCACCTCGATGGAGGACCTGTCCCGCGCGTCGGGGCTGTCGAAGTCCTCGCTCTACCACCACATCGAGTCCAAGGAGCAGCTGCTCCGGCTCGCCCTCGAACGTGCCGTGGAGCCGATGCTCGCGCTGCTGCGAGCCCCGGGCGCGACCACGGGCCCGGCCGTCGACCGACTGGCCCATGTGGTCCGGGCGATGGTGGCCCTGCTCGCGGCCGAGTTGCCGTCGGTGACACTGCTGCTGCGGGTGCACGGCAACACCGACACCGAGCGCTGGGCCCTGGAGCAGCGCCGCTCCTTCGACCGCAAGGTCGCCGCCCTGGTGCGTGCCGCGATCGACGAGGGCGATGTCCGTGCCGAGGTCGACGCCCGGACCACCGCCCGGCTGGCCTTCGGCATGGTCAACTCGCTGGTGGAGTGGTACCGCCCCACCTCGCAGGCCGCCACCGATCGACTGGCCGACCAGGTCGCCACCATGGTCTTCGACGGCATCCGCAGCTGACCAGGGCCCGAACCCACCGATCGTCCGGTCCCATCACGAAGGAGGAGCAATGGCCGAGGCAGACGCACAGCTCGCCGCGGACTTCCAGCGCACCATCGACGCCGGTGACCGCATCGAGCCGCGGGACTGGATGCCGGACGGCTACCGGAGGACTCTGGTGCGCCAGGTCGCGCAACACGCACACTCGGAGATCATCGGGATGCAGCCCGAGGGCAACTGGGTCACCCGGGCACCGAGTCTGCGCCGCAAGGCGATCCTGCTCGCGAAGGTGCAGGACGAGGCCGGGCACGGGCTGTACCTCTACTCCGCGGCGGAGACGCTCGGCGTCGACCGCGGCGAGCTCACCCGGATGCTGATCGAGTCCCGGCAGAAGTACTCATCGATCTTCAACTACCCCGCGCTGACCTACGCCGACGTCGGCACGATCGGCTGGCTCGTGGACGGCGCGGCGATCTGCAACCAGGTGCCGCTGTGCCGCTCGTCGTACGGGCCCTACGCGCGGGCGATGGTGCGGATCTGCAAGGAGGAGTCGTTCCACCAACGGCAGGGCTACGAGCTGCTGATGACGATGATGAACGGCACCGACGCGCAGCGCGCGATGGTGCAGGAGTCCGTCGACCGGTTCTGGTGGCCGTCGCTGATGATGTTCGGCCCGCCGGACGCAGCGTCCCCCAACACCGCCCAGTCGATGGCGTGGGGGGTCAAGCGGCACACGAACGACGAGTTGCGTCAGCGGTTCGTGGACATGACCGTGCCCCAGGCCGACGCCCTCGGTGTGCGGCTGCCCGACCCTGAGCTGCGCTGGAACGCCGAGCGCGGGCACCACGACTTCGGCGAGCCGGACTGGGACGAGTTCATGGCGGTGGTCAAGGGTGGCGGACCGTGCAACACCCAGCGGCTCGCCGTACGACGCGAGGCGCACGAGAACGGCGCCTGGGTGCGGGAGGCGGCGACGGCTTTCGCCCTTCGACAAGCTCAGGGACCGGGGATGGAGGCCGCGTCATGAGCGTGCAGCCTGACTGGCCTCTCTACGAGGTGTTCGTCCGGGCCAAGCGGGGTCTCAACCACGTGCACGTGGGGTCACTGCACGCCGCCGACGACCATATGGCCTTGGGGCACGCACGCGACCTCTACACACGCCGTAACGAGGGCGTCTCCATCTGGGTGGTGCGCAGCGCGCTGATCGCCGCGTCCAGCCCGACCGAGAAGGACCCGAACTTCGCGCCCAGCGCCGACAAGGTCTACCGGCACCCGACCTTCTACGAGATCCCCGACAACGTCCCGCATATGTGAGGCCGAGCAGACATGACCGACCCCGACCACGACGAGTACGCCGCCTACGCCAGCCTCGCCGAGGCGCACGACGAGAGCCGCTGGGCCTTCGGCACCGGCTTCTCCGACCCACTGGCCGGCGTCGACGTGACCCTGCCGACCGGCGTGGACGGGGCCGCGCTGGCCACCTACTGCCTGATGCTCGGGGACGACGCACTGCTGATGTCCCAGCGGCTCGCGGAGTGGCTGACCCACGCGCCCGAGCTCGAGGAGGAGGTCGCGCTGGCCAACATCGGCCTCGACCTCCTCGGCCAGGCCAGGCTGCTGCTGGCCCGCGCCGGAGCCGCCGACCCGACCGTGGTGCCGCCGCTGCCCGAGGGCTCGCCCGTCCCGGCCGACGACGCTCTCGCCTACTTCCGTGACGACCACGAGTTCCGTTGCGTCCGACTCGTCGAACGCCACGACCGCGACTTCGCCGAGTGCGTGGTCCGGATCATGGTGTTCAGCGCCTGGCGCCTGGCGCTCCTCGAGCGACTGGCCGACAGCGACGATGCCGTGCTCGCCGCCATCGCGGCGAAGGGGATCCACGAGGTCGCCTACCACCGCGACTACGCCGCCCGATGGGTGCGCACCCTGGCCCTGGGCACCGACGAGTCCCGCGCCCGCACCGAGGCCGCCCTCGCGGTCGTGTGGGCGTTCCTGCCCGAGCTCTTCGTCAGCCACCCCGTCGAGGCCGCGATGTCCGTGGCCGGAGTCGGCGTCGATCCGGCGGCGGTGGAGGAGTCGGTACGCCGCACCCTGATCCACGTCCTGGCCGCCTCAGATCTGGACGTGCCGGAGGTGCCCGCCGTCGGCCCGGTCAGCGGCCGCAGCGGCCGCGACGGAGTCCACACCGAGGACCTCAGCCACACCCTCGCCGAGATGCAGAGCGTGGCGCGGGCCCACCCGTCAGGGCGGTGGTGAAGGTGAGGTCGTCCGACTCACCCCGTGTCCTGGACCGTCCACGACCGGACGACCCGGGCCTGCTGACCCGAGCCCGGACCGCAGCCGAGTCGGTCACCGACCCCGAGCTGCCGATGCTGTCCCTGGCCGACCTGGGGGTGCTGCGGGACGTGCGGCTCGAGGAGGGGCACGTGGTCGTCACGATCACGCCGACCTACACCGGCTGCCCGGCGATGGAGACGATGCGCGCCGACCTGCTGCTGGCGCTGCGCCGGGCCGGCTGCGCCGACGCCCAGGTGCGGACGTCGCTGGCCCCGGCCTGGAGCAGCGACGACATCACCGACCGGGGACGTTGGCTGCTGGCCGAGCACGGGATCGCACCGCCCGCACCGGCGGCCCGTCGTACCGGCCCGGTCCCGCTCACGCTGGGTCGGGCCACGGCCGCCGTACCCTGCCCGCGCTGTGGCGCGGAGCAGACCCGCGAGCTCTCCCACTTCGGCAGCACCGCCTGCAAGGCGCTGCGCACCTGTCCGGCCTGCGGCGAGACCTTCGACCACGTCAAGGAGCACTGAGATGGCGGAGACGAGGCCGACCACCCGGGCGCGCGGGTTCGCGCCCCTGCGGGTGCGCCAGGTCGAGCCGCTCTGCGCCGACGCCGCGGCAGTCACCTTCGACGTCCCCGAGGAGTGGGCGGCCGACTTCGCCTTCCGGCCCGGCCAGTCCATCACGGTGCGGCGAGAGGTCGACGGCCGCGAGGAGCGCCGCTCCTACTCCATCTGCGCCCCCGTCGGCCCCGACCTGCGGGTCGGCGTGCGGGAGGTCGCCGACGGGGTCGTGTCGTCCTGGCTGGTGCGCGACGTCCGCCCGGGCGACACGGTCGAGGTACTGCCGCCGTCCGGGCGCTTCGTCGCCGACCCCGCGGCGGGCGGTCGGCACGTGCTGATCGCCGCCGGCTCCGGCATCACCCCGATGCTCTCCATCGCGGGCTCGCTGCTTGGAGCCGGCGACGCCCAGGTGACGTTGTTCTACGGCAACCGGCACGCCAGCTCGGTGATGTTCGCCGAGGAGCTGGCCGACCTCAAGGATGCCCACGGGTCGCGCTTCGAGCTGGTGCACGTCCTGTCCCGCGAGCCACGTGAGGTCGAGCTGTTCACCGGGCGCCTTGACCGCGACCGGCTCGCCACCCTGCTCGACGAGCTGGTCCCGGTCGCTGCCGTCGACGGGTTCTGGCTGTGCGGACCGCACGAGATGGTCGTGTCCGCCCGCACGCTGCTCGGCGAGCTCGGCGTGCCCGCCGAGCGGGTGCACGCCGAGCTGTTCTACGTCGAGGACGCAGCTCCACCGCCGGTCCGACACCGCGAGCCCGGCGTCTCCGGCCCGACCGCCGCGATCACGGTGGTGCTCGACGGCCGCCGTACCGAGCTCCAGCTGCCGTACGACGAGACCGTCCTCGACTCGGCCCAGCGCAGCCGCGCCGATCTCCCGTTCGCCTGCAAGGGCGGCGTCTGCGGCACCTGCCGGGCCCGCGTGACGGCCGGTTCGGTGGACATGCGTCGCAACTACGCCCTCGAGGACGCCGAGGTCGAGGCGGGGTTCGTGCTCACCTGTCAGTCCTACCCTGACAGCGCCTCCGCCTGCGTCGACTTCGACGCGTGAGCGCTGGGCACCCCGTTCACGAAGTCGGATCCGCCGGTGCCGTCCGGCGGGTTACCGTAGAGCCGTGCCCGAGAGCGACGACAGGCCGACGGGACGGCCCGAGCACTCCGCGGAACGACCGGACCGGGGCAGCGCCCGCGACGCCCGGACGAACCGTTCCGCCGCTGCCGCGCGCATCCAGCACCAGACCTCCTGGGTGGACCAGCAGATCCGGGTCGCGATGGCCAAGGGCGAGTTCGACAACCTGCCCGGTGCCGGGAAGCCGATCAAGGATCTCGGCAGCAGCCACGACCCCGACTGGTGGCTGAAGAAGCTCATCGAGCGCGAGCAGATCACCGGCGTGCTCCCACCGGCCCTGGCGCTGCGCAAGGAGGACGCCGAACTCGAGGCCAGCTTGGACAAGGAGTGGTCCGAGCGCGTCGTCCGCGACCGGCTCGAGGACTTCAACAGACGGGTGATCGAGGCACGTCGGCAGCTCCTCGGTGGACCGCCGGTGATCACTCGGACCCGTGATGTCGACGCCGAGGTCGCTGCCTGGCGAAGGCGACGTACCCGATGAGGCCCCAGGTCTGGGCGACGCTGCGCTCCCGTGCGATGGCGCTCACCGCGCCTCGATGGGGCCGCCGCAACTGGTCCGCGGTCGCAGCCGCGGCCGCGGTCATCGCCGTACTCTCCTTGGTCTGGCAACTGTCGTCAGAGCCCGAGCCGGCGCACGCCTCCCGGAACCGCCTGGCCCACGTCGCGCCGCAGCAGGTGTTGCCCGGCCAGACCCTGCGGGCGGACTTCTGCGGGCAGCCGGCCGCCGGGCCGTTCGTGCCGACCAGCATCACCATCCCGGGCATCACCCGCGACTCGGCCGTGATCGCACTGCCCCGCGACGCCAACAACATTCCCAGCCCGCTGCCGCTGACCGATGCGGCCAAGCACGAGTTCGCGTGGGACGAGCAGCCCAGCCCGATGCCGGGCGCCAAGAAGGGCAACGTCATCCTCAACACGCACACGTGGCCGTGGTTCTCCACGCCCGCGATGGGCAACCTGCTGCTCGAGCACCTGCACCGGGGGGACCGGATCATCGTCCGCGGCAAGGACACCCACCTGTGCTACCAGGTGACCCGCAAGGTGAGCATCTGGGCCGACCAGCCCTACCCGGCGTACTACGTCACCGACGGCAGGCCGCAGTTGGCGATCATGGTCTGCTCGGGCACCCGGGTCGGGCCGGGCGACTGGGATCACCGGACGGCCTGGTTCGCCTCGCCGATGGCCTGACCAGGACCGCCGGGTCAGGACTCACGCATCGGGACCCGGACGCCTCGGTCGGCGGCGACCTCGACGGCGAGGTCGTAGCCGGCGTCGACGTGCCGGATCACGCCCATGCCCGGGTCGTTGGTGAGCACCCGCTCGATCTTGGCCGCGGCGAGCTCGGTCCCGTCGGCCACGCAGACCTGCCCGGCGTGGATCGAGCGGCCCATCCCGACACCGCCGCCGTGGTGGATCGACACCCAGGTCGCACCCGATGCGGTGTTGACCAGCGCGTTGAGCAGCGCCCAGTCCGCGATGGCGTCGGAGCCGTCGAGCATCCCCTCGGTCTCGCGGTACGGCGAAGCCACCGAGCCGCAGTCGAGGTGATCGCGACCGATCACGATCGGGGCGGACAGCTCTCCGCTGGCCACCATCTCGTTGAACTTCAGGCCGGCCAGATGGCGCTCGCCGTACCCGAGCCAGCAGATCCGAGCAGGCAGGCCCTGGTAGTGCACCCGCTCCTGCGCCATGGTGATCCACTTGCGCAGCCGCTCGTTCTCGGGGAAGAGCTCCAGGATCGCCTCGTCGGTCTTGCGGATGTCCTCGGGATCACCCGACAGCGCCGCCCAGCGGAACGGGCCCTTCCCTTCGCAGAACAGCGGCCGGATGTACGCCGGCACGAAGCCAGGGAACGCGAACGCCCGGTCGTAACCGCCCTTGCGTGCCTCATCGCGGATCGAGTTGCCGTAGTCGAACACCTCGGCGCCTGCGTCCTGGAACTCCACCATCGCCCGGACGTGCGCTGCCATCGACGCCTGCGCCTCCTTGGTGAACCCTTCGGGGTCCCGAGCGGCGTCGTCGTGCCAGTCCGCGAACGGGACCCCGGTCGGCAGGTAGGACAGCGGGTCGTGGGCCGAGGTCTGGTCGGTGACGATGTCGATGAGCGGGCCGTTGCCACTCTCGACGCGGTCGTGATGGCGCTGGAGCAGGGCGGGGAACACCTCGGCCGCGTTGCCCAGCAGGCCGATCGAGAGCGGCCGCCGCTCCTCGCGGGCGGCCAGTGCGAGCTCGACCGCGTGGTCGAGGTCGTCGGCCTGTACGTCGAGGTAGCGATGCTCGATCCGCCGGGTGATCCGGGACTGGTCGACGTCGACGCAGATCGCGACCCCCTCGTTCATGGTCACCGCCAGCGGCTGAGCACCGCCCATCCCGCCGAGGCCGGCGGTCAGCGTGATCGTCCCGGCCAGGGTGCCGCCGAACCGCTTGTCGGCGACCGCGGCGAACGTCTCGAAGGTGCCCTGGAGGATCCCCTGGGTGCCGATGTAGATCCACGAGCCGGCGGTCATCTGGCCGTACATGATCAGCCCGAGCTCCTCGAGCCGACGGAACTCCTCCCAGTTGGCCCAGTCGCCCACCAGGTTGGAGTTCGCGATCAGCACCCGCGGCGCCCACTCGTGGGTACGCATCACGCCGACCGGCTTGCCGGACTGGACGAGCATGGTCTCGTCGGGCTCGAGGTCACGCAGCGTGCGCACCAGGGCGTCGTACGCCTCCCAGCTGCGCGCCGCCTTCCCGGTGCCGCCGTAGACGACGAGGTCCGCGGGATTCTCGGCCACCTCGGGGTCCAGGTTGTTCATCAGCATCCGCAGCGGCGCCTCGGTCTGCCAGCACTTGGCGCTGAGCTCGGTGCCGTGCGCGGCGTGGATCGGCAGGCGGGGGTTGGTCATGACAGCCTCTCTCGTGCGTCGTCGGGTCGGATGCGCTGGTCGCGCAGCAGTACGTAGTAGGCGAGGGCCGGTACGACGAAGCCGATCAGCCAGGCGATGTCCGCACCGCCCAGGTCGTCGACCCACCAGCCGACGTAGAACGTCGTGTTCATGAACGGCAGCTGCAGCACGATGCCGATCACGTACGCCGTCAGCGCGCGGACGTTGAACATCCCGTAGCCCAGCCGCGGATCGAACAGCGCCGCGATGTCGTAGCGCTCCTTGCGCACCCAGTAGAAGTCGACGAGGTTGATCGCCGACCAGGGGATCAGGAAGTACGAGAGGAACAGGATGAAGTTGGTGTAGTTGGCCAGGAAGTCGCCCCGACCCGCGATGGCGATCGCGGTGCCCACCACGGCCGCGCCGACGACGTACGCCGTGCGGGTGCTCGGAGCCAGCGGGCCGCGCCACACCACGGTGAGGGTGGTGGTGGTGGACATGAAGGCCCCGTAGAGGTTCAGCACGTTCACCGCGATCACCCCGAGGATGATGATCAGCAGCACGAGCCAGCCGACGCCGTGCGCAGCCATCCCGGCCAGGAACTGCACCTGGCCGCCCTCGAACGCCTTCTGTGCGACCGCGGCAGCCGCGGCGCCGAAGCACATCACCCAGCAGGCGCCGATGATGGCACCCCCGTAGGTCCACCAGAACGTCGACCTCGTGGACGTGCTGGCGGGCAGGTAGCGGGAGTAGTCCGCGACGTACGGACCCCAGGTGAACTGCCAGGTGGCCGCGATGGAGACGACCAGGCCGAACGTGCCCCAGGACAGGTGACCGGCGTGCCAGGCGGCGCCGACGTCATGCTGTCGGAACAGCTCCACGGACAGGTAGAGGAAGGCGAGAGCGCTGAGCAGGCTCACCCAGCGCTCGTAGCGGTGGATGAGCCGGTAGCCGTAGATCGCCAGCACGGTGCACACGATCGCGACCACGATGATCGCTGGTACGGCGGGCAGTCCGGTCCACTCCGACAGCGCCGAACCGCCCAGCACGCCGCTGCTCGCGAAGAACCCGAGGTACATCAAGATCACCAGCACCAGCGGGAGCACGGCACCGAAGAAGCCGAACTGGGCGCGGCTCTGGATCATCTGCGGGACGCCCAGCTTCGGGCCCTGGGCGGAGTGCAGCGCCATCGCGACGCCACCGACCAGGTTGCCGACGACCAGCGCGAGCACGGCCCACGGCAGCGACAGGCCGACGACCACCGCCAGGGCACCGGTGACGGCGGTGGTGACCTGGGTGTTCGCGGCGAACCATACGGTGAAGAGGCTCGCGGGACGACCGTGCCGCTCCTCCGGGGGCACGAAGTCGATCGTGCGGCGCTCGACCTGGAGGGCGTCGCCCGGGCGACCCGTGGTCGCCGCCTGGCTCATCGCAGCTCGCCGATCACGGCCTGGACGGCGTCGAGGACCGCGCCGGTGCGGACCAGGTCCACCGTCGCCTCGATCTCCGGCGACAGATGCCGGTCGGGCCCTGGGCCGGCGATGCCCGCCGAGCGGAGCAGGTCGACGACCGCGCCGGTCGCCGGTGACGGCTCGAGGGGCCGACGCAGGTCGAGGGCGCGGGCCCCGGTGAGCACCTCGACGGCGATCACCCGGGTGAGCCCGTCGACCGAGCGGCGCAGCTTCCGGGCGGCCGACCAGCCCATCGAGACGTGGTCCTCCTGCATCGCCGACGACGGGATCGAGTCCACCGAGGCAGGCACCGCCAGCCGCTTCAGCTCCGAGACGATCGCGGCCTGGGTGTACTGGGCGATCATGTGCCCGGAGTCGACGCCGGGGTCGCCGGCGAGGAACGGCGGTAGCCCGTGGTTGCGCGCCTTGTCGAGGAACCGGTCGGTGCGCCGCTCGGAGATGGATGCGACGTCCGCCGCCGCGATGGCCGCGAAGTCGAGGACGTAGGCCACCGGAGCGCCGTGGAAGTTGCCGTTTGACTCGACCCGGCCCTCGGCCTCGTCCGTCGGGAACAGCACCACGGGGTTGTCCACGGCGGAGGCCAGCTCGCGGCCGGCCACCAGGGCGCAGTGGTCGAAGGTGTCCCGTGCCGCCCCGTGCACCTGCGGGGAGCAGCGCAGGGAGTAGGCGTCCTGGACCCGGTTGCAGTCCGGGCCGCGGTGCGACGCGACCACCCCGGAGTCCTTCAGGATCGCGGTCAGGTTGGCCGCTGACGCGGCCTGGCCCGGGTGCGGTCGGAGCGCCTGGAGGTCGGCGGCGAAGACCCGGTCGGTGGCCAGCTGACCCTCGACCGACATCGCTGCGGCGATGTCCGCGGTGCGCATCAGCACCGACAGGTCCGCCAGCGCGAGGACCAGCATCGCGAGCATGCCGTCGGTGCCGTTGATCAGCGCGAGCCCCTCCTTGGCCTCGAGCTCGACCGGGGTGAGCCCGGCCTCGGCCAGCGCCTCGGCGGCCGGTCGAAGGGTGCCGGTGGCGTCGCGGACCTGTCCCTCGCCCATCAGGGCCAGCGCACAGTGCGCCAGCGGGGCCAGATCACCGGAGCAGCCCAACGAGCCGTACTCGTGCACCACCGGGGTGATCTGGTGGGTCAGCAGGTCGGCGTAGAGCTGCGCGGTCTGCCGTCGTACGCCGGTGTGGCCGGTCGCCAGGGTGGACAGCCGCAGCAGCATCAGCCCGCGGACCACCTCCCGCTCGACCTCGGGCCCCGAGCCGGCGGCGTGCGAGCGGACCAGCGACTTCTGCAGCTGCGCCCGCATCTCGGTGGGGATGTGCCGGGTCGCCAGCGCACCGAAGCCGGTGGAGATGCCGTACGCCGGAGTCGGCGCCGCCGCCAGCTCCTCCACCACGGCGCGGGCCCTGTCGATCGCGACGAGGGCATCCGCGGCCAGCCGGACGGCGGCTCCCTCGCGGGCAACGGCGACCACGTCGCGGGGACTGAGTGGGCCGGGCCCGACCTCGATGTCTGCCATGGCTCCATTCCAGCCGTGCAGACGCATGGTCACCAGCCCCGGCACCGTCGCCGCTGTCTCACATCCGAGACGAGCCATGGGCGGCTGTCGGGGATCTCACAGCACCCGACGTGAGATCGCCCAGCCGGCGACGCGGGACCCACGTTGACTGGACCCGTGAGCGTCCCGCCCCTCGATCCGACCACGGTCGGTCCGGCGCGTCGCTGGTCGATCCTGGTGGTCAGCTTCCTGGCCCAGGCGGCCTCGGCGGTGACCGCCCACGGGCCGGCGTTCCTGATCCCGGCCCTGCACGACCGGCGCGGCCTCAGCCTGGCCGAGGCCGGCGCCGTCGCCGCGGCCCCGACCATCGGCGTGATGGTCTCCCTGATCGCGTGGGGCCTGTTCGTCGACCGGCACGGCGAGCGCCTGACCCTGTTGATCGGCCTGGCCGGGACCGCAGGGTTCGCGGCACTGGCTGCCACGAGCCGGAGCACGCCTGTCCTCGGTGCCTGCCTCTTCCTCGCCGGAGCGGCCGCGGCCAGCACCAACGTCGCCAGCGGCCGGGTCGTGGTGGGCTGGTTCCCACCGCACCGGCGTGGGCTCGCGATGGGCATCCGCCAGATGGCGCAGCCCGTGGGTGTCGGCGTCGCCGCCGTCACGATCGCGGTGCTCGCCGAGCAGCACGGCGTCTCGACTGCCCTGTGGGTCCCGGCCGCCGCCGCGGCGCTCGCCGTGCTGCTCGTGGCGGCGGTGGTGCTCGACCCGCCCCGAGCCTCCCCGCGACAGGGCCAGGCGGCCAACCCGTACGTCGGCAACCGCTACCTCGCGCGGATCCACTCGGTCTCCGTACTGCTGGTCGTGCCGCAGTTCCTGGCCTGGACGTTCGCGCTGGTCTGGCTGACCGATGCCCGAGGCTGGTCCGCCGGCGCGGCGGGTGCGCTGGTCGCGGTCGCCCAGATCCTCGGCGCGTTGGGCCGGATCGGCGTCGGCCAGATCTCCGACATGGTGGGGTCGCGGATGCGGCCGCTGCGCTGGGTGGCCGTCGCAGCCGCGGTGACCATGGGTCTCCTCGGCCTGACCGCGCACCTCGACTGGTCGGTCGCCGTGGCACTGATGGTGGTCGCCACTGTGGTGACGGTGGCCGACAACGGTCTCGCGTTCACCGCGGTAGCGGAGTCGGCTGGGCCGTTCTGGTCCGGCCGGGCCCTCGGCGTCCAGAACACCGCGCAGTTCCTGGCCGCGTCGCTGGTCCCGCCCCTGGCCGGCCTCGGCATCGCCGAGATCGGCTATCCCGCCGTGTTCGCGCTCGGCGCCCTCTTCCCGATCATCGCGGCACCACTGGTGCCGCGCGGGGACCGCCGCACGATCTGACGACGGCCCCGGACCCGAGTTTACGAGTCACGGTCTGGACCGCAGTACCGGATTTCGTCGTTCTCCCACGGTGCCAGCAGCGACCGACCTAGCCTCCTTGCGGCCATGACCAACAGGGAGGACGCGGCGTGAGGAAGTGGGTCGTGACGGCGGCGCTGGCGGCGGCCACCGCGATGGCCTCGGCCGCGTGGTCGGTCGGGTGGGTCCAGCAGGCCCCGGCACCGGAGCACCGACCGGTCGTCGTCGTCGGCCATGCCGGTGACGCCGTCGTGGTCCGTCGCGCCGAGGCCGATCGCCGGCCGCGCCGGCAGCACCGGGCGGCGCGCCACCAGACGCGCCCGCGCACCCATGGCGAGCGCCACCACGTTCATCGCCACACCCACCGCCACCGCCACCACCACGACCCTGGCCACCACCACGGCTACCGCCACCACCACCATCGCCATCACCGACACCTGCAACGTCACCGCCACCACACGAGCCACCACACGAGGCACCACGCCCACCCGCGGATGCCGGCGCGGATCGTGCTGGGCATCCGCCGCGCGATCGGCCTGCGCCCGGCCATGGGGATGCTGGGCACCGACGTGAGCTGGCCGCAGTGCGGCCGCCACCAGGGCTTCGCCACCAGGCCGCTGCGACCGACCCGCTTCGTGGTCGTCGGGCTGACCAACGGCCCTGCCTTCCACCCGAACTCCTGCCTGGCCGCCCAGGTGCGCTGGATCAGGAGCCACCACGTGCACGCCGCGGCATACGCCGTGACGAGCTACCCGTCACGGCACGAGCTGCGCCGGTACGGCGACGCCGGCCCGCATTCGTCGCGCTGGTTGGTCGGTCGGCTGCGCAACGTCGGCTATCGGCAGGCGAAGTTCAATCTGGCCACCATGAAGAGGGTCGGGCTGCACTCGGACCTCGTCTGGGTCGACGTCGAGCCGTCCATGAGCCGTCCGTGGACGCATCGTCGAGGCCTCAACGCTGCCGTCGTCCAGGGCCTGGTGCGTGGCTACCGGAGCTCCGGGCACCGGATCGGCTTCTACTCGACCGCCTCGCTGTGGCGGCGGATCATCGGCCGGAAGCATTTCCATGCACCCGAGTGGCGCACCGCCGGACCGACCACGCCGCGCGGGGCGATCGGTCGCTGCAGCGACCCGAGCGCCGCCATCCAGGGCGGTCGCGCCGTGCTGGCCCAGTGGTGGACGACCCGACGCGACCACGACCTGCTTTGCCCCGGCTCGCGACGGCCGGCGCAGCTGGCACGGTTCTTCCACCAGTACTGACGCGAGCCGGCCCGTCGGCCGGTCCGCCACGGCTACGCTTCGCGGCATGGGCCAGGTTCCGGCGGCCACCCGCACGCTGCGGGTGTTGAAGTTCCTCGCGACCCAGCCCGACCCGGTCCCGCTCGACCGGATCGCCCGCGCCGTGGGGCTGCCGCGGTCGACGGCCTACCACCTCCTCAACGCGATGATCGAGGAGGGCTTCGTGGTCCACCTCGAGGAGGAGCGTCGCTTCGGGCTCGGTGTGGCGGCGTTCGAGGTCGGCACCGGATTCGCCCGTCAGGAGCCGCTCCAGCGCATCACCCGGCGTGCCCTGGTCGCGCTGGTGGATCGGGTCGGCCAGTCCGCGCACCTGGCCGTCCCCTACGGCCGTGACGTTCTCTACGTGCTGGAGGAGCGGGCGCCCGGTCGGCCCCCGCTCGTCACCGACGTCGGCGTACGCCTGCCCGCCCACCTGACCGCGAGCGGCCGGGCGATCCTGGCGGCGCTGCCGGCCAGCCAGGTCCGTGCCCTCTTTCCCGATCGGGAGGCGTTCGTGCAGCGGCACGGCAACGGCCCGGGATCGCTGAGCGCGTTGCGCACCATGCTCGCCGACACCCGGCAACGCGGCTATGCCACCGAGCGGGACGAGGTCACCCCCGGGTTCGCGTCCGTCGCGGTGGCGGTGCTCGACCACAACGACCTGCCGGTGGCCGGGGTCGCGGTCACCTACGCGACCGACGCGGGCGTCGAGGTCGACCGGGTCGTCGAGCAGTTGCTCGTCACCACGGCCGCTCTCAGCCGGCGGCTGCGGGGAGCGCGCTGAGGACCGTCACGATCGGGCAGGCGTGGGGCCGCACCGGACCGAATGTTACCGAGAAGTAGCATTGCTCACACAACGCTGGACTCGTGCTGACCCGGCCCGCATTTACCCGTAGTCTCGGGCGCGACAGTCTGAGGACCGGCGGATGACGCCGTCTAGTTTGGAGTGACTCGTGAACCTCGTGCTCATCCTGGGTCTGTTGATGACCGCGATCACCGTGGCGCTCGCGGCCCACCGGGTGTGGTTCCTGTTCCGGCTCGCGATGACCGGCCAGCCCGCACCGGACCGGGTCGAGAACGTCACCAAGCGGCTCGGTACGGCGATCAGGACCGAGGTCGTCGAGGTCTTCGGGCAGAAGAAGCTGCTCAAGTGGTCGGTTCCGGGCGCGGCGCACTTCTTCGTCTTCTGGGCGTTCATGATCCTGCTGACGGTCTACATCGAGGCCTACGCGATCCTGATCTCGCGCGACCCCGAGTGGCACTGGTGGATCCTCGGCAGCTGGGGGCCGCTCGGCTTCCTGCAGGACTTCATCGCGTTCATGTGCTTCGTCGGCATCGTGGTGTTCTGGTTCATCCGGATGCGCAACGCCCCGGAGAAGCTGGGACGCGAGTCGCGGTTCCAGGGATCGCACACCACCGGCGCCTACTTCGTGCTGTTCATGATCTTCAACGTCCTCTGGACGCTGTTCCTCTTCCGTGCTGCCGTCGAGGCCCGCGACTCGGCGACCGGGTACGGCGGCGGCTACGGCTGGTCCGCCTTCATCTCGCACACCATCGGCACCGTGCTGCCCAACAGCACCTGGCTGATCGGCATCGGCCTGCTCCTGCACATCGGCGTGATGCTGGTCTTCCTGATCGACGTGCTGCACTCCAAGCACCTGCACATCTTCGTGGCGCCGCTGAACGTGGTCTTCGGCCGCCGGCCGGTGGCACTGGGTGCCATCAAGCCGCTGATGAGCGACGGCAAGCCGGTCAGCCTGGACGATGTCGAGGAGATGGACGAGGACACCAAGCTCGGTGTCGGCTCGATCGAGGACTTCAGCTGGAAGGGCATGCTCGACTTCTACTCGTGCACCGAGTGCGGCCGCTGCCAGTCCCAGTGCCCCGCATGGAACACCGAGAAGCCGCTGTCCCCCAAGCTCCTCATCATGGGCCTGCGCGACCACGCGATGCAGAAGGCGCCGTACCTGCTCGCCGATCCCGAGGACCGGGCCTCGCTCCCCGACGCGGTGACCGCGTTGGCCGAGCGCCCGCTCGTCGGTGAGGCCATCGGCGGCGACTACAACCCGCCCGAGGGCGCCGTCATCGCCGACGACGTGCTCTGGTCCTGCACCTCCTGCGGCGCCTGCGTCAACCAGTGCCCGGTCGACATCGAGCACGTCGACCACATCATGGACATGCGTCGCTACCAGGTGCTCGTCGAGTCGAACTTCCCCTCCGAGCTCAACGGGCTGTTCCGCGGCCTCGAGAACAAGGGCAACCCGTGGAACCTGTCGCCGACCTCGCGGATGGAGTGGGCCCAGGGCCTCGACTTCGACGTCCGGGTCCTCGGCGAGGACGTCGAGTCGATGGACGACGTCGACTGGCTGTTCTGGGTCGGCTGCGCCGGCGCCTATGAGGATCGGGCGAAGAAGACCACCCGCGCCGTCGCCGAGCTGTTCCACTTGGCCGGCGTCGACTTCGCCGTTCTCGGCAACGGCGAGACCTGCACCGGCGACCCGGCCCGTCGCGCGGGCAACGAGTTCGTCTTCCAGGGCCTGGCGCAGCAGAATGCCGAGACCTTCAAGGAGATGAAGGTCAAGAAGGTCGTCTCGACCTGCGCGCACTGCTTCAACACCTTGAAGAACGAGTACGCCGACTTCGGCGTCGAGCTCGAGGTCGTGCACCACACCCAGCTGCTCAACCGACTGGTCCGGGAGAAGAAGCTGACCCCGGTGGCCGTTCCGGGTGGCAACGCCGCCGGTCGGTCAATCACCTACCACGACCCCTGCTACCTCGGACGACACAACCAGGTCTACAGCCCGCCGCGCGAGCTGCTCCAAATCATCCCCGACGCGACCTTCACCGAGATGCCGCGCAACTCCGAGCGCTCCTTCTGCTGTGGCGCCGGCGGTGCCCGGATGTGGATGGAGGAGACCATCGGTGAGCGGATCAACGTCAACCGCACCCAGGAGGCCGTGGCCACCGGCGCCGACCAGATCGCCGTCGGCTGCCCGTTCTGCCGGGTGATGCTCGAGGACGGGCTGACCGCGGAGCAGTCCGAGGGACGGGCGCGCGAGGAGGTCGAGGTCCTCGACGTGGCCCAGCTGCTGCTCGCCTCGGTCAAGGGCGAGGCCCCCAAGGCCAAGGCCACCACCCCGGCGGGTGCGGCCACCGCGGCCAGGCCGGCCGCCGCCGACCCGACCCAGACCGCCGCCACGGTGACCGCGACCCAGGACGTCGGCCCAGCCGCCAAGGCCAGCGGCGGAGGGTCGCTGTTCGACACCCCCGCCACCGAGGCGAAGCCCTCGGCCGAGGCGCCGACTGAGCCGGCAGCCACCCAGGCCCAGGCCACCACCGAGGCCAGGCGGGGCGGCGGGTCGCTGTTCGACCTGGGCCCGCAGGAGTCCCAGGAGGCCCGTCCGGCGGGTCCGGCCGCCGACCAGCCGACGGAGTCGAGGGAGTCGACGGAGTCGACGGCTGCCCAGGAGCCGGCGCAGGCGCCTGCCCAGAAGCCGGCCGAGACCAAGCCGGCCGACGGACTCGGTGGCGGCTCGCTGTTCGACATCGCGGCACCGACCACGCCGGCGAAGGCTGCCGAGGCCCCTGCCCAGCCGGCCGACGCGGAAGAGACGGCGCCGGCTCCGGCACAGCCGGCCGCGGCAGCGCCGCAGCCGGCCAGCAACCTCGGCAGCGGCTCGCTGTTCGACCTGCCCGCACCCGAGGCGGCTGCGCCGAAGTCCGCGCCGGAGCCGACGGAGGCGGAGGAGCCGACGGCGGAGCAGGCCGAGGCGGAGCAGGCCGAGGCGGAGCAGCCCAAGAAGGGCGAGTCGCACCAGCCGAAGACCGACGCCGACATCAACCAGGCCGGGTCACTGTTCGACCTCTGAGCAGGCCCGGGCATTCGTCCGCTGAACCTACGACCCAGTAACTTCGCCGGTCGTGTGCTCGTTGTTCCTCCCGACCTGGGAGGACGACCATGCACTTCCGGACCCGACTGCTGACCGCGCCGGCCCTCGCGCTCGCCCTGCTGGGCACGCCGCTGGCGCTGGCCCCGGCCACCGCCGTACCGGCGCCGCCGACCAGCCCGGCCGCCACGGCCCGAGCGGCGACCGGTGCCTGGCAGCCGCGACCGGTGCAGTACCCCGGTGTGGTCAAGCGGACCAACCTGGCCATCCCGATGAGCGACGGCACGGTGCTCTACGGAGACCTGCTGCTGCCTGCCGACGCGGACAAGCACGCCGTCCCGGGCAGGTTCCCGGTCATCGTCACGATCACCGCCTACAACAAGGATGTCCAGCAGTATGCCGGTGGCCTGGCCGGCGGCAACCCCGACTACCTGGTGCAGCGCGGCTATGCCCAGCTCACGGTCGACGCGCGTGGCACCGGCAGCTCGCAGGGCATCTGGTGCGCGTTCTGCACCCGGGAGGACAAGGACTCCGCCGAGGTGATGACCTGGGCGCACAAGCAGCCGTGGAGCAACGGCGACACCGCCATGGCCGGGCCGTCCTACATGGGCATCAACCAGATCTTCGCCGCGGCGGGGCGGCCTCCGGGGCTGAAGGCGATCTTCCCCCAGGTGCCGGCCGGCGACGTCTACCGCGACGTGGTCGCCTCGGGTGGTCAGCTCGATGTGGGCTTCATCCCGCTGTGGCTCGGCCTGGTCACGTTCACCGGCATCATCCCGCCGATGACTCCGAACGCGACCGCGCTGTCGATCTACCTCAAGGCGCTGGTCGACCACTCCCAGGGCGCGACCAGCTTCACTGCGCCGCTGCTGGCGAAGGCGGCGCTCGGCCAGGAGCCGGCGTACGACGGACCGTTCTATGCCCAGCGCTCACCGATCAACGTCATCTCCAAGGTGGACGTGCCGACGTTCCTGATCAGCGGAGAGTACGACCTCTTCCAGCGTGGCACCCCGCTGTTGTTCGAGAACCTCGACGAGCGTCACGTGCCGGTGCGGATGATCATCGGACCGTGGAACCACCTGCAGGCCTCCGGCGGCGCCCTGGTCAAGGACGCCGGTCTGGGCTCGCTCGACGAGCTGAAGCTGCGCTGGTTCGACCACTACGTCAAGGGCATGCCCGATCCCGGCCTCGCCACCGACATCCCGCCGATCACCTACTACGAGCAGGGGACCGGCGCCTGGCGCACCACCCAGCACTGGGTGGGCAGTGACCGGCGAGCCGTCACCTACCACCTCTCCGGCTCGTCCACGCCGTCGACCGCGGGCGGGCTGACCACCGGCCCCGGCACCGACGGCACCTCATCGGTCTACCCGATCCCGGTCGCGGGCCTGTGCACCCGCTCCACCGACCAATGGACCGCCGGAGCGTCCAGCGAGATTCCCCTGGCCAACCCGTGCCTGACGAACAACGCGACCAACGACCGCACCGGGGTGGTCTTCGAGACCCGTCCGGTCGGCAGGGCGGTCAGGTTCCAGGGTCCGATCGACGCGCACCTGTTCGTCTCCAGCAGCAGCGGCGACGGGATGCTGTCGGTCGCGGTCGAGGACGAGGCGCCGGACGGAACCGTGTCCCGGCTGACCGGTGGGTGGCAGGTGATCTCGCTCCGCGCGCTGGACAAGGCGCGGTCCCGCTACCTCGACGGCCGGCTGATCCAGCCCTATCACCCGTTCACCAAGGCGTCGCAACACAAGCTGGCCCCCGGCCAGGTGGCCCCGGTGGACGTCGAGGTGTTCCCGACCGGCGCGTCGATCCAGCCGGGACACCGACTACGGATCGCCGTACAGGCCTTCGATGTGCCCCACCTGCTGCCGACGCTGGCCGAGGCGCCCGGCACGTTGGCGGTGATGACGATCCACGCGGGCGCGCAGTACCCGTCCTCGCTCACCCTGCCCGCCGTGCGGCGCCGCTGAGGCTGGCGGAGCTCCCACCCGGCACCGCCGAGGTTCTGCGAGTTCTCGCGCCGCAAGATCTGGCAACCGCGATCCTCTGGTCAACCCTGCCCTCCCGGCGACAGGTTGATTCGCAGCTCCGACAACCCGTCGGACTCGCGAAGAGGAGAACACCTTGCGCACATCCATCAAGGCGATGGGCCTCGGACTGGCAGGGCTGCTGATCGCAGCAACGCCTGCCGTCGCCGCTCAGGCCGCACCGGCACATCCGCACGGTCGCCACGCCGAACGTGTCTGCGCGGCCACCGGCCACGCGGCTGTCGCATCCTGCGACGCAGAGGTCCTGGTCTCGAACAGCACCGGCCGAGTGCCGGCGACGAGCACGCCGCCGGCGACGGCGCTGACCCCCAGCCAGCTGCGGGACGCCTACAAGCTCGGCTCGGCCTCGTCGGGCGGCCGCACGGTCGCGGTCGTCGACGCCTACGGCTATCCGAACCTCGAACGTGACCTCGCCACCTACCGCAGCCAGTTCGGGCTCTCCGCCTGCACCACCGGCAACGGGTGCCTGCGGATCATGGACCAGAACGGCGGGTCGAGCCTGCCTCGCTTCAACGCAGGCTGGGCTGGGGAGACCGCGCTCGACGTCGACGCCATCTCCGCCGCCTGCCCCGACTGCCACATCCTGGTCGTACAGGCGCAGTCCGCCAGCATCGCCAACCTGGGCACGGCGGCCAGCACCGCAGCGCGTCAGGCCGGAGTCGTCGCGATCAGCAACAGCTACGGCGGGGGCGATCTCGCGGACTCGACGTACGGCGGCTACTACAACCACCCGGGCATCGCGGTGACTGCTTCGACCGGTGACAACGGCTACCAGGGCGGCAGCTTCCCAGCCTCCTCGGACTACGTGACCGCCGTCGGTGGCACCAGTCTGGTGGCCGCAGGCAACAGCCGCGGCTGGTCGGAGAGCGCCTGGAGCGGAGCCGGCAGCGGCTGCTCGACCGTGAACGGCGCGCTCGCCGCGGCCTCAGGGGCCAACACCGGATGCTCGATGCGGGCCATCGCCGACGTGTCGGCCGCGGCCGACCCGTCGTACGGCGGTCTGGCCGTCTACTACCCGACGTCGAAGAGCGTGTCGACCTGGGCACAGGTCGGTGGGACCAGCGAGTCCTCGCCCATCATCGCGTCGGTCTACGCAATGTCGGGCAACACCGCCGGCTACGCGAATGCGATCCCCTACTCGCACAGCGGGTCGTTGTTCGACGTCACCAGCGGCAGCAACGGCAGCTGCCCGACCAGCCAGTGGTGCACCGCGCGCACCGGCTGGGACGGACCGACCGGCCTGGGCACCCCGAACGGGACCGGAGCCTTCTGAGTTCGGTCGAACGGATCGGGGAGGGTCACGACTGCCAGTGGCCCTCCCCGACCGCCGTCAGATCGGCGGCAGCACGAACGTCGAGGAGCGGCGCGTGGTCGCCTTCGTCGTCGCAGACACCAGCATCTTGAACGTGACATCACATCGGCTTGACTATGACGTCACGGTGATGTCATAGTGATGCACATGGACATCACGCCGTACGCCGAGCGTCTCCGCATCGACCTCGCCCAGACCGCCGCGGGTGGCAGCGACGAAGTCCGTGAGGCTGCCGAGCGGTTGAACGCCTCCCTCGAGCCGGCACTGCGGCTCAGCCTGATGGAGGTGCTCTCCGAGGCTGCCGCGGAGATCACCAGCGCGATGCGCTCGGGCACCGTCGAGGCGCGCCTGCATGGGCGGGACATCGAGTTCGTCGTCGATGACGCTGTCGTGCCGGTGGCGCCGAGGCCCGTCGCCGAGCCCGCCGACGAGGACGACGAAGGCACCCTGGCGCGGATCACGCTCCGGCTGCCCGAGAGCATCAAGGCGCGCGCCGAGGAGCTGGCCGCCCGGCACGGCAGCTCGCTGAACACCTGGATCGTCAACGTGCTGCGCACCGCGACCCGCGAGAACGCGGTCAACATCGACATCGACCTGTCCAGCCTCCCGTTCCTGGACTCCGACTTCCCCCGCGGCTCGAAGGGAGGCTCCCGCCGGATGTCCGGCTGGGTCTGAGCCGCAGCACACCCCACGCACCGATGGACCGCTCCGGTCCACCGGCGGACCGACACACCCTCGAGAGGCAGTCATCATGCACCAGCAGTTCGACACACCCGACCCCGTCGAGCTCGTCCTCGAGCTCGGCTCCGGCTCGGCGACCATCACGGCGATCGAGACGTCACAGAGCACGGTCGAGATCAGCGGGCCGCGTGCCGAGGAGTTCACCGTCGAGCTCGAGGGCCGGCGGCTCACCGTCCTGGCGCCACGGCACGGCGTCCGGATCTTCGGCGGCAACGACAGCCACCAGGTCACCGTGACGCTACCGACCGGAAGCGACCTGACCACCAGGACCGGCTCCGCCGACGTCGATGCCACCGGACGGCTCGGCGCGGTCCGGTCCAAGTCCGGCTCCGGCCAGGTCGAGATCGAGGACGCCGAGGGCTCCGTCGTGATCGACACCGGCTCGGGTGATGTGTCCTGCGGGTCCGTCGGCGACGCGCTCAGGGTCCGCACCGGCTCCGGCGAGGTCGAGGTCGGCCAGGTCGGCGGCTCGGCCGCCGTCTCCACCGGCTCCGGCGACGTCGCCCTGGGCCGTACGACGGAGACCACCGTGGTCAAGACGGGATCCGGAAGCGGCACCGTCCAGCGGTCCAGCGGGCAGCTCACCCTCAAGACCGGGTCCGGCTCGCTGACCGTGGGGCACGCCGAGCGCGGCAGCATCCGAGCCTCCACCTCGTCGGGCGACGTCCGGGTCGGCGTCCCCGCGGGCACGCCCGTGTGGACCGACATCAGCTGCGCGTCCGGCCGGATCCGCTCCGACCTCCCGTCCCTGGGCAAGCCCGAGGACGGTCAGGACCACGTCGAGCTGAGGATCCGCACCGCCAGCGGGGACATCACCCTCGCCCAGGTCTGAGCAAAACGGGTCAAGCCACCTCGAACACATCGCGACACCATCGAAACTCAACGCCACAAGGGAGACATCATGAGCAACACCCTCACCGCGATCCAGGCCCGTCAGGTCATCAAGGAGCGCATCGACCGGGCCCGCGAGCCCCGCGTGACCCGGCACCTGTCCACCTCTCGCTTCCACTGACTCGCGCGGCCGCGACTCACCCGGTCACCGGATGGAGATCGCCGAGGCGACGTACCTCCTCATCGTCGCCTTGACCGCCTTCCCCACGACGTAGTAGTCGCCGACGGGGAGCGCAGCGGTCGTAGCGGTGTAGATCCCGTCGTGGGCGCGGGCGTCCCCGTGGGTGCCGTTGTCGACCAGTCCGATCGTGATCAGCCGGCCGCCGGTACGGCGCAGCAGGGCTTGCGCGGTGGCGCCGGTGATCGGGTGAGTGCCCTTGCGCAGCTTCGCGGTCACCTTGAGCCGGCGTCCCGAGAGCCGCGATACGGACACACCTTCGGTCTTGGTCGCCCCCTGGAGGGAGGCGGAGAGCATCACGTTGGCCGACGCCGCGGCGGTCTGGTGCAGCCGAAGCTTCCACATCCCCGCCGTCGGCTTGGCTACCTGGAGACTTCGGAAGGGGCGCCTGGCCGCCGTCGATCCCGCCTTCTGGGATACCGAGACCGCACCGGTGGGTCTGAGCAGGGTGGCCGCCACCGATGCCGGCCCGACCAGGATCACCTCCAGTCTCTTGGCAGTGGTGACGGGGACCTTCACGATGACGTCGTGGCCACGTGCCACCGCCGGCATCCCGATCGCGACCTGCTGGACCGCGGGTGGCGGCTCCGGGGCGGGTGACGGCCTTCGCCCGGACGGCGTGGACTCCTCGAACCATGCCTTAGCGACGTGGTCCATGACCCACTGGTCGGCGATCGCGGGGTCGCTGGGCAAGTCGGTGTGCAGGTCACCCGGCCGCTCCCCGACATCGGAGTAGATCCACCACGCGCTGTCCCGGGTCACGACTCCGTCGCCGTCACCGGTGAAGCAGACCGGATAGCCGGTGCCCGCGTCGACCGAGAACGGCACGCCGTGCTGGTTGCGCACGTACTTGTCGAAGATGTCGGCGACGTACACCGGCGTCAGCTGGATCGTCGGCACCGCCTTGCCGAAGTACACGGCCGCCCCGCCGGCGGCGTACGCGCAAGCCGAGCCCTGGTTCGGCGTACCGAGCATCACCAGGTGCGAGACCAACGGCCTGCCACCCGGCGGATGCGGCTCGCCCATCATCATGTGGTCGATGTAGTCGCGCGAGATCAACCCACCCATCGAGTGCACCACCAGATCCACGTGCTGGGCCTTCGTCAGCGATCGCACGTGCTCGATGTAGCGCGCCTCCGCCCGCGCGTTGGCCTCGATCGAGTTGCCCGACACCGGGTCGGTGTCCATCGTCATCCCCGCCTGCGACCACGAGTCACCCACCGCGAACACCGGCCAGTGCTCGTCCTTCGCGGTGAGCAGCGACTTCATCGTCTCCCACGTCGAGGCATCCGAGTTCCACCCGTGCACCAGCACCACCGGCTTCGGCAGGACGGTGATGTCGCGCTGTGCTCCGCCGAATCCGGTCAAGACCTGGATCGTGTGGGTCGGCATCGGCTGCATGTGTCGCCACGCCGTGCCCCGGGTGTCCCAGTCGAAGGTGATCGTGGTGGTCGCGCCGGCGCCGATGGTCTGCGGCTCGACCAGGCGGTCGCCGTCCGCCTCGTTCAACGGCTTGCCGGTGGTCTTGTCGATGAAAGAGAAGGGCACGGTCAGCGAACGATCGGCCGCATTGTGGACCGTCGCACTGATCTCCACGACGTTGCCGTCGTACGTCCCGGTGTCCGGGACGACCGACTTCGCCTCCTCGCCGCTGCTCGGGTCGTCGAGCTGCTTGAAGGTGATGTCGGAGATGCAGATCGCGCAGGCGAGCGTGACTCTCGCGTTGGTCAGGGTGAACGTCGCGTAGGGGTCGGACTGGGAATGGCTGGTGTCGTCTCCGGACGCAACCACCGTCGACGTGGCTTTCCACGGAGTCGCCGGTACGTCGGGTTGGGTCGAGTACCTGCCTACCGCGCCGGCCTCTTCGTTCAGCGGGTCCATCGTCGGGCAACAGACGTCGGTGTTGTCGCACGTACTCTGGGGCTGGTAGAAGTTCCCCTGCATACCCTCGGGGATGGGGATGGAGTCTCCCGGGACCATGTCCTGGTTGGAAAAGGGCCGCTCCGTCTGTGCTGTGGTCTGACACGACGACGTCCGAGTGCCACTCGAGTCTGTGACGGTCTCGGACCAGTGTCCGTGTACCTCTGCGGGTGACCAGGCCAGTGCCATGACAGCCGGTCCCTGGCTCGGCCAGTCCGAAGCGGGTGCGCGTTGGACACCCGGGAACAATCCTTCGACCAGGTCTGTCTCGGAGAACCCGACCGGGCCGGTCGACTCCTGCACGTGGCAGGTCCCTGAACAGTTGTAGTTGTGGTCCAACGTCGCACCGACCGTGCCGGTGGAGATCATCAGGCCCCCCGTGAGCAGTGGAACAGTAGGCGCCGTGTCCGCGACGGCAGCAGGCACCAGCGGTGCCCGCATCTCGCCGACCAGAGGCACAGCCACGAGCAGGGCGAGCGCCAAGCCCCCGACCAGGAGCCGGCGCGTCGTACTCATGCGTCAGCCCCGACCGCGACCGGGACGTCGACGACGGCGATCGCGGTCGGCTCGCAGTCGACGCTGAGGCCGGCGGCACGGACGAGCACGCATGCGATCTCCGGGGTGCGCGCCTCGACCACGAAGAGGCACAGCTCGGCCTCGGGCATGACCAGGAGATGGCGCAACACCGCCTGCCCCTCCTCCGACGCCGCCTTGCACGCCGCCGCGATATCGGCACCGGTTGTGTGGTCGGGCAGGAACGACTCGAGCAGGTAGTGGCGCATGGGACGCCTCCTCGTCTGGTTCGGAACGCGGCAGCTCTCACGCCGCACGGCCGAACCTAGGAGGGGTCGTGGCATCGCCGCGTCCGGGAAACCACGTATTCGTGGCTGCCGGCCTCAGGAGTACGCCGCCGCTAACTGGGCCCGGCTCCGGATGCCGAGCTTGCGGTAGATGCGACCCAGGTGGACCTCGACGGTGCGCGGGCTGATCGAGAGCGCGGCCGCCACTTCGCGGTTGCTGGCGCCGCGCGCGACCAGGCGGGCCACCTGTTGCTCGGCGGGCGTCAGCTCGTCATCGGCTACGGCCGGACGGCCGGCGACCCTGGCGAGCTCGTCGTCCGCGCGAGCCGCCCACAGCGGTGCGCCGAGGTCGCGGAACCCGGCGACGGCCTGCTCCAGCGTGGCTCGCGCGTCTCGTCGCCTGCCCGCTCGCCGTTGAGCAGAGCCGAGCGCGAGGCGGGCGCGCGCCAGCTCGAACGGCAACGGCAGTGCTTCGTAGGCCGCCGCCGCGTCCGCGAGCAGCCTCAGGGCTCGATCCCGGTCCCCGGTCGCCTCGGCGATCTGTCCGTCGGCGCGGAGCGCCATCGCCCGGGCCCAGCCGCCGGCCCGTCCGGCCCAGCGTCGCAACGGTTCGGCCCGATCGTCGGCCAGCTGGGCCTCCCCGGCCGCAATCAGCACCTCCACGTAGTCGGGGAGGTACCGCCACTGCCGGGGTTCGCACACCAGCTCGCGGTGGGCGAACTCATCCGCCTCGGCGAGGGCGTCGCCGGCCGCATCCAGGCGGCCCTCCGTCAACCCGAGGAAGCCGAGCGCACCGCAGGTCATCGCACGAACCCAGTCATTGTCTGCGCGCGCAGCCTCCGCGAGTGCTTCCGCCAGAGCGTCGGCGGCCGTCGGGTCGCCGCGATGAGCGGCCACCATGCCCGCGTAGCAGTGGGCCATCGCGATCCGTCCGCGTCGCTCGCTCTGCTCCGCATCGTCGACGGCGGCGCGCGCGAGCGCCTCGGCTGCGTCCCACCGACCCAGCCACAGCTCCAGCTCGGCGCGATGCCCGTCGATCTCGGCGATCGACCCGACGTCGCCCTCGACCTCGGCCTCGGCGCTCGCAGCGGCCAGCAGCCGTTCAGCCTCCGCGAAGTCGTCGACGAACTTGGCGCACTCGCCCAGCACCGTGGTCGCCCGCCACGCGACCGCGAGCGGCGGGCGGAGGTCGGCCTCGAGCGCCGCTGCCTCGTACAGCGGTGCGCGGGGCAGCCCGTCGCCGAGGTAGAACGAGCAGAGCGCTTGCTCACGAGCGGCCTGGGCGCGCACGTCGGGGTCCGGATGCTCGAGTGTGGACAGCAGCGCGAGGGCCTCGTCGATCATCACGCTGCGCTCGTCAACGGGCATCTCCGTGCGCGACGTGCGCGTCACCAGGGCCTGCGCGCGCCGCGCCGGATCATCACCTGCCTCCTCCAGCGCGGCGGCGGTGACGGCCCGCGCCTCCTCGACACCGCGGCTCTCGTAGACCACCTCTCCGAGCGCCATCCAGAGGCGGTGTCGGGTGCCGGGCTCTGTCGACACCGCCAGCGACTCGCGGAGCCGTTGCTCGGCCGCCGCAGTGGCGCCAGCGTCCACGAGGTAGCGCGAGGTGGCGAGGATCCGCGTCGTCTTCGCATCCTCGTCATCGACGGGCGTCAGTCGACCCGCGAGCCAGGACAGCTCCGCCGCGGCCTGCGGCGCACCACGCAGCCGGGCGCGCAGCGCGATCTCGTCCAGTCGGCCCGCCACCGCCGCATCGGGCCCCGAGGTGGCCAGGGCGAGATGCCGGACGGCGTCCTCGGGCTCGGCCGCGGCGTCGGCAAGTCGCCGATGCACGCGTCGGCGCTCGGCCGCGCCGGCGGCCTGCGCACAGGCGGTGGCATACAGCGGGTGCTGGAAGCGGACCCGGTCGCCGGTCACGTGGACGAGATCGGCCGCGACGAGGGCGCCCAGATCGGCGAGGATGGGCCGACCGCAGGCGCGCGCCAGCAGGTCGACCGTGGGCCGACGGCCCAGAGACGCCGCCAAGAGCACTTCGGCGGCCGGCGCATCCAGGTTGCCGAGGCGTCGTACGACGAGGTCGCTCACCTGCGTGCCCGGGTCGAGCACCGGCACGGCTCCATCGGCGCCGCGAAGCGCGCGGGCGAGCTCGAGCGCGTGCAGCGGGTTGCCGGCAGCCTCCTCGTGGATCCAGCGGAGCTCGACATGCCGGAGCCGCCGTACCCTGCCGGAGATCAGATGCTGTGTCGCGCCGAGGGACAGCCCGGGCAGGTCGAGCACCACGGCCTCGTCCATCGGCCAGCCGACCTCGTGCCTGCCCAGCCACGGCGTGCGTGCGGCGGCGAGCACCCGGACCGGAGCCGGGCCAAGGCGACGCAGCGCGAACGCAAGCGCGGCCGCCGACGCGGCGTCGGTCCACTGGACGTCGTCCACTGCGACCAGCACCGGGCCGCGCTGCGCCAGGATCCGCAACAGCTCCGTCACGGCAAGCGCCACGCCACGAGGGTTCAGGGCGGAGACCCCGGGGTCGCGCACCTGCAGGGCGATCTCGAGCAACCGCCGTCGTGGCGCGGCGAGCGCGACCACGCCCTCGGTCAGCACGTCGGCGAAGAGGTCACCCAGGACCGCGAACGGGAGGTCCCGCTCGGCCTCCGCCGGGGGCGCGACCAGGACACGCACGTTCGCCTCGCGCGCCGCGGCGACCCCTGCCCTCCACAGCGCGCTCTTCCCGATGCCGGCCTCGCCGAGGAGCAACAGCCGGCCCGGATCGGCGTCGCCGAGCACGTGCGCGAGGACCGCCGCCCGCTCATGCTCCCGCCCGACGAGGTCGCCGCCCTTGCCGTCCTCGGCCGTGGTCACGCCAGAAGTATCCGCCGCGCCCACGTGGTCGGCAACGGACGTGCGACGAGTCAGATGCGCGTGCGGTGGAAGTTCGCGTACGACTTCGACGGCGTCGGGCCGCGCTGCCCCTGGTAGCGCGAGCCGTACTTCTCCGAGCCGTAGGGGTGGGCCGAGGGCGAGGTGAGCCGGAAGAAGCAGAACTGGCCGATCTTCATGCCGGGGTAGAGCTTGATGGGCAGGGTGGCGACGTTGGCGAGCTCGAGCGTGACGTGACCGGAGAATCCGGGGTCGACGAACCCCGCAGTGGCATGGGTGAGCAGGCCGAGCCGGCCCAGCGACGACTTGCCCTCGACGCGGGCAGCGAGGTCATCGGGCAGCGTGACCACCTCGTACGTCGAGCCGAGCACGAACTCACCCGGGTGCAGGATGAACGGCTCGTCGCCCTCGGGCTCGACGACCCGGGTCAGGTCCGCCTGGTCCGCCGCCGGGTCGATGTGTGGGTACTTGTGGTTCTCGAAGACCCGGAAGAACCTGTCCAGGCGCACGTCGATCGAGGAGGGCTGCAGCATCTCCTCGTTCCACGGATCCATCGTGATGCGGCCGCCGCGAATCTCGGCCAGGATGTCGCGGTCACTGAGCAGCACGGAACGTAATCTACCCAGTGCACCGCTCGGGGCCGCTGGGAGCGTGCATCGTGGAGCGCCTGATGTACTCGTGCCATGGCTTCGTACGTCGTCACGCTGGTCGATCCCCCGACGACCCTCGCCCTGCGCCAACAGGTACTCCGCCCCCACCAGAGCGTCGCGGAGATGGCCGCCGAGACCGATGCGCCGGGCGCGTTGGCGGTGGCGGCCGTGCGCGACGACCTGGTGCTGGCCTGCGCGATGGCGGCGCCCGAGGCTCTGCCCGAGCAACCGGCCTCCCCCGCGCCGTGGCGCATCCGTGGGATGGCGACCGCACCGGAGCATCGCCGAGCAGGCCTCGGCAGTCAGGTCCTGGAGCGACTTCTCGATGAGGTGCGGCTGCGCGGCGGCCGGACGGTCTGGTGCAACGCGCGGGTCCCCGCGCGCGGGCTGTACCTCCGCGCCGGGTTCGCCGTCGTCGGTGAGCCGTGGGAGGACCCGGTCATCGGACCGCACCTGCGGATGTGGCGGGCGATCTGACGCGGCGCCGTCTTCGCCAAGGCTCCTTGTGACGAGGATTCCTTGTATTCGCTCATACATTCGACTACCATGGAGCCATGGATCTCGATCGGCTGGCCGACCTCGGAGCACGTGAGGTGCTGCTCGCGGTCGAGGCCAACCGGGCCGAGCAGATGCAGGCGGAGGCCGACCTCCTCGCCCTCGCTGCGCACTGGTGCGATCTCCACGGCGAGGTCCGCTACGACGACGAGCGCCGGGTGCGCTGCGACGGCGACGCGGAGCTGGTCGGGATCGGAGGCAAGGGCACGCCGTGGGTGGAGGAGTTCTGTGCCGCCGAGTTCGGTGCGATGCGCCACCAGCACCCCACGGCGGCGCGCAACCTGATGGCGGACTCGCTCGATCTCCGGCACCGACTGCCTCGACTCTGGAGCGCCGTTCAGGGACTTCGACTGGACGCCTGGGTGGCACGGCGGGTGGCGCGGGATACCCGCAAGCTCGACGCGCGGGCCGCTGGATACGTCGACGCCGCGGTCGCGCCGTTCTGCGGCACCCTGCCGGCGGGCCGGTTCCTCGACCTGGTGGCCGCCAAGGTGATCGAGGCAGATCCGGCGACTGCCGAGGAGGCCCGTCGGCACGCCGAGACCGCGCGGTTCGTACGCACCAAGCCCGACGGCGACGGGCTGTCGCTGTTGATCGCGCGCGCCCACACGGGCGACATCGTGGTCTTCGCCGCGATGGTCGAGCGGATTGCCCAGGTGTTGGTCGATCGCGCCGACACGTCCGGGCAGTCGGCTCCTTCGATGGACGAGCGTCGGGCGCGAGCGGTCGGGATTCTCGGCCACCCCGCCGAGGCGTTGCAGCTGCTGCTGGACGCGGCGCAGGGCGAGGGCGTCCCCGATGCCGAGGTCGACCACGAGCTGGATCCCGACGAGACGCTCCGCGGTGCACTCGCCCGTGTCGACGCAGAGGTTCTCCGCCCGCAGGTCCGGCTGTTCGCCCACCTCACCGACGACGCCCTTCGCGCATGTCCAGGAGTCGGCCGGGTCGTCCGGCTCGAGGGCCATGGCCCGATCACCGTCGGCCAGCTGCGCGACTGGCTCGCCTCCAGTGACGCCCACGTCACCGTCACCCCGGTGCTCGACATCGCCGACCAACGCCCCGTGGACGGCTACGAGTTCCCTGCTCGGATCGTGGAGTCGCTGCACCAGCGGATGCCCGCCGATCCGTTCCCCTGGTCGGTCAACACCAGCAGGCGCAAGGACACCGACCACAGCGTTCCCTACGTCCCACCGTCCCGCGGCGGACCGCCCGGTCAGACCGGCGTTCACAACGGCGCCCGCCTGACCCGCCAGAGCCATCGGCTCAAGACTCATGGCGAGTGGCGCCTCATCCAGCCGAAGCCCGGGCTGATCCTCTGGCGGAGCCCCCATGGGTTCTGGTTCCGCACCGACCACCACGGCACCACGCGGACCGGCCACCACGGGGTCATCTGGTTGGTCTCATGACGAGGCCGTCGGCCACAATGCTTCGGTGAACGCGCTGCTCTTCCACCGCTACGTCGCTCTCGGCGACTCCTTCACCGAGGGCGTCGGTGACCCGGATCCGTCCCGGCCCAACGGCCTGCGCGGCTGGGCCGACCGGGTGGCCGAGGCGCTTGCGGACCGTGCGCAGCGCGCCGACAGCGAGTTCGGCTACGCCAACCTCGCCATCCGCGGTCGCAAGCTCGGCGCGATCCTCGACGAACAGGTCGACCCGGCGCTCGCCCTGCAGCCCGACCTGGTCACCGTCTACGCCGGCGCCAACGACCTCCTCCGGCCCAAGGTCGACATCGACGCCCTGGCGAGGAGGTACGACGAAGCCGTCGGCACCCTCACCGCCAGCGGGGCCGTCGTTGGATTGTTCACGGCATTCGACCCGGGATCGCAGGGACTGTTTGCGCGCCTGAGGGGGCGGTTCGCCCTCTACAACGAGCAGGTCCGGGAGATCGCGGACAAGCACGGTGCCGTCGTCCTCGACTCCTGGCGGATGCGCCCGGACCGGCCGGAGACGATGTGGGCCGAGGACCGACTCCACCTGGGCCCTGCCGGGCACCAGGTCGTGGCCATCGCCGTACTCGAGGCCCTCGGGGTGCCGCACGATCTGGCCCTGCTCGAGGCGCCGGCTCCGGTGCAGCGCACGGCACGCGAGGTGCGGGCGACGAACCTCGCGTGGGCACGCACCCATGCCGCGCCGTGGGTGCACCGTCGGCTCACCGGCCGGTCCTCCGGGGACGGCATCGCCCCCAAGCGACCCGCGCTGGCGCCGATCGGTCCCTGCTAGCTCGGAATCAGTCCAGCTCGACGTGCGCGAACCGGTCCCGGGAGGGCAGGGTTCGCGCCCCGGGGGCGAGCCGCGCCGACCAGGGGGCGTGCTGCCACATGTGGTCCAGCCAGCGCGAGTACGCCCAGTAGACCCAAGGACGCTTGAAGTAGCCGAGCATCTCGTCATTGCTGCGCGAGAGGTTCGCCCAGTTCGCCGAGCCGTCCATCACCAGCGTGGCGTCGGGACGGTTGCCGATGTCGCCGTGGATGGCGAGCACCTTCAGATGCAGGTAGTCGTCGTAGATGCCGTCGCCGTTGACGTCGATGTGCACCGGGTGGATCGGGACCGGGCCTCGGCCGCCGGGCGACTCGAGGATCCCGTGCACGACATGGTCCAGCCGGGTGTACATCAGGCTCACCATGCAGCCGCGGTTCCACAGGGTCCGCAGGTGCTGGGCCACGCTGGCACCCACCGACCCGCTGAGCACGGCGTTCGCAGCCTGGATGCGGGTACGCCGTACGCTGCGACCGCCCGACGATCCGGTCACGGTGTCACGACAGCTGACCTTGTCGAGCTGCCGGCTGACCCAGTCGATCCGGCCTCGGTAGGGCAGCGGCGCGAGCCCGACCTGACCGAACCAGTGGACGACGAACGGCTGCGGATGGGGCCGGTCGCGCCAGAGCTGGTGGAAGACGGACTTCGCGTACTCGTAGACCTTCGTGCGGTTGACGACGGTGAACAGCTCGTTCCACTGGTGGCGGATCGCGTTGGTCGTGACGTTCGGGGATCCCCACATCGCCACGTCCTTCGCCGCACCGGTCCGGGAGAACAGGAACATCTTGGTGTGCATCGTGCCGTGGGTGCCTCGGCAGGTCGCGGCACAGGTGCGTGCCACGCTGCGCTTCGCACGGGGGTGCGCGGCGTTCCGTGCCCGGAAGGCGGCCCGCAGCCGGCCGAAGTCCGAACCGACCTCGGACTTCCCCCGCGCCATCACGAAATGAACGACGACCCCGCGCCGCGCAGCCGCGATGAGCGCGTCGGTCGCCCGCCCGAGGAAGTAGCTCCAGGTGGCGATGTCGATCTCCGAGTGCCGCGGCGCATGCGCGATGCTCTCGATGACGTTATGCATCTGGTTGTCCTGTGCCGCCCACGACCCCTTCGGGTCGTTGAACAGCGGGCCGGCGACGGGCATCCACCCATGCCTGGCCATCCCCGACGGCGCGGCGCCCGCATCGTGACCGCCGTGCGCACCGCCATCGGCGTACGCCGCCGGCAGCCCGACGACCACGATCGCTGCCATCGAGATCGCCGCCACCACGCGCCGTACCGATCCCCGGCGCGTCGCAGCCCGGCTGCGCGAGCGGGTCTGAGCAACCACTCCGAAGCATGGACGGGTCACGAGCTTCCCCTGTCGACCGGTGAGCAGCGGGTCACGCGCAGAGAACGCGCGGGATCAGTCTGCACACTGCCTGTCGGCGTTGTCCGCGGATCGACCGAAGTCGGCCGGGGGGAGCTTCGACCCGCTCAGCTGGCCTTGGTGGAGTGGATGTCGATCACGAAGACCAGGGTCTGGCCGCCCAACTGCTGCCCCGAGCCCTTCGGCCCGTAGGCGTACTTCGGCGGGATCGTGACCATGACCCGGGTGCCGACCTTCTGGCCGACCAGGGCGGCGCCGAACCCCTCGACCACCTGGTCGGTCGCGAAGCTCGCCGGCGCGCGGCCGTAGCTCTGGTCGAAGATCTTGCCGGTGTTCCAGCTGATCCCCTGGTAGTCGACGTTGACCGTGTCACCGGACTTCACCACCGTGCCGCTGCCCTGCTTGAGGACCTTCAGCTCGAGCTGCTTCGGCGGCTTGGTCTTCGGCAGCTTGACGGTGGGCTTGCCCTTGGAGTCGAAGGTGACGCTCGGGACGTCGTTGGTCCAGGCGGCCGGCACCAGCGGCTTCTTCTGCGAGAGCAGGTCGGTGACGATGACCATCGAGTCGGTGGGCTTGATGCCGGCCTGCGGGTTGCCCTGCGGCCCGTAGACGTCCTGGGCACGCGCCGTCGTCACCGAGCGGGTCCCGAAAGGCAGGCAGGACGCACCAGCGGCGAAGGCCGGCGGCACGGACGAGTTGCCGACCGTCAGGGTGAGCGGCTGGGTGCCCAGCGACTTGCCGTTGCCCAGGTAGACCGTCACCAGGGTGTTGACCTGCTCGCCCGCGTGGGTGGGCTTGCCGCTGCCCTTCTTCACGATCGTGCGCTCGGTGTCGTAGGCCTGCAGCGGCGACTTGAACGCCGCCTTCTGGGTCTTGCCGAACGAACCGGACACCTTCACCGACTCGCTGGTCGGACCGTCGACCAGCTTCTGGCACACGTTGCTCGAGGCCGAGGACGCCGACGACGAGGGGCTGCTCGACTCCGTGGGCTTCTTTGATGCTGTCGACGAGCCTGACCCGCAGCCGGTGAGGACCATGCCGGCGGTGGCCAGCACGCTGATCGACGCGACAACGGAGGGGCGAAGCTTCACGAGGAACTCGATTCGAGGTGAGGTCAAAGACTGCGCCAGTCTGCCAACCCCGCCCAAGTATCGGCGCACCGGCCGCCAGATGGCGCACCGCTGCACGCCGCGCCGGCCGTGGGCTATCATCACTCCTCGATGGACGGCCCGCGTCGTCCTCGTGCGGATGTAGCTCAGTTGGTAGAGCGCGACTTTCCCAAGGTCGATGTCGCGAGTTCGAATCTCGTCATCCGCTCCAAGAAACACTGGAGGTCTGCCGCGCGAGCAGAGCGCGACACTCTGCCCACCGTCGATGTCGCGAGTTCGCATCTCGTCATCCGCTCCACGCCCGAGCGACCGCGCACACGACGTAGCCTCAGGAGGCGTGACCGACTTCGCCGGCTTCCCCGTGGCCGCCTTCGACTTCTACGACGACCTGGAGATGGACAACACCCGGTCGTTCTGGGAGGCACACAAGGCGACGTATGCCGAAGCAGTGCGGACGCCGATGGTCGCGCTCACCGAGGCACTGGCCGCCGAGTTCGGCGCCGCGAAGGTGTTCCGGCCCCACCGGGACGTCCGGTTCGCCAAGGACAAGACGCCCTACAAGACCCACCAGGGCGCGTTCGTCGCCGCCGGGCCCGCCACCGGGTGGTACGCCGAGATCGCCGCGCCCGGCTTTCGCGTGGGCGCAGGGTTCTACCACGCAGAGACGGCCGAGCTGGCCCGGATCAGGACTGCGATCGACGACGACCGGCGCGGCAAGGAGTTGGAGGGGCTGCTCCAGACCCTGCGCCGCTCGGGCTTCGAGGTCGGCGGCGACCGACTCAAGACCAAGCCACGGGGCTACGACCCGGCGCACCCGCGGATCGACCTGCTGCGGCACCGGTCGCTCGTCGTCGCTCGGCAGTACGGCTTCGACGAGGTGATCCACTCGGCGGCCCTGGTGGACCGGGTGCGCGCGGACTGGCGTGCGCTGCGCCCGCTCGTGGAGTGGGTGCAGCGAGAGGTCGCCTGAGTCAGCTCTCGGCCTTGCGCACCGTGGCCAGGGTCCGGTCGACCTCCCAGTGCGCGTTCATCTGCCGGATCAGACCGTCGTCGTCCAGGCGGTACGTCGCGATCAGGTCGGTGTCGGCGAGAGTGCCGTCCTCCATCCGCGTGGAGAAGGTGCCGATGTTGGCGCACGCGTTGCCTCCTGCGAACGAGTCGCGGATGGTGAAGCGGAACTCGGCCACCGGCGCGATCGCCATCTCCCAGAAGGCCGCGATCCCGTCCTTCCCGTGATGACCGTTGCCCTCGGGGTCGAAGAACGACGGGCCCACCGGGTCCTCGAGAGTGGCGTCCTCGGCGAAGAGCGCCAACCACTCGTCCTTGGCCTTGCGCGACACCGCGTCGTACGAACGCTGCGACATCCGGCGTGCCGGATGATCGCCGTCCGGCGCGTCCCAGGTGATGAACTCCGACTCGATCATGGGCGAACTGTAACGCGTTCTAGTTTGTCCGGCCAGCGTGTCGCCCCCGTCAGTGCGGCCGCCAGGCGTCCTCGTCGGTGGTCCGCGCGGCGACGTCGGGGGGCAACCGCTGATCGGCGAGGGCGGCGATCGTGACGTGCTCGAAGACGTCACGAAGGCTGCTGCGCGCTGCGATCCAGACCAGTTGGAGGATCTCGGCGTTGCCGTTGTAGGAGACCGACTCCGGGCGCAGCCCGTACACGCTGACCAGAGGCCCGTCGACGGCCCTGATCACGTCGGCCACGGTGATCTCGCCGGGGTCGCGGGCCAGTCTCCAGCCGCCGGACTGTCCGCGCTGGCTGACCACCACGCCCGCTCGGCGCATATCGGCGAGGATCGCCTGCAGGAAGCCGTGCGGGATGTCCTGGATCCGGCCGAGCTCCTCGGCACTGACGGGTCGGCCCGCACCACGCAGGGCGATCTCGATCAGGGCGCGGAGGGCGTAGTCACTCTTCGCCGACACCCGCATGCACCAAGTCTGTCATGTCACTCGACTTCGCCTTGCATAGCCGGCGGACCGGGACCATAATGGATGTTACCGGTCAGTAGCCTAACCGGCACCGATGCCCGGACCACCGGGCCCGACGTGGAAAAGGTGGATCAGTGAGCCACTACAAGAGCAACATCCGCGACATCGAGTTCAACCTCTTCGAGGTGCTCGGCCGCGGCGAGGTGCTCGGCACCGGCCCGTTCGAGGAGATCGACGTCGAGACTGCGCGCTCGATCCTCTCCGAGGTCGACCGGATGGCCCGCGAGGAGCTGGCCGAGTCCTTCGCCGACGCGGACCGCAACCCCCCGGTCTTCGACCCGCAGACGCACAGCGCTCCGCTGCCGGAGTCGTTCAAGAAGAGCTACCAGGCCTGGATGGACGCCGAGTACTGGCGCCTGGGCACCATGGCCGAGCTCGGCGGTACGCCGGCACCCTCCAGCTTCAACTGGGCGATGGGCGAGCTCGTGCTCGGCTCCAACCCGGCCCTGTGGATGTACGGCGCGGGCCCGATGTTCGCCGGCGTGGTCCACCGAAACGGCAACGACCGGGACAAGAAGATCGCCCAGCACATCGTGGACCGCGGCTGGAACACGACGATGGTGCTGACCGAGCCGGACGCGGGCTCCGACGTCGGCGCCGGTCGCACCAAGGCCACCCCGAACGCGGACGGCACCTGGAACGTCGAGGGAGTCAAGCGGTTCATCACCTCCGCCACCAGCGACCTCACCGAGAACGTCATCCACCTGGTGCTGGCCCGACCGGCCGGTGTCGAGGGCGTCGGCGGGCCGGGGACCAAGGGTCTGAGCCTGTTCATCGTGCCCGAGCACCACTTCGACCTGGAGACCGGTGAGCTCACCGGTGCGCGCAACGGCGCCTACGTCACCAACGTCGAGCACAAGATGGGCATCAAGGTCTCCAACACCTGCGAGGTCACCTTCGGTGACGCCGGTGTCGGCGGTGGCGAGCCGGCCGTGGGGTGGCTCCTCGGCGAGGTGCACGACGGCATCGCCCAGATGTTCCAGGTCATCGAGAACGCCCGGATGATGGTCGGCAGCAAGGCCATCGCGACGCTGTCGACTGGCTACCTCAACGCGCTGGAGTACGCCAAGGAGCGGGTGCAGGGCGCGGACCTGACCAACTCGGCGAAGACCGCCCCGAGGGTCACGATCACCCACCACCCCGACGTACGGCGCTCGCTGATGACGCAGAAGGCCTACGCCGAGGCGATGCGTGCGCTGGTGCTCTACACCGCGTCCTGGCAGGATAAGGTGCAGATCGCGGAGCACAACGGCGAGCGTGACGAGATGGCCGAGCGGGTCAACGACCTGCTGCTCCCGATCGTCAAGGGCTACGGCTCGGAGCGCTCCTGGGTGCTGCTGGGCACCGAGTCGCTGCAGACCCTCGGCGGGTCGGGCTTCCTCCAGGAGTACCCGATCGAGCAGTACGTCCGAGACGCCAAGATCGACACCCTCTACGAGGGCACCACCGCGATCCAGGGCCAGGACCTGTTCTTCCGCAAGATCGTGAAGGACCAGGCGCAGGCGCTCGGCTTCCTCGCCGGCGAGATCGACGGTTTCGTGAAGTCCGAGGCGGGCAACGGTCGGCTGAAGGTCGAGCGCGAGCTGCTGGCCAAGGCCCTCGAGGACGGCCAGGCCCTGGTCGGGTTCATGGTCAACACCCTGATGAGCGCCGACGAGAGCAGCAACACCGGCGAGGGCGACGCAGATATCCGGAACATCTACAAGGTCGGGCTGAACACCAGCCGGCTGCTGATGACGCTCGGCGACATCGTCTGCGCGTGGCTGTTGCTGCGCGGTGCCGAGGTCGCGCTGACGAAGCTGGGTGGCGAGGTGTCCGAGGCCGACAAGCTGTTCTACGAGGGCAAGATCGCGGCCGCGCAGTTCTTCGCGCGCAACACGCTGCCCAAGCTCGCCGCCGAGCTGGCCATCGCCGAGGGCACCGACCTCTCGCTGATGGAGCTCGACGAAGCGTCCTTCTAAACCTCGCAGGACGATCAGAGCGGGGCCGCACCGGAGACGGGCGGCCCCGCCGCTGCGTTTCGACGCATATGTCCGACCCGACTGGGTAGAAGAGCGGCAGAGCAAGCCACACCGACCGAAGGAGGACCCATGGGTATCGGCCTGGGAATCGTGCTGCTCGTCATCGGCCTGATCTTGGCCACGGACGCCGTCAGCCTGCCGAGCAGCTGGCAGGACCACATCGACGGCAACACGTTGGGGTGGATCCTGATCATCGTCGGCGCCCTGGCGATCATCCTTGCCCTGGTGATGAACGCCCAGCGCTCACGGACCACCCACGTGGAGGAGCGCCGCACCGACCAGCCCCCGCCGCCGCGCGTCTGAGCAGCCCTCAGGTCGCTGCGCCGGCAGCCGATGCAGCGGCTCGGCCGGTTGGTCGCACCGCCAGGACAGGGGTCAGCGCGGGACGCTTGGCGACCGGCGCCGCGCCCGGTGCGCGTCCGAGCAGCCGCCGGCCCAGCTGGCGACCCAACCAGGGCGCCATGAACGTCAGCGCCCAGTGACCATCGCGCGCGAGGGCCCCCGCGCGTCCCGTCCTGCGGGACGAGGGCTCGAGCCGGCGCCAGCCCGCGTCGGCACCGGGCAGGCCGGCGAGCTCGGCGATCCCGGCCGCGATCCGCCAGTGCCCCTCACTGCTCCCGTGGATCCGGTCGTGGCTCCACAGTCGCCGGTCCCCACACATCGCCAACGGGAACAGATCCAGCAGGGCTACGTCGTACCGCCGGGCGATGCGGGTGATTCGCTCGTTGAGCGCGACCTCACGTGCGCGTAGCCAGCGCATGGACGGGATCATCCGGCCGATGTCGGGGAACGTCATGGTCAGCACGTCGCAGCCGGTGTCGCGCAGGGCCGCGACGGTCTCCTCGATGTCGCGGGCGGCGGACTCGAGGTCGAAGTCGTGGCGCAGCACGTCGTTCATCCCGACCGCCACGGCGGCGAGATCGGGCTGGAGGCTCAGCGCTGCGGGCAGCTGGACGTGGCGCACGTGCGCGGCCCGGCACCGGCGTACCGCGAGATTGGCGTACTGCAGCTGCGGGCTGCTGGTCGCCGCCAGCCGCTCGGCGAACCGGTCCGCCCAACCCCGCGGCGACCCGTCGGGGGCCAGATCGTTCAGACCCTCCGTCTGGCTGTCGCCGAGGGCGACAAAACGGAAGTAGTTCACGTTGTCAACGTATCCGGATCACGGCCTGCGCAAACGGGTTTCGATCGCTCAGCGGGCGGCTCCCCCGAGCGGCAGCACCAGCTCGGCCGGTCCGCCGGTGGCGAGCCGGACCGGGATGCCCCAGTCCTGCTGGTGCATCCGGCAGGCCGGGCCCTCGCCTTCGTCCGCGTCGCAGGAGGCCGCCCGAGCGGCGATGTGCAGCAGGCCCTCGCCGACGGTCTCGTCCAGGACGAGCGTCCGGGTCAGATCGGTGCCGACCCCGTCGCCCGCGCGGAGCAACGCCGGTGGGGTCGCGCTGACGTGCAGCTGGGTGGCCGGTCCGAATCGGTCGTCGACCTTCTGCCCCGGCGGAGGCGCGAAGGTCACCTGCAGACGAAGCTCGCCGGGCGCGACCTCGGTCGGCGGCCGGTGGGTCCGCGAGACCGGGCCCTCGACGCGGTGCGAGGCCAGGGCGAGCGGCGCCAGCCGGTGCGCGGCCGACTCCACCACCACGACGGCGTCGTCCACCACGACGAGGCCGCTCGGCTCGGCCAGTCCGCTGGCCACGGTCTGCAGCTCACCGGTGGCGGGGTCGAAGCGTCGTACGGCGCCGTTGTAGGTGTCCGCGACCAGCACCGCCCCGTCGTAGACGGCGACGCCGAGCGGATGCTGCATCCGCGCCTGCCCCCGGTCCCCGTCGTGGAAGCCGAAGTCGAAGAGCCCCTCGCCGACTACCGTGTGCACCGTCTCGTCCTGGACGTAGCGCAGTGCCGAGGTCTCGGCGTCGACCAGCCAGAGCCGGTCGCCGTCCGGTGCCAGACCGCTCGGCTGAGCGAACCAGGCCGCTGCCAGCGGCCCGTCGAGCAGACCCTCGTTGGCGGTGCCGCCGGCATGCGCCATCCGGGCGGTGACCGGGTCGAAGGTCCATAGCGTGTGGTCGCCGGCCATCGCGACCCAGAGCCGGTCCTGCCACCAGGCGACGTCCCATGGGCTGTTCAGACCCGCGGCGAGTTCCCTGACCCGACCGTCGCGGAGACGTACGCCGACCAGGCGGTGCCCGACCGTGTCCGCGACGACCACGTCGGAGCCGAGCGCATCGGCGACGTCGGTGGGCAGCAGGCACAGGCCGTTGGGCTCGCGGAACCCGCCGATCACCCGGCGGACCGCGGTGAGGTCCTTCTCCAGGTGGACGAGCTGGTCGTGCCCCGCGTCGGCCACCAGCAGCGAGCCGTCGGTCAGCCGGACGGCCTTGGCCGGGAACCGCAGGTCACTCGGCTCGGTCACGGGCGCCACGTAAGGGGAGTCACCGGGCTGCAGGGTGCCCCGCTCGGCGTACGCCGGCGACAGCGCGGTGATCATCGCGTCGATCGCGTGGGCGTGGCCCTCACCGGCGTAGTGGGCGACGACGTACCCCTCGGGGTCGACGAGCACCAGCGTCGGCCAGGCCCGCGCGGCATAGGCCTGCCAGGTCCGCAGCTCGGGGTCGTCGAGGACCGGGTGAGCCACGCCGTACCGCTCCACGGCTTGCCGCAGCGCGACCGGGTCGGCCTCGTGCGCGAACTTCGGGCTGTGCACCCCGACCACCACCAGCGCGTCACGGTGCGCCTCCTCGACCGGTCGCAGCTCGTCGAGCACGTGCAGGCAGTTGATGCAGCAGAACGTCCAGAAGTCCAGCAGCAGCCACCGGCCGCGCAGATCACCGAGGTGCAGCGGGCCGTCGGTGTTCAGCCAGCCGCGGCCGATCAGCTCGGGCGCGCGGGTTCGGGGAAGGGTGGGCACGACGGTGGGGGAGGTCACGCTCCCATTGTCCCGCGGCGGCCATAGGGTGCGGACATGAGTGACCGGATGACCGGCCAGCAGCGACTCGCGGCGTACGTCGAGACCTGGCACCGCGCCTGCACCGACTTCGTGACCCTGGCTCGCACGCTCACCGAGGACGAGGTCACACTGCCCACCGACCTGCCCGGCTGGAGCGTGCACGACAACGTCGCGCACACCGCGCACCTCGAGGCGGTGCTGGCCGGTGCGCCGGAGGAGACCCTCGACGTGCCCGACGGCCTGGCGCATGTGCGCGGCCCGATGCACCGCTACACCGAGCAGGGCGTGCTGGCCCGGCGGGACCGCACGGTCGCCGAGCTCGCCGACGAGATCGAGAGCGCCGTCGCGACCAGGTACGCCGCGCTCCGGGCCGACCCGCCTGTCGACGGCTCCAGCGCCCCGCCCCGGACACCGGGTGGCGCTCCGTGGGACAACGAGACCCTGCTCGCGAACCGCCCCCTCGACGTATGGATGCATGAGCAGGACATCCGCCGCGCGATCGGCCGACCGGGGGGCTACGACTCGCCCGCGGCGGCACACACACTGCGGCGGCTCGGCGCCTCGCTGCCGATGGTGCTGGGCAAGCGGGTCGCCCCGCCGGCGGGCACCAGCGTGCTGATCGAGGTGCCCGAGGCGAGCTGTCGGTTCGGTGCCCGGATGGGCGACGACGGCCGCGCCATCCGAGCGGTTCCCGAGCAGCCGACGGTCCGCGTCTCGCTCACCCCGGAGGCGTTCGTCGTCCTCGCCGGCGGACGCCGCGGCGTGGACGCCGTCGAGGCGGCGTACGACGGCGACGAGGAGCTCGGCCGACGGCTGCTCACCTCGATGGCGGTCACGCCATGACCTGGTCCTTGGCGGACATGCCCGACCTCACCGATCGTCGGGCGCTGGTGACCGGCGTGACCAGCGGGCTCGGCGAGACGATCGCACTCGAGCTCGCCCGGGCGGGCGCCGAGGTGGTCCTCGCCGCGCGGTCGGAGGCCAAGCTGGACACGGTCGAGGCGGACCTGCGCGCCCAGCTGCCGCAGGCGCGGCTCCGACGGCTCGTGATCGACCTCGCCGACCTGGGCGCGGTCCGGCGGGCGGCCGCCGAGGCCGCCGAGCTCGGCGAGCTGCACCTGCTGGTCAACAACGCCGGCGTGATGGCGACGCCGTACCATCGCACCCCCGACGGCTTCGAGCTGCAGATGGCCACCAACCACTTCGGCCCGTTCGCGCTGACCGGGCTGCTGATGCCGACGCTGGTCGCCTCCGGCGGCGGCCGGGTGGTCAACACCTCGTCCCAGGCACACCGGCTGACGCTCTCCGCACCACTGGGCGACCCGCGGGTCGAGCGTGGCCACTACTCGCGCTGGCGTGCCTACGCGCAGTCCAAGCTCGCCGACCTGCTGTTCACCTACGAGCTCGACCGGAGACTCCGTGACGCCGGGCTCCCGGTCTCGGCGCTGGCCGCGCACCCCGGCTACGCCTCGACCGGGCTGATGGCGACCGGCCGCACCTCCGGTGGTGGCGAGCTGAACCACGCGGGGCGGGTGCTGATCGGCGCGTTCCACCTGGCCGGGCAGTCGCCCCGGATGGGTGCGATGCCGACGCTGATGGCCGCAACCGCCGACCTGCCCGGGTCCACCTACGTCGGCCCGAGCGGCTTCGCCGAGATGCGTGGCTGGCCACGGATCGTGCGGTCCCGTCGGCTGGCCCACGACCCCGACGTCCAGCGACGGCTGTGGGAGATCAGCGAGAACGCCACCGGGGTCCGCTACCCGTGAGGCTGCGTCCGATCACCGCCGCCGACCATGCGGCCGTGCTGGCCCTCAACCAGGCCCACGTCGAGCTCCTCGCCCCGCTCGACGTGCCGGGCCTGGTCGCGCTGGCCGGCCAGGCCGACCTCGCTCACGTCGTCGAGCACGACGGCCGGTTCGCCGGGTTCGTGGTCACGCTCGCCCCCGGCTCGCCGTACGACTCGGTCAACTACCGCTGGTTCGCCGAGCGGTACGACGACTTCTACTACCTCGACCGGATCGTGCTTGCCGAGCCGTTCCGCCGCCTCGGTCTCGGCACGCGTGTCTACGACGAGGTGGAGGAGCGGGCCCGCGAGCACGGCCGGATGGCCCTGGAGGTCAACCTCGACCCGCCCAACGAGCCGTCGCTCGCGTTCCACGGTGGCCGCGGGTACGTCGAGGTCGGCCGGCAGGAGTCCCAGGGTCACCTGGTCGCGCTGCTCGTGCGCGAGCTGCCCCAGCACCGGAAGGGCCCGTTCGGGCTACCTACCGGCGGCGGCGTACCCACTGGCCTACGATCCAGCGGGTGAGCGACTCCCCGCGGCGCCTCAGCGCGCACCAGCTGATCGACCTGGTCCTCGACGAGGGCTCATGGGTCTCCTGGGACGTGCCACCCGACCGCACCGGGGTGTCGCCGTCGTACGCCGCGGAGCTGGAGGCCGCCGCCGAGCGGTCGGGGGTCGACGAGTCGGTGCTGACCGGTGAGGGCACGATGCGCGGGCGCCGGATCGCCGTGCTGGCGTGCGAGTTCGGATTCTTGGCCGGCTCGATCGGACGCGCGGCTGCGGACCGGCTGGTTGCCGGCATCGAGCGCGCCACCCGTGAGGGCATCCCGCTGGTCGCGGCGCCGGTGTCCGGCGGCACCCGGATGCAGGAGGGCACCCCGGCGTTCGTGCAGATGATCCGGATCTCGGCTGCGATCGCGGCACACAAGGCGGCCGGACTGCCCTACCTGGTCTACCTGCGACACCCGACCACCGGCGGGGTGATGGCGTCGTGGGGGTCGCTCGGGCACATCACCGTGGCCGAGCCGGGCGCGCTGGTCGGCTTCCTCGGCCCGCGCGTCTACCAGGCGCTGTACGGCGAGGCGTTCCCCGAGGGCGTGCAGACCTCCGAGAACCTCTATGCACACGGCATCATCGACGCGGTCCTTCCCCCCGAGGAGATCGCCGGCATCCTCGACCGGGCGCTCACGATCCTGCAGTTGCGGCCCGCACAGGTCGGCGCGCCGTCGCCCACCTCCGAGCTCGACACCCCGGACGTCGATGCGTGGCAGGCGATCACGATCTCCCGGCGGCCGGACCGGCCCGGCGTACGCCGGCTGCTGCGCTACGCCGCCGAGGACGTGATCCCGTTGAACGGCACCGGTGAGGGAGAGGCGGATCCGGGTCTGCTGATCGCCCTGGCCCGTTTCGGTGACGCGCCCTGCGTCTTCCTCGGCCAGGACCGACGCGGCCAGACCAACCAGCCGATGGGTCCCGGCGCCCTGCGCGAGGCCCGGCGCGGGATGCGGCTCGCGCACGAGCTCGGGCTCCCCCTGGTGACCGTCATCGACACCCCTGGCGCGGCGCTGTCGGCCGAGGCCGAGGAGGGGGGCATGGCCGGGGAGATCGCCCGCTGCCTGGCCGACCTGGTCAGCCTCGAGGCGCCGACGCTGTGCCTGATGCTCGGCGAGGGCAACGGCGGCGGCGCACTGGCGTTCCTGCCCGCCGATCGGGTGGTGGCCGCCCAGCACGCGTGGCTCTCGCCGTTGCCTCCGGAGGGAGCCAGCGCGATCGTGCACCGCGACGTCGAGCACGCCCCCGAGATGGCGCGGGCCCAGCAGGTGCGGGCGACCGATCTGTGTGACCGCGGGCTGGTGGACCGGATCGTTCCGGAGCGACCCGACGCCGCCGACGAGCCCGAGGAGTTCTGTCGCCGAGTGGGCGCGGTCCTGGAGCAGGAGCTGACCGGCTTGATCGCGCAGGATCCGCGAGTACTGGCCTCCCGCCGAGCGGCGCGGTTCGCTGGACAATAGAACACGTTTCAGTTGTGCTTCTCGGATGAGCGCCCGTACCTACGTCGTCACCGGTGCCGCGTCCGGCATCGGCGCTGCCACCCGCACGCTGCTCGAGTCGCAGGGCCACCGGGTGATCGGCGTCGACCTGCGCGACACCGACGTCACCGCCGACCTGTCCACGCCCGAGGGCAGGCGACGGGTGATCGATGCGGTGGCCGGGCTGGCTGCTGACGGGGTGCACGGCGTCGTGCCGTGCGCGGGCATCGCCGGGCTCACCGGCGTGGACCCGGCGCTGCTGGTGTCGGTGAACTTCTTCGGCGCCGTCGAACTCGTCGAGGGCCTGCGGCCGCTGCTGGCCCGGGCCGGCTCGGCCGATGGGGGCGCCGCCGTGGTCGCGCTCAGCAGCAACTCCGTCACCGCCCAGCCCGGCTGGTCCGCCGACCTGGCCGCCGCATGCCTCGAGCGCGACGAGCCGAGGGCCCGGGCGCTCGCGGCGCAGGCCGAGGCCGTGCACGCCTATCCGGCCTCGAAGGCGGCGCTGGCCTACTGGGTGCGCCGCGAGGGGGTCAAGGAGGAGTGGGCGAGGGCCGGGATCCGGCTCAACGCGATCGCCCCTGGGCTGATCGCGACCCCGATGACCGCGCGGCTGCGCGAGGATCCGCAGTTGGGAGCCTTCGCCGATGCCTACCCCTCGGCGCTCGGTCGCCCCGGCCGCCCCGAGGAGGTCGCCGAGCTGATCGCCTTCCTGCTCTCCCCCGCCTCGGCGTTGATGGTCGGCTCGGTGGTCTTCGTCGATGGCGGCACCGACGCGCTGCTGCACCCGATGAGCCCGCAGGGCACGTGACCGTGGCGCCGCGGTCTCGTTGCACCCAGATGTGAAACGTGTTCTGGTTTGCCTCGTCGCGGCGGCCGCCGCCGTACCGGCCCTGGCCGCGGCACCCGAGGCAGCAGCCGTGCCGATCCCGCCGCTGCCGACCGACGTGCTTAGCCAGGCGTTCACCGGGCACGCGGCACGCGCACGCCCGATGCGGGTGCTGCGCAATCCGCAGAACCCGCACCTCGCGCCCAATGGCACCAACTCGATGCACAACGACGCCTATGGGACCAATGCCTACGCCGTCACCGGCCCGTTGGGCAGGAGCCTGCAGGTCCGCAGCGCGTCGTACGGCGTCTCGGAGTGCGCGACCATCGCCTTCGACTCGCGCGGCCGGATCGTCGGGCTGTGCGGCGGTCTCGACGGCTTCACGATGCGGCTGATCGACCCGACCACGCTCAGCCAGATCGCCAGCCTGCGCACGTCCAACCGTGACCTGACCTCGGTGTCGAACCCGTTCACCGACCTGTGCGGCGGTACCTACTTCTACCTCGACAACCATGACCGCGCCTACGTTCTCACCACGAAGAAGCAGATCTGGCGGATCAAGGTGACCGCGACCGGGCTGAAGCACACCGCCACCTACGACATCGCCTCCGCCCTCCCCGGCAAGGACTGCGCGATCGCGACGATGCCGGACTGGAAGGGACGGATCTTCTTCGCCAGTCAGCAGGGTCGCGTCGGGGCCGTGGATCCGCAGACCCATCGGGTGCGCACGATCCGGTTCCGCGGCCAGGGGATCTACAACTCGATCTCCGGCGACGAGACCGGCGCGATCTACGTGGTCACCGACCACCGGCTCTATTCGGTGGCCGCCGACCGGCGCGGGGCGCCGTACGTCCGCTGGTCACAGCGCTACGACCGCGGCTCCACCCAGAAGCCCGGTCAGCTCTCCCAGGGCTCGGGCACCACCCCGACGCTGATCGGCAAGCACCTGGTGGCGATCACCGACAACGCCGACCCGCGGATGCACGTGCAGTTCTACCGCCGCGACGGCCACCGGCGGCATCGGCTCGTCTGCCAGGCCGCGGTCTTCGGCAAGGGCGCCTCAGACACCGAGAACACGCTGGCCGAGGCAGGCCACGGGGTCGTCGTGGAGAACAACTACGGCTACACCGGCGTGCAGGCCACGATGCTCGGGAAGAGCACCACGCCGGGTGTCGCGCGGGTCGTCGTACGCCGGGGGCACTGCCGGGTGGCCTGGACCTCGAAGGTGACCGCCCCGACATCAGTGCCGAAGATCTCCCTGGGTGCCGGGCTCGTCTACGTCTATGCCAAGCCGGCCTCGAACCCTCTCGACGACAGCTGGTACTTCACCGCCCTCGACGTGCGCACCGGACGGACCGTGTGGCAGCAGCGCACCGGCAACGGCATCCAGTGGAACAACCACTACGCCTCGGTCTACCTGGGGCCCGACGGGGCGGCGTACATCGCCACCCTCGCCGGGCTGGTCCGGCTGGCCGACGGCTGACGCTTGGTGTGCCAAGGCGGACTTTCCCAGGTTAGGAACCCATCGGTCCGGACTGAACCCAGGAAGCGTCACGTTCACACACCGACTCTCCTGGGTGAAGGTGACGCATGGGTTCCTAACCTGGGAAAAGTCAGGTCCGCCGCGTCCCGTCCGCCGGCAGAACGCCGCTGCGCTCAGTGCTTCTTCTTGTGCTTCTTCGGCTTGGGCTTGGCGATCTTGGTGGCCTTCGAGGTCTTCTTCAGCGTGGTGTAGCCCGCCTTGGTCCGGGTCACCCGCACGCTGACCTTCGTGCCCTGGTCCTTCTTGGTCAGGGTGTATTTCGAGGCCGTAGCGCCCTTGATCGACTTGCCGTTGCGCAACCACTGGTAGGTCACGATCACGCCACTGGGCTTGGTGGTGCCGGGGCGTGCGGTGAGCTTCTTGCCCGCCTTGGCCTTGCCGCTGATGGTCGGCGTGCCACCGGTGATCGTCCCCGCAGCCACCTTGTGCGTCGCCGCGCTGGTGGCCCTGCCGGCCGCGTAGTGCGTGTCGGTCGGAGTCCCGGTGACCCTCACCGACAGCGCCTTGCCGCGGTCGGCTGCCACCGGGTGGTAGGTCGGCGAGGTTGCGTGCGCGATCGCGGCTCCGTTGCGTAGCCACTGGTAGGCGAGTGTCACGTCGGCCGGTGACCAGGTGCCACCGTGCGCTGTCAGCGTGGATGCGACCTTGGCGGTGCCGGTGATCGTCGGCGCGGCCGTGTTCGACACCGCGACCTTCGGCACCACGCCCGTCTGACCCGACGTGACGGTGGCGTCGTGGTAGCCCGGATCGGTCGCGGTGGTCACGACCTTCAGCCGCTGGCCGACGTCGTCGATGCTCACGTCGTACGTCGCACCGGTGGCATCCGCGATCGCGGTCGCCCCGCGGTACCACTGGTAGGCCAGCGACACGTCGGAGGGCGTCCACGTCAGCTTCGGAGCGCTCAGTGACGAGCCGACCTTGACGGTGCCGGTGATGGCAGTCGATCCGGAGTGGCCGAGCGTGCCCTTGGCGATGGTCACCGCTGTGGAGTCGGCGGTCCCTGTTGCATAGGACGCCTTGTTGGCGACCACTTCGAAGGTGAGCAGGTGACCGGCGTCACCGGCTGCCGGGGTGTAGCTCTTCCCGGTCCCGACCTGGCTTCCGTCCACCTTCCAGACATAGGTTCGGGTCGCGTCCGTCGGGGTCGTGGTGACCCCGCTGTCGTCGCCCGTGGCCTTCTGCCCGACCGTCGCTGCTCCGCCGCCGATCGTCGGCGTGCCCGTGACCGTCACCGCCGCGTTGTGCACCGTCGTCCCGGCCGAGGTCGCCGTGCCATCCCGGTAGCCGTCCTTGTGGGCGGTCACGGTCACCGTGATCACGTCACCGACGGAGCCCGGCTGCACCGGGTAGGTCGGCGAGTCAGCTGCGCCGACCGCGGGCTTACCGTCGCTCATCCAGGCGTAGTGGAAGCTCAGGCCGGTGGACGGGGTCCAGGTGCCGGTCGACGCGGTCAGCGTGTCGCCCGGGACGGGAGAGCCGCTGATCGTCGGTGCCGCGTTGTTGACGACCTTCGGCAGCACCACCGGTGCGGTCTGCGCACTGGAGCTGTCGGTGTCGGAATGCCCGGCACCGTGCCCGGTGACGGTCACCGAGAGCTTCGAGCCGACCTGTGCCGCCGTCGGCGTGAAGGTGCTCTCCGTGGCCCCGACGATCGGCTCGCCGTCGGCGAACCACTGGAAGGTGAACGACGTCGGCGTCGGCGTCCAGGTCCCCTTGTTCGCGGTCAGCACAGTGCCCACGACCGGACCGCCCGCCGATGCACCGCTGATCGTCACCGTGCCGGCGGCGAACTTCGGGTCACCGTAGGTGATGTTCTGGGTATTGGTGCTGTTCCGGCTGATCGCCACCGTCGCCAGGGACGCGTCGCTCGTCGAGGTGGCGCCGTTGCTGCCGGTCAGGAAGCGAGTGCCCTGGTTGCAGTCGCCGCCGTCGTCACCGGAGATCTGCAGGTCGTAGGCGCCGTTGGTCAAACCGGAGATGACGTAGCCGCCGCTGGCGTCGCTGTCGTCCGAGCCGCGGCTGACCAGGTGCCCGTCGGTGGTGTACGCCGTCACGTAGCACCCCGCCAGCGGATGGTTCTGCGGGTCGGAGATGGTGCCGGTCAGCACGAGTCCGTTGTGCAACGTGGCGCTGGTGTTCGCCACGGTCGGCGCGCCGCCGGAGGTGAGCGTGAAGGTCTTCGCGCCGCCCGGGCCGGCGCCCTCGTTGACGCCGCCGCTGAACTGCGCCTCGGGCACCGTCATCGCCGGCCCACTGAGCCGCTGGGTCGAGGAGCGGGCGAAGTCGAGGCGATAGGTGCCGTGCTCGAGCCCCATCAGCGCGTAGTAGGGATCGCTGCTGTCGACGTACTGGGTCTGCACGACCTTGCCACTGTGGGTGTCGACCGCGGAGACCGTGGTGGACCAGCCGTACTTGTCCGACGCGTCCGGCCACTTCACCGTGCCGGCGATCGCAGCGCCCTTGACCAGGCTGATGTCGAGCGTCTTGTCGGCGTTCACCGAGACGGGCGTGCCGTGGTCGAGGTCGGTTGCCAACGTCGGCGTCGCATAGACGCTGTACGGGTAGTCCCCCCCCTCGTCGGTGAGCGCCAGCACATAGGAGCCGCCGGGCAGGGCGAGGTCGTAGCTGCCGTCCGCCTCGGTGCCGGCACCGCCGAAGTAGGTCCACTGACCCCCGACCTGGGCGTACGCGTCCACCTCCACGTCCCCGAGCCCGGTGCTCGCCACGCTGTCGCGCACGGTGCCGGTCAGGTGGTGCAGCGCCTGGAGTCCGAAGTCGATGGTGGTCGGCTGTCCGGCCGTGACGCTGACGTCGGTCGCTGACTGGGGGTCGTCGTTGAGCTGCTCCTTGTAGCACTCGTTGGCCAGCCCCGTCGGGGCGGTGATGCAGACGTGATACGTCCCGGGGGGGAGACCGGTGACGCTGTAACTGTCTCCCGAGGTGACGTAGTCGTAGCCGGCAATGTCCCAGTAGCTGTAGCTGCCCGCGGTCTGCTGGGTGTAGACGTCCACTTCGAAGCCGCCGTCGACCGCGCCGGACGGGCCAGCCACTGTGCCGGACACCGAGCCCGCCTGCTTCAGCGGGACGTTGACCGTCTGGTCACCGCTCACCTGAACGGCCTGGTCGAACTGCACGTATCCGTCCGCGGTCACCAGCAGCTGGTAGCTGCCGTCCTGCACCGTCAACGTGTAGTGCCCGCTGCCGTCGGTCGTCGTCGAGGCAGCGCCGTCGAAGCAGTCGTAGTCACCGGGCTCGTCGCTGTAGGACGGGCAGAGCATCACGCTCGCGCCGCTGACTGCCCCGCCACCGGTCTTGGTGACCGTGCCGGAGACTGTGCTGCTCGGGATCGGGCTGAGCTTGATCGCGTTGGCCAGACTGACGGGCGCCGTGTTCACGGTCACCGGGGTTGCGGTGTCGCCCGAGCCGTCCTTGACGTAGTAGGCCCCGGCGTACACGCCGTTGCTGACGGCCGCCACCCGGTAGACACCCGTGGGGACGTCGAGGGAGAAGGTGCCGTCGTTGTTGGTGTAGGTGTCGGTGAAGTACTCCCAGGTGTTGTCGGGCTGCTGCCGGGTGATCTCCACGTCGATGTCGCCGATGCCCGTGGTGCCGTCGGTCTGGGTGACCTTGCCGGAGAGGGCGTACGTCGGCGCGGTGCTGAGGTCGGCGCTGATACCCGTTCGCTTCTGGTTGAGCGAGGTGAAGGTGATGTCGTCCGCACCATCCGGGGTGCCCGCCGTGCCGCTGCTCTTCCAGTACGCCGGCGCGGCGCCGTCCACCTCGAACTCGACCCGGTAGGTCCCGGCCTGCAGGCCGACGAGGGTGTAGCTGCCGCTCGCGTCGATGACCGCGTGCCGCACATATCTCCACCCGCCGGCACCATCGGACGTCAGCGCATAGACCACGCCCCCGTCGGCTGACGCACCACCGAGCGTGACCGTGCCGGAGATGGTGTCACTCGCCGGCATCTCGGCGTCGAGACCCGACTGGCCCGCGCTGGTCGCGTTGATCTCAGCCGCATCCTGCTGGTGGCTGCTCCACGTGCCGCCGGTGTACCACGTGGTCAGCAGGTGCCCGGCAGGGTCGCTGAACTTCAGCCGGTAGGCGCCCGGCGACACCGGGACGTCGAAGCTGCCCGTCGCCGTCGTGGTCGAGCGTCCGGCGCTCTGCCAGGAGAACTTGCCGAACCGGTCGGCGTGCTTGCGCTGCACGGTGACGGTGATGTTCGCAGCCGCGGCGCTGGCGGCACCGCCGGTGACCGTGCCGGTCAACTGGTACGGCGTGCTCAGGCTGATGCTCACGGTCTTCGTCCCGCCCGCCGGCACGCCGGTGACGTCCCCGCCCGCCATCACGGTGCGGGCGGCGGGATAGAACTGCTGCTGCGATCGCCAGGTGGCGCCCACCCGATAGGTCCCGGCGGGGTCGAGGCCAGCCACGACGTAGGCTCCGCTCGCGTCGGTGGTGGCCGAACCCACCCGCGACCACCCGTCCCGATTGGCGCGGTCGGGCGCATAGACCCGCACGATGGCGCCGGGGATCGCGTTCGTGCCCGCCTTCACGGTGCCCCCGATCGAGCCGGTCTGGGTCAGCGTCACCGTGTCGAGGCTGTCGTGGCCACCGGCCAGGACCGGGACAGGGTCGGCCTGTCGCTCGGTGCGTCCGTTCTTGTAGTACTGCGAGACGTAGCCGTCCGCGCTGAACCGCAGGGTGTAGCTGCCCGCCTCGACGCCGATCCGGTAGATCCCGCTGGCGTTGGTGCGCACACTCTCGCAGTCGTTCGCACCGCAGGCGCCCACCCGTGCGCCGGCCAGCGGCTGGCCGCCGGCGCCGTCGAGCGTTCCGCTGAGCACTCCGTGGGCGGCCATGGTGAAGTCGACGGTCATCGGCGCGTTCGCGACGGTCACGGACTGGTCGTCCTGGGTGTAGTCGACGAGATACGTCGTGCCGGTGTAGCTGCCCGGGGCCACCCACGCCACGTACTTGCCCACTGCGTTGGTCCGGGCGGAGAAGTCGGTGCCGTTGTCGTAGAAGTCGACGTTCACGTCCTCCAGGGGCTGGCCGTCCTGGTCGGTGACGGTGCCGGTGACCTTGGTCAACGCGGAAAGGCTGCCGTCGATGCCGGCGACGGCTCCGCCGTCGGCCACCGTGACGTCGGTGCCGTGGTCGGCCTGGTCGTCCGATGCGCCGTAGAACCGCGCCTCGACCCGCCGGTCCGCGGTCGATCCCTGGCCGCCGAACTCGACCCGCACGTCGCCCTTGGGAAGAGCCAGGGTGTAGGCACCACTCGCACCGGTAGAGGTGTGCGCGCCGCCCTCCCAGTAGTCGTCGTCGGCGTTGTAGCGGTAAGCCGTCACGGTGATGCCGGAGAGCGGCGTGCTGGACTGGTCGGTCACCGTGCCGGACACGGTGCCTCCCGGAAGCTGCACGTCGATGCCGGACGCGACGGAGGCGGCGTCGGTGATCGTCACCGGGGTCGCAGTGGCCTTGGTGGACCCGCCGTACCAGGTCGTCGGGAAGCCGGCGCTGGCACCGTAGTCCTCGGGGGTGAACTCGACCTTGTAGCTACCGTCGCCCACATCGAGGCTGTACCGTCCGTGGCCGCCGGTGGTGGCTTCGCCGGCCCAGTTGCCGTCGGCGTCGTAGGCCGTGACGTCGACGTCTCCGAGCCCGACGCCACCGGGGCCGGTCACCTTGCCGTTGATGGTGTAGCTCTGTTGCTGGTCGGAGAACTGGATGTTCTTGCCGGTCAGGTGCTGGCCGGCGGACAGGCTGATCGGCGTGCCGTTGTTGAACTGTTGGTCGTCGTAGCCGTCCGCCTGCGCGTCGAGGACGGTCGCACCAGGCGGCGCGTAGATCGTGTAGCTGCCGTCGTCGGCCGTGGTGGTCTGCGCGACGCTGGAGCCACCCTGCGCGGCGGACACGCTGGCACCGTCGACCGGGGAGCCGCCGGAATCGGTCACGGTGCCGCTGACCGACGGCGGGTTGACGCTGATGTTCTTGCCGGTCAGGTTGGGGCCGCCCTGCGCGATGGTGAGGTCCGCGGCCGAGCCGATGTCGTAGACCGAGCTGCTGGCCCCGGCGCACACCATCGGGATCGGGGCCGTGCCAGCGCTGCCGTGGTTGCCACCGCCGTCGACACAGACGCGGTAGACGCCCGGCGACAAGTCTCCGACCGCGTAGTCGCCGCTGTCCACGCTGGCATCCCAGCTCACCTGGTTCCAGTCGCCTGAGTCGTTCTTCTGGTAGGCCACGACCTCGACCTGGTCGGAGGTGATCCTCGCCGGCAGGCCCACGTGTCCCGAGATGGAGTAGCCGCGGGTCAGGTTCGCGGTGACGTCCGCCGTGGTGCTCGAGGTCAGGTCGATCGGGTCGGCGCTGTCCAGGCTCGTCTTGGCGTTGTAGTACCAGGGCTCGAAGCCCTGCTGGTCCACGCCGACCTTGAACGAGTCGGCCGAGAGCCGGTTGAAGGTGAACATCCCCTGGCTGTCGGTGCTGCCGTAGTCGATGCCGTTGCCGCCGTAGTACAGGGTCACCGGCGCGCCTTCGGCGGGCAGTCCGTTGGGCTTGTTCACCGAGACCGTGATCGTGCGGCCGGTGCCGGTGCTCGCCTGCGCCACGCCCTGCATCGGCGCAAGCACCAGCGCGGCGGCAAGTGCGACGAGGCCGAGGACCCGACGCCGGGAGCGGCGCGACGAACCGTGAGCGACAACGTGACTGGATCGACTCATCACGAGCCTCCTGGATGCGCATCAGGACAATCGAGGTGACCACACCCGAGAACCCGGCCGAGGGGAAGCATGGACCCAGCGGCCCGACCTTGTTCACGAAATCCGACAATTCGTCCAGGTTTGCGCGGAAGATGTCTGCGCGGCCGGATCTCGCCGGCGGCAGGGTCGGTTTTCGAGTCCGAGGAGTCCCTCGAATGGTCACCGCGCGGACGCGTCGCAACTCCCCGATGCGCGGCGGTCGTCGTCCCGGCGTCGACCGGCACGCCCGGACCGCGATCTGGCTCGCATCTCTGTCCACCCTGGTGTGGATCCCAGGCGGGTTCTCCCGGTTCGTCTTCGCCAAGCTGCTGGTGCTGACGATCGCGTGCGCCTTCGGCGCGCTGGCTCCTCGCACCGGGCGGCTGCCGCGGCAGATCACCTGGACGCTGGTCGCCGGCGCGGCGCTGTTCACCCTGGCCGCGCTGCTGGGCAGCACACCACTGCCCTCTCTCGTCGGTCGCTGGCCGCGATACGAGGGTCTGCCCATGCTCGGCCTGTACGCCGCAGCAGCGTGGCTCGGGGCCCGCGTGGGCCGGCACGGCACCCGAGCCGGGGTGGAGCTGGAGCGCGCGCTGTGCTGGACCGCATGGTTGCTGTTCGCGTTCTCCGCGCTCGACGCAATCGGCATCAGCCCCCTGGGGCAGTCCAGCAACGGGGTCCGCAGCGGGTCGGTGCTCGGCAACGCCACCGACCAGGGCGTGGTCGCGATGCTGACGATCCTGGTGCTCGCCCCGGTGGCGCTGGAGTCCCTGGACCGCGCCCAGCTGACCGCCGTCGCTGCCTCGATCGGGACGCTGGCGATCTCCGCCAGCCGGATGCCGATGCTGGTGACCGTGCTCGGCCTGGTCGCGATCGCGCTGGGTCGCGACCGGCGCCTGGTCAGACCGGTGCTCGGCGCGATCGGCGTACTCGTGGTCGCCGTGCTCGCCGTACCGGAGTCACGGGACCGGCTGCTGTCGGGGGCGACCGTGTCCGGCCGGTGGCTGCAGTGGAAGCTGACCCTCGGGATGGTCGGCGACCATCCGCTGCTGGGGCTGGGACCGAGCAGGTACGTCGACGCGTTCGGCCGGCACGAGACCCACCAGTGGGTGCGCTTCACCGGCATCCACACCTACGCCGACTCGCCCCACGACGTGGTGCTGCAGGTCTGGCTCGCCGGCGGCATCCCACTGCTGCTGGCGGCGTGCGTGCTGGCGTTCTGGGTGGCGCGCATCGGCTACCACGCGGCGCGGCAGAGTGCGCTCGGCCTCGGCCTCTTCGTCGCGGTCACCGGCTATGCGGTGGTGATGCTCGCGAACTTCACCATCGCCTGCTCGACGTGCCTGGCCGCGTACCTGGCCGGCTGCCTGCTGGCCGAGGCGCCGCCGCCTGTGCCGGATCCCAAGGAGCGGAAGCCGAGGCCGGTCACCGCGTTCACCGAGCCCGGCTGGTATCGCCCGGTTGCAGTCGGCGTCGCGAGCCTCGCCTCGGTCGCGCTGCTGCTCGGCTGCGTCTCGGAGATCGCTCTGCAACGGGGCATGGTCGCGGCCGGGCGCGGCGACCTGACCACGGCACGACACGACTTCGCCACCGCCCGGGCACTGCGACCACTGGACTCCGACGTGTCCATGCTCGAGGCCCAGACCCTGGCCGCGCTGGCCAACCGGGGCGATCGGGCCGCCGCCGACCTGACCGCGGCGATCGCGCGGCAGAGCCTGCGCCGTACGCCGACGACGTATGCCTCGCTGCTCGCGCTCGGCACCGCCCGGCTCACCCAGAACCGGCCGGCCGACGCACTCACGATCTTCACCCGGCTGACCGACGCCTACCCGATGCGCCCGGACGCCTTCGTGCAGCGGGGGATCGCGAAGTACGGCACCGGTGACACCACGGGCGCCAGAGCGGACCTCGAGCGCGCGCGCTGGATCGCGCCGAGGTACCGACTGGCCAAGGAGGTGCTGCGTCGGCTCAGAACAGCAGCGCCCGCGCCGGGTCAGCCATGATGCCGGCGACGTCGGCGAGGAACCGCGAGCCCAGTTGACCGTCGATGTGACGGTGGTCGAAGGACAGCGCGAGGGTGCACACGTCGCGGATCTCGATCCGCTCCTCGGCGCCCCCCGATCGCGCTGAGCCTGTCGAAGGGACCACCCACGGCTGACGCTTCGTCGCGCCGAAGCACAGGATCGCGGACTCGCCGGGGTTGATGATCGGGGTGCCGCCGTCGACCCCGAACGGCCCGACGTTGGTGATCGTGAAGGTGCCACCCGACATCTCCGCGGGCTGGGTGCGGCCGGCGCGCGCGGTCTCGACGAGCTCGCCGAGCGCGGCGGCCAGCTCGACCAGCGACATCGCGTCGGCGTCCTTGATGTTGGGCACGACAAGCCCGCGCGGGGTGGCGGCGGCGATGCCCAGGTTCACGTATCCCTTGTAGACGACCTCCTGGGCCGCCTCATCCCACCACGAGTTGATCTCGGGGGTGCGTCGCATCGCCAGGATGCAGGCCCGGGCCAGCACCAGCAGCGGCGTCACCTTCAGATCGCCGAGCTCGCGGCGCGCCTTCAGCCGCTCGACGAGCTCCATCGTCGGGGTGACGTCGACGGTGATCCACTCGGTCACGTGCGGTGCACTGAACGCCGAGTCGACCATCGCCTGGCCCATCATCTTGCGGACGCCCTTGATCGGCTCACGGGTCTCGCGGGCGCCGGACATCGCAGCCACGCCCCGGCGGCCGAGGTCGGCGTACTGCGCGGGCATGGCCTGACGCGTGTCCCCGCCGGCTGCGGACTGCACGTCCTCGCGGCTGATCACGCCGTCGGGTCCGGAGGGGGTCACCGTGGTCAGGTCGACGCCGAGGTCCTTGGCCAGCTTGCGCACCGGTGGCTTGGCCAGGGTCCGCGGACCGGTCGACGTGGGCGCTTCGCCCGTGGCCGGCACCCCCTCCCCCACGCGCAGGTCCACCCCACCCTGGGCGACGGCGTCGTCGGTCAGCGCCTCGACGATGCCGGCGACCTTGTCGTGCTGGTGCGGGGCACCAGCGTTGAACACATCCTGGACGTCTGCGCGGGCCGTGTGCCGGCCCGCGGCCTCCGCCGCGGTATGCCGTCGAGTCCGCCGCACGGCAGCGCGGTCGGCCTTCATCCGGCCGACCAGGCTCTCGCCCTCGGCGCTGCCGCTGGCCGCAGGATTGGACAGGTCGATGTCCGAGTGGTCCCCTCGAGCGGGGGCAGGCGCCGCGGTGGGCGCCTCCCCCGCGGCGCCGACCGAGATGATCGGGGTACCGACCTCGACGGTCTGTCCCTCCTCGACGAGCAGCGCGAGCACGGTGCCGGCGTACGGCGACGGCAGCTCGACCAGCGACTTGGCGGTCTCGATCTCGACGACGATGTCGTTGACCTTGATCTCGTCGCCGACCTTGACCTTCCAGGACACGATCTCGGCCTCGGTCAGGCCCTCACCGACGTCGGGGAGCAGATAGTCAGCCATGGGTGTCAGAACTCCATCGTCCGGTCGACGGCATCGAGAACGCGGTCCAGGTCGGGCAGGAAGTCCTCCTCGACCCGCGAGGCGGGGTACGGGGTGTCGAAGCCGCCCACCCGCAGCACCGGCGCCTCCAAGGAGTAGAAGCAGCGCTCGGTGATCCGGGACGCGAGCTCAGCGCCCATGCCGAGGTTGGTGTGCGCCTCGTGCACCACCACGGCGCGGCCGGTGGACTGCACCGACTCGTAGACCGGTCCCATGTCCAGCGGCGAGAGGGTGCGCAGGTCGATGACCTCGAGGGACACCCCGTCACTCGACGCGGCCTCGGCGGCCTTCATCGCGGTCTTCACGGTCGGCCCGTAGGCGAGCACGGTCACGTCGGTGCCGCGCCGGACCACCCGCGAGGTGAACAGCGGCTCAGGCGTCAGGGAGTCGTCGAGATCGGCCTTGTCGGCGTGGTACTGGCGCTTGGGCTCGAGGAAGATCACCGGGTCGTCGCACGCGATCGCCTGCTGGATCATCCAGTAGCCGTCGACCGGGTTGGAGCAGGCCACCACCTTGAGCCCGGGGGTGTGGGCGAACTGTGCCTCGGGGGACTCCGAGTGGTGCTCGACGGCCCCGATGCCGCCGCCGAACGGGATCCGGATCACCATCGGCAGCGGGGTGCGGCCCTTGGATCGGTAGTGCATCTTCGCGACCTGGCAGACGATCTGGTCGTAGGCGGGGTAGACGAAGCCGTCGAACTGGATCTCCACCACGGGCCGGTAGCCGCGCAGCGCCAGCCCGACGGCGGTGCCGACGATGCCGGACTCGGCCAGCGGCGAGTCGATGACCCGGTCCTCGCCGAAGTCCTTCTGCAGCCCGTCGGTGATCCGGAAGACACCGCCCAGGGTGCCGACGTCCTCGCCCATCAGCAGGACCTTGGGGTCGTCCTCCATCGCCTTGCGCAGGCCCGCGTTGAGCCCCTTGGCCAGCGTGATCCGCTGAACCGAGCCGGTCGACGTCCTCTGCGTGCTCATGCCCGTGCCCCCTCGCTGGTGCTGAGCCCCGTCGATGTAAAGCTCTCCAGGTAGGACGCGAAGCCGTCCCGCTGCTCGATCAGCTCGGGTGGCATCTCGGCGTACACGTGGTCGAAGATCGACAGCGGCTCCGGGTCCGGCAGCGCCTTGCAGCCCTCGCGGAGGTGCTCGCCGAGGTCATCGGCCTCGGCCTGGACGGCATCGAAGAAGTCCGCGTCGGCCATCCCGTTGCGGGTCAGGTAGACCCGCACCCGCTCGATCGGGTCCTTCAGCTTCCAACTCTCGACGTCCGCGGAGAGCCGGTAGCGAGTCGGGTCGTCGGTGGTGGTGTGCGCGCCCATCCGGTAGGTGTAGGCCTCCACGAACGTCGGCCCACTGCCCTCGCGGGCCCGCTGCAGCGCCGCCTGGGTGACGGCGTACGTCGCCAGGACGTCGTTGCCGTCGACCCGCACTCCGGGGAACCCGAAGCCGAGCGCACGCTGGTACAGCGGGATCCGGCTCTGCCGCTCGATCGGCTCGGAGATCGCCCACTGGTTGTTCTGGCAGAAGAACACCACCGGCGCGTTGTAGGAGGCCGCGAAGATGAACGCCTCGTTGACGTCACCCTGGCTGGAGGCGCCGTCGCCGAAGTGCGCGATCACGGCGGTGTCGCGGTCGGGGTCGCCGGTGCCCACGGCGCCGTCGCGCTGCACGCCCATGGCATAGCCGGTCGCGTGCAGGGTCTGTGCGCCGATCACGATCGTGTAGAGCCCGAAGTTGAAGTCGTGCGGGTCCCACGACCCGTGGTCGACGCCGCGGAACAGACCGAGCAGCTTCAGCGGATCGATGCCCTTGCAGTAGGCGACGCCGTGCTCCCGGTAGGTCGGGAAGACGTAGTCCTGCGGCCGCAGTGCCCGCCCGGCGCCGATCTGGGCGGCCTCCTGGCCGAGCAGCTGGGCCCAGATGCCGAGTTCGCCGTGACGCTGCAGGGCGGTGGCCTCGACGTCGATCCGCCGGGTCATCACCATGTCGTGGTAGAAGCCACGGATCTGCTCGGCGGTGAAGTCGAGGTCGAACTCCCGATGGTGGACCCGCTCCCCCTCCGGGGTGAGCAACTGGATCAGCTCGGGGCCACGGTCGGCCTGCGCGGGGCCGAAGACCTCAGCGAGGTCGGGGCCGAAGTCGGGCATGGACTTCTCCTGTCGTCCGGGTCGGGCGACGGGGTCGCCGTCGTTCCGAGCCAAGCGTGCACGGTTTGCGATCGGGCCGATTGTGACGGCCACCACAGCTGTCCTCACGGTAGCCGAGAGCGCCCCAGCCACACCAATCGCCCGGTCCTCGAGGGCGGATCAGAGGCGGTCACGGCCGTGCGGAGTGCGCCACCAGTCCTCCAGGGGACCGCGCGGGACGATGCCGCTGGGGTTCACGTCGGTGTGCACGACGTAGTAGTGCCGCTTGATCTGGGCGAAGTCGATGGTGTCCCCGAAGCCGGGGGTCTGGTAGACGTCGCGCGCGTAGGCCCCGAGCACCGGCATCTCGCTGAGCTTGTTGCGGTTGCACTTGAAGTGCCCGTGGTACACGGCGTCGAAGCGGGCGAGCGTGGTGAACAGGCGTACGTCGGCCTCGGTGATCGACCCGCCCATCAGGTACCGCCGGTCGGCGAGCCGCTCCTCGAGCCAGTCCAGCGCGGTGAACAGTCGCTGGTAGGCCTCGTCGTACGCCTCCTGGGAGCCGGCGAAGCCACAGCGGTAGACGCCGTTGTTCACCTCGGTGAACACCCGCTGCATCACCTGCTCCATCTCCTCGCGGCAGTCGTCGGGCCACAGGTCGGGGGCATCCGGCCGGTGGAAGTCCCGCCACTCGAAGAACAGATCCTGGGTGATCTGCGCGAAGTCGTTGGTGACCACCGCCTTCGAGGGCACGTCGACCATCGCCGGCACGGTGATTCCGCGCGGGTAGTCGGGGAAGCGGGCGAAGTACGCCTGCTGCAGCCGCTCGTAGCCGAGGACCGGGTCGACGCCGCCGGGGTCGAGGTCGAAGGTCCAGGACCGGACGTCGTGGGTGGGACCGCACAGGCCCATCGAGAGCACGTCTTGCAGCCCGAGCAGGTCCCGGACGATGATCGCGCGGTTCGCCCACGGACACGCGCGGGCCGCGACCAGCCGGTACCGGCCGGGCTGCACCGGCCACTGCGTCGAGTCCCGGGTGATCCGGTCGGGGATGTAGTTCATGTCGCGGTCGAACGCGCTGTCCTGCTCCACATAGCTCGGACTCATGCCTCCAGCATGGGGGACCGCTGGTCGCCGGTTCGACCGATCCCCGTGTCGAAGGGTCACCTGCCGTCATGCCGCCGGCCGCACGGATCGTCGCCGGCTGAAGCGGAGCCCGCCGTCGGGCACGTGTTGCAGCGCATAGGTGGGATCGTGCGCCCGGTGGTGGTGCCAGCTGCAGAGCGAGCCGTCGACCAGGTGCATCAACCGCAGCCGCATCTCGGCGAGCTGCGCACCCGCCCTGGTCAGCTGCGCGACGCCGTCGGCCACGTCCGCACCATCAGCGGTCTCTACTCCAGTCACCACCAGCTCGTCGATCGCCTCGGCCAGCTCCGTGAGCGCAGCGCCCACCCGAAGGAGTCCGGGATCTGGGGCGGCGCGCATGGCGCATGCATGTCGTACATACATTCGAATACGCGCGCCTGTTGTCGAACTTGGGCGCCGGAGGACTGGATCAGGGCGCCGCCTCGCGCAGCCCACGAGCGCGCGATCGGTCCGCCCTGGTGGGCAAATCAGTGGGCCGCAGGCCGCGGCACGGAGCACACTGCGGGGGTGCACATGACCCCTCCCCGACCGGCTGCCGCGCCGGCCCTCGTCGCTGCCGCGCTGCTGGTCGTGTACGTCGTCTGGGGCTCGACCTACCTGGCCATCCGGGTGACGGTCGAGCAGGCGCCGCCGCTGTTGGGGATGGGGTTCCGGTACGCCACCGCCGGGCTGCTGCTGGGTGGCCTGCTGGCGCTGCGAGGTGGGGTACGCCGGCTCCGGGTGAGTCGACGGGAGCTGGCCGGCTGCGCGCTGGTCGGGCTGATGCTCCCCGTGCTCGGCAACGGGGTGGTCGCGCTCGGCGAGAGCCGCGGCACCCCCTCAGGCGTGGCGGCGCTGCTGGTGGCACTGACCCCGCTGATGATCACCATCTATCGGCGGCTGGGCGGCGACCACCCGCAGCGCTGGACCCTCGTCGGCGTGGGCCTGGGCTTCCTCGGGGTGCTCTGGCTGGTGCTGGCCGGCAACGACCAGTCGACCGGACACATCCCGCTCGGCTCGAGCCTGATCGTGCTGTTCGCCAGCGCCTGCTGGGGCTTCGGGTCGTGGATCCAGCCGAGGCTGGCGCTGCCGCGGGACGCCTTCGTGATGACCGTCCACGAGATGTGGACCGGCGGGCTGGTGCTGCTGGTGCTCGGGTTCGCGGGCGGGGAGCGCATGGACCTGAGCAGCTACACCGGTCGGACCTGGCTGGCCTGGGCCTACCTGGTGGTGTTCGGCTCGATGGTGGCCTTCACGGCGTACGTCTGGCTGCTCGCGAACGCACCGATCTCACTGGTGGCGACCTACGCCTACGTGAACCCGGTGGTCGCGGTCTTCCTCGGCGCGCTGGTGCTCAGCGAGCCGGTGACGCACGCGGTGCTGTTCGGTGGGGCGGTGATCGTCGCCGGGGTGGTGATCGTGATCTCGGTGGAGCGACCGCGGCGGGTCGGCGTCAAGGAGAAGGCGGGGATCACCTGATCCGGCGTACCCGCTCGATCAGCGCCATCGCGTCGTGGGGCGCATAGCCCTTGGCGTCGTTGTCGAAGTAGACGAACACGTCCTGGCCGGCGTCCGCCCAGGCCCGGCACTTCGCGGCCCACCCGTCGAGCGCGGCCGCGTCGTACCCGCTGGTGTAGAGCTCGGCGTCGCCGTGGAGCCGCAGGTAGCGGAAGTCCGCGGTGTCCTCCTCGACCTTGGGCCACCGACCGGCGGTGTCGGCCAGCACGCACGCGATCCCGTGCTCGCGCAACAGTGCGGTGGCCTCCGGGGTGGCGAAGGTCGCGCTCCGGAACTCCAGCGCGTGTCGGAGTGGCCGGTCGTCCTCGGCCGTCGTCAGGGCCCGGTTGTCGAGGCGGTGGTCGTGGCGCCCGGCCAGCGCCGCCGCCTCGCCGGTGCTGCGCGGCAGGAGGGCGAAGAACGCAGCCAACCGGTCCGCGTCGAAGGTGAGGACCTCCGGCAGCTGCCACAGCACCGGGCCGAGCTTCGGCCCGAGGGCGAGCACGCCCGAGGCGAAGAAGTTCGCGAGCGGGGTCTCGACGTCGACCAGCTTCTTCAGGTGGGTGATGAACCGACCACCCTTGACCGCGAAGACGAAGTCCGACGGCGTCTCCGCGCGCCAGGCGGCGTACGACGACGGCAGCTGCAGGGAGTAGAACGAGCCGTTGATCTCGATGGAGGTCAGGTGCTCGGCGGCGTAGGCGAGCTCCTGGCGCTGCACCAGCCCCGACGGGTAGAAGTCCCCACGCCAGCCGGCGTACCGCCAGCCGGAGATCCCGATCCGGACCTCGGCCACCTCAGCCCCGGAACGCCGCCGCGACCTTCAGCAGCACGTCGTTGGCGGACGGCTCCCCGATCGAGACCCGGACACCCTCGCCGGCGAACGGGCGGACCATGATCCCGGCCTCCTCCGCGGCGGCGGTGAAGTCGGCCGTACGGTGCGCGAGACCGAACCAGACGAAGTTGCCCTGGGCATCGGGAAGGTCCCAGCCCTGTTCGCGTAGCCCCGCGACCACCCGGTCCCGTTCGGCGACGATGCCCGCCACCCGCGCCATCAGCTCGTCCTCGTGCTCCAGGCTGGCGATCGCGGTCGCCTGGGCGACCGAGGACACTCCGAACGGCAGCGCGCACGCACGGACGGCGGCGGCCACCGGCTCGGTGGCCACGACGTACCCGACCCTGAGGCCGGCCAGCCCGTAGGCCTTGGCGAACGTGCGCATCACGACGACGTTGGCGTGCTGACGCTGCAGGTCGAGGCCGTCGACACGGTCGGCCATCCGGACGAACTCCAGGTAGGCCTCATCGACAACCACGAGCACGTGCGGCGGGACCTGCTCGAGGAAGGCGACCAGCTCGGTGTGGGTCGCTGCCGGGCCGGTCGGGTTGTTCGGCGTGCAGACGATCACGGCGCGGGTCCGGTCGGTGATCGCCGCGGCCATCGCGGGCAGGTCGTGGCGGCCGTCCGCGGTGACCGGCACCTGGACCGACATCGCACCGGTCACCGACACCGCGATGGGATAGGCCTCGAACGAGCGCCACGCGTAGACGACCTCGTCGCCGGGGTCGCAGAACGCCTGCAGCAGGTGGTAGAGCACCGCCACCGACCCCGTCCCCGCGGCGAGGTGCTCCGCCGGGACGCCGAGTCTGCGGGAGAGGGCGGCGTAGAGCGCGGTGCAGCCCATGTCCGGGTAGCGGTTCATCGCCGCCGCCGCGTCGGCCGCGGCCCGCACCACAGCAGGCAACGGCGGGTGCGGGTTCTCATTCGAGCTGAGCTTGTACGTCGTCAGGCCGGGCCGCGGGGTGGGCGGCCGGCCCGGGACGTACGCCGGCAGTGCGGTGATCACCGAGCGCGGCTGGGGTCCCTCATCGGTCATAGGCCCACCCTGCCACGTCGTGGTCCCGAGCCAGCCTCACCGGCTCAGGGCAGCAGGACCCGACCCGCGTCGGCAGTGACCAGGTCGCGGCCGAGACGGATGTCCAGGGGGTTGGTCAGACAGCGCACCGAGCCACCGCCCTTGAGGTACTCACCGGTGTCGACGACGACGATCTCGAAGCCCCACTCCTCCAACTGGGTCCGGACCCGCGCCGGACAGGCCGGCATCACGACCGTCCGGCCAACCACGACCGCATTCGCGCAGAACGTCATCGCCTCGTCCTCGGTGAGCACCAGCGGCTCCGGGACCCGGTCCAGCAGCGCCGCGGCCGAGGCGTCGTCGTACGCCGCCGGGCAGACCATCGCATGCTGATCGTCGAGGGGCAGGAACGACAGGTCCATGTGGTACATGCCCGGGTGGGTGATCCGGAAGCCGCGGACCGTGACACCGAGATCGGTCGCCAGGTGCTTGAGCGCGAGCTCCTCGGTGCGCGGCCCGAACCCGACGAGCAGGTCACCGCGCCACGGAAAGGCGTCGCCGGCCTCGAAGTGGGCGCCGACGCCGTCCCGCCCGGTCCGCCAGCGGGCCCGACCATGGCGCTGCGCCCAGGACTCCACCTCGACCGTCTCCATCCGTCGCTCGTCATAGCGCATGTGGCTGAGCACCACCCCCGGGCCCGAGTCGCTGTCCAGGAAGAGGCCGAGGTTCATCGCGTAGACCATGTCCGGCGCGTCCGCCCGTTGGTCGAGGGTCTCCACCGTGCCGCCAGCGGACTCGATCGCGTCCCGGATCGCCTCGAACTGGCGCCAGGTGCGACCTGGCTCGGGCTGGTCCTCGAGGTGCATGAAGGGGTTGATCGCATAGTCGACGCGGAAGTGCGCAGGGGGCACCATCAGGTAGCGCCGGCCCCAGGCCAGGCTGCTGTCCCGCGGAGTCAGGTCACTCATCGTCGCCTCCTTCGAGAGCTGCCGCGGATCGATTGACCGCAGACATCGTCCGATTGCCCGATTGTCGGACAATGTCAGTATGCGGCGGCGGAGTCGCCGGATGCAACTGGTTGTCGGACAATCAGTGCTGATGACCTTCGAGACGCTCAGCATCGAACCGGCCACGACGATGGACCGGGTCACCGACGAGCTGCGACGCGCGCTGTTCGCCGGCGAGCTCGACCCGGGCACCCCGCTGCGGGAGGTCGCCCTCGCGGAGTCGCTCAACGTCGCCCGGTCCACGGTCCGCGAGGCGCTCGGCGCGCTGGTCGCCGAGGGCCTGGCCGACCGGGTCCCGCACAAGGGGACCGTCGTCCGCGAGCTCGACCGTGCCGCGATCGTCGACGTCTGCCGCGCCCGGCTGGTCCTCGAGTCCGCCGGGGTGCGCAGTTGGGTCGACGCCCCAGCCGAGGCCCGCGACGCGGTGCGCGCCGCGCTCGCGGAGTTCGCACGGTTGGCCGCGGCGCAGCCGGGCACCTCGCGGGACCGCAGCGAGCCCACCCTCGCCGAGCTGACCGCGGCCCACCTGGCCATCCACCGCGGCATCGTCGCGCTCACCGGGTCCGAGCGGCTGCTCGCCACCGCCGACTCCCTCTACGCCGAGATCCGGCTCGCGCTGGCCAACGTGGACCGGATCCGTCGCAACGCCGCGGAGCAGGTGACCAGCCACACCCGGCTGGTGGAGCTGCTCGAGGCCGAGGACACCGACGCGACGCTGGCGGAGCTCACCGATCACCTCGCCGGCGCGCAACGCTCGATGCTGGAGACGCTGGGCCAGGACGACAGCCAGAACGACGGCCCGGAATAGCGACCCGCCTCGTGCGTGCCGGTCTATAGGGTTCGGCCCATGAAGCTGCTGCTCTGGCTGACCGCCAATGCGCTCGCGCTGTTGGTGGCGATCTGGCTGTTCGAGGGGATCACCCTGACCGCCGACACCCGCGCCGACCGGATCATCCAGCTGGTCCTCACCGGCGCCATCTTCGGCGCGATCAACTCCCTGGTGAAGCCGGTGCTGAAGTTCTTGTCGTTCCCGTTCATCATCCTCACCCTCGGGCTGTTCCTCGTCGTGATCAACGCGCTGCTCCTGCTGCTGACCAGCCGGATCGCGCACACCCTCGACCTCGGGTTCCACGTGGACGGCTTCTGGGTCGCGGTGTGGGGCTCGATCGTGATCTCGCTCGCGGGCATGGTCATCGAGGCCGTCCTCCCCGATCGCGACTGATGCTGCCGCCGCCCCGGGCAACGCCGTACCGGATCGCCACGGTCTGCCTGGGCAACATCTGCCGCTCCCCCATCGCCGCCGTCGTACTGGCAAAGCGGATCGCCGACGCCGGGCTCGCCGACCCTTCGACAGGCTCAGGACAGCGCCCTTCGACAGGCTCAGGAGGACCCCTCGTCGAGGTGACCAGCGCCGGTACGGGCGACTGGCACGTCGGAGAGCCGATGGACCCCCGCGCCGCAGCAGTCCTGACCGCCGCGGGTCTGGACCCGAGCGCCCACCGGGCCCGGCAGTTCGGGACGGACTGGCTCGACCGCGATCTGCTGCTGGCGATGGACGCGCAGAACCTGTCTGACGTGCTCGCGCTGACCCCGCCGGCGGACCGGGACCGGGTCCGGATGTTCCGCAGCTTCGATCCCGAAGGCGGGCCGGACGCCGAGGTCCCCGATCCCTGGTACGGCGGACCGGACGGCTTCGACCTGGTGCTGGCCATGGTCGAGCGCACCTGCCGGGTTCTCGTGGCGGAGCTCGACGCCCTCCTGCGACCGTCGAGCGCCGGCTGACCCCCCGAGGCCCCGCTCGAGGTCTGGCCAAGGGCGGCCGCAGCCGGTAGGCATGGTGCATGGCGCGGATGCGAACGATCGCCGACCGGGCCGAGCAGGTGCTCGGCATGGCGGTCGTCGCCACCACTCCGGTCGCCGGCGGCGACATCTGCACCGCGACCCGACTCCGGCTGAGCGACGGATCGTCGGTGCTGATGAAGACCCGGCCCCACGCACCGGCCGGGTTCTTCGCCGCGGAGGCGCGCGGGCTGCGCTGGCTGGCCGAACCTGCCGCGACCGCGATCGCCGAGGTGGTAGCCGTCGAGGAGGACTGCATCCTGCTGCGCTGGGTCGAGCCGAGCCGGCCCAGCGCCGAGCAGGCGGCGGAGCTCGGTCGCGGGCTGGCCCGGCTGCACGCCAGCGGGGCCGAGCAGCTCGGTGCCGAGGCCGACGGCTTCATCGGCACGCTGCCGATGAAGAACGGGCACAAGACCGGGGCGGGTTGGCCGGAGTTCTACGCGACCCGACGGGTGCTGCCCTACCTCAAGCTGGCGGCGGACCGCGGCCACCTCCGACCGGACGACCTGACGGCGGTCGAGTCCGTCGTGCGGCGGATCACCGAACTGGCCGGTCCCGAGGAGCCGCCGGCACGACTGCACGGCGATCTCTGGTCGGGCAACGTGCTGTGGAGCGCGGAGGCCGGGCCGGTGCTGATCGACCCGGCCGCGTACGGCGGGCACCGGGAGACCGACCTCGCCATGCTCGCGATGTTCGGCATCCCCCATCTGCCCCGCGTGCTCGCCGCCTATCAGGAGGTGCACCCGCTGGCCGAGGGCTGGGAGGAGCGCCAGCCGCTTCACCAGCTCTTCCCCCTTCTGGTGCATGCCTGCCTGTTCGGCGGCAACTACGGCACCCTCGCCGGCGACGCCGCCCGACGACTGCTGGGCTGAGCAACGCGGTCGGCACGGACGAGCCGGACCAGAAGCAGACCGGACCAGAAGCAGACCGAAGAGTGACGAACGCTCAGCGACGTCTCAGCACGAGATGGCAGGCTTGGCACCAATGAGTACCACCGCCGAGCCCAAGCCCAGGGTGCTGATCGTCGAGGACGACCGCGCCGTACGCGACTCCCTGCGCAGGTCGCTGGAGTTCAACGGCTACTCCGTCGAGCTCGCCACGGACGGCGCCGAGGCGCTGGCGGGCATCGGGCAACTCAAGCCCGACGCCATCATCATGGACGTGATGATGCCCCGGCTCGACGGCATCGAGACGACGCGCGCGCTGCGGTCGGTGGGCAACAGCGTGCCGATCCTCGTGCTCACCGCACGCGACGCCGTGGGCGATCGCGTCGAGGGCCTCGACGCCGGCGCCGACGACTACCTGGCCAAACCGTTCGCGCTCGACGAGCTGTTGGCGCGGCTGCGCGCGCTGCTCCGCCGGACCGCGCCGAGCGATGACGACTCGGCCGACGAGCGCCTCGAGTACGCCGACCTCAGCATGGACCTGGCCACCCGCGAGGTACGACGGGGCACCCGGCTCATCGAGCTGACCCGCACCGAGTTCAACCTGCTCGAACTGTTCCTGCGCCGCCCGCGCCGGGTGCTCGAGCGCTCCTTCATCCTCGAGGAGGTCTGGGGCTTCGACTTCCCCACCACCGCCAACAGCCTCGAGGTGTACGTCGGCTACCTGCGCCGCAAGACCGAGGCCGACGGCGAGCCCCGGCTGCTGCACACCGTGCGCGGGGTCGGCTACGTGCTCCGCGACAGCGCCTGAGGGCGAGGCGATGGCGTCGTACTGGGCCGGCTTGCACTACCGGCGCTCGCTGGCCAGCCGGGTGATCGCGCTGACCACGATGGCCGTCGGGCTGGCGGTCACCGTGGTGGCGCTCGCGGCGTACTTCACCGTGCGCACTCAGACCCTGTCGACCCTCGACGACTCGCTGCTCGAGCGGGCGACCGCGGCGGTGCAGGGCCAGGCGCTGGAGGGGCTCTCCGCCCAGGTGCCGTCGTGGATGCTCGGCGCCGCGGACGTCAAGATCCAGTTCCTCAACCCGGGGTCGGCACGTCCGGTCCGGAGCCTGGACACCGCGGAGCCGATCGGGATCGGCCCTCCGGAGGTGGCGGTCGCCCTGGGACACAGCCGGTCGTCGACCCGCACCGTGTGGGCCCAGGGCAAGCACTGGCGCGTGGTCGCGGTGCCCTCCGGCCACGACCAGGCATTGGTGCTCGCCCAGTCCCTGGAGCCCACCGACCGGATGCTCGACCGGCTGGGGCTGGTGCTGCTGCTGTTCGGCCTCGCGGGTGTGATCGTGGCCGGTATGGCGGGCTGGACCGTCGCGCGCAACGGCCTGCGACCGGTCCGCCGGCTGACCTCCGTGGTCGAGGACATCGCCCGCACCGAGCGACTCGATCCGATCCCGGTGGAGGGAAGCGACGAGATCGCCCGGCTGTCCACCGCGTTCAACCGGATGCTGGTCGCGCTGTCCACCTCACGCACCCGGCAGCGGGAGCTGGTCGCCGATGCCGGGCACGAGCTGCGCACCCCGCTCACCAGCCTGCGCACCAATCTGGATCTGCTCGTGCAGTCCGAGGGCACCCTGCCGGCCGGTCAGCGCCGCGAGCTGCTGGACGACGTCCGCGCCCAGATCGGCGAGATGACCAATCTGATCGGGGACCTGACCGAGCTCGCCCGCGACGAGCCCGGGGCCCCGTCCTTGGAGACCGTCGAGCTCGCCTCGATCGTGAACCAGGCAGTCGCCCGGGTACGCCGTCGGGCGACCTCGCTCACCTTCGACGTCCGCACCGAGCCGTGGTGGCTGACCGGCGACGCGGCCAGCCTCGAGCGGGCGATCACCAACCTCCTCGACAATGCGGCGAAGTGGAGCCCCGAGGGCGGCACCGTGCGCGTGCACCTCGACGAGGGCACCCTGATGGTGGCGGATGGCGGCCCGGGCATCCCGGGCCCGGACCTGCCCCGGGTGTTCGACCGGTTCTACCGCTCGTCCTCGGCGCGCAGCATGCCCGGCTCCGGGCTGGGCCTGGCCATCGTCCGGACCGTGGCCGAGCGACACGGTGGCGTGGTCCGCGCGGGGACAGGACCGGACGGCGGCGCGGGGTTCTGGTTCTGGGTCCCGGGCCAGTCGGCGCCGCTCGACGAGGAATGAACGGTCCCGAATCTGCTTCGGCCTATGTCCTTGGCAGGGTCGTAGCGGACTCCAAGGTCTCTCTCAGGCTCGCTGGGCAAGGTGGAGGACATGAACGACCAGCCCGAACGACCGACCGGTGACAGTGTCCCCTCACCCCAGCCGTCGGACTCGCAGGACTGGTCGTCCACAGCGCCGACCCCGGCCGAGCACACCAGGCCCTTGCCGCCCTTTCAACAGCCGGCACCCGAACGCGCGACCGCACCCGCGCGACGCGGGGTCGTGACGGCGGGGTTACTGGTAGGTGCCCTCCTGGTGGGAGGAGCGGCCGGGGTCGGTGGCGCTGCGTGGTACGACGCGTGGCAGGGCGATGACAACAGCTCTGTCAGCGCGTCGTCCCCCGCCTCGGGCAATGTGGTCAGCGCGACTGACGACACCGCGAAGGCGGGCAGTGTCGAGCAGGTGGCCGCCAAGGTGCTGCCGTCGGTGGTGAAGATCAACGTCACCGGGCAGAACGAGGCCGGCTCCGGTTCGGGGATCATCCTGAAGCCGGACGGCACGATCTTGACCAACAACCATGTCGTCGCGGTCGCCGGCAACAACGGCTCGATCACCGTCAACTTCAACGACGGCAGCACCCACCGGGCCAAGGTGGTCGGCACCGACCCGGTCACCGACATCGCGGTGATCAAGGCTGAGAACGTCTCCGACCTGACACCGGCGACCATCGGCCACTCGGGCAACCTCAAGGTCGGCCAGCCGGTCGTCGCAGTCGGCTCGCCCTTCGGGCTGAACTCGACCGTCACGTCCGGGATCGTCAGCGCGCTCAACCGCCCCGTCTCGGTGCAGACCAGCGACCCCCAGCAGCAGACGAACCCGTTCAGCCCCTTCGGGGCACCGCAGTCACCCGGCTCCGACCAGAGCACGACGTACCCCGCCATCCAGACCGACGCCGCGATCAACCCGGGCAACTCCGGCGGGCCGCTGGTCGACATGGCCGGCCGGGTCGTCGGGATCGACTCCGCGATCCGTACGTCGGGCACCTCCGCGTCCGGTGAGGGCGGCTCGATCGGCCTCGGATTCGCGATCCCGATCGACGAGGTGCTGCCGATCGTCAACCAGATCATGAACCACCAGACCCCGACCCATGCCCGACTCGGCGTGAGCGTCTCCGACCTCACCGGGCGAGCACTCCAGCAGGGCGCGAAGATCCACACCGTCGACCCGAACGGGGCGGCCTCCGGGGTCGGGCTGAAGGCCGGCGATGTGATCACCAAGGTCGACAACACGATGATCGACGGGGCCGACTCGCTGGTCGCCACGATCCGCGGCCACCGCCCCGGCGACAACGTCAAGATCACCTACATCCGCGGCGGCAGCTCGAGGACGGTCTCGGTCACCCTGGGCAGCGACCAGGCGACCAAGTCCAGCTGACCGCACCGCTCACTGCAGGCAGCTACTTCAGGCAGCTCACTTCAGGGCGGCCAGCAGCCGGTCGGTCTTCCAGCCGGCCTCGGCCCACTCGTCGTCGACGTCCGAGCGCACCGTGACCCCGCCACCGGTGCCGACGCTCCACCGGCCATCCGGCGCCCGCACCAGCGAGCGGATCACCACACCCAGGTCAGCCCGCCCGTCCCCGGTCACCCAGCCGAACGCGCCGGCGTAGATCCCCCGCGGCGTCGCCTCGACCGCGTCGATGACCTCCATGGTGCGCCGCTTGGGCGCCCCGGTCATCGAGCCGGCGGGGAACATCGCCCGCAGCGCGGCGAGCGTGCTGACCCCTGGGGCGAGACTGCCCTCCACGGTGCTGACCAGCTGGTGCACCGATGGGTGCGACTCCGGCTGCATCAGTCCGGAGACGCGCACGGTGCCGGGACGGCACACCTGCGACAGGTCGTTGCGCAGCAGGTCGGTGACCATCAGGTTCTCGGCCCGGATCTTCGGGTCGGTGAGCAGCCGCTCGCGCTGCCGGGCGTCCTCCACAGCCGTGCCGCCCCGCGGGGTGGTGCCCTTGATCGGGCTGGTGACGACGCGACGCCCGGTGATCGTCGCGAACCGCTCCGGCGAGCTGCCGAGCAGGTGCGTGCCGAGGTGCCGCAGGTGCCCGGCGTACGGCGCCGGGTTGAGCGCGACCAGGCGCGCGTACGCCGTGTCCGGGTCGCGATCGGACTCCACCGCGACCCGATGGGTGAGGTTGACCTCGTAGCTGTTGCCGGCACGAAGCTGGCGCTGCACCTCGGCGAACGCCCGTCGGTACCAGTCGGGCGCGGTGCCCCCCTCGGCGGGCGGGGTCCCGCTCGGCGGCGTCGCGGCCGGAACCGGAGCGGCCCGCTGTGTCCGGCGGGCCCGCATCCAGACCGCGTCCGGTGTCCCCCGGGCGGGGCACGCCGGCAGGTCGGGGCGACAGGCGTAGCCGAGCCAGCCCACCCACAGCGTGCTCGGGTCGCCGTCGAGAAGGCCCTCGAGAACCGCGAACACGTCGTCGCCGAGCAGACCGCCGCCGGGATGGCCACGCACCTCGCCGCGGGCGGCGTCGTAGGAGAGGGAGAGGTCGTCGGGATCGAGGGAGCCGCGGACCGGTCCGTCCGGGCCGAAGCCGAGCGTGAAGGCGCGCTCGTTCATCGCAGGAAGTTGGCCACGAGGCGAGCGCCGTGCTCGGACAGCACCGACTCGGGGTGGAACTGGACGCCGACCAGCGGCAGCGATCGGTGCCGCACCCCCATCACCACGCCGTCGGCGGTCGCGGTCACCTCCAGCTCGGCAGGCACCCCCAGCGCCGCAAGGGAGTGGTAGCGGACCGCGGCGAAGTGCTGCGGGATGCCGTCGAACAGGCCCACCCCGTCGTGCTCGATCCGGGCCACCTCGCCGTGGGCCGGGTCGACCGGCCCGACGTGCCCGCCGTACGCCGTGACCAGCGCCTGCATGCCCAAGCAGACGCCCAGCACCGGCAGCCCGGAGGCGAAGATCGCGTGACCCAGGGCGAAGTCGCCGGGGTTCGCGGGGTGACCCGGGCCGGGCGAGAGCACGACGTGGCTGCAGTCCGCGAGGTCGAACGGCTCGTCGTGCTCGGCGACGTCGGGCAGGTGACCGGTGACGGAGGCGATCAGGTGCACCAGGTTCCACGTGTAGGAGTCGTGATGGTCCACGACCAGGACGCGGGTCATCCCAGCAGGTCGACGAGCAGTCCACGCAGGATCGCGAAGCCGTTCTCGGTGAGGATGGACTCGGCGTGGAACTGCACGCCGCGGAAGTGCGGCCCGGCCAGCAGGTGCACGTCGCCGGCGTCGTCCGCCTCGACCCGGACCCCCTGGGGCAGAGCCCCACCAGCCCGGCCCACGAAGGTGTTGTAGAACCCGACCGTCTCCGGACGGCCGTCGATCGCGACCGTGGACTGGGTGCCCTGGAACACGATGTCCTTGTAGGCAAGCTCGATCCCCAGTCGGCTGCAGAGCACCTGATGACCCAGGCAGACCGCGAGGAACGGGGTGCCCGCGGCGAGCAGGTCGTCGACCGCCCGCCGGAAGGCCGCGATCTTCGGGCTGTCGTCGTCGCGGGGGTCACCCGGTCCCGGCCCCACCACGACGAGGTCGTAGCCGTCGAACGCGCCGCTCTCGTAGGCCTCGTGCCGGATCACGGTCGGACTCAGACCGAGGACGCCGAAGACGTGCGCGAGCATGTTCACGAAGTCGTCCTCGCCGTGCAGGATCGCCACCCGCTTCCCGGTCAGCACCGGCGCCGGCGCCGCGCCGGACTGGTCGGTGAGCCAGAACTTGGCCAGCCGCTGGTTGCGGGAGTTCAGCGCGATCAGCACGTCCTCGTCGGTGGTCAGCGACGCGACGTCGGCCGGCGACCCGGCGGCCCGGGGCACCAGCCCGAACGCGCTCAGGATCCCGCCCGCCTTGGCATGCGTCTCGGCCACCTCGTGCGCCGGATCGGAGTCGCGGACCAGGGTGGCGCCCGCGGTGACGGTGAGCCGGCCGTCCGGGCTCACGTCCGCGGTCCGGATCACGATCGGGCTGTCCGCGGTCGGCGCCCCGTCGCCGTCGCGGCCGAGCAGCGCCAGCGCACCGGCGTAGTAGCCACGACCCTCGGACTCGTACTGCCGGATCAACCGGCAGGCGTTCTCCACCGGAGCACCGGTGACCGTGGCAGCGAACATGGTGTCGCGCAGCACGTCGCGTACGTCGGCACGGGTGCGGCCGGCCAGCAGGTACTCGGTGTGCACCAGATGGGTCATCGGCTTGAGGAACGGCCCGAGCACCTGCCCACCCTCGTGGCAGACGTCGCACATCATCTTGAGCTCCTCGTCGACGACCATGAAGAGCTCGTAGATCTCCTTCTCGTCGGCGAGGAACTCCAGCAGCCGTGCCTTGCGCTCGTCCTCGGAGAGCTCCGCGAGCCCGCGCAGCCGGAAGGTTCCGGAGATCGGGTTCATCCGCACGTCGCCGCCGTGCACGCTGACGTGCCGCTCGGGCGAGGCACCGATCAGGAACCGGTCCCCCGTCCAGAGGCAGTAGGTCCAGTAGGCGCCGCGCTCCTGCTCGAGCAGCCGGCGCAGCACGCTCAGTGCCTTGCGCGGAGCCGAGTCGGCGTCCCAGTCGCGCAGCCGGGCCCGGTAGCGGCGGCCGATCACCAGGTTGGCGCCCTCGCCGTTGCCGATCTCGTCGCGGATGATCCGCTCGACGACACCGGCGTACTCGTCGTCATCGGTCTCGAAGCCACCCCCCGGATCGGCTTCGACGGCGTCCTCGGGCAGCGCCGCGACGAGCTCCTCGAGCGGCACCTCCTGCTCGCTCTCGATGCGTACGACGGCCAGCGGGGTGCCGTCGTCATGCACCTCGAACCCGCGTTCGGCGACCTGCCGGAACGGCACCGCCACCAGCCGGTCGAATCGGCGACCCTCCGCCGGTGCACCGGTCTCCAGCGGGATGTCCGCGAGTCGGTCGGCCGGTTCCAGGCTGCCGGCGACGAGCGTGACCGTCTCGCTGTCGCGCAGTCGGATGACCGCCCAGGCCTCGTGACCGAGCAGAGCCTCGAGAGCGTCGGTGGCGCTCAGGGGATGGCTCGGCATGGCCGCACGCTACAACCTCGCTAGCGTGCCGCCACCGACCGATTGACCAGTGGGACGAAGCTGCGGCACGGCTCGTCACGCAGGCTCGGGCACGGCGGCTGGGCCGAGGGGATGCTCAGACCCGGCACGACGGGCAGCACCAGGCGCGACCGGTGCCGGGGCGAGGAGGACACCCACACCTTCGCGGTGCCGGTCGACGGCCGTGGCTTGGTGGTCGACCAGACCGGTTGGGTGCCGTTGGGCGCCGAGATCGTCACCCGGATTCGGGTGCCCTTCCGGTAGGCGTGGCCTTCGTAGTAGAGCGGGATCACGATCCTCGTGTAGTGCGTGCGCGGCAACGGCCGTGCGTCCTTTGCGGCGCCACCTCCGGAGGTTACTTCCAAGTAGGCGGATTGCACCATGGCGCCGACCGCCTCCGGCGGTTCAGGAGTGCGCGAGCGTGACCAGCCGCTGGGTCGCCCGGGTGAGTACTACGTACAGCGTGGAGCGGCCGGTGGGCGACTCGTCCTCGATCTCCTGCGGCTCGACCACCACGATGCCGTCGAACTCGAGGCCCTTGGTGTCCAGGCCGGCGAGCACCACGATCCGGGCATCTGGACCGGTGGCCTGGTCCGCGAACCGCGACCCCGCCACCCAGCGGCGCACCTCGCCCAGCCGCGCCACCGGCACGACAATCCCGATGGTCCCCTCGACGGCGCCGGCCATCTCGCCAAGGACGTCCTGGAGATCGGCCTCGAGCCGGTCGCCGACGATCCGCTGCTCCGGCGCGACCCCGGTCGAGCGGACCGCCTCGGGCAGATCGGCGTCCAGGCCCACCCGCTCGGCGTAGTCCGCCGCGAAGTCGTAGATCTCCGAGGAGTTCCGATAGTTCTTCGACAGATGGAAGGCATGCGTCGGCTTCTCACCGCCGGCCGGCGAGCGCAGCGCCTCGGCCCGGGCGCGAGCCGCCTCCGCGGGGACGGGCCACGAGGACTGCGCCGGATCGCCGACGACCGTCCAGGTCGCGGCGCGGCCACGGCGGCCGACCATCCGCCATTGCATCGGGGTGAGGTCCTGGGCCTCGTCGACCAGCACGTGCGCGAACCCGTCGTCCTCGACGCGGTGGGTGGGCGGTGTCCAGCCCCGCGGCCCGGCGTACTCGCGGTCGGCGGCGGTGGTCACCTCCTGCAGGGCGGCGTCAGCCAGGCCGAGCGGATCGGCGTCCTCGGAACCGGCCAGCGGGGGGTCGCCGAGCAGGTAGCGCAGCTCATCGACCAGCGGCACGTCGTCGATGGACAGGTCCTCGCCCCACGACTTGGCGAGCAACCGGACCGACTCGTCGTCCAGCACACCGTCGGCGACGCGGGCAAGGAGGTCGTGGTCGCGCAGCCAGCCGAGCACGCTGGAGGCGTCCAGCACCGGCCACCAGGCGGCCGCGAACTCGAGGAACGCGTCGTCGGTGCGGACGTCGTCGGCGAACTCCTCCTTGGTCCGCTCGCGGCCACGCTCGGAGCGGACCTGCAGCCACATCCGGTCGATCAGCGTCGAGGCGACCTTGCCCGTCGCGCGGTTCCGTCGGCCCATCGACAGCAGCTGCCGGCGTACCGCACTCAGCTCCCGGTCCCCGAGCACGATGCGGGAGTCGCGGTAGAACATGGTGAACTCGTGCGGTGCGCCGGGCACCGCCTGGCGGACGGTGCGCCGCAGCAGCTCGGCCATCGCGGCGGAGCCCTTCACCTCGGCCACCGCCGGCTCGTCGCGTCGGGTCGCCCGGACCCCGTCGACGACCTCTCCGAGCGAGCGCAGCGCCACCGCGGTCTCGCCCAGCGAGGGGAGCACTCGCTCGATGTAGCGCATGAACACGCCGGAGGGGCCGACGACCAGCACGCCGCCGCGCTCGTAGCGACGCCGGTCGGCGTAGAGGAGGTACGCGGCGCGGTGCAGCGCGACGACGGTCTTGCCGGTGCCGGGGCCGCCGGAGATCAACACCACACCCTTCTGCGGTGCCCGGATCGCGCGGTCCTGCTCCGCCTGGATGGTGGCCACGATCGAGTGCATCGAGCGGTCCCGCGCGCGGGACAGCTGGGCCATCAGGGCGCCCTCGCCGATGATGGGAAGCGAGGACTCGGCCGCGGCGTCGGCTTCCGGGTCGAGCAGGTCGTCCTCCACACCGATCACGGTGACCCCATGGCTGCGCAGGATCCTGCGCCGCACCACGCCGTGCGGGTCGGCGTGGGTCGCCTGGTAGAACACCGCGGCTGCCGGCGCGCGCCAGTCGATCAGCAGGACGTCGTGGTTCTGGTCGCGCAGCCCGATGCGGCCGACGTACCTCGGCTCGGCGTCGATCTCGGGGCGCAGGTCGAGTCGGCCGAAGACCAGGCCCTCGTGTGCCGCGTCGAGGGTGGCGACCCGGCGGGCCGCCTGGAAGACCATCGCATCACGCTCGACGAGGCCGCCCTCGTGCCCGAGCCGTCCCCGCTCGAGGCCCTCGCGGGCCAGCGCGGACGCAGACTCGGTGGAGGCGGCGAGCTGCCGGTAGACGGTATCGACGAACTCCTGCTCCACGGCGATCTCGCGGGCAGCAACGGCATCGTTCACGAAGGGTGTCCTCGAAGGCGGAAGTTGACGGGCGGAAGCGCTGAATACAAGGAAGGAAACTTTACCGGGTGGTGTCCGCGGCCGCGGCCGATATCCCCGAGGGTGGGCGCATTTCTATCGGAGAAATTTGTTGACGAAAACCGCAACGGCTTCTAAATTAGAACTACCCCACCGTTAGAAGGAGTCGCCATGACCACCATTCCTGCCAGCAACGCTGGCTCCACCCGTCCCCGAGCCCAGGTCGGCACCGCCGACCTGCGACGAGACCCGGGCTACCAGGCGTTCTGGGCGCTCCGTCTGGGCTTCGCGCTGCTGCCGGTCCTCTTCGGTATCGACAAGTTCGCCACCGTGCTGACCGACCACTGGGCCCGCTACCTGGCCCCGCAGTTCAACGACCTGATCCCGGGCAGCGCGGCCGATGCCATGCACATGGTGGGCGTCGTCGAGATCCTCGCCGGCATCATCGTGCTGCTGATCCCCCGGGTCGGCGCGCCCGTGGTCGCGCTGTGGCTGGCCGGCATCATCGTCAACCTGCTCATGGTCGGCGGGTACGGCGACGTCGCGCTGCGCGACTTCGGCCTGATGTTCGCGGCGCTGACCCTCACCCGGCTGGCCTTCGGCTACACGTCGGGCATGCCCACCCTGCCGAACCTGCGGCGCTGAGAGACCGGCGCCGAGGATGACCACCGCCTTCGTGTTCTCGGGCGGATGCAGCCTCGGCGCCCTTCAGGTCGGCATGCTGCAGGCCCTGGCCGATCGACAGGTCACCCCGGACCTGCTCGTCGGCACCTCCGCCGGGGCGCTGAACGCGGCCTTCGTCGCGACGCACGGCAGCGACCGTGCGGCCGTGGACCGGCTTGCGGATCTCTGGTCCGGTCTCCGCGCACGCACCCTCTTCCCGCTCGACCCGCGCCGGGCCCTGCTCGCGCTCACCGGCAACGGCAGCGCGCTGTGCTCGGACCGCGGCCTGCGGTCCCTGCTGCGCGCCAACCTGGGCATCGACGACCTCACCGACGCGCCGATCCCGCTCGCCGTGGTCGCCAGCGACTTCCTGTCCGGCGGCGAGGTGGTGCTCCGCACCGGCGACGCGACGAGCGCGATCCTGGCCAGCTGCGCCATCCCGGGCGTCTTCACCCCGGTCGAGCGCGAGGGCCGGACCCTCGTCGACGGCGGCCTCGCCGACAACACCGCCGTCTCGGCGGCGGTGGACGCGGGCGCCGACCGGGTCTACGTGCTTCCTGCCGGCTACGCGTGCGCACTGCGGGCTGCCCCCCGCTCCCCGATCTCCGCGGTCACCCATGCGCTCAACCTGCTGACCCAGCAGCGTCTGGTCGCCGACATCGCGCTGTACGCCGACCGCGTCGACCTCGTGGTCCTGCCACCACCGTGCCCACTGGACGTGCCGCCGCTCGACTTCAGCCGCGCCGGTGAGCTGATCAGGCGCTCCTACCAGGAGAGCAGCGCCCGGCTCGCCACCGCCGGGGGCCGACGCGAACACCCGGCGCACGACCTCGCCCTGCACCGGCATCTGACTGATGCCGAGCACAGGGTCACGCCAGGGCGTGGATGAACTCTCCGAGCTGGGTGAGGTTGCGGCACTCGACCATCGGCACGATCGCGGCGTACTCGCGGGCGGCCGAGTCGCCGGTGTCCCAGTGCCGGCGGTGCTCCGGGTTCAGCCACCAGCTGTGCCGGGCGTCGTACGCCATCTGGCGCAGCACCGGCAGTGCCAGGTCGGAGTAGTTGCTGCGGGCGTCGCCGAGCACGAGCAGGTTGGTGCGCGGGGTCAGCGCATCGCCGTACAGCTCGTGGAAGCGGCTGAACGCGCGGCCATACGCCGTCCGTCCCCACAAGGTGGCGTGTTCGGCGCTGGCCGCGAGCTCGGCGAGCGTGTCGGCGGGATCGGCCCCGACGGTGAACCGGTCGGTGACCTCGTGGATCTCGTCGACGAAGGTGAACGCCCGGACCCGGTGGAACTGCTCGCGGAGTGCGAAGACGAGCATCAGCGTGAAGCCGGCGAAGTTCGCGACCGAGCCGGACACGTCGCAGAGCACCACCAGGTCGGTGCGGCCCGGGCGGCGCGGGAGGTGGCGGGTCTCGAGCGGAACCCCACCGGACTGCATGCTCGCCCGCACGGTCCGGCGGAAGTCCAGGCGAGTGCCGCGACGGTCGTGCTTCTGCTTGCTCATCCGGGTCGCCAGCCGACGGGCCAACGGGTAGATCTCGCGGCGCATCTCCTCCAGGTCGGACCTGCGGGCGGCGGTGAAGTCGATGCGGTCGATGCTCCTGCGCACCGTGTTGCGCGCGACGTAGTCGGCCCCGCGCACCTCGGCCGCGCGTCGGCTCACCTCCGCCTCGACCAGCTGGCCGAACCGGTCGGAGCGACGCTGGATCTCCCGCCTCCGCGACGGGTCGTCGGCGGCGTGCAGCCCACGCAACAGCCGCTCAACCAGTTCGCCGGGGGCCACCCTGTTCATCACGTTGTACGACGACCAGCGCTGCTCGCCCGGCCCGCGACCGCGGATCAGGCCGAACCGCTGCACCCCTTCTCGGGCCAGCATCGTCAACGACTCCTCGGCGCTACTGGCCAGGGCCTCGGCCAGTTGCTCGCGGAACCCGGCCAGCTCCTCCGGTCCGTCGAGCGCGTCGTCGCCGTCCGTCTCCTCGCGCGCCCGGGTGGGCGTCCCCACCACCGCAGGGAAGAAGAGGTCGAAGATCCGGTCGAACTGGGAGCGGTGGACCTGTCGCTTGACCAGGGTGGCGGCGTACCCGGCGCGCAGCGCCTCACGGTCCGCGAGGTCGAGTGCGGTGACGGCGCGGACGCCGTCGAGCCCTTCGGCCAGCGAGACCGGCAGCCCGGCCTCGCGCAGCGCCGCCACGAACTCGAGGTGCCGGTCGAGCAGGGTCATCGCGTCGGGCCGAGCCCGGTCCGGTCGTCGAGCTTGGTCCGGTCGTCGAGCTTGTCGAGACGCAGCTCGCGGATCGCCTTGTGATGGTCGCTGACGTGCTTGAGCAGCACCCCCAGCGTCCGATCGATCACCCCGGCGTCGAGGGTGCCGATGCCGAGCGCGACCAGGGTGCGCGCCCAGTCGATCGTTTCGGCGATGGACGGCTGCTTCTTCAACTCCAGCCCGCGCAGCCTGTGCACGGTCTCCACGATCTGACCGGCGAGGCCGTCCTCCACGCCGGCGACCTGCTCGAGCACGATCTGCTTCTCCCGCCCGGCGTCGGGGTAGTCGATGTGCAGGTAGAGGCAGCGCCGCTTGACCGCCTCCGACAGCTCCCGGGTCGCGTTGGAGGTGAGGACGACGAGCGGCCGACGCAAGGCTGTGACCGTGCCCAGCTCCGGGATGGTGACCTGGAAGTCGCTGAGCACCTCCAGCAGCAGGCCCTCCACCTCGACGTCGGTCTTGTCGACCTCATCGATCAGCAGCACCGTCGGCTCCTCGCGGCGGATCGCGGTCAGCAGCGGTCTGGTGAGCAGGAACTCCTCGCTGAAGATGCTGGTGCCGCGATCCTCCTGGGGTGCCGCCTCACCCACGCTGGCCGCCCCGGCCTGGATGTAGAGCAGCTGCTTCTTGTAGTTCCACTCGTAGAGGGCACGTGCCTCGTCGAGGCCCTCGTAACACTGCAGCCGCACCAGCTCGGCGCCGGTCGCCAGCGAGATCGCCTTGGCGAGCTCGGTCTTGCCGACCCCGGCCGGCCCCTCGACGAGCAGCGGCTTCTCCAGCACGCCCGCGAGGTAGGTCGTCGTGCCGGTCGCCAGGTCGGGCAGGTAGCCGACGGCGGCGAGCCGCTCAGCGGCCTCCGCAGGGGAGCTGAACCAGGTCATGGGCCGGAGTCTACGAACCGGCGGCCGGCACCGCGGCGGCGTCCACGGCCGGCACGGAGAAGAGTCGGCGCGGCAGGGCGAGCAGCGCGACCGCCACCACAGCGGCGATGCACCCCGAGACCAGCAGCGGGATCCGGCCGTCCGCCCCCCAGGCCAAGCCGGCCCAGACGCCGGCTACCAGCACCGCAGCACCGGAGATCCCCTGGAACAGCCCCTGCCCGGTGCCCTGGGCGTGCCGGGGCAGCAGCGAGGAGACCCATGCCTTGCCGGCACCGTCGGTCAGGCCCGTGTAGGCGCCGTACCCGGCCAGCAGCAGCCAGGCCGCGAGGTGGTTCCGGCTGGCCCCGAGGCCGGCGTACACGACGGCGAAGACGACCAGGCCCACGCCGACGACCGTCTGCGGACTGAGCCGGTCCGCCACGACGCCCGCGGGGTAGCTCAACGCGCTGTAGACCACGTTGTAGAGCACGTAGGCGAGGATCACGCCGACGACCGAGAAGCCGATCTCGTGCAGCCGCAGAAGCACCAGCGCGTCGGGGAAGTTCACCAGGCCGAAGAGCGCGATGACCACAACCACCCTCCAGTACGGCGCCGGCAGCCGCTCGGCCTGCTTCACGTCGATCCTCGGCGCGGTCGGCCGGGGGGCCGCCGGTCGGCTGGGCTCGTGCAGCAGGAAGACCAGCAGCACCGAGCAGACCGCCGGCACCACCGCGACCCAGAGCAGCGGGCGCAGGTGGTGGTGCAGCAGTTCGTAGCTGCCGAGCGCGATCAGCGGGCCGATCACGGCGCCCGCGGTGTCCGCGGCGCGATGGAACCCGAACGCCCGCCCGCGGGCGTCGACCGGGATGCCGTCGACGAGCAACGCGTCCCGCGGTGCACCCCGGATCCCCTTGCCGAGCCGGTCCACGCAGCGACCGACGAGCACGACCGGCCAGATCCCGGCCGCCGCCACGAGCACCTTGCCGACGGCCGCCAGCCCGTAGCCGCTGGCCACGATGGGCACCTTCGGGAACCGGTCCGCCAGCCTCCCGGCGACGATCTTGGTCACCGCCGCGACGCCCTCGGCGACCCCCTCGACGATGCCGACGACGGCCGCCGGTGCGCCGAGCACACTGGTCAGCAGGATCGGCAGCAGTGGATAGAGCAACTCGCTCGCCGCGTCCTGCAACAACGAGACACCCGAGACGATCTTGAGGTTGCGGGTCAGCCAGGGCCGACGGGGCGAGGTCACTCCCGCACGGTACTTCGCCACCGGCTCCGCAACGTTGCGGGAGCCTGAGAACGCAGCGGCGATGCACCACGAGATGTGGGGCGATGACCCGAAAGGGTCAACGCCCCACATGGCGGTGGCGGTGGGATTTGAACCCACGGTGGGCTTGCACCCACACACGCTTTCGAGGCGTGCTCCTTAGGCCGCTCGGACACGCCACCGCGCAGAAGGCTACCGGAGCGGGTCCGGTCGGCCGAAATCGCCGCCTCAGGCCCCCACGAGTACGACGCGCAGCGTCCGTGGACCGTGCACGCCCTCCACCCGGTCCAGCTCGATGTCGCTGGTGGCGCTCGGCCCACTGATCCAGGTGAGCGGACGGGAGGGGTCCAGCAGTGCGATCGCGTCGGGCACGTCCGGCACCACCTGCTCGGCCCGCACGATGCAGACGTGCACGTCCGGTATCAGCGAGATCACCCGCCGACCCTGTCCCGGCCCGTGGTCGAGCACGATCGTCCCCGTCTCGGCGATCCCGACCCTGGCATCGGTGACGACCGCCGCGACGTCGTCGAGCCGGGCGGCCGAGAGCCAGCTGCCCGCCGCCCCGTCGACCACGGCGCCCGGCAGCTCCAATGACAGGCCGCCGGGCACCACCACGGTCCCGTCGGGCAAGGCTGCGCGCACGGTCGTCGCCAGGTCGGCCGGTGTGCACCGGATGACCTCGGCGCGGTAGTCGGCCACGCGCTCGGCGAAGAGCGCCACCACGTCCTCGGGCGGCCGGCCTCGCGGCGCGACGACGGGGGTCGGGTCGGCCGGCACGCCGTCGAGCGCGGCGCGCACCCGGGACAGGATCTCCTCACGCGCGCTCATCGCCGGCCCCCGTCGGTGCGGTCCCACCAGGTCCGGAACGACTCTTCCGGCGGAGTGGCCAGGTCGCGGGCACCGGTCCAGGCTGCGGCGGGGCCGGGCAGATGCTCTACGGCCGGACGGCCGCCGGGCAGCGTCTTTCGACCCAGCTTGCGCAGGACTCGGCCCGCCAGGCCCGACGTACGCTCCACCGCGGCGAGCCGACGATGGTCGCCGAAGACGTACGACGCCGCGCGCATCGCCAGCGCCTCCGGCTTGGGCACCCGATCGCCCCGGTGGCCGTCGACGACCCGCGACCGCAGGTGCACCAGCACCTCGGGGATGTCGATCCGGACAGGGCAGGCCTCGAAGCAGGCGCCGCACAGCGATGAGGCGAACGGCAGCGAGTCGGTCTGTGGGTCTCCGGTGCCGCGCAGCAACGGGTTCAGGATGGCGCCGATCGGCCCCGGGTACACCGACCCGTAGGCGTGGCCGCCGACGCGTTCGTAGACCGGGCACACGTTCAGACAGGCCGAGCAGCGGATGCAGCGGAGCGCCTGGCGGCCGACCGCATCGGCCAGCGCGCGGGTGCGCCCGTTGTCGAGGAGCACGACGTGCACCTCCTGAGGACCGTCGCCGGAGGAGACCCCGGACCAGGTCGAGGTGTAGGGGTTCATCCGCTCGCCGGTCGACGAGCGCGGCAGCAGCCGCAGCAACGGGTCGAGCTCGGCCCAGGTGGGCACCACCTTCTCGATCCCGACGACGCTGACCAGCACCTCGGGCAGGGTCAGGCACATCCGACCGTTGCCCTCCGACTCGAGCACCACCAGGGTGCCCGTCTCCGCGACGGCGAAGTTGGCGCCGGAGACGGCCATCGTGGCCCGCAGGAACTTCTCCCGAAGGTGCTCGCGGGCCGCCTCGGCCAGCACCGCCGGCTCATCGGTGAGGTCGGTCGGCGCAGGTCGCCCGACCTGCGCCATCCGGCGCAGGAAGATCTCGCGGATCTCTGCCCGGTTGCGGTGGATCGCGGGCACCAGGATGTGGCTGGGCAGGTCGTCGCCGAGCTGCACGATCAGCTCGGCGAGATCGGTCTCCCAGGCGGCCACCCCGGCCTCGGCGAGGGCCTCGTTGAGGCCGATCTCCTGGGTGGCCATCGACTTGACCTTTACGACCTCGTCCACGCCGTGGGCGCGGGCGACGTCGACGACCACCGCGTTCGCCTCCGCGGCGTCCCGGGCCCAGTGCACGGTCGCACCGTGGGCCACCAGCGTCTCCTCCAGGCGGAGCAGCTGGGCCTCCAGGTCGTGCAGCGCGCGGTCCTTGACGGCGGCGCCGGCCAACCGCAGCTCCTCCCACTCGGGCACCTCGGCGACGACGCCGGCCCGCTTGTCCCGGATCGTGCGGGTGGCGTGGGCGAGGTTGTGGCGCAGCTGCGTGTCTGCCAGGGCGGCCCGGGCGGCGTCGGGGAAGGCCGGCATCCCGACGAAGGTCGCGCTCACCGCTCGGTCCCCGCGAGGACCTCGGCGAGATGCATGACCCGCACCCCCGAACGCTGTCGCGAGAGCAGCCCGCCGATGTGCATCAGGCAGGAGTTGTCACCGGCGACCAGCACCTCGGCCCCGGTGTCGCGGACGTGCCGGGCCTTGTCCGAGCCCATCGCCACCGACGTGTCGGCGTTCTTCATCGCGAAGGTACCGCCGAAGCCGCAGCACTCGTCGGCACTGGTCAGGTCCACCAGCTCCAGGCCACGGACCTGCTCCAGCAGCCGCCGCGGGCGATCGCCGACCCCGAGCATCCGCAGCGAATGGCAGGTCGGGTGGTAGGTCACCCGGTGCGGGAAGTAGGCGCCCACGTCGGTCGCGCCGAGCACGTCGACGAGGAACTCGCTCAGCTCGTGGACCTTCGGCGACGTGCCCGCCACCGCCTCCTCCAGGGTCCGGTCGCCCGATCGCCGCGCGACGAGGGCGTGCTGGTGCCGGGCCGAGCCCGCGCAGGAGCCGGACGGCGCCACGATCGCGTCGTACTCGGCGAACGCCGCGGTGAAGGCGCGCACCGCCGGAACCGCCTCGTCGAGATAGCCCGTGTTCACCATCGGCTGACCGCAGCAGGTCTGCCCGGCGGGGAACTCCACGTCGACGCCGAGACGGCGTAGCAGCGTCACTACGGCCTTCCCGGTCTCGGGGAACATCGCGTCGTTGACGCATGTGACCATCAGCGCGACCCGCATGGCACTCACCGTAGACCGGGGGCTACCGATGACCGGCGAAGAAGTCCTCGATCAGCGTGGTCGACTCGTCTGCGAGCACCCCGGCGACCACCTCCGGGCGGTGGTTGAGCCGGCGATCGCGGACGACGTCCCAGAGGCTCCCGACCGCGCCCGCCTTCTCGTCGTAGGCACCGAAGACCAGCCGGTCGACGCGCGACAGCACGGTGGCGCCGGCACACATGGTGCAGGGCTCGAGCGTCACGACGAGGGTGCACCCGGCCAGTCGCCACTCCCCCCGTGCCGCGGCCGCCTCCCGGAGCGCGACCAGCTCCGCGTGGCCGGTCGGGTCGCCGTCCCGCTCGCGGATGTTGTGCCCGCTCCCGACGACCTCTCCGGACGGGCCGAGCACCACCGCTCCGATCGGCACGTCCCCGGCGGGCAGGGCGCGCGCGGCCTCGGCCAGGGCGAGCCGCATCGGCTCCTCCCACCGGCCGGCGGTCGTCCCAGCGGTCATTCGGCCAACCCTGCGAGCTCGTCGAAGCGGTCCCCGAAGCCCAACCGGGCGGCCAGCTCGCTGAGGATCTCGTCGGGGTAGAGGTCCAGGTCGTCCAACAGCGCGCCGAGGTCGGCCGCGGGCATGCCCATGTCCGCGACGATCGCCAGGTCCCCGGCGGGCACCTCCTCGTCGTCGTCCTCGACGTGCAGGCCCAGATGGTCCACCGCGCTGCGAGCCAGCGGCCAGTCGGTCGCGGCGCTCGCATCCGAGAGCAGCACCCGCACCTGCCCGCCCGTCGAGCGGACCACCAGCAGGAAGTCCTCGTCGACCGAGACCAGCGCCAGCGCACCGGTCTCCCCCGGATAGCGACGCAGCTCGCGCGCGATCGTCTCCACGGAGTCCGCGGCACCCGGGGCGAGCTCCTGGACGTACCACTCGCCCTCCTCGAGGTACGCCGCCAGCGCCAGGTCGACCTGGCCGGCCTCCGCATCCGTGATCTCGGGCATGGATCGATGGTGGCAGACCCGGCCAGCCCGCACCACTGGCCGGGAGCAGCTGATGGCCTACGGTTCTGCGTATGCGCGTTCATGCCGTCGACCACCCGCTGGTGGCCCACAAGCTCACCACCCTGCGCGACAGCGGCACGGCGTCGCCCGAGTTCCGCCGGCTCACCGACGAGCTGGTCACGCTGCTGGCCTACGAGGCCACCCGCGACGTGCGCACCGAGACCACCACGGTGGAGACCCCGGTCGCGCGGACCGAGGGGATCACCCTGTCGCGCCCCCGGCCTCTCGTGGTGCCGATCCTGCGGGCCGGCCTGGGCATGCTCGAGGGGATGATGCGGCTGCTGCCGACCGCGGAGGTCGGGTTCCTCGGGATGGTGCGCAACGAGGAGACGCTGGAGGCCTCGACGTACGCCGAGCGACTGCCGGCCGACCTGTCCGGACGCCAGTGCTACGTCCTCGACCCGATGCTGGCCACCGGCGGCACCCTGGCCGCGGCGATCCGCTTCCTCACCGACCGCGGCGCCGACCACATCACCGCGATCTGCCTGCTGGCCGCACCCGAGGGCGTGGCGAACGTGGAGGCCGGGCTGACGGGACTCGACGTACCGGTGACGATCGTGGTCGCGGCCATGGACGAGCGGCTCAACGAGCGCGGCTACATCGTCCCCGGTCTCGGCGACGCCGGCGACCGGTTGTACGGGCTGGCCCAGTAGTCCAGTCTGAGGCCATGGAGGTCCGCTTCGTCACGCCGGACGGCATGACGGCGCACCCGGTCGAGGCGGTCGCGTCGCTGCGCGCACGCACGGACGGACTCGTGTGGGTCGATGCCTCAGCAACCGAGGACGGCGTCGCCGAGCTGCTGCGCGACGGCTTCGGTGCGCACCCGCTGGTGATCGAGGCGTGCCTCCGACGCAACCACGTGCCCACCGTGCACGGGTACGGCGACGCCTTCTTCCTGGTCCAGCACACGCCGCTGCTGGGCCCGGCCGGTCACGTCCACCTGCTCGAGCTCGACCAGCTGATCGGCCCGGACTTCCTTGTCACCGTGCACGGTCCGATCAACCCGGTCGTCGACCCTGCCCAGGCCATGACCGAGACCGAGCTGGCGGCGCGGCGCATCGACGACGGCCGGCTGCATGCGACCTCGCCGATGCGGCTGGCCTATGCGATCGGCTCCGCCGGCGCGCGTCGGCAGCGCGCCCTGGTCGGGGACGTCGCCGAGAAGCTGCCCGGTCTCGAGCAGGAGGTGATGACCTCCCGGCTGCGCGACCCCGAGCAGCTCCTCGAGCAGCTGTTCCTGATCCGGCACGAGCTGACCACCGCCCGCACGATGGCCGCGCAGTGCCATGACGTGGTGGCCCGCCTGCACCACCTGGGTCGAGGACTGGCCGACTCGGACCGCGAGCTCGTGGACGACCTCGCCGACCAGCTCGACCGGGTGCGCTCCCTCGCCGACGGCGAGAGCCAGTTCCTGTTCGGCGTGATCGACCTCTATCAGACCAAGGTCAACACCAAGATGACCGTGGCGATGGAGCGGCTCGCGGTGATCGCCGCAGTCACCCTGCCGATCACCGCGATCGCGTCGATCTACGGGATGAACATCCTCGGTCCCCACCAGCACCTCGAGCTCGCCCTGGTGCTGCTGGTGATGCTCTTGATGAGCGCCCAGCTGCTGCGCTGGGCCCGCCGCCAGGGGTGGTGGTGACGCCCGACCTTTCCCAGGTTAGGAACCCAAAGTCCCTCTTCCCACACGAGAGTCGATGTGTGAAGAGGGACCTTCCTGGGTGAACCCGTCGCGCGCGGAGAAGGCCGCGATGACGGAGCGGCCGCCGGCGTACGTCGTACCGCCGCGCTACAGCGCCTTGACCGCGTTGAGGAGCTTGCCCATCGTGTCCTTCGCGTCGCCGAAGAGCAGCTGGGTCTTCTCGTCGAAGAGCAGCTCGTTCTCGATGCCGGCGAACCCGGGACGCATGGAGCGCTTCATGAAGATGATGTTCTTCGCCTCGTCGGCGTGCAGGATCGGCATGCCGTAGATCGGGGCGCCCGGGGTCGTCTTCGCAGCCGGGTTGACCACGTCGTTGGCACCCACGACGAGCACCACGTCGGCGTCCTTGAAGTCGCCGTTGATGTCGTCCATCTCCTTGAGCTGCTCGTAGGGCACCTGGGCCTCGGCGAGCAGCACGTTCATGTGTCCGGGCATCCGGCCCGCGACCGGGTGGATCGCATAGTCGACCGTGGTGCCGCGCTCGCCGAGCACGTCGACCAGCTCACGCAGCGAGTGCTGCGCCTGCGCGACCGCGAGCCCGTAGCCGGGGACGATGATGACCCGCTCGGCGTACCCGAGCAGGATCGCCGCGTCGGCCGGCTGCAGCGACTTCACCGGCCGGTCCGAGGCCTCGCCGCCACCCAGCGTCGAGCCGCCCTTGAGCGCCCCGAACAGGATGTTGGTGACCGAGCGGCCCATCGCGTTGGCCATCAGCAGGGTCAGGAAGGTTCCGGACGCGCCGACCAGGGTGCCGCCGACGAGGAGCACGGTGTTGGACAGCACGTAGCCGCCCGCGGCCACGGTCAGACCGGTGAACGCGTTGAGCAGTGAGATGACGATGGGTACGTCGGCACCGCCGACCGGCAGGACCAGCAGCAGGCCGAAGAGCAGGCCGATCAGCCCGAGCACGATGCCGAGCCACATGGATTGGACGATGACCAGCCGCACCGACAGCACCACCGCGGCGGCCAGCGTGATCGCGAAGAGATAGCGCAGGCCGGGGAAGGTGACCGGCCGCGAGGTCATCAGCTCCTGCAGCTTCGCGAAGGTGACCGCGGAGCCGGCGAACGAGACCGCGCCGACGACGATCGTGAAGGCCGTCGCCGCCCACACGAACCAGTTCTCGCTCTCATGGGCGGCCAGGTGCTCATGCAGCTCGAGCAGGGCGACGAGTGCTGCCGCGCCACCGCCGACGCCGTTGAACAGCGCCACCATCTGCGGCATCTGCGTCATCTGCACCTTCTGGGCGCCATAGACGCCGCCGATGGTGCCGACCACGATCGCGGCGACGATGAGCGGGACGTGGTGCAGGTGCTCACCGGTAGCGGGGTTCTTCACCACGAACGGGGTGATCACCGCCACCACAGCAGCGACGGCGCCGACCAGGTTGCCGTTGCGCGCGGTCTTCGGTCCGGAAAGACCCTTGAGCGCAAGGATGAAGCAGACCGCGCAGGCGAGGTAGACGAGTTGGACCCAGGTGGGCAGCATCAGGCGCTCGCCCCCTTGGAGCCCGCCGCGCTGTCGTTCGACGCAGGCTTCGCGGCCGGCTTCTTGCGTTGGGTGAACATCTGCAGCATCCGGTCGGTGACCACGAAGCCGCCGACCATGTTCACCGAGGCGAGCACGATGGCGATCACCCCGACGATCACCGCAGCGGTGTTGTCGGTGCTCCCGGTGACGAGGATCGCGCCGAGCAGGATGATGCCGTGGATCGCGTTGGCGCCGGACATCAGCGGCGTGTGCAGCGTCGAGGACACCTTCGAGATCACCTCGATGCCGACGAACACGCTGAGCACGAAGATCGTCAGCCAGACGACGGCGACACTCACGGCGTGCTCCCCTCGTGGGTACGGCGGGCAGGCTGGTGGTGGGTCATGACTGGTCGGCCTCCGGGTTCAGGGGAAGGTCGAGCTGGAGCTCGGTCTGGGCGGGATCGGACACCGAGTCGTCCGGTTGCTGCGGTACGGCGGGAGCGTCCGGCGACGGGTCGGTGTGCTCGGACTCCGAGTCGTCACCCTCGGCCTCCTCAGCCCCGGCCGTTTCCTGAGGCTCGGTCACAGGCGCTGCATCTGCCTCGGGCGCTGCATCGGCCTCAGCCTCGGGCTCAGCCTCAGGCTGGGCCTCGGGCACAGCGACTGTCTCGGGCTCAGCGACTGGCTCGGACTCGGTCGCAGGTGCCTCGGCGGGCGCAGCCTCGGACGCCACCTCCGGGGTCGCGTCCTCCGGCTCTTCCTCAGGCGCGGCCACCGGAGCAGGCTCGGGCTCGCTCTCGAGCTCGGGCACTGCCTCGGCGGCCGGCGGTGCAGCCGCATGCGGCGGCGGTGGCGGGGGCGGCATCCGCGGGGCGGGCGCCTCGTCGGCCTCCTCGGCGAGCGGGACCGGACCATCGGCGCCGGTCTCCGCGGCCCATTCCTGCTCGGGCTCGAACTCGGGCTCGTCGAGGTAGCTCTGCGGCTCCTCGTTGGGCTCCAGCGGCGCCGTCTCCGGGTCATCACTCATCAGGGTCGGCATCGGTGCCGGCGCGGGCTCGACCGGGTCGGCGGGGGCGTCGTACGTGACTGCGGCACCCGCGGCAGCCGCGCCCACCTCGGCCACCGGCGCTGGCTCGGGTTCGGGCTCAGGCTCCGGCTCGGGGTCCGGGCCGTCGATCGCCTCACGGGTCGGCTTGTGCAGGATCCGGCCCTCATGGGTGACGCAAGCACCCTGGACGATCTCGTCCTCGAAGTCCGGCGCGAACTGGCCTGGCTCGACGTCCTCGCCCGTGGCGGTCATCAGGGTGACCAGGTTGACGACGTTCTGCGCGTAGAGCCGCGACGCGGGAACCGGCATCTGGGCGGGCACGTTCGCGCCACCCCAGACCTGTGCGTGCCCGATCCGGACGATCTCGCCGGGGGCCGAGCCCTCAACGTTGCCGCCGCTCTCGGCCGCGAGGTCGACCACCACCGACCCGGGCTTCATCTGCTCGACCATCTCACGGGTGACCAGCATCGGCGCCTCGCGTCCGGGCACTGCGGCCGTGGTGATCAGTGCGTCGGCCGCTGCGATGTACGGCGTCAGCAGCTCACGCTGCCGGGCGGCCCGGTCCTCGGTCATCTCGCGTGCATAGCCACCGGAGCCCTCGAGGGTCTCCAGCTCCAGGTCGATCGACTTCGCGCCCATCGAGCGGATCTCCTCGGCGGCGGCCGCGCGGACGTCGTAGGCCCGGACGACCGCGCCGAGGCGCTTGGCCGTCGCGATCGCCTGCAGTCCGGCGACGCCGGCGCCCAGAACGACGACCTCGGCCGGCTGAACGGTGCCGGCCGCGGTCATGTTCAACGGGAAGAACCGTCGCAGCATCCCGGCCGCGACGATCGCGCAGCGGTAGCCGGCGACCAGGGCCTGCGAGGACAGCGCATCCATGGACTGCGCCCGCGAGATCCGGGGCACCAGCTCCATTGCGAACGACGTCACCGCTCCATCCCGCAGGTCGGCCACCAGGTCGTGCGACTGGTTGACCGGCAGGAAGGAGATGGTCGTGGTCCCCTCGCGCAGCTCGCGCACCCGCTCGGGGTCCAGCGGCGCAACAGAGACGACCACGTCCGCGGTGGCGACCGCGTCGGCGGCGACCGTCGCGCCGACCGCCTCATAGTCGTCGTCGAAGAACTCCGCACCGTCACCGGCGCCGGGCTCGACGAGCACGTCATAGCCCAGCCCGGTCAGCTTCTCGACCAGTTCCGGGACCATCGCGACTCGGCTCTCGCCGTCGCGGGTCTCCTTTGCCACTGCGATCCTCACCCGTGCAACCTATCGGGCTCGGAGGTCGCCCATCCGCAGATTGAGACCCGCGTCTCACGTGGCGGAGCCGGCGGACCCTCCGACGATGGACCCGATCAGGTAGGTGACGGCCATCGCGAGGGCTCCACCGGCCACGTTGCGCACGATGGCGCGGAGCCGCGGCGCATCACCCGCCCACGCGGACAACCAGCCGGTCAGGACGAGCGCCAGCACCACCGCGACCGCGGTCGCAGCGATCCGGACGGCGCTCGGCGCCAGCGTGATCACCAGCAGCGGCAGTACCGCGCCCACCGTGAACGCCACCATGGAGGCCCACGCCGCGTGCCAGGGGTTGGTCAGGTCCTCGGGATCGATGCCGAGCTCGGCGTCAGCGTGGGCGGCGAGGGGGTCATGGGAGGTCAGCTCCCGAGCGACCTCGAGCGCGAGGCGCGCGCTGAGACCTTTGTCCTGATAGATGGACGCCAGCTCGGCGAGCTCCTCCTCGGGATCCTCGGCGAGCTCGGCAGCCTCCTTGGCGAGCAGGGCCAGCTCGGTGTCCCGCTGGGTGCTCACCGAGACGTACTCGCCGGCGGCCATGCTCAGCGCGCCGGCGAAGAGGCCGGCCAGTCCGGCGACGAGGATCGTGTGACTGTGCGACGTCGCGGCCGCGACCCCCATCACGAGACCGGCCACCGAGACGATGCCGTCGTTGGCACCGAGTACGGCGGCGCGCAGCCAGTTCAGCCGGCTGCGCAGGTCGACGTCGTGCGGCTCCTCGTCGTGAGGGCCGATGTCACCGGATTCGAGGCCGTGCTCGTCGGTCACGTCCGCACTCTCCATACAAGGAATTCATCCACGGCGCGGGCGCGCGCGCAACGAAGGCGAGGCTAGGCTTCGCGCTCCGCAAGGAAGCCGTCGACCCACGCCGGCACCACCTGGGTGGCAGGCCCGTGCTGGTGTTCGACGAAGTCGTCGATCCCGAGGCTCGGCTCGAGGTTCAGCTCCACCGTCCGCGCGCCCACGGCTCGGGCGAACGAGGCGAACCCCGCTGCCGGGTAGACGTTGCCCGACGTACCGATCGAGACGAAGACCCTGACCCGCCGCAGTGCCACGTCGATCTCGCTCAGCCCATAGGGGATCTCGCCGAACCAGACCACGTCGGGACGCAGCGCGCGCTGGGAGCAGAACGGACACGGCGGCTCGTCGACGAGGGTCCCGTCCCAGTGGGTCGACTCTCCGCACTCGGTGCAGCGGGCCGCCTTGAGCCGGCCGTGCATGTGCAGCACCCGCCGCGACCCCGCGCGCTCGTGCAGGTCGTCGATGTTCTGGGTCACCAGCAGGAAGGCGTCCCCGAGCGCGTGCTCGAGGCGAGCGAGCGCGCGGTGGGCGGCATTCGGCTCGACGGTCGCGAGCGCGGCGCGGCGGTCGTCGTAGAACCGCTGCACCAGCTCCGGCGCGGAGAGGAACGCCTCGGGGGTCGCGACGTCCTCGGGCCGGTGCCCCTCCCACAGTCCGTCGGGTCCGCGGAAGGTGGCCAGCCCGGACTCCGCAGAGATTCCGGCGCCGGTAAGGACCACGACCATGCCTGCCACGCAGTGCAGGCTAGTGGGTCAGGTCACACGGCCCGTCGGGGTGCCAGCATGCCGAGCAGGCCGGCGGCCACGCACGCGAGCGCGACGGCCAGGGTGAACCACGGGAACACCGCCGCCAGGCCCCATGTGGTCGCCGCCCAACCCGCGAGGACCGTCGGCACCGCCATCGCGCCGTAGGCGAGCAGGTAGTACGCCGACATCACCTCGCCACGCCGGTCCGCCGGCACGACTCCGCCGAGGTGCCGCAACGAGCCACCGAAGGCAAGGCCGAACATCAGGCCCATCAGCACTGCGGCGAGTAGCACCGCCGTGGCGTGGTGGGTGTGCAGCGCGACCAGCCCGAAGAGGAGCGCAGCCGCCGTACCGAGATCGCCGATGACGGCGGCGTGGCGAGGCACCAACCCGCCGCCGACCGCCTGGCTGACGGCGGCGGCTCCGGCCATCGCGGCGACCACGATCCCGCCGAAGACGAGGCTGTGGATGTGGGTCGACACCCCCGCGAAGGCCGGGAAGAGGGAGAGGTAGACACCGAGCACGGCCCACGACGCCATCACCCCGAGCACCGCGAACCGGAAGTCCGCGCGGATGTGGTCGGGCACGGCGGGCCGCGCGATCCGCACCGGAGCGGTCGAACGGTTCTGGTGCGTCTCGGGCAGGCCGAGCAGCGCCAGCAGCATCACGAGCACGACCAGCCCCACGGCGGCGTACGGCGTGACCAGCGGGTCGGGGACGTACTGCGCCAGCAGGGCTGCGCCGAGGATCGTGATCGCCATCCCGATGTTGAAGGTGATGCCGGTGAGCTGCCCGCTGCGCGCGCCGTGCTCGGGGCGAAGATCGAGCAGCGCAGCGCCACCGACGACCACGGCCGTGCCGACCGCGATGCCGTGCAGCGCCCGTGCCACCACCAGGGCCGCGACCCCATGGGCGGTCATGAAGACGACGAGCCCTGCCGCCATCGCGAGCACCGCGCCGAGGAGCAGTGGCTTGCGTCCCAGCCGGTCCGATAGCACCCCCGCGACGAGGACCGCGGCGAGCGCGCCGACGGCGTACACCGCGAAGACCACCGTGGTGGTGATCGGAGCGAGGTGCCACTCCCGGGCGTAGATGCCGTAGAGCGGCGCAGGCGCGCCGGACACGCCGAGCGCCACCGCGAGCAGCATCACCACCAGGGGGTAGGCGGGCACTCGAGGGGCGCGGATTCGGGTCCCGGCGGTGAGCGTGCTCATGGTGTGCTCCTCATGCTAAGTTCGATATCGATCGAACACCGACGATACGCACAAGTTCGATGTACATCGAACTTATTCCCAGGGGAGGAACCGTGACAGCGGACACCACCGCTCCGGTCGGTTCGCTGCAGGAGGTGCTGGCGGCGCTCGCCGACCCCGTCCGGCTCGAGGTCGTACGCCGACTCAGCGGTGCCGATGTCCCGATCGCGTGCCGGCTGCTCTACGACGGGATCAGCAAGTCGACCGCGAGCCACCACTTCAAGGTGCTCCGCGAGGCCGGGGTCATCGAGACGCGTGTCGTCGACGGTCACACCGTCCAGCGACTGCGCGCCGAGGACCTGGACGCCGCGTTCCCGGGTCTGCTCACCTCAGTGGTCTCCGCCGCGGCCGGCTGACCGGGCTGGCTCGAGACTCCCGGGTTCCCGCTCGACATGCTGAGGAGCGCCTGGGCAGCCAGTTCATTGCGAACTTCGCTTCACGCGCCCTTAGTTGATGATCTCGCCACGCTCGCTTGAGAGAAGCACCGAAAGTCGCTCCCGCCATGTCTGCAGCTGTGCGGGTGTCAGTCGCGTCCACTCGGTGATTTCGCCAACGATCCGCAGTGGGGAACTACTTCGATACGACCGAGTCGGATTACCGGGGAACTTCTTGTCGGTCACGTTTGGGTCGTTCTCGAACGCACCGGTCGGCTCGACTGCGTACACCCTCGGGGTGGGGTCATCCTTTGCCAGTTCTGCAGCGATCTCCGCAGCGAGGCCAGCTCCGTCGATCAGAGCGGTGAAGTAGATGTGATTCATCACGACTTTGGAGCGGTAGTTCGACGGGTGGCCCGCCGTGAGGAACTCACCCACGCTCAGATCCGCGATCGTGCCGTGAAAGAAGGGGCCTTCGTCGAGCGGTGTGGACACCCCATACCTTTCCGCCTCCATGGTTGGACGCGCGAGTCTGCCGCACGACCCGGGCCTTGCCGCAAGTCCCCACCCGAGCCCTATCCTGAAGGTGCATCTCTGTGCGGACTGGCGGTATCCGCAACGCTCTGACCTGCGCAACTGCGCCAGATCAGTAGTACCAGGGGAAGCGCGGCACGCTCAGTGGCTGTCGGTGGTCATTGACGGCAATGTGCCGCTGACCTGCGCAAACGCGTTGGCGGGCGTTGATCGCGGACGGTCGCCGACGACTCTGCTGCCACGTTTTTGCCACGCATCGCGCCGTCTTCAGCACCTACTCCGGCCGGCCTGCACTGGGCTCGTCGATGGCTTGCCCCGAACCCGCGTCCTTGACCTCCAGGGACTCGAGGAGGCGCATGCCGAGGTTCCAGCGCTCGCGCGGCGGCAACGCCATAGCGAGCCGAAGGAACTCCTTCTCGGTTGCGTCCACGTCAGCAGCCGTATCCCGACCGTCAGGCATCGGCGATCTGTCCAATGAAGCCGTTGACCCAGGCGACAGCGGCGCCGACGTCTTCGATGACATCAACGTCCTCAACCGCAGCCTGGTACGACGTGGCCCAACCGGAGCCTGCGGAGATTGTTGGCGGCCATGCCTGTCGACGCCTGTATTCGAAGAGCCGAAGGCAGGTGGCCTTGACCTGCGCCCTGTCGAGAGCCTCGCCCTTATCAAGCAGTTGAAGATCCACGAGGTCGCGCACCCGGTCGCTGCCCGACTCGGACAAAGCATGGAGTTTCTGGGCGACCTGATGGTCCGCGCGCATCACCCGCACCGGCTTGGGTGCTGCCAGCCCGATCTCGGTGAACAGCTGGACGAGGCTCTCCGCGAGTTGGTATTCCGGCTCGTCGGCGTCACCGATCTCGTTGTGCCCGAGCTCGAACCTCACCGTGCACCACGGCTGACCGCGGTAGTCGAGCTTCACGTCGAACGGCTGCATGACGTACGCCGTAGGGACGCCTGTCGGACGCGGCGCAGCCTTCTCGACGAGCCGTCCCGTGAATCCGGCCCAGCCGGCGGCCAAGGAATCCTCGAAGTCGTTACGGAACTTGGCGAGCGGCTGGACCCGGGCCACATCAAGATCCTGGGTGAACCGCGTCCCGCGGCCATAGCGCAGCGCCATCGCACTGCCACCCTTGATGGCGCCCTCGGGAAGCATCTGACCAACGACGACTAACGCCATACCGACCCGTCTCCGGATGGCGAGCTGCTCGCCGCCTTCGAGGTTGCGGATGCGCTGCTCCATCGACCGGACACTGGTCGGCCTGCTGTCGTAGTTCACGACCGCAGTTCCTTCCTGACTCGCTGCCACTCCCTGCGTGTCAACAAGCCCTCCTTCCGCGCTTCCTCGGTCGCACCCAATAGGCGGCTCCGCTCAATGCGCCCACGGCATTCGAGGATCGCATCAGCGACGCGCTGCGACCTCAGACCTTCGTACAGCGTCGTGACGACATCGTCCTTGACCAACGTCAGCTCGATGAACGGCGGCAACTTCGGCCGGGTGCGCCTCCTGACCGCGACTCTGATCCGCCGCGGATTCACGTCGGCGAGTTCGAACAACGCGAGCACCGAGTCGCCATGGAGGTACGACCCATCGCCCGCACGCATCAGCGCCTCGGCGAACTGGACGAAGGGCCCGGCGGGTCCGTCTGCCAGCCGGTACAGGCCGTAGGCGACGTTCTCCAGGCCGCCTCTTGCGGCGAGCTTCGGAAGCTCGACCGCCGGCACCCCTGCCTCTACCGCCTGCTTGGTCGTGACGTAGCCGTACTGATCGAGCGCGATCTCGCGCACGATGTCCCGATACTTCGCTTCGGCGGCCATGTCACAACTATACCGAAAACGGTAGTGTTGTGACACCCCTAGCCTTGGCGCCTCCACCACTTCCGACGGCCGGCGCCGATACCCGTTCGGTGTCCGTAGACCTGATGAACGACAGCGGGCTCGTGCTCCAAGAGGAAGTCGACCACCCGCCAGAAATCCGCTACACAGTCGTGCTGAACCGCACAAGTCCAGGCAGACCGTGCCATCGATCGCGATTCTTGCCACGCATCTGCCACGCACGAGGCCCTAACAGGCCTCTGACCTGCGCAAACGCACCGAATCAGTAGTACCAGGGGTACGGCGACCAGTCCGGCTCGCGCTTCTCGAGGAACTGGTCGCGGCCCTCCTGGGCCTCGTCGGTCATGTAGGCCAGGCGGGTGGTCTCGCCGGCGAAGAGCTGCTGGCCGACCAGGCCGTCGTCGATCAGGTTGAACGAGTACTTCAGCATCCGCTGCGCGGTCGGGGACTTGCCGTTGATCAGCCGGCCCCACTCGAGGCCCACCTTCTCCAACTCTGCGTGCGGCACCGCCTTGTTGACCGTGCCCATCCGGACACCGTCCTCGGCGGAGTACTCCTGTCCGAGGAAGAAGATCTCGCGGGCGAACTTCTGCCCGACCTGGCGGGCGAGGTACGCCGACCCGAAGCCGCCGTCGAACGACCCGACATCGGCGTCGGTCTGCTTGAAGTGCGCGTGCTCGGCCGAGGCGATGGTCAGGTCGCAGACCACGTGCAGGCTGTGGCCGCCGCCGGCGGTCCACCCGGGCACCACACAGACCACGACCTTGGGCATGAACCGGATCAGCCGCTGGCACTCGAGGATGTGCAAGCGACCCAGGCGTGCCCGGTCCACTGTGATGGGACCGTCGCCGGCCGTCGCCCCTTCGGCCTCCTCGTACTGATACCCCGCCCTCCCGCGGATCCGCTGGTCGCCTCCGGAGCAGAACGCCCACTTGCCGTTCTTCGCGCTCGGCCCGTTGCCGGTCAGCAGCACGCAGCCGACGTCGGCGGAAGTGCGCGCATGCTCGAGCACGCGCAGCAGCTCGTCGACGGTGTGCGGGCGGAACGCGTTGAGCACGTCGGGCCGGTCGAAGGCGATCCGCACGGTCCCGTGCGCACGGGCACGGTGGTAGGTCAGGTCGGTGAGATCGTCGAAGCCGGGTACGGCGTCCCAGTCGGCGGGGTCGAAGATCTCGGACACTCCGTCAATCGCGCTCATGGGGCGGAGCGTATCCGTGCCGACGTGACAAAAGTCTTGGGCACCGCGGATGCTCGGCGACTAGGGTCGACCACGCACCTGTGCGGCTCGGAAGGACCCCTGCGATGGCAACCCAGACCACCCCCCGGACGGACTACCCGGAGAACATCGACGGCGCTGTGCTCAAGGTCGCCGGTGTGGTGGTGCTCGGCGCGATCATGTCGATCCTCGACATCACGGTCGTCAACGTCGCGCTGCCGACGTTCCAGTCAGTCTTCGGCCACGGCAACCAGGAGCTCGCCTACTCGCACGTCGCATGGACGGTCACCGCGTACACCCTGTCGCTGGCCACGGTCATCCCGCTGACCGGCTGGGCTGCGGACCGGTTCGGCACCAAGCGCCTCTACATCACCGCGATCGCGCTGTTCACGCTCGGCTCGGCCTTGTGCGCGACCGCATGGAGCATCAACGTGCTGATCGGCTTCCGGGTGCTGCAAGGCCTGGGCGGCGGGATGCTGATGCCGCTGGGCATGACGATCCTGACCCGCGCCGCCGGACCCAAGCGGATGGGTCGGCTGATGGCGATCCTGGGCGTGCCGATGCTGCTCGGCCCGATCTGTGGCCCCATCCTCGGCGGCTGGCTGATCCAGATCGCCAGCTGGCACTGGATCTTCCTCATCAATGTGCCACTCGGCATCGCGGCGATCATCTACGCCTCCATCGCGCTGGTCCCCGACACCCCGGAGCCGTCGGAGACCTTCGACTTCCTCGGTATGGCGCTGATGTCGCCGGGCCTGGCGCTCTTCCTCTTCGGCGTCTCCTCGCTGCCCACCCATCACGGTGACTTCGGCGCACCGCAGGTCTGGGCCCCGATGCTGGCCGGTGTCGTCCTGATCGCCACCTTCGTGCGGCACTCGTTCCGTCCCGCGCACCCGCTGCTCGACCTGCGGCTGCTCAGCCACCGTGAGCTCGCGGTCTCGCTGATCACGATGTTCATGTTCGCGGCGGCGTTCTTCGGGGGCCTGCTGCTGGTGCCGACGTACTTCCAGCAGATCCGTGGCGAGAGCACCCTGCACGCGGGCCTCCTGGTCGCACCGCAGGGGCTCGGCGCGATGCTCACCATGCCGATCGCCGGCCGGCTCGTGGACCGGATCCCGATCGGCCGGATCACCCCGATCGGCCTGCTCGGCATCGTGATCGGCATGTTCGGACTGACCCAGGTCACCGACCACACGCCGTACTGGCAACTGGTCCTGATGCTCTTCGTGATGGGCCTGGGGATGGGCGCCACGATGATGCCGCTGTTCACCGCTGCGCTGCGCACGCTGCGCGAGCACGAGGTGGCGCGCGGGTCCACGCTGCTCAACATCTCCCAGCAGATCTCCAGCTCGGTGGGCGTCGCGCTCATGTCGGTGCTGCTCACCAACCACCTCAACCACTCGCCCGTCATCCCGCATACCCAGAGCCCGCAGAGCCCGGGCGGGCTCCGGGAGACCTCCGCGGCGATCCTGTCCAACACCCGGCCGCAGGACTTCAAGCTGCTGCACCTCCCCGCGGACCTGGTGCAGCGCGGCCTGCACGACGCGGCGGCGGCCTTCGCCCACACGTACTGGGTCGCCTGGGCCCTGGTCCTGCTCACCCTGGTCCCGGCGCTGCTGCTCCCACGCAGGCAGGAGGACGTGCCCGCCCATCTCGACGACGAGCAGCCGCCGGTCGTGGTGGGCTGACCCGCGGAATGACTGGCGCCGTCACACGGTTGTCCCGGTATGGCACTGACAGGTGAGTACGTCCCGAGTTCACAGCAGTGGGTGCGCGACCAGGTCGCAGCCTTCGAGGCCTCCGGCGGCACCGAGGCGAACACCCTGCCCCGCACCGGCGACCCGATCGTGGTGATCACCTCGGTCGGCGCCACGTCCGGCAAGCTCCGCAAGAACCCGGTGATGCGGGTCGAGAAGGACGGCAAGTACGTCGCGATCGCCTCCAAGGGCGGGGCGCCGGACAACCCGTCGTGGTATGCCAACTTCATCGCGCACCCCGAGGTCGAGCTGCAGGACGGCCCGGTCCGCCGCACCTACCGCGCCCGCGCGCTCGCCGGCGACGAGCGGGCGGAGTGGTGGCAGCACGCGGTCGCCACCTGGCCGACCTACGGCGAGTACCAGCAGAAGACCGACCGCGAGATCCCGGTCTTCCTGCTCGAGCCCGTCGAGTGAGCTGACGCGCGGACCCTCACCGCCCGGGCCGCTGCCGTCAGTACACGTCGATCCTGATCACCTGGTCCGCCAGGTAGGCCTTCTTCGAGGAGTACGCGCGCAGCCACACGAAATAGGTGCCCGGACTCGTCGGGCTGCCGACCAGCCGCGAGATCGAGTGGTGCCGCTTGACATAGTGCATTCCCGGCGGAAGGCCGTAGGACTTGCCCGCGTTCGGCTCGACCTCGACCCTGGCGCGCGGGGTGTGCCGAGCGTGGACGACGCGCAGGTTGAGCCGAGTCGGTTTCCCGGACTGCCAGTAGACCTGCGAGGCGTTGTAGAACGCATAGTCCAGACTGGCGGTGCCGACGTGTCCGTCGACGTACTTCGCCACGTAGTTGGCGGACCTCAAGTGCCGACAACGGGTCACCCGAGCGCGCTTCTTGTGATGGTGCTTGCGCACCGTCACGTGGACGATGCTGCAGCGGGCGGGGTGGGAGAGCGCGGTGACGTCGTCGCCACGGACGAAGCCGTCGTACGTCGGCGCGATGGTCGGCGTCGCGGACAGGCCCGAGACGAGGAGCTCGTTGGGCGCATCGACCTCCAGGCTCACTCGCCGGATCGTGACGGTCATGGTCCTGGTCGCAGCCGAGTAGTCGTCGTTGCCCGCCTGGGTGGCGGTGATCCTGCAGCGGCCGGCACCGTGGATCAGCAGCGTGTGCGATCCACCGATGCTGCACCGTGCGAGCGGCCCGGCGCTCAGGGCCGGCCGCAGACCTGACGTCGAGGTGACTTGCACCGCGATCCGCGACCGCGAGTAGGTCAGAGTCGGGAGGTTGTGGATCGTGATCGTCTGCGCCTGCTTGGCCCTGATCGTGAGCGTGCCGTCGACGTAGCCGATGTCGTAGTTGGGATCCTCGGCTCCCGAGCATCGCGTCTTCTTCTCCGTCGGCACCGCGACGCAGGTCGGCTGCTTGGTGAGCGAGGCAGCCGTCTCGTGCGCGACGAACCCGGAGTACGTCGGCGTGACCGTCGGCAGCGGTCCGCCTGCGGTCATGGTGGCGTCCGATGCACTGATCGTGAGCGCCGTCCGGTCGACGTGGACGGACTGCTCCACGGAGGGAGCGGCGTTGTAGTCCGCATCGCCCGCCTGGCTGGCGGTGACGACGCAGGTCCCGGCACCGGTCGCGGTCAGGTGGCCCTGGTCGTCGACCGTGCAGACCGTGTGGTCATCGGAGGCGTAGCTCACCAACAGCTTCGACGATGCGGTGGCGTGGAGATCCTCCACACCGCCGTACATCACGTTGGGAGGGTTGGGGAACGTGATCGTCTGGTCCTGCTTCGCCGCGGGGTTGACCGTCAGGGTGCCGTCGACGTAACCGATGTCGTAGTTCGAGTCGGTTGCACCCGAGCACGACGTCTTCTCCTGGTCCAGGTCGCTGACGCAGGTCGGCTTCGTGGTGAGCGAGTCGGCGCTGTCACCGTTCACGAAGCCGTCGTACGACGCCGTCGGGGTCGGTGGTGTGTCGCCGGCCGTCATGGACTCGTCCGAGGCGGTGATCGTCAGCGGGGCCTGGGCGATGTCGAAGGCCCGGGTGACCGAGGGCGCGGCGTCGTAGTCGGTGTCACCGTCTTGGGAGGCGGTGATCGAGCACGGCCCGGCGGCGAGCACCAGCACGTTCCCGTCGGTGTCCACGTCGCACACCTCGGGCGTGTTGCTGGCATAGGTCACGGGAAGTCCGGAGGACGCGGTCGCGTCGAGTGCGGTCTTCGCCGCGCCGTACGCCAGGCCGGTGGGCGCGGTGAACGTGATCGTCTGGTCGTGGCTGGTCGTGATCGTCTGGGTGCCGACCGCGTAGTGGCGTGCGACCTGGTCGCCGGAGAGCGCCGTCGGGTAGATGGCGACCTCGTCGAGAGCGGCGGGGCCGCGGGTGTCGAATCCCTCGCCGATCCGCAGACCGCGGATACCCGCCAGCTGGGTGTTGGTCCCGCTGTCGCCCTGCGTGCCCAGGCTGACACCGTCGAGGTAGACCGTGTCGTACCCGGCACCGTCGTCGACCCAGTCGACCAGGTGCCACTGACCGTCCTCGAGGTTGTAGGGGGTCGTCCAGCCGACCCCGCCATAGTCCCAGTTCTGGTCGATCTGGTTGCCGTCGGCGACGACGTCGAGCTCGACCGTCCGTCCCCCTCCGTCGGACGTGCCGTAGTCGACGATCACGGCGTTCCCGGTGCCGCCATCAGGCAGCCGGACCCAGCCCTCCACGGTCCGCGCCGTGCTGCCCCCTGGGAGGTCGAGGTCGGACGCGGTGGCGATCGGCCCGGAGCCGTCGGTGGCCGCCGCCGTGTCGCCCTGGAACGACGCCGGAGCCGCCACACCCAGCTGTGCCGGCGACTGGTAGCGCGCGTCGTCGTCGCCCGCGCTGTCCTGGGCGACGGCGCTCCCCGCGGGCTCGTCCAGCCGGTAGTAGACCGAAGGCCCGTCGCGCAACACGGCGTGGGCGTAGGCCGAGGAGTCGTCGGCGCCGGTGACGTCCACGTCGCCGCTGGTCCCCGGACCCTGGCGATCGTCGTAGCGACCGGCGACCGTGACCGTGTACGAGCCAGCAGCCAACGACCGCACGGTCAGCGTGCACGAGGACCCCGCACACAGGTCACCGGCAGACCTCGTGGTGTCCGCGGCGACGCCGTCCGGGCCATGCACGACCATCCGGTACGACGTGGGCGCGACGTGGGTCGGGTCGACGGCAGACGCGGTCCACGACGCGGACACCCGGTTCACGCCGCCCTGGACGTCGAGATCGGTCGGCGCGTTCGGACCCTGGACGCTCGCCGCCAGGTGTGCCCGGACGCGCGTGGCGGACAGCGCCGTGGGATAGATCGCCACCTCGTCGAGATCGGCGGGGCCGTGGGTGTCGAAGCCGTCGCCGATCCGCAGACCGCGTATCCCCGCAGGCTGCGTGTTCGTGCCCGTGTCGGCCTTGGTGCCGAGGCTGACACCGTCGAGGTAGACCGTGTCGTGCCCGGCGCCGTCGTCGACCCAGTCGACCAGGTGCCACTGGCCGTCCTCGAGACTGTACGGCGTGGACCAGTTGAGGCCGCCGTAGTCCCAGTTCTGGTTGATGACGTTGCCGTGGGAGACCACGCCGATCTCGACCGTCTGGCCCGAGCCCGCAGAGGTGCCGTAGTCGACGATCACGGCGTTGCCGGTGCCATCCTCGGGCAGCCGGACCCACCCCTCGACCGTGCGCGCGGTCCTTGCCATCGGCAGCGCGGCGTCGTTCGCGGTGAGCGCCGGTCCCGAGCCGTCGGCGTGCACCGCCTGGTCCCCGTCGTTCGGGAGCGCACCGGGTTGGGCGAGCGTCCCCGCGGACGCGTAGTGCCCGTCGACCTCGTTGCCGGAGATGTCCTGCACACGGGTGGCGCCGGACTGCTCGTCGAGCCTGTAGTAGACGCTCGGACCGTCGGCGAGCACCGAGGCGGCGTAGCGGTCCTCGTCGGTCGCACCCGAGACGGTGCCGGTCGCGGCCGAGGTTGCCGGGCCCTGCCACTGGGAGTCGCGCCCGGCCACGGAGACGACGTACTCACCGGCGGGAATCGTGTCCAGCGCGAGCGTGCAGCTGCCGTCCTGGCACAGGGCCCCGCGGGAGCGGGTGGTGTCGGCGACGACCTTGCCGTGGTCGTCGGTCACCCGCACGTGGTAGGACGGCGGGGCAGCATGGGTTGCGTCGACCGCCGATGTGGTCCAGGAGGCCGTCACTAGGTTCGTGCCGCTCTCCGCGGTGAGGCCGGTCGGCGGGTTCGGGCCCTGGACGCTGGCGGCGAGGTGCGCGCGCACCCGAGCCTCGGACAGTGCCGTCGGATAGATGGCCACCTCGTCCACCTCGGCCGCCCCATGGGTGTCGAAGCCGTTGCCGATCCTGAGTCCATCGTCGCCGGCGAGGTTGGTGTTCGTTCCGCCGTCGCTCTTGGTGCCGAGGCTGTCACCGTCGACGTAGACGGTGTCGTGACCGGCGCCGTCGTCGACCCAGTCGATCAGGTGCCACTGGCCGTCCTCGAGGCCGTAGGGCGTGGTCCATCCGACCCCGCCGTAGTCATAGTTCTGGTCGATCTGGTTCCCGCCGCCCACGACGTC